>DASRIS010000187.1:0-26444 GCA_035649895.1 Micromonosporaceae bacterium | reverse complement strand
AGTACCCGGACGTGGAGCCGGACCTGCCACCGCGCTCGCGCGGCGTGATCGCCCTGCTCGAGGAGAACTGCACGGTCTGCATGCTGTGCGCCCGGGAGTGCCCGGACTGGTGCATCTACATCGACTCGCACAAGGAGGAGGTGGTGGTGCCGGGCGCCGCCCGGGCGCGCCAGCGCAACGTGCTCGACCGGTTCGCCATCGACTTCTCGCTGTGCATGTACTGCGGCATCTGCATCGAGGCGTGCCCGTTCGACGCGCTCTTCTGGTCGCCCGAGTTCGAGTACGCGGAGTACGACATCCGCGACCTGCTGCACGAGCGTGGCCGGCTGCGCGAGTGGATGTGGACCGTGCCGCCGCCCCCCGCGCACGACCCCAACGGCGAGCCCGCCAAGGAGGAGGCGACCGTGGCCAAGAAGGCCGCCGCGCCCGCCAAGGCCACTGGACCCGCCAAGGCCACTGGGCCGGCCAAGGCTGCCGCGCCCGCCAAGGCTGCCGCGGTGCCCCGACCGGCCGCCACCCCCGATCCCGAGGCGGCGTCGTGACGAGCGCCGACCTCCTCCTGACGGCGCTCGGTGCCGTCGCGCTCGGCTCCGCCCTCCTGGTGGTGGCCACCAGGCACGTCGTACGGGCTGGGCTGTGGCTCGTGGTGACGCTCGGCGCAGTGGCCGGCCTCTACCTGGTGCTCGCCGCGGAGCTGGTGGCCTGGGTCCAGATCCTGCTCTACGTCGGCGCGGTCGTGGTCCTGCTGCTGTTCGCGGTGATGCTCACCCGCGCACCCATCGGCGCCCGGCACGACCTGGACCGGCCCGGGTGGCCGGCGTTCCTGGTAGGCGGCGGGACAGGGCTGGGGCTGGCGGTCCTGCTCGTGGACGCGTACCGCTGGACGCGCGTTGACACCCCGCCGACCGGCAGCGCTGAGCTGCTCGGCACGGAGATCTTCCGCTCCTGGGTGCTGCCGTTCGAGGTGCTGTCCGTGCTGCTGCTGGCCGCGCTGGTCGGCGCCATCGTCATCTCGCGGCCGGAGATCGGCTCCCGCCCGGCGCCGCCCGCCGGAAGCGCCCCAGAGCCCCGACCCGCACCAGGAGAGCGCCGCTGATGCATCCGGTGATCCCATACGTCACGGCCGCACTCCTCTTCGGCATCGGCGTGTACGGCGTACTGCGCCGGCGCAACGCCGTACTGCTGCTGATGTCGGTCGAGCTGATGCTCAACGCGGTGAACCTCGTGCTGGTCACCGCCGACGCGACGGTCCAGGCCGCGCTGCCCGCGACCGGCCAGGTCTTCGCGCTGTTCGTCATCGTCATCGCCGCGGCGGAGGTGGGTGTGGGGCTCGCGATCGTGCTACAGCTCTACCGGCTGCACGCCACCATCGCGCTGGACACCGTGGCGCTCGCGCCGCCCGACGACACCGCGGCGCTCGGGCCACCAGATGACACGCCGTTCCCGCCGGACGGCTCCCCGCCGCCCGGCCCGCCTGACCGCAGCGGACCGCCGGACGGCACCGGCCCCCGGCCGGAAGCCAGCGCGGAGCAACCCCACCCAGCCCCGGTCGGGGCCGCCTGATGTCACCGGACACCCTCGGGCCGCTGCTGCCGGCCGTACCCTTCATCGCGGCCCTGCTCGGGCTGGTCTGGCCGGGCGCTGGCCGGCGCCTGGCGGCGGCGCTGGGCATCACCGGCGCCGCCGTGGCGCTGCTGGTCGCCGCGTGGCTGGCGCTCACCGTGGACGGTCCGTACGGCACCTATACGGAGCTGGCCGACTTCGGCGGCCTGCCGGTCACCTTCGGGGTACGCATCGACGGCGCCGCCCTGCTCGTCGCGCTCGCGGTCGGCGTGGTGGCGCTGGCCGTGCAGGTCTACTCGGTCGCCTACCTCGCCGACGACGACCGGTACGCCCCGTACGCCGCCCAGGTCAGCCTCTTCACCGCGGCGATGCTGCTGGTCGTGGTGGCCGGTGACCTGATCGTGCTGCTGGTCGGCTGGGAGGTCATGGGCATCTGCTCGTACCTGCTGATCGGCCACGACCGCCGGCTGCCGGAGGCCCCGAAGGCGGCGGTGAAGGCGTTCATCGTGACCCGCACCGGCGACGTCGGCTTCCTGCTCGGCATCGTGCTGCTGGGCGTCAGCGCCGGCAGCTTCCGGATCGCCGACGTGCTGAGCGCGGTGGCGGCGGGCGAGGTGTCGGCCGGCCGGCTGACCGCCGTGGCGCTGCTGCTGCTCGCCGGTGTGGCCGGCAAGAGCGCCCAGTTCCCGCTGCACACCTGGCTGCCGGACGCGATGGCCGGCCCGACCCCGATCAGTGCGCTCATCCACGCCGCGACCATGGTGGCGGCCGGCATCTACGTGGTGACCCGGCTGTTCCCGGTCTTCGACGCGGGGTCTGTCCCGCTCGCCGTGCTCGGGGTGATGGCCGCGGTCACCATGCTGCTCGGCGCGCTTGCGGCCACCGCGCAGGACGACATCAAGCGGGTGCTCGCCTGGTCGACCGTGTCGCAGCTGGCCTACATGGCCGCTGCGCTGTCGGTCGGGGCCACCGCGGTCGCCCTGTTCCACCTGCTGACCCACGCGGCGTTCAAGGCGCTGCTGTTCCTGGGCGCCGGCTCGGTGATCCACGCGGTCGGGTCCAACTCGATGGCGGCAATGGGCGGGCTGCGCCGCGGCATGCCGGCCACGTTCTGGTCGATGACGATCGGGCTGGGGGCGCTCATGGGGCTGCCGCCGCTGGCCGGGTTCTGGAGCAAGGACGCGGTCCTCGCCGCCGCGCAGGGGAAGAACGGCTGGGTGGCGGTGATGGTCTTCACCGCCGGCCTGGTCGGGGTCGTGGTTACCGCGTGGTACGCCACCCGCCTCTGGCTGCGTACGTTCTTCGGCACCCCGCGCTCGCCGGCCGCGGAGCACCCGCACGAGCCGCCGGGGGTCATGCTGTGGCCGGTCGTGCTGCTCGCGGTGCCGAGCGCCCTGCTCGGGTTCGCCGCCTTCGCGCACGGCTTCACCGACCGGCTGCGCTCGCCCGCCCCGGCCGAGTGGGTCGGCGAGTACTCCGGGCCCGCGACCAGGGCGCAGGCCCTCCAGGAGGCGGTGGAGCTGGTCCACCTCAGCGCCGCGATGGCCCTGCCCCTGGCCTGCCTGGCGCTCGGCGTGCTCGGCGCGTGGCTGGCCTGGCGCCGGGACCCGGCCGCCGACCCGGCCCGCGTGCTCGGCCCGCTGCGGCCGGTCTTCGCCAATGCGTTCTACCTCGACGCGGTGCAGGAGGTGGCGGTGGTACGGCCCAGCCGGGCGCTGGCGCGGGTGGTGCGGCGCGGCGACGAGTCCGTTGTGGACGGTGCGGTGGAGGGCGCCGGCCGGGGCACCAGCGACCTCGGCGGCTCGCTGGCCCGCGCGCACCGGGCCGGGCTGCCCCGGGCCGCCACTGCGGTCCTGGCCGGAGCGCTGCTGGTCGGGGTCGCCGCCGCGACACTGGGCGGGCTCTCATGACCGCCGCGCTCGTCGCCGTACTGGCCATCCCGGCGCTCGGGGCGGTGCTCGTCGCCGCGATGCCCGCGCAGGCCGACCGGGCGGCCCGGATGGTGGGCACCTTCGCCGCCGGAGCCGCGCTGCTCGCCGCGCTCCTCCTCGGCCTGGACCGCACGGCGTGGACCGGCCCGGCCGCGGCCGACCCGGGCACGGCCGGCACGCAGCCGGGCGGGGCCGGCGGCTCCCCGGTGCAGCCCTGGCACGAGCTCGACCTGGCCTGGGCGCCAGGGCTCGACCTGCGGTTCCACCTGGGCGTGGACGGCATCTCGTACCCGCTGGTGGTGCTGACCGCCCTGCTCACCCTCCTGTGCTGCGGCTACACCCTCTGGAACGTCCCGGCCCCCGGCCGGGGCCGGCTGCTGGTGGCCCTGCTGCTCGTCATCGAGGTCGGCATCACCGGCACGTTCCTCGCCCTCGACCTCGTGCTGTTCTTCGTCTTCTTCGAGGTCGTGCTGCTGCCGATGTTCGCGGTGATCGCGGTCTGGGGCGGCCCGGGGCGCCGGCACGCGGCCCGCAAGTTCGTCCTCTACACGCTGTTCGGCTCGGTCCTGCTGCTGGTCGGCATCTTCACCGTCGTCGCCGCGACCGGCACCGCCGACCTGGTACGCCTCACTGCCGACGCGGGCAGCGGCATGTCCCGCACCACCCAGCTGCTCGCGTTCACGCTGCTGGCGATCGGGTTCGCGGTCAAGAGCCCGCTCTGGCCGCTGCACACCTGGCTGCCGGACGCGCATACCGAGGCGCCGACGGTGGGCAGCGTGGTCCTGGCCGGCGTGCTGCTGAAGATGGGCACGTACGGCCTGATCCGGGTCGCCGTCGGGGTCGCGCCGGACGGGGCGGAACGGGCCGCGCCCACCCTGGGCGTGCTCGCCGTCGCCGCGATCATCGTCGGCTCCCTGGTGTGCCTGGCGCAGACCGAGCTCAAGCGCCTCATCGCCTACTCCAGCGTCGGGCACATGGGCTTCGTGCTGCTCGGCATCGCCACGCTCAACGCGACCGGCCTGCAAGCCGCGCTGATCGGGAACATCGCCCACGGCATCATCACCGGCCTGCTGTTCTTCCTCGCCGGTGCGATCAAGGACCGGGCACACACCGGGGACCTGGTCCGCCTGGGCGGCCTGCGGGAGACCGCACCCGGGCTCGCCGGCGTGCTCGGGTTCGCCGCCATCGCCTCGCTCGGCCTGCCCGGGCTCGCCGGCTTCTGGGGGGAGGCGTTCGCGGTGGTCGCCGCGTTCCGGGTCGGTGGGCCACTGTGGACGGTCCTGGGGATCGTCGCCGCCCTGGGCGGTGCCCTCACCGCAGCCTACTTCCTGCGGCTGCTGCGCAAGGTCACGCACGGCCCGGCCGCCCCCGCGGTGGCCGGGATCACCGCGCCCCGGCTGGCCCCCGCCGAGCTGGTCGCGTGGGCGCCGCTGGTGGTCCTCGCGCTCGTCGTGGGCCTGCTCCCGGCGCTCGTCATCGGGATGGCGGCGGACCCGGTGACCGCCCTCGTGACCACGCTCGCCACCGGGAGCCGTTGATGGTGCAGACAGTTGACCACGTGGCGCTGCTGCCGGCGTACGTCGCCGCGGGCACGGCGCTGCTCGCCCTCCTCCTCGACCTGGCCGCCGGGCGGCGGGGCGCGGTGCTCGGCGCCACGGCCCTCGGCGCCGCGGCCACCGCGGTGACCGCGGTCGTGGTCGGGTCCGGGGCGGACCGGGACACGTTCTGCGTACCGGGGACATCGGCGTGCTCCTACCGGGTCGACGACACCGGCGCGCTGGTCGCGGTGCTCTTCGCCGGGCTGACCCTGGCGGTGCTCGCGCTGTCCGTGCCGGCGACCCGCGTCGCGGCGGTCCCGCCAGGGGAGTACGCGTTCCTGCTGGCCTGCTCGATGACGGGCGGCGTGGTGCTGGGCTACTCCCGCGACCTGATCAGCCTCATCGTGGCGGTGGAGACGCTGACCCTGCCGCTGTTCGTACTCGTCGGGCTGCGCCGGCGCACCGCGGCGAGCGCCGAGGGCGCGGTCACCTTCTTCGTGGTCAGCGTGGTCGCCACCGCGGTCACCCTGCTCGGTGCCGCGCTGCTCTACGCGGTGACCGGCGCGGTCCACTTCAACGCCCTGCGCACCGCCCTCGCCGAGCAGGCGCAGCTGCGCGATGTCCCGCTCGCCGCCGCCGCCGTGGTGCTGGTGCTGGTGGGGCTCGCCTTCAAGGTGGCCGCGGTGCCGTTCCACGCCTGGGCCCCGGCCGCGTACGACGGCGCGCCGCTGCCCGTGGCCGCGTACCTGTCCACCGCGTCCAAGCTCGGCGGGGTGGTGGCGATCCTCTACGTGGCGGTGGCAGCGCTGCGCCCGTGGCTGGACGTCGCCGGGCCGGCCCTGGCCGCGTTCGCCGTGCTCACCATGACGGTCGGCAACCTGGTCGCGCTACGCCAGCGCCGGATGGTACGGCTGCTCGCCTGGTCCTCGGTGGCCCAGGCCGGGTACATCATCGCTCCGCTGGGCGCCTTCGCGGTCGCCTCCGGCCGCACCGACGACGCGCTCGCGCTGGCCGTTGCGGCGACCGTCGCGTACGTGGTCTTCTACGTCCTGCTGGAGCTGGGGGCGTTCGGCGCGGTGGTGGCGCTGCGGCGGGGCGACGCCGACGGCGGCGAGATCGAGGACTATCGGGGCGCCGCGCGGCGGCACCCGTGGGTCGGTGCCGCATTTGTGCTTGCCCTGGTCGGCCTCGCCGGCCTACCGCCCGGGCTGGCCGGCCTGTTCGCCAAGGTGGTGGTCGTCCGGTCGCTGCTGGGCGGCGGCGCGGGGTGGCTCGCGGTGGTCGTGGCGCTCAACGCCGTAGTCGGCCTGGCCTACTACGTCCGGGTGGCGGGGGTGCTCTTCGCAGGTCCGGCCTCAGCGCCTGCGCCTGCCCCGGCTGCGGCTCATGCGCCAGCTGCCGCGTCTGCGGTGGCCCCGGCGCCAGGGTCTGCGGCGGTGCCACCTTCCCGACCTGCTTCGGCCACGCCCGTCGCACCTACCCCGGACACCGGTCTCACCCAGGCTCCGGTCCCTGTCTCGGTCTCGGCCCCGGTTTCGGCCGCGGCTGGGAGCGCGGGCCGTGTCGCGTGGCCGGTAGCCGCGGCGCTGGCAGCGGTGACCCTAGCCGCTCTCATCGTCGGGTTCGCGCCTCAGCTGGTCCTGGACGCCGCCGCGCTGGCGCTGAGCCGCTGACGTTGCTGGCCACCGCTGACGGGTAGCCGGCCGGGCCACCGGGTATAAGACGTTCACAGCTAACTTACAGTGAACTGTCCGTAATGCCTGGAAGGCCACTCGGCGTACACCCGTTGGAGTAACCGTGCAACGCCATTACAACGGACTCAAGACCGCAGCCCTCCTCGGGCTGCTCACCGCGCTCATCCTGGCCGTCGGCTACTGGTTCGGCGGCAGCTCGGGCCTTGTCATCGCCGTGGTCGTGGCGCTGGCCGTGAACGCCGCGAGCTACTTCTGGTCGGACAAGATCGCGCTGCGGGCGATGCGCGCCCAGCCGGTCACCGAGGCGCAGGCGCCGCAGCTCTACGCCGTGGTGCGGGATCTTGCGACCCAGGCCCGGCAGCCGATGCCCCGCCTCTACGTGTCGCCCGCCGCCCAGCCCAACGCGTTCGCGACCGGCCGCAACCCGCAGCACGCTGCGGTCTGCGTGACCCAGGGCATCCTCGGCATGCTCGACTACCGCGAGCTGCGCGGAGTGCTCGGCCACGAGCTGTCGCACGTGTACAACCGGGACATCCTGATCTCGAGCGTGGCGGCCGGCCTGGCCGGCATCATCACCATGCTGGCCAACCTCGCCTGGTTCATCCCGCTCGGCTCGAGTGACGACGACGGGCCCAACCCGGCGGCGCTGCTGCTCATGATGATCCTCGGCCCGCTGGCCGCGACCGTGATCCAGCTGGCGATCAGCCGCAGCCGCGAGTACCAGGCGGACGCGTCCGGCGCCGGCCTCACCGACGACCCGCTCGCGCTGGCCAGCGCACTCCGGAAGATCCATTACGGTACGCAGAAGCTGCCGCTGCCCGCCGAGGGCAACCTGGCCAGCTCGGCGCACCTGATGATCGCCAACCCGCTGCGCGGCGGTGGGATCGCATCGCTCTTCTCGACTCACCCGCCCATGGCCGAGCGGGTCCGCCGGCTGGAGCAGATGGCGGCGCTGGGCCAGGGCCCGGTCCGCCGCATGCGCTGACCCGGTCCTGGCGCTGACCCCGGTCCCTTGTTGGGGCCGGGGTCACCTGCATATCGCTTTCCGGGGCAGGGGCGAGAGATTAGGTTCGAAAGGCCGTCCGGTCGTTACCTAAAGGAGGTGTACGGTGGCCGCGCTGCGCCCGTACCTGGCCGTCTGGCGGCTGCCCGGCGCCGCACTCCTGCTCATGGCCGGACCGCTCGCCCGGCTCGGCATCGGAATGACCCCGCTCGCCATGCTCCTGCTGGTCCAGCAGGCAACCGGGCGGTACTCGTACGCCGGCGTCGCCGGGGGTGTCTACGCGCTGGCCGGCGCGGCGGCCAGCCCCGTCGGCGGCCGCCTCGCGGACCGGTTCGGCCCGGCGCCGGTCCTGCTCGTCACCGCCGTCGCGCACCCGGCCGGCCTGGTCGCCCTGCTGCTGGCCGCTGACGCCGGTGAGCTGCCTCTGCTCTACGCCGCCGCGGCGTTCGCCGGGGCGACGTACCCGCCGCTCACGGCGGCGGTGCGCGGCGCCTGGAACACGCTGACCGACCCGGAGACCGGTCGCTACCACCTGCGTAGCACCGCCATGGCCGCCGAGACGACGATCTTCGAGATCGTGTTCATCCTCGGCCCGCTGCTCGTGGCCGGCTTCCTCATCGTGGCCGGCCCGGCCGCCGCGATCCTCGGCTCTGCCGTGGTGACGCTCGCCGGCACCGTACTGGTGGCGCGCGGCAGCGCGATCCGCGCGCACCGGCGGCCGGCCGCGCACGCACACACCCGCGGGCTCGGTCCGCTGCGGGTGCCGGGCTTCGCCGCGCTGATGCTCTGCGCGGCCGGCCTCGGTACGGCGTTCGGCGCCGCCGGCGTCGCGGTGCCGGCGTACGCGACCGCGACAGCGAGCGAGCAGGCCGAGAGCCTGGGCGGCGTGCTGCTCGCCGTATGGGGCGTCGGCTCGGCGGCCGGCGGAGTCTGGTACGGCACCCGCCACCTACGGGTGGCGCTGTCCCGGCAGCTGGCCGGGGGGCTGTCCCTGCTCGGCGTCAGCTTCCTCGTGCTCGCCGTCATGCCCGGCCCGACCGCGCTGGGCGTCGCGCTGCTGGTCGGTGGCGCCGCCATCGCTCCGTCGCTGACCGTGGCGAACACCCTCGTCGGCACGATCACCCCGCGGGGCATGCTGAACGAGGCGTACACCTGGGTGGTGACCCTCTCGGTCGCGGGCGGCGCGGCCGGCGGCGCTGTCGCTGGCCTGATTGTGGACCAGCCCGGCGGGGTGCCGTGGGCGTTCGTCTTCGCCGGTGCAGTGCTCGGGGTGGCGGCGCTGGTCGCCGGCTGGCCGGGCGGCACGGTTGCCCGGGCCGACGCCGACGCCACCTGCCGGGTCGAGGCGCTCACCGCCGAGTCTGTCGCAGCGTAAGAAGCCTTGACCTCAGGACGTCCTTACCGGGCTGTCCTGGTCGCGAAAGGATCGGAGTCGTCGCGCCGGTCGCGAGAGTCGATGATGCGCTGCTGGATCTGGAGGGTCTGCGGGCCGGCAACGTAGCAGGGGCGAGCGGTTAGGTACGGTGGGGCATTCGATCGTTACCAAACTGGTTACCGGCGAGGGTGTGTGGTGAGCGTGCTGCGCCCGTACCTGGCCGTCTGGCGGCTGCCCGGGGCTCCGCTCCTGCTCGGGGTCGGTCCGCTCGCCCGCCTGGGCATCGGGATGAACCCGCTCGCCATGCTCCTGCTCGTGCACCAGGGCACCGGGCGGTACTCGTACGCGGGCGTCGCCGGGGGCGTCTACGCCATGGCCAGTGCGGCGGCGAGTCCGGTCGGCGGCCGGCTCGCCGACCGGTTCGGCCCGGCGCCGGTCCTGCTCATCACCGCCGTCACGCATCCGGTGGGCCTGCTCGCCCTGCTGCTCGCCACCGGCGCCGGCTCCGGTGGGCTGGCCATGATCTACGCGGCAGCGGCGTTCGCCGGCGCGACGTACCCACCGCTGACCGCGACCGTGCGCGGCGCGTGGAACGCGCTGACCGACCCGGAGACCGGCCACCACCACCTGCGCGGCACCGCGATGGCGGCCGAGACGACGATCTTCCAGACCGTGTTCATCCTCGGTCCGCTGCTCGTGGCCGGCTTCCTCGCCCTGGCCGGCCCGGCCGCCGCGATCATCGGATCTGCGGTGGTGACGCTCGTCGGGACCGGGCTGATGGCGTACGGCCGGGCGATGCGTGCGCACCGCCGGCCCGCCGCGCATGCGCACACCCGTGGGCTCGGTCCGCTGCGGGTGCCGGGATTCGTCGCGTTGATACTCTGCACGGCCTGCCTGGGTGCGGCTTTCGGCGCCACCGGCGTCGCGGTGCCGGCGTACGTGGCCACCTGGGCTGGCGCGGGCGACGGGGGCCAGAGCCTGGGTGGCGTGCTGCTCGCCGTATGGGGCATCGGCTCGGCGGTCGGCGGATTCTGGTACGGCACCCGCCGGCCGCGGTCGGAGCTGGCGCGGCAGCTGGCGTGGTGGCAGTTCCTGCTCGGCGCCGGCTTCCTGCTGCTGGCCCCCATGCCGAACCTGACCGCGCTCGGTGCCGCCCTACTGGTCACCGGCACCGCCATCGCGCCCTCGCTGACCGTGGCGAACACGCTCGTCGGCCGGATCACCCCGCGGGGCATGCTGAACGAGGCGTACACCTGGGTGGTGACCCTCTCGGTCGCGGGCGGTGCAGTGGGCAGTGCGGTCGCCGGCTCGATCGTGGACCGGCCCGGCGGGGTGCCGTGGGCGTTCGTCTTCGCCGGCGCGGTCGTCGGTGCCGCGGCGCTGGTCGCCGGGTGGCCGTCAGGTCCGGTCGCCCGAGCCGAGGCGGACGCCACCCGCCAGGTCGGGGCGCCGCGGCCGGGGACCCGAGTGCGGGGCGGCGGGCTTTTCGACCGCCGCCAATGAGCCGGGCTACTCGCATACGTTGGACGCGACGTGGTAGGAGATCGGCTTCGTGGTCGGGGGTCGGTGCGGCGCGACCTACCAGACGTACACGCTCTATCTGCGGTGGGGGGAAAGCGGACCAGAGCCGGGTGGTCGACGTGGCCAGGAGGTGTCTACCCCGGGGTCGCCAGCAGCTTCGGCTGAGTCACTCGGCGAGCGGCGGACCCGGCAGGACAGACCGGGCCGGCTGGGGACGGTGCTTTCGCGGGTACCGTCCCCAGCGGCAGCGGGTAACAGGAGGGCGGCCGGCGCCTGCCCCGTCTGCCCGCGCCTTGCTCACCGGTAGTTGGTGAACTGCAGGGCGATCCCGAAGTCGCCCTGCTTGAGCAAGGCGATGACCGCCTGGAGGTCGTCCTTCTTCTTCCCGGTCACCCGCAGTTGGTCGCCCTGGATCTGCGCCTGCACGCCCTTAGGCCCCTCGTCCCGGATGGCCTTGCTGATCGCCTTAGCCTTGTCCGAGTCGATGCCCTGGATGATCTTGCAGTCGAGCTTGTAGGTCTTGCCGGAGACCCGCGGCTCGCCTGCATCGAGAGACTTGAGCGAGATGTCGCGCCGGACCAGCTTCTCCTTGAAGACCTCCAGCGCCGCCTTCACCCGGTCCTCGGTCTCCGCCTGCAAGCTCACCGCGCTGTCACCGGCCCAGGTGATCTGCGCGCCGGTGCCGCGGAAGTCGAAGCGGGTCGTGAGCTCCTTCTCCGTCTGGCGAAGGGCGTTGTCGACCTCCTGCCGGTCGACCTTGCTGACGACGTCGAACGACGGGTTCGCTGCCACGGTTGCTCTCCTGCTCTGGCGTCCTGCGTTTCCTGATCTTCGACCGTACCTGTTTGCGCGCCCCCGGGGGCATACCGCTATCCTTGCTTGCGCTGCAGCGGCCAGCCGCGGCGGTGTGGTACGGCGGGTTGCCCGAGCGGCCAATGGGAGCGGTCTGTAAAACCGTCGCGAAAGCTTCGGAGGTTCGAATCCTCCACCCGCCACAGTACGACGATCGGCCCCTGACCAGGGGAAACTTGGTCGGGGGCCGATCTGGTTGTCACTGGCTGACTCCGGCCTGGTCCGGCCGTCTACGGCTGTTCACGGGAACATAGCGGGAACACTTGATCATGGTTTAGTGCCGCGTGCGGTAGGTGTTGAGCTGCGCGATCTCGGCCTCTGACCGGGTGCTGTGGCCGGTCGATCTGCCGGCCGGTCCCCACGAGACCCACTGCGCGTTCGGCTCGTACCTCGTCCCACCGATGACCTCTCCGCCGACCAGGAGGTCCATGTCGGCGTGGGGGTTGTCGATGCAGCAGGAGTCGGTGCAGCGCAGGCGCCGGCTGACTCCGGACGGTGGGCGGTCGAGCGGAACCAACACGGTGTCGAGCCGCTCGATGTGGTTGGCCCACACCTCGGCGGGCGACGCTTCGGCTTCTGCCGCCTCGACCTGGCTCACGTAGTCATCCACGAACTGAGCAACACTTACCGGGTGCGGCGTCCGTTCGCGATGCGAGCGGTACCGCTGGCCGACATCCTCGACCACGACGTTGATGATCTGCTCTCTGTCCAGCACGTACGGCGACAGTCGCGCTGACAGATGGAACGCGATGGCGATCAGGTGGTCGATCTCGTCAGCACGCTCTTCGAGCTGCCGGGCAAGCTCCGGGGTGTAGCCATCGAACGGCATGTTCATCGGGTCATCCATGGCCGACCGGGGCTCAGTGGTGATGGTCATGTCTCATCCCTTCCTCGCGCTTGGCAAGCCCGGCCGCACGGAGACTACGGTCACGTACGACCGGGGCCCTGAGAGCGTCGAGACGGGCCCTGTGCTGTCGCCTCGGCGCTCACAAAAGAGCCTTGTGGTGGCGCGGGTTGGCGGGAAGGGAACGGCGGTCCGCCGAGCGTCCGCGCTAGCTGTCCGCCGTCTCGGCGGTGTTGGCGGACGGGCCGTCATCGAGGTACTCCTCCTCGAAGGCCGCCACGGCTAGAGCGTCAGCGTAGGGCGCCATGGACGCGCGGACCGTCGCGACCCGCTCCATGGTCCGGTGTGAGTGCGCCCGTCGAGCGAGCCTCAGCGCCTTGGTGGCTCGGTCCGCGGCAGCCTCAATCTCGCCGGCCTGCACCAGCGCCTCGGCGAGCCAGGTGAGGTACAGGGCCGTCTCACGCGGTACGTCATCGTTGTAGCCGGCCGTTGCCCGCTCCAGGATCGGGACAGCGCGTAGCGGCCGGCGCAGCTCCGTCCACACTCGACCGGCCATGACCTGGACCTCTTCTGGGCTGAGCCAGTAGGCCCACGGCGGGTCGTCCGCGGGTCGCGGCACGGGGTAGACCTCCTCCACCGTGCCGAGCGTCCGTTCAGCGGCCAGCGCGTCGCCTGCCCGCGCGTGCGCCCACGCGAGCCGTTCGAGCAGCAGCGCTCGAACGGTGGCACGGCCGGTGTGGCGTACTCCCGCATACGCCGACCGGGCAAGGAGGACCGCCGTGCGTGGGTCGCCGGAGTTGGCTTCCACGTAGGCGATGGAGCTGAGGTTGTTCGCGGCGGACTCGGTGTCGCCGCCGGCATGGGCGGCCCGGACGCCGGCCGCGTGGAGGCGCTTGGCGTCCGCGTACCGCCCGGTGTCCGCGGCGACGAACCCGGCGAGCTGGCACAGGTCCGCAGTAACGACCAGAAGCCGGCGGCCGAGCTGTGCCGGGTACGCCGCCTCGCGGAGCAAGGCGGATGTGGCGGCCAGCTCGCCGGACAGGACGGGGTACGTCTCGTCGCCGCCCACGTGGTCATCGAGCAGCCGAAGCTGCTGGACACGGCGCTCGATCGTGGCGACCGTGGCGGCTCCGACGCGACGTCCCGCGCGTAGCTCGTAGATCTGGGGCGGCTCTGCCACGAGCCATTCGTGAGCGAGCCGGAGCGCGTTGTCCGGGCCGGGCGTCTCCGAGACCAGCACATGCGCCAGGCGTTCGTTGTCAGACCGTCCCCAGCCGTCGCCCATGAGCAAGGGTGCGCCGACCCGTGGGCTGACAACAAGCTCCGTCAATCGGCCGCGTGCTCCCAACGCGAGGTCGATCCGCCGGGCGATCTCGGGAGTCGGCGCCTTCTTGCCGGCGGCCAGCTCGTGCAGGTAGCTCTTGCCGTGAAACGTCCGCGCGGCCAACACCCGGTACGACATCCCGCGCTTGGCCAGCAGCTCCCGCATCGCTTCCCCGAAGCGCGGGTCTGGCGTGGAGCGATGTCGCATCTCTCGATCCCGATGTGAGCAGAGGTCTAGACGAATACACTACCTGACGCCTATGCGCCCATACCTACGGTCGTTGCATGATCGCGCCGGATCGCGAAGGGGCTGCGTACAGGCAGCTGGCAAGCGTCCTCCGTGATCGCATCCGGGACGGACAGCTCTCGGCTGGGCAGCGCGTGCCGTCCGAGAAGGATCTTCACGATGAGTTCGGCCTGGCGCGCGAGACGATCCGCCGCGCGCTGGCCGTGCTGCGCGCCGAAGGACTGGTCGAGGTGCGGCACGGGCACGGCACGTTCGTGGTCGACGCACCGCCAACCGTCGACCTGCGCCCCGGCGACACGGTGACCGCTAGCGCGGCAATCACCATCACCCGCGCCAACGGCGGAACCGAGACCTACCCGGCCGGCACCACGCTGACCGTCGCCGACGGGCGGCACCGATAACCGGGTCGGTCTCCGCCACTGCCGACACTGAGCGCCCGCTTGTGGGGACACTCCCACCCGCTGCGTTGATGACATTCGTCGCTTGGTCGAGGGGCGGGCCTGCGGCTGCTGGCTACGAGCAGGAGCCGTCGGCTGTGGCTCTGGGTTCCGGTCGAGCTATGCCTATTGGCAGTTTGGTGTTGGCGGAGATCCGTGCATGGCGGAGTTGTTCGCTGGTAAGACCTCGACTGCTGGCCAGATTGGCGTCGGTGAGATTCGCATCTGCGAGGCTGGCACCGCTGAGGTTGGCTCCGCCAAGGTCCGCCTTGTAGAGGCAGGCGTCGTCCAGGACGGCATTGGCGAGATCTGCGTCGATCAGGTGTGCGCCGTATAGCGTAATCCAGTTCATCGTGGCGTTGGTGAAGTCGGCGCGAGTGAGGTCGGCACCAAGCAGATTGGCGCCGCGAATGCGTACGCCGGACAGGTCGGCATCGGTCAGGTTGGCGTAGCGTGCGTCCGCATCACAGAGGTTGGCGCTCGGTAGTTTCGCGCTGCCCAGGTTGGCGTTGCGCAGGTCTGTGTTGGCCAGGTTGATCGGATCGCCGCGACGGTCGTGAGCGATGTTGCGCCTGCCGAGCACAGTAAGAGCTGCCTGGATATCGTCCGGTCTCTTGTCGGTGGGGTGGGCTTTCGGCGCGGGGCCCCCGGTGCGAAGGGGAGACGAGCAGGCACCGGCGGTGACCCCGGCACGAGGAGCGTGGGTACGGACGAACCTGGCGAGGATATCCACGATGGTGGGCTGATCGGCCGGCGAGTCGCGCATGATTTGCTCCAACGCACCGACTGCGGCGGTTCGGACGATGATGTCACCCGCGGCGAGCTGCTCGACGGCTCTGGTAATCCTGTCAGTAGCTGCTGGTTGTCCGCCGAAGTGCGGCCATCCGTACTGGATCTTGATGTACACCGCAACAAGCGTCAGAAGAACGGTGAAGACCGAAAGTACGCGCACTGCCGGGCGAGATCTTTGAGCGCTGGTAGGAGGTTGCCTGGGCGCGGTCGAGACTGGCCCGCTACGCGGCGCCGATGGCCGTGGTGGGCCAGAGTTCGGCGTCGACACTGCGGGCACGGAGGCGAGCGCGCCTGACTGGGCTTGAATGCTGGGCGCGACGCCGTCCGTTTGGATCTCGCCGAATGGGTGGCACATCGCAAGCAGCGCTCGCACGTAGGCAGCGGCAGCCAGCGAGCTGTACAGGTACCATTCGTCGGTCCTGTCGGTGTTTGAGCAGTAGTCGACGACTCCACGAACGACGAACCAGGTTCGGTTGCGTAGCACCGCAGCGGAGACGATGCCGGATGCTTCCATCTCCACAGCGAGGATGTTGTACCTGGCGGCCAGCTCGTCGCGCTTGCTCTCGTCACGCAGCAACACATCCGCGCTGCCGATCGGACCGTAGTGAACCTTCGGCCAACCGGGCTCATGACCGGTCGCGGACGGGTCCGGATGGGCAACCGGCGCACCGGCCACGCACAGCACATCCGCGCCGGCGGGCGGCCGCCGGAACTGCGCCAGCCGCGGATCTGCGCCACCCAGCCATGCCCGCCACGGTCGCTCGGCAGCCAGCTCACCGATGCGTAGCTCGTGCATAGCCCGGGTCAGATCCGCGCTGATCCCGTCCTGCGGCCGGCGCAGCAGCTCCACGCCATCCACCCGTCGGACATGCCCGTAGCCGACGATCGCATCAGCGACCACCACATCTCCCAGCCGGACATGCCGGCCGGGCTCAGCTAGCGAAGGGACGCCACCGGCGATGCCGCACATGACAACACATCCCAACGCCGGATAGCTGCGTAACAGATCGGTACACACCGACGACGCGTTGCCAGTGCCGTCCTGCGGCAGGAGAGCAAGTACCACACCGTGTGGCCGGTCCGGATCTATGCTGGGCAACCAGCCCTCAAGATAGTGGTTACGGTCGTGCGGCCTGGCCGGCACGCGGTGCAGGCCCTCAACAAGGCTGCGCATTGCGGCGCTTTCCTGCCACAGCGCCGATACGATTCCGATCGTTATGTCTGGTTGTCGCATGCGTCCTACCGATCGTCACTCGGTGACATTGACCATGCCCGACCCCGCTGCGCTCTGAGAGCAGACGGACATCTCAGTATCACGGACGAGCTGGATCAACCGTGTCCTGGGGCGGATAGGAGTTCGGTCAGCCAGTCACTACGGGCCGACCCACTGTCCATACTGGCCGGACTGTTCCCGGCCGGCGCGTGGATGTGCTTCTGGACCAGCCGTGGCCTGGCGCGGTTGAGCGGGAGCGCGACCACCCTGACCGTGGCGCGGCGCATCACGGTCGACCCTTACGGCGCGCTCCGTTCGGTCAGCGGCGCGGCGCTTGCGATGTACGTGGCCACATCGCTGGGCCTCCTCGCCGCAGGCGAGCGGGCCAGCCCCGCAACCGGCGATGACCGCTCACCAGTGCTGGACGACGGCATCGTCGCGGTACACGTGCTCGGTGCGCCGGAAGCCTCGTTGGCGCCGCTGCTGTCCGATGGCTTGGTGACAGCCCGGTTGGGTGGCGCCCAGATCGTTGTGGCATGCGCGGATCTCGCCCGGGTAACCAAGCTGGGCCCGTCCGCCTCCGATGAGCTTTGACAGCGTCCGGGTAGCCGACCGGTCTGGGCATCGTGCTGCCGTACGCGATGGTGTTTGTCCTGTTGGTCGCAGCGTCCAGCCCGACCGTCTCGGTGATTAACGGGGTAGTGGGACGTTCGCCGTGTCTCTGGTCGCGTCGCCGCTTATGGGGCATCGCGACCCGGCACGACAGCATCCGGTTCGAGTAGCGGTCCACTGGTCGAAGGAGCTGGTGCCCTCGTGGTCACCGAGGCCCGGGGCAGCCTCACGGACCGAGCACCGGGTTGTCCCCAGGGATCGGCCACCAGTTTGCCCTCAGGGATCGGTCGCCGGGTTGCCCTCCGGGACCAGCCCGGCCTGGTGGACGAGGTAGCCGGCGTGGAAGCGGCTCTTGGCGCCGATGCGCTCGAATATCTCAGAGATGTGCCGCTGGCAGGTGCGCTCCGCAATGCCGAGCCGCCGCGCGATCGTCTTGTCGGAGTGGCCTCCGGCGAGCAGGCGTACGATCGTCGCCTTGACGTCGTTGGAGATGGCCGCGGTGCGCTGTGGGTCAGGGCCGGCGACGAGGGGTTTGGCGGCCGCCCACGACTGTTCGAAGACGCTGACGACGAAGTCGACCGTGTTCGGGTCGCGGATCACCACCGCGCCGAGCGGCTCGTCGCGATGCGCAACCACCGCAACCCGACCGTCGAACACCATCATCCACAGCAGCTCGCCACCGACCACGCGTACCTCGGCGCCCAGCGCGATGATGCGTTCCGCGTACGCCGTGGCTGCGGCGTTGAACTGGACCGCGTGCTGGTAGATGGCGCGGAGCCGGACGTTGCGGGCCAGCAGCTCCTCGGCGCGCACCAGGTCGTCGCGGAGTGCCGGACCCTGCCGTACCCCGCCGGGCTGGCAGGTCAGCACCTCCTCGCGGCTGCCCGCCCCGAGATCGGCCAGGACCGCCTGGACCGCGCCGGCCTCGGGCAGCACCTCCAGCTCCGACTCGCGGCCCCCCTGGCCGAGGCTCTGCTGGTAGACGAGGGCGAGTGCCTCCATCTGTCCGCGCAGCTCGTTGAGCTGGCGCATGTTGTTGGCCAGCGCGCGCTCGTGCGGCGCCATCTTGCTCGTCACTGCGACCGTCGGTGAGACAGCCAGTAGGCGCTGCGGCGTCCCCGGCAGCGTTGTCAGTAGTCCCAGCGTGCTGAGCTGGCGAACCGCCGTTTCTGCATCGGCCTCCGTCAGTCCACAGCTGGCGGCTACCTGCTCCACAGTGGTCGCCGGACCGTCCACCACGCAGGCGTAGACCAGCTCAGCGAACTTGAAGGTCTGATGCGGTATCGGCAACGGCGGACCAGCCCGTTTAACCATAGTTGCCCCCTCGTGTTGCCGCCATGCCGGAACATGATGCCAGCAGCCGTTGGGGCAGTGTCGTACCGAGGTGCTTAGCTTGCCAGACACGACGAGGAAGGCGGCTTGAGCGGCAAGCGGAGGAAGCGAATCGCGTCACGCATCGGGGGTGGGTGATGACCGGGTTCGACCACGCAACAGCTGCTGACCTGCTGCCCGTGGTGCTTACGGCACCGGGCGCAGGCATCCCGCGCCCGAGCCAGGCCGCCACCCGCCACGAGTGCCCATCCCATCTGTCAGCGCAGGCGCGACATCCGGTCGTCGACCCACCTCGGGGGATTCGTGAAAGACGTATTTGTGCTGCTCGAGCTGATGAACCACATGGTTCTGGTGGCCAAGGAGGCCAAGGCGCGCGGTTACCGGATCGTCGCGCTGAACCACGACCCGCTGCGGAGCTCCGGGCCGTTCGCGGTGCCGGACGACCTCGTTGACGAGGTCGTCTACGTCGACTCGTGGCAGGACCCGAAGCAGGTCGCGAAGGTCATCGAGGAGACCCATCACCGGCATGAGGTGCAGGGCACATACAGCGGCTTCGAGGCGCCGCTGCCGTACGAGGCCACCCTGCGCGAGCTGGCTGGCCTGCCGAACAACGGGGCCGAGACCGTGCGGCGGATCCTGGACAAGGCGAGCCTGCGTACGCAGCTGCGCGCGGCCGGCCTGACCAGCCTGCGCTCGGTGCTGCTGCGCGAGGCCCTCGAGTGGGACCGTTGGCAGCTCCCCGGACCGGCCGTGCTCAAGCCGGCCCACGGCAGCGGCAGCGCCCTGTGCCACGTGGTGTCCTCACTGGACGAGCTGCGCGCGGCGGCCGCCGAGGTGGCCGAGACCGAGGTGCCCTACCACCTGATGCGCGAGTACATCCGCGGCGGCGGCTTCGTCGTCGAGGAGAAGGCAACCGGCGAGCTGCTGTCGGTCGAGTCACTGGTCTACCGCGGCGAGGTGCGCCCGATCGGTCTCACCGGGCGGCACATGCTCGCCCGCAACCCGGTGGTGGAGATGGCGTTCCTCTTCCCGTACCACCACCCACGCGCCGACGAGATCATCGCGAAGGTGACGGAGATGCACCGCGCGGTCGGCTTCGTCCACGGGCCGTCCCACGTCGAGGTCATGGTGGCGCCCGACGGCGGCCCGATCGAGCTGGTCGACTTCAACGCCCGGGTGTGCGGTGGCGCCTGCGTCGTGGTGTTCAGCGACGTGTTCGGCGTGTCGTACCCGTCGCTGCTGGTCGACCTCGCCACCGGGCAGTCACCGGACATGTCGTTCCTCGACCGCCCCCACCGCTACGGCGCCGAGGCGTTCGTGCAGGCTCCGCCGGAGGCCACCGAGCTGCGCGAGCTGGTGCTGCCGCTGGAGACCACCGTGCAGCGGGTGACCAGGGAGCCCGGCCAGCGGCTGTCCGGCACGACAACGCAGCTTGACGCGGTGGGCATGTTCCTCGTCACCGCCGACACCGCGGCGCAGCTGCACGAGAAGGTGCTGGACGCCCGCCGTCGCACGCTGTTCAACGGCGTCCCGCTGGGCGAGTGCCCGCACAACGAGGTGGTGTTCTCCGAGTACGTCGTCGGCTAGCCACGCCCGTCCCGAACGGAAGGACCGCTATGAACGACGCCTTGACCACGTACGCCGAGCCGGTCATGCCGCAGGCACGGGTTGACGAGCTGCTCAGCGAGCATCTGGCCCAGCGGTTCCCGGCCAGCGAGGTGGCCGCGCTGCGGGACCGGTTCCGCGAGGAGCACGTCGTGGCGCTGCGCGACTTCTGCCCGCCGGCGTTGTTCGAGCCCATGCGGGAGGAGGCCTTCGGCATCATCGACCGGTTCGGTACGGCGAGGAGCTTCGCGCTGGAGATCACGGACAACACGCCGCGCCAGATGACCACGGTCGGCCAGCCGGTCATCAAGGAGCACGGTCCGCTCATCCACGCGTTCTACTTCTCCCTGGTGCTGCCCGGCGTACTGTCCAGTGTGGTGGGCGAGCAGCTGTTCACCTGCCCGTACCCCGGCGAGCACTACGTGCTCAGCCGCCTGGGACAGGCCGGTGACACCCACGGCTGGCACTGGGACGACTACACCTACGGGTTCGTGCTCATCCTGGAGGCGCCGCACTACCGCGACGGCGGCTTCGTCCAAGCCGTGCCGCACACCTCCTGGGACAAGCAGAACCCGGACGTCTACGGCGCCCTGCTCGCCAGCCAGGTGCACTCCTACGCGTTCGAGGCCGGTGACGCGTACCTCATCAAGACCGACACCACCATGCACCGCGTCCACCCGATCCGGGGCGCGGGCCGCCGCACGATCGTCAACATGACCTGGGCCAACACGGCCGACCTGGAACGACCAATGAGCCACGAGACCAACGACATCCTCTTCGGTGGCGCCGCACCCGACCCGGCGTCCCAGCGCTGAGCACCCTGGCCGCTGTCACAAGCATCCGGCACAGGTGGCTCCGCTCGAGCCAGCTGGGAGATGAGCCAGTAGAGAAACCAGTCCGCAGGGAGAACGAGTCCGCAGGAGACACGAGTCAGCAGGGAGACCCATGCAACCGCGTGAGACCATGCGTAGCCTGCCGCGTCTCGTCCAGCCGTACCTGACCTGGGTTACCGGCGTGCCGCTGGAAGGCGACCGGCAGCTCATCCCGTGGAGCCCGGCGAAGGCAGGGGCCCTCGGCATCGTGCAGATAGCTGGGGGCATTGCCCTTGGCGCGTTCGCGACCAGCTCCTTCACCGCCTGGTCGGTGCCGCTGCTGGTGCTGTCGTGGCTGCTCACCTCGGGCGGCATGCGCCGGCTCGACGTGGTCGTGGTGCACCAGACGCTGCACCAGATGTTCGTGCGCAGCGCGCGCGGCAACCGGATGATCGGCGAGCTCGTCACGACCGTGCTGTGGCGCATGCCGTACGACGACAACCGCAAGGAGCACCTGCTGCACCACCAGTATCCGTGCTCCATGAAGGACGCTGACACCGTCTACCTGCTCAGCACCGGCATGCGGCCCGGCATGTCCCGCGCGGAGTTCCGCCGCTACCTGTGGCGGGCATTGCTGTCACCGCGCCACCACTGGGGGTTCTTCTCCGGCCGGATCAGGTCCAACTTCGTGGGCAACGTGCCCGCCTACCGGCTGGCGATGTCGCTGGCCTTCCTCGCCCTGACCGGCACGTTCCTGGCGCTGACCGGCCTGTGGGTGCAGTGGCTGCTGCTGTGGGTGGTGCCGGTGTCGGTGATGTTCCAGGGCGCGACGTACCTCTACACCATGACCGAGCACCGGTGGTGGATCTTCGACAACGCCGAGAGGCTCACCAAGCGCCAGCGCGACCTGCTGACCTTCGGCCGGCTGTGCGGTGAGCCGGTGCCCGACACGACCGGCGCCGGCGCGCTGCGGCGGGCATCGACATGGGCCTTGTGGTGGTTGCGGATCGTGCTGGTGCACTCCCCGTACCGGCTGTTCGTCCTGGTCGGTGACACGGTGCAGCACGACCTGCACCACGTGCGGCCCAGCTGCGACTGGGCCAACTCGGCGTACGTGCGCAGCGCCGACATCTCCGCCGGGTCGGACCGGTACACCGACGTGTGGGGATCGCTGGTCGACCATCTGCACGCCGGTGGCAGCGTGGCCGTCCCGGCGACGGCCGAGCTCGCCGCGCGGGTGGCGGCTGCTCGGCAGGGGGTGGCCCCGGTCGCCCAGCCTCGGGCGGACGGCGCGCGCGGGAGGCGGGGAAGGCAGGAGAGGCTTCAGGGCGTCGCCTCATGAGCGCCAACGGCTCCGGTGCGGCGCCCCGCACATCAGTGCTCCTCGTCGATGGCACCGGGCGCGGCCACGCCATCTGCGACCTGTTCACCCGTACCGATGCCGGGGTGACCGTCTACTACGGACCCGGGTGCGACGTCATCGAGCACGACCGGATCGTGCCGGTCGGCTCGGTCTCGCTGACGGACCCCGACACGGCGCTGGCCTTCCTCTCCTCGCACCCGGTCGACTTCACGGTCGTGTCCAACATCGACGCGCTGAGCATCGGCTACGTCGACGCGCTGCGTGCCCAGGGGCACCGCGTGATCGGGCCGACCCGTGCGGCGGCGCAGCTGGAGGCGAGCAAGGAGCGGGGCAAGCGGTTCTGCCGCGACCACGGCATCCCCACCGCGGCCTACCGGAGCTTCCGCGACCCCGACGAGGCCAGCGCGTACGTGCGGACGCGCAACGGCCCCTGCGTGGTCAAGACTGACCGGCTCACCGCGGACGGCGACGGCTCGGTGGTGTGCGACACCGCCGAGGAGGCTCTGGCTGTCCTGGCCGCGTTCGCCCGCGCCGACGGCGAGGCATTCTCGGTCGTGGTGGAGGAGCGGCTGTACGGGCCGGAGATATCGGTCTTCGCGCTGCTCGACCGTTGCGGCTACCTGATGTTCCCGACCGCGGTGGACTTCAAGTGGGCGACCGACAACGACGCCGGAAAGCACTGCGACGGCATGGGGTCGGTGGCACCGCATCCGGACGAGAGCCCGGCCCTGCGCGAGGAGATCCGCTCGGTGCTGCTCGACCCGCTGGTGCGCGGGCTGCGCGCCGATGGGCTTGACTTCACCGGCTTTGTCTACCTCGGCGCCATGCGTACGGCTGACGGCCTGCGTGTCATGGAGATCAACGCCCGGTTCGGCGACTCCGAGGCGGAGGTCGTCCTGCCCGGCGTGCACAGCGACCTCACCGCCCTGTGCCGCGCCGTCCTGGCCGGTGAGGTGAGCCGGCAGCGCCTCGTCACGGACGACCTCGTGCGGTGTTCGGTGGCGCTCACCCAGGGCTGCCTGGACCCGGCGGACCCGGCGGCGCTGCCCGGCTGGCCGTTCGGCCCCTTCGCCGCTGGCCAGCGCGTCCGTGGCCTGGCCGGTCCTGGCGACGCGGACGGTGCCGACGATATCGCGGATGGCGTCGGCGATACCGCGGGCGGCGCGGACGGCGCCAGCGATGTCGCAGGTGGCGCGGACGGCGCCGGGGGCACGGGTGGCGCCGCGAGCAGGTTGTTCTACGGCGGCCTGCGGCGCGCTGCCGATGGCACGCCGGTCACCTGCCGGGGGCGGGTGCTGCACGTCGTGGGGGCGGGCCGCACGCTCGCCGAGGCTCGCCGGGCCGCGTACGACCGGGTCGGCACCGTGACCTTCGCGGGGATGCGCTACCGCTCGGACATCGGCGCGGTGGCACCGTCCCGTCCGTCGGGTGGCCCGCCGCCCGGTGCCGCACCGGCCCGGCGCTCCACCGACGCGTGCGAGACGATCCTGGGGACCTGCGAGTCCACGGTGCGGTCCTACTCGCGCGCGTTTCCCGCGGTGTTCGCCACGGCAAAGGGCGACTGGCTGTTCACTCAGGATGGGCACGGGTACCTGGACTTCTTCTCCGGCGCCGGAGCACTCAACTACGGGCACAACCCGGAACCAACCAAGCTCCGGCTGCTGGCGTACCTCCAGGGCGACGGCCTGATGCACGGTCTGGACCTGGCCACGAGCGCCAAGGTCGACTTCCTGGACGCGTTCCGCCGGCACGTCCTCGACCCCCGCGGCCTGGACTACCGGGTGCAGTTCTGCAGCCCGTCGGGGACCAACGCGGTGGAGGCCGCGCTGAAGCTGGCGCGGCTGGTCACCGGGCGCACCAACGTCGTCTCGTTCGGCGGCGCCTTCCACGGCATGAGCAGCGGCTCGCTGGCACAGAGCGGCTCGTACGCGGTCAAGCAGGGCCTCTATCCATCATTCGCGGCAACCACGCACGTGCCGTTCCCGGACTCGCCGATGGGCGGGTTCGACAGCCTGGACCTCCTGCGGCGCCTGGTCGAGGACCCCTGCGCCGGCCCGGAGAAACCCGCCGCGGTGCTGCTGGAGACGGTGCAGGCCGAGGGCGGCGTCTACGTGGCGCCGCCGCAGTTCCTGCGCGGCCTGCGGGAGCTGTGCGACCGGCACAGCATCGTGCTCGTAGTCGACGACATCCAGGTCGGCTGTGGCCGTACCGGCACGTTCTTCTCGTTCGAGCGTGCCGGCGTACGGCCTGACCTGGTCACACTCTCCAAGTCGATCAGCGGCTACGGCCTGCCCATGGCGCTGCTGCTGATCAAGCCCGAGCTGGACGTGTGGCAGCCGGGCCAGCACAACGGCACGTTCCGCGGCAACCAGCTGGCGTTCGTCGCGGCCACCGCGGTGATCGAAGAGTTCTGGGCCGATGATGCGCTGGCGGCCGACGTACGGGCAAAGGGCGAACTGGTCGCCGACTACCTGGACCAGCACGTGACGGGCCGGTTCGGTGCGGTGGCGCGCGGCGCGGGCCTGATCTGGGGCATCGACACCACCGGTGTCCCGGCGATCACCGCGGCCAAGCTGTCGGCCCTGTGCTTCGAGCGTGGCCTGCTCGTCGAGGCGTGCGGGCGCCGGGGTGAGGTCCTCAAGCTCCTGCCGCCGCTGACGATCAGCCGGGAGCACCTGCGCCGCGGCCTGGACATCGTGTCGGGCGTGCTCGCCGAGGCCACCGGCACCGGATACCAGCAGCCGAGGACGGCGGTCAGGCATGACGTTGGTCGATGACCCACCCACCCACACCGCGCTGGCCTACTCGGGCGGCTGGCTGGACCGGGGCGGCGCGCTGCGCCGCGACCCGGCGCTGGTCGAGGCGGCGCTGCGCCGCGCCGACGCCACCGTGGTTCCCATGTGGCAGACCGACTGCCTGGTACGCGGCGGCCCCTCCGAACCGGTGATGTTGCCCGCCGGCAACGCCGCCGCGGTGCTGGCAGCCGCTGACGAGTGCGTGTTTCTCGGGCTGGACGCCGGGGCGCCGGTATTCGCCGCGGACCTGTCCTCGTCGTCCCGGCAGCGCTCCATCGAGCTGGCCGGGGCGGCGGCCGCTGTGGACGTCCGGCAGCTCGCCGGAGCCATCGACGCCAAGACGGCCGCCGTGCTCGCCTATGCGAGAGGGCTGCTTTACTGGCACCGCAACCAGCAGTACTGCGGCGGGTGTGGGTCCACCACCGACAACCGCGACGGCGGCCTCGTCCGCCGGTGCCGCGGGGACGGATGCGGCCGACTTCTCTTCCCGCGGATCGAGCCGGCGGTGATTGTGCTGGTCGAGTCGCCGGGCCCGCCCGCGCGCTGCCTGATGGCCCGGCACCGGGGCGCGCCGGAGGGTGCGTACTCGACGCTGGCTGGCTTTGTGGAGGTCGGGGAGAGCCTTGAGGACACCGTCCGCCGCGAGGTCGCCGAGGAGGTCGGCGTCCGGGTGGGCGCGGTGACCTACCAGGGGTCGCAGGCATGGCCTTTCTCGGCGGGCCTGATGGTCGGCTTCCGCGCGCAGGCCGAAGCCGACACCGTCGCGGTCGACCGGGACGAGATCGAGGAGGCGCGCTGGTTCACCCGTGCGGAGCTGCGCGCGCAGGCAGCCAGGCACCGCATGTGGCGCCCCGACTCGATCGGGCGGTTCCTGGCCGAGTCCTGGCACGATGAGCAGCCGCCGGACTGAGACGGCGTCGAAACGGACACAGAACGCCCGTGCGTCGTGCGTGGTGGACAGGCTGTGGAACCCATGGCCCCAGCGAGGCCGGGGCCAGCCAACCCAGATCGGCTATCAGTCAGCCCCTGTCGTCAGCGGCCCGCCTCGACGGTGTCGTGGACGTACCTGCCGGGGGTCATCCCGACGATGTGCTTGAAATGCCGGGTGAGGTGGGCCTGGTCGTAGAAGCCGACCTCTGCGGCGACCTGGGTGATCGGCAGCCCGGCTCCCAGGAGGGCCCTGGCGCGCCGCACCCGGACGTGCGTCTGGTAGGCATGCGGCGTCATTCCCACCGCCGACCGGAA
This sequence comes from Micromonosporaceae bacterium, assembly GCA_035649895.1. Taxonomy (GTDB): domain Bacteria; phylum Actinomycetota; class Actinomycetes; order Mycobacteriales; family Micromonosporaceae; genus DASSUC01. The sequence continues at coordinate 347 of DASRIS010000187.1, read as the reverse complement.
GACCCGACACAGGTGGAAGGCGCTGAGGCCGGCAGCCTGGGCCAGCGTTTCCAATGTCACGTTCTCCTGCGGGTGCGCCTCCAAATACTCCCGGCCGAGGCGGACCGCCCCGCGTTCCTGGCCGGGCGATCTGGGCTCCTGCGGCGTGCCGGCGTGCCGGCCAGCCAGCAAGACCAGCGCCTCGACCAGGCACGACTGCCGTTCGAGCGTGGACCCGGGCGACTCCGAGAGCGTGTGGAATCGGCGCAGCCGACAACGCGACCTCGACTTCGCCCGGCGCTACCGCCTGCCGGTCTTTTCGATCATTTGCCCACCGGGCGAGGACCCCGCCAGCTACCGCGTGGGCA
>DASRIS010000186.1:0-72354 GCA_035649895.1 Micromonosporaceae bacterium | reverse complement strand
CTCATAGGAGGGACGCTGCGGCTCGGCCTCGGGCACCGCCAGACCCTGTCACACCAACCGGCACCTGCCGATCAAGACACGCCGAGCAGCCGAAGACTCAAGGCAGCGAAGACCCAAGCTAAACACGTACGTCGCCTGGCGACGTAGCTGTTCGGGCTCCTCCGCCAGAAGACGCTCGCGCGCTATCACCCAAAGGAAGTCGCTCATCCGGTAGCTGCCGGGAACGGCCGTCTCCAGCAGGTGACCGTCCGCTAGCCGCTCGAGCCAGGCCTCGGCGATGTTCGGCGGCTGGTCAAGCAGTGCGGCGGCGCACCCGATGTCGATGCTTGTCTCCTCCCGCAGTCCCATGAGGCGGAAGAGCCGGGCAGCACCGCGATCCACGGGATGGTCACTGCACGCCAATGCGGTGTAGCTGACATCGAGGCAGGCGCGCAGCGCAAGGTCGGTGGTCTGTAGCTGGTCCAAGGCGTCACGCGGGTCCGCGATCCGATCGGCGAACGCTTGCAGCGGCCACGCCGGTCGGGCCGCCAGCCTCGCACCCGCGATCTGCAGCGCCAAGGGAAGCCCTGCGCAGCAGCGGGCGACCGACCGCGCCGCCTGCGGCTCAGCGTCCACCCGTCCAGCTCCCACCAGCGCACGGAGCAGTGCCACCGCCTCTCCGCTAGGCAACGGGTCGATATGCAGAAAAGCCGCACCCTCCAACGAGGAGAGGACGTTCCGGCTGGTGACGAACGTCAAGCCGCCCGCGCCAACCGGCAGCAGCTCCCGCACCTGCGCCACGTCCCGCGCATTGTCCAGTACGAGGAGCGGCCGGCGATCGCCAAGACACGACCTCAAAAGTGAGGATGCCCCAGCTGCTGTGGTGGGAAGGTCGCGGTCGTCGAGGCCCAGCACCCCGAGCATCCGGCGTAGCGCATCAAGCACCGTCATCGGCGTGGAGCCCGGCGCTGCCCCTCCGAGGTCAAGGTAGAGCTGGCAGTCCGGGAGATGGCCCGCGACGGCGTGGGCAGCGCATCTTGCGAGGGCCGACTTGCCCACGCCCGCAGGTCCGACGATAGCGCATACGACCATTCGATGATCATCCACGTCTTCGATGAGCCCGCTCAACCACGCGACCTCGTCGTCCCGGCCAACGAACGGAGATACCAGGGGTGGAAGCTGCCGAACGCGTTGCCGGCCCTTCACCCCGTTCGGCGCCGACGTCGCCAGAGCCGGGTCGCTGCCGGCGGCGAGAAGCGCGGCGTCGTTGATGAGGATCCTCTGCCGTAACGACTGAAGCTGCCGTGCGGGCTCGATGCCGAGCTCGTCCACGAGGAGCTGCCGGAGATCGGCGTAGGAGGCGAGCGCTTCCGCCTGACGGCCATCCCGGTACAGCGCCGTCATGAGGCTGGCCCGCAGCCCCTCGTGGAGCGGATGCTCAGCGACCAGGGGCGGCAGGTCGGTCAGGACAGAGGCATGCCGGCCGATGGCGAGTGCCGCCTGCGCCCACTGATGGGCAACCGTCAGCCGCCGCTCATCGAGGCGGCGGGCGAAAGCCCGGATCACATCGCCGCGCACGTCCTCAAGCGCCTGCCCTCGCCACAGCCGCAGAGCGGACCGCAGGATGTCGGCCGCATCAGGCAGGCGGCCCTGTGTGGCCGCCTGCTGGCCGGCGCTGGCCATGCGGTCGAACTGGACCGCGTCCACGGCATCGGCCGGCAGCGTCAGCGCATACCCGGACGGGCAGCTGCGCAAGGAGACATCCGGTCCTTGGCCGCTGATCGCGTTACGCAGCCGGTATACGTAGGCCGGTAGGGCGGATTTGGCGGCTGCCGGCGGATCGCCGTCCCAGAGGACCTCGATTAGCCGGTCGGTCGCGACCATCCGGTTCGCGTTGAGCACGAGCGTGGCCAGCAGCGTCCGCTGCTTGGCCGAGCCCACCGTCAGCAGCCTGCCGTGACTCCACACTTCCATCGGTCCAAGGACCTTGACCTCCACGCCGTGCCTCCGCACTCCGCTACGGCTGACGCCGGTTGGGCCACGCCAGTGGGTGCGACCGAGGGGTGGGCCGCGTCCACCATCGCTGGCCAGTGCGCGAGCACCTGCCCGAAGCGGACCAGCCGGGCCTGCGCGTCCGCCTTCCACCTCGGACCAGGAAGCGACCGAGGGTTTGGCCCTCCAGCCGGTTACCGCAGCTGCCCAGCCACGCGGGCCGCCGACCGCGGTGCGGTCCATTCCCTCTGCAGCTGCAGCCACTCCCCGCCCCCAAGCGGGTCCGTCGCGCGCACGATCCCGTCCTCGACGACGCAGAATGACGGAACGATGCCACCCGGGATGTAGTCGCTGAACAGGTTCGAGCTGGACACCGGCGAGACGAGCACCGGGAGAGCGAGGTTGACGCCGTCCTCGTTCCGGATGCGTTGCAGCCAGCGCTGGGTCTCGGACTCATCTGAGTCGCTGACCAAGGTCAGCTCGACTCCGGCCCGCTGTGCGGCCATCCGGCCGAGACGATCCAGCATGGGCAGCTCGTGCCGGCAGGTACCGCAGTGCGGCGAGACGAAGATGAAGGCCACCTTGCGGCCGGCGTAGTCCGCCAGCTGCACCGGTTCACCGGAGAGCGTCTTCGCCGTGAAGTCCGGCGCCGGCGTTCCGGGCAGCAGAGGCAAGGAGGTCTGGCGTCGCGCCCGGTCCTGCGCGTCCTCCATCCCCCTCAACCAGTGCACACTGCGCAGCGTGAGCACCAGGTTCAGTGCGACCAGTGCCCACAGCGCGATCAGGCTTATCCGCCAGGAAGTCTCCATGACAGTCACCCATTCACAGGGCGGAACGGTCGGCGGAGCGTGGGCAATACATCGTGGACGTTTGTCACAAGCACCACCAGACTGACCGCCATCATAGTCGTCAGCACCACCTCCAAGCCGGCGAGGCTCTCTCGTGGCGCCCGCATCGCCCACAGGCCGGCGAGTGCACATCCGACGAGCAGCAGGTTGCGCACCACGTCGTAGGGCGAGAGGCTTCGCTCGTCAGGGCCGAAGCAGTTGCACGAGATGATCACGCCGCGCCGTAGCGTCATTACGAGAGCGCCCGAGAAGACGGCCAGCAGGCCGACCGCCACCACGAAGCCGAGCAACAGGGCCGGTCCCCCGAACGTGACCAGGACGACGATGGCCACCTCAGTGGCGAGCACGCCTGCGGCGGTGGCCGCACTCCAGCCCGACGGCACCAGGCGAAGGCCCGCGACAGCCTCCCGGAACGCCTTTGGGTCACGCAGCTTGCCCGCTGCGGACAAGGCGAACGCCAAGCCGACTGTGGCCCGGCTGAGCACGAGCACGTACCCGGCGAGAAGCGGGTCCACGTTCATTGGTCGATCTCCCATCGCGACTGCGGGACCGCGCCCGACCAGTCGGTGCCGGAGCCCTGCCCGCCGGGAGGACCGGACCATCGGTGCACCTCACGGGCGAAGAACCCGCCACTTGCGACGATTCCGACCACCTCCTCGCCCTGCCCAGCGCCGGGATGCTCAGGGGTCTCGCCGCGGCACCGCTGCGACAGGCTCCACATCTGCTCCTCCTCCTTCTCGCTAGCGAAGCTCACCCGGAGGCCGAGGTCACGAACGTCCACACGGGACAGCACAAAGTCGTGGGCGTGGTATCCGCTCACGAGCTGGTCCACGATGCGCTGCCGGACCTCCTCGGCCTCCTCTGGCAGCTGGAAGCGCAGCAGCTCGTGGGCGATCTGACGGACCATGTAGTCGAAGCGGTAGAACGAGGCGAGGGTGGCCGGGAAGATCCGCTGAGCGACGAGAGCGAGCACCTGCAGGCGGTCCTCCTCGCGGCACACCCCGAACCAGTCCTCCGCCATCTGCCGGAACGTGCGGATGTCCTCGGCGGAGACCATGCCCGGCGCGCCGGGGGGTGGCTCGGCCGCCGCGGCGAGGTGCGAGTCGATCGGGCCGAGCTGAGCCATCGGACCCAGCACCAGCTCGTCTCCGCTGAGGCACAGCAGCGTCCCTGCCGACCAGGCCCGGTACGGAACGATGATTGTCAACCGCCGGGTGAACTCGCGGAGCAGCAGCGCGACCTGGCGCGTCGTGGTGATCGATCCGCCGGCCGTGGAGAGGACCAGGTCCAGCTGCTCGCACCTGCCGCGCCTACGCAGGCATTCGTACAGGACGCGAACACTGCTGTCGTGGATCGCCCCGGCGTACAACAGAACCGGGTTGCCCCGCTGCTCCTCCATCGCGGTCAGCTCGGGGATTGTGGCGGGTGAGCTCCGCGCCGGTGCCGCGGACCGGCCAAACCCCGCTCGAACTGCCCGCCACACTTCGGACGGGGTGGGGCGCGCAGGTCTGAGCAAGCTCGATGCTGCGTCGGCCATGCTAGCTGTTTCCCGCCCGGATCAGGCAGTCCGCCAGTGCCGTCGTCATCTCCAGCTCTGGCACCAGCTGCTCCACGAAGCCGAACTGCCCGTTGGGGTTGTTCTCGACGAAGACATACCGGTCGTCCGGGGTGAGAATGAGGTCCATCGCGCTGAAGTTAAGACCATAGCTGTGCACAAACGCCAGACAACGCTCGGATAGCTCGGTTGGCAGGTCCGCCTTGTGGTAGGGGACCTCCATTGAGCCGTGCCAGTCAACGCGGGTGTCCTCCCGCTCCTGAGAGTGGATCTCCGCCGCGAACACCTCGTCACCGATCACGGTCACCCGCAGCTCCACCCGCTTGGGTATGTACTCCTGGAACATGCAGGGCACCGAGCTGACCGCGTCCAGCATGGCCAGCTCCGAGTCGGTGATGAGCGTGGTGTACGCCAACCGCGGCTCAGGCGGTGGCTGGTCGGGATACTTCTCCACCATCTTCGGCGCGCCGAGGAACGGGTCGCTCATCACCTTGAAAACGACCTGGCCGCCGAGCTCCCGATGCAGCCGGCGCACCTGCTCGGGATCGGTGGTGATCAGCGTGCGTGGCACGTCGAAGCCGAACCGGCCGGCGCGCCGCAGCTGCTCGGCGCGCCAGCCCGCCCGCCGGATGTTCTCCGGGTGGCTGATCCAGTAACACTCCAACGACGCCCACAAGCCGCGCAACGCGTGGTCGATCTCCTCGCCGGCGAACTCGCGTTCCTGCTCGCTGAGGTCGTCCGGGAGCCCGAGCGGGCCCGGCCGCCGCCACCAGACCGAGCGGACCTGGTCGAAGGCGACCACACGTCCGTTGGTGAGGATCTCGATCGTCCCACCCAGCTCCGCCGAGCCGGGGTCGGACCCGAGAGACATCGTCATCGTGACATTGGCCGGGATGTCGTCGGTGTTCAGCCGGATCGGCTCGTAGCCCATCTCGCCAAGCCGGCCGATGACGTCATCGGCGTGCGTGTCGTCCATCCGCGTGACGATCACGATCTGGTCCTTGGTCACTGCAGTCCTCGCCCTACTCGTGCGATCTCCTCGTGACTACCGGGTCCTCAGCCGGGCCCGGTGCTCGGGCCAGTCTGGTGAGATTCGCTTGCGCGGTTCTTGCGCTTGCCTTGCACCCAGCTGACCGGCCTGGGCTCGGACGACGGCGTCCACGATGGTCAGGCCGTGGTCGCGGGCGGACTCCGGTTCGGCGTCGAGCATCGGCGGACACCGAGCAGCCGCGAAGGTATGGTCCCGGCGCGCGCAGGGCGGTACGATCGGCGTCCGAACCGCGGTCAAGATCCGTCATTGTCCCAATGAGGCGCTTACGCGTTCCGTACGCGCAGCGACATCACTGTTGGCATCGGGACGGGGGACAGGTTGAACGGGGCACACCCAGCTAGTTCTCGTCGCTGCGGCGGATCGCCGGCGCGTTGAGTCAGCGGAGTTCCGACCGAGAGCGGTTGCTCATGCCGCTGGCCTCACCGGCGGAGGGGGACACCGACGACCGGCTGTATATCGGTGTGCTTGGGCCGCTGCTGCTGCGCCAGGGCCACCAAGGAACCCCGGCCGTGTCGGAGCGGCGACGCTGCCTGCTCGGCCTCCTCGCCCTGCACGCCAACCAGTCAGTTGACGCTGAGGAGATCATTGAGCTGATGTGGGACGGGCGCGTTCCGAACGGCGGGCGCAACCTGCTGCACACCCACGTCTGTCGACTTCGCGGGCTGCTGGGCGCCGACAACAGACATGCCGTGGAGCGTACCAGCAACGGCTACCGGCTTGTGACTGCGCCGAGCCAGCTCGACCTCGCCGCCTTCGACGACCTGGTCGCCCGCGGGCGTCATGCCACCACGGCCGGACGGCCAGACGCGGCGTTAGACCTGTACACCGAAGCGCTGGACTGTTGGCGCGGCTCGGTGCTTGCCGACGTGCCCGCCCTGCTACAGCACCCGGCCGCGGTGGCCGCCGAACAACGCCGTCTCGAGCTGGTGCTCACGCATGCCGACCTGGCCGTCGAGCTCGGCCGCCACGAGCAGGCAACAAGCCGGCTGCGGCTCGCCGTACAGAACGAGCCACTGCACGAGGGCCTGCACGCCCGACTGATGCTGGCGTTGGCGGCGGGTGGCCAACAAGCGGCAGCAATGACGGTCTTCGAGACCATCCGGGACCGGCTCGACGCGGAGCTGGGCCTGCGTCCGGGTCCGGACCTCTGGGCGGCGCGGGCGGCTATCCTGCACCCGCCAGCGGCAGTGAGCATGCAGAGCCCTACCCATCCGGTCGGTCCGCAGACGGCGTCCGAACCCGCGTCTGTCGTCCGGCCGGTGGCCGCTGCGCCCGATAAGGCCCCGCAGCACCCCGGTCCGCTGCAGGCACAGGCCGGCCATGGCGAGGCGCACACCAGCACGAGTCCGGTCCAGATGCCGAGCTCCATCGGTTCCTCCACACGTTTCGGCATCAGACGCGGCTCAGCAGCTGTCCAGGTCACCGGTCTGAGCGTCAGGACCGTCAACGACCTCGAACGGAGCCACGCCGGTCGCACACGGCACGACCCGGTGCGGTTGCTGGCTGGCGCGCCCCACCTGGAGGGCGGATCGCGGGCGTCGCTCGAGCGGGCGGCGGCCAGGCCCGGGCCCAGGCCCTTGGAAGTCCGGGGCGATCCGCCGGTGGACCGGCTTCCTCTCGACCTCGCCGACTTCACCGGACGCCGCCGGCAGGTCGGTGAGCTACTCGATCGGCTGAGGGATACCCGGTCGACGAACGCGGTCGTTGGCGTCTCAGGCAGGGCCGGAGTTGGCAAGACGGCGCTCACCGTCCACGTCGCTCATCAGCTGCGGGACCAGTTTCCCGGCGGACGCCTGTTTGTCAGCCTCACCGGGATGAGTGGCAAGCCGGTTGCCCCGGAGGACGTGCTGAGTCGGATCCTGCTGCTGCTCGGGATGGACCACGCAACAATACCGTCCGATGTGGAGGGCCGGGTCGAGCTGTACGGTGCCTGCCTGTCCGCGCGACGCGTGCTCGTCGTGCTCGACGATGCCGCCGACGAGGCACAGGTACGTCTACTGCTGCCTCCTTACACCGGTTCCGCCGTTCTCATCACCAGCCGGCGGTCATTGGTCGGGTTGGAAGCGGTGCGCTGGTTGCCGCTTCGTGAGCTTGACGAGCAGGAGTCGGTCGAGCTGCTCGGGAAGGTGACCGGAGCCGAACGCGTCGCGGCTCAGCCGGACGGAGCCGTGGCGATCGTCCGGCTGTGCTCCCGGTTGCCATTGGCCATCCGGATCGCCGGCGCGAAGCTCGCGGTCAAACCCCACTGGACGCTATGGGAGCTGGCCGACCGGTTGGCCAGCGAGATGCGCCGCCTCGACGAGCTCCAGGCGGGCGACCTGGCGATCAGGACCAGCCTCTCCCTGAGCTACCGCACCCTGGATGACCAGTCGCGACGCGTTCTTCGAACGCTCGGGCTGCTACGTACCGCAGACTTCCCACCATGGGTAGCTGCCGCCCTGCTCGGCCTGGAGCTGACCGAGGTCGAGGCGGTGCTGGAGCGTCTGGTGGACTGGCACCTGCTGGAGCCCGTAGGGCGTGACCCGGTTGGCCGGCAGCGCTACCGGATGCACGACCTGCTGGCCCTCTTCGCGCGGGAATGCGCGCAGGACGAGAGTCCACGTGGTGAGCCGGCTGGACTGAGCCGCGTGCTGCAGCACGGGCTCACAGTGCTCGACTCCATGGAGGCAAGACTGACCGCGGGTGGAAAGCCACCTGCCGACACGGTGAACCGGTTGAGCGCGGCCTACCCGCTTGGTTGGCTGCCGGCTCAGCGGGCGGTTGTCTCATCACGGACCGCCGAACCGGTAACGACATTCTGGGAGCTGGGTTGGACGATTACCGGCACGCTGGTCGCCACGTCTTTCGAGCTGTGGTCGCACTGGGACGACTGGTTGATGACCAGGGAGGCGGCGCTCATCGCCGCCCAACGCCCCGGCGACCGGCTGTCATTGACCGTTGACGGCGAGCCGGCCGTCCTTCACGGAAGGACCGATCCGTGGGGTGCGGTCGTCGCGGACCTGGAAGCCTGCAGCACGATCCTCAACGAGCTCGACGACCACCGCTGGCGCTCGATGATGTTGGCAGGTCTGGGCAACATATACCGGGCACAGGGCCGGCTGGACGCCGCCCGCCATACGCTGGGCGAGAGCCTGCGCCTCTTCCGTGACATCGGCCACCTCGGCTGGCAGGCTGCGGCGCTGTTCAGCATGGGCAGCGTGCTGGTCGCCCTGGAGCAGCTCCCCGAGGCCGTCGAGTGTTACGCGCAGGTGAGCGACATCTTCGCCAACAAGGGCGACCAGCTGTGGCTGGCGTACACGCGACGTGCGCTGGGGTTCGCGTACCAGCAACACGGCCGGTATGCGGAGGCCACAGTCGCGCTCGACCAGTGTCTTCCGGTCTTCCGGGACCAGTGTGACTGGATGTCGGAGGCGTACACGCTGCTCTTCCTCGGATATGCCGAACGCGGACAGGGGCGCGTGGACGACAGCGCCGCGCATCTGGATGCCGCTCTCCGGGTCTTCCGTGAGCATGGCGACTGGCGTGGCGGCGCTATGGCCAGCCGCGCTCTGGCTGCGGCCGAACGTGAGCGGGGCAGCACCGACGCAGCGCTGAAGAGTCTTCAGTGTGGCCTCGCCGTGTTCCGCGAGATGGACGACCCAGTCGGCGTTGCCTTCACCACGTACGATCTCGCGTCGCTGCACCGGTCGCTCGACAACCAGACACAGGTACGGTCGCTGTACCGTACCTGCCTCTCGCTCTTCCGCGACCTCGGCCTATCTCGATGGGCGGCCAGGTCAGTCGACGCGCTGAGGACGCTTGACGAGCCGCTAACCCGGGCCGGCGACCCGCGGTGACCGGCGGAAGCGCGGTCGTCGTCTGCTCCTACTGGCTGGCCGGGTCTTGACGCAGGCCAAAGTATGCTGGTCCAGATCCGCTGCTCTGGGCCCCGTTGCCGTTGGAGCGGTCCGGCCGGGGTCCGTCGCCCTGGGCCAGGTAGGCCGATGCCTGCAGGGTGAACAGCTCGGCATAGCGGCCTGCCGAGGTCATCAGCTCGTCGTGGGTGCCGTGTTCGATGATGCGTCCGGCGTCGAGGACGTATATGTGGTCGGCCGAGCGGACACTGGAGAACCTGTGCGAGACCAGCAGCACCGACCGTCCGTGGCACAGTGACCTGATCGCCTCGAACAGGTCGTGCTCAGCACGGGCGTCGAGCGCGGCCGTCGGTTCGTCCAGAATGATGAACGGAGCATCGCGGAAGAACGCGCGGGCGAGGGCCACCCGCTGCCACTGACCGACGGACAGGTCCTTGCCACCCTCGTACTCCGCGCTAAGAATCGTGTCGTACCCGGCTGGCAGCGCCGCCAGGAACTGGTCTGCGCCCGCGTGCTTGGCCGCGGTCAGGACGGAGGTCTCGTCGTCCAGCCGGATGTGGCGACCCACGCCGATATTGGTCCGTGCCGTCAACGCGTACCGAACGAAGTCTTGAAAGATCACCGCGACGGAGTCGCGCAGCCCGTCGGCGTCCACATCGGCGATGTCGACTCCGTCCCAGAGGATGCGCCCGAGCTGCGGCCGATACAGCCGGCACAGCAGCTTCGCCAGTGTGGTCTTTCCCGACCCGTTCTCCCCCACCAGAGCCACGACCTGTCCCCGGACGATCTCCATCGTGACGTCGCGCAGCGCGGGTTGGTGCCCGGCCGGGTACGTGAAGCTCACGCCCTCGACGCGCAGCGTCGAGAAGCCGGCCGGGGCGGCCCGGCGGGCTCGCCGCGCCTCGACAACCGCCTTCAGCGCAACAAACGACGTAAAGTCCTCGATGAAGCGCGCCGCCTCGTAGAGCCGGCCGGCGCTCATGACACCATTGGTGAGGCGCTCGGCGAACACGACCGTGGCGGCGAGGGCAACGCCTGCCACGGCCAGGTCCATCCGGCCACTGACGCTCAGCCACAGCAGTCCGGTTATCGCGGCACCCAACACCAGCAGCATCAGCACGGTCCCCCGCAACGACACCCACAGCCGCCGCCACGCGGTACGCCTCAGGTCGGCCAGGTAGTCTGCATGCAGCTGGGCGTGGCGGGCGCGCAGGAAGCTCCCCAAGCCAAAGGCGCGCACCTCCTTGGCCGGCTCCTTCGTGGTGAGCAGGTGGTACAGGTAGGCCCGTTCCCGCTCCATGGCGGTTACCGACCAGGAGAACCCGAACAGTATCTCGCCGCCCCTGGTGACTGCGACCAGCAGCGGTACCGCAGCCACGATCGTCACTGGGACCAGCCACGGTTGCAGGGCCAGCAAGGCAACGCTTGTCCCGACGATACCTACCACCGCGCCGACCAGTCCGAGCAGGCCCTCGACGATCTGTGTCGGGCGCTGCTGGCCACCGGTGGCGGCCCGGAGGAGCCGGTCGTGGAAGATCGGCGCCTCGAACACCTCCAGCTCCACCGCCGCGGTGACCGCTACCACCTGTTCCTGCGTGTACCGTTCGACCAGCCCGCCGAGAATGGTGTGCAGCTCCCGGGACACGGCGCCGAACACTGCGCTAAGGGCGATGGCGAGCATCAACGGCACCACTCGGGGCACGGCCTCGCCGAGACCGGCGGTGCCCCGATCGGCGGCCAGCACACTGGCTAGCATGCCGCCGCCGAGTAGCAGGATCGCGCCGAGAAGCCCGCCCGTGAGGACACGCAGGACCAACGAGGCCAGAAACTCGCGGCGACCGGCGGCCCACACCAGACAGACGGCGGTCCAGCACAGCCGGGGCATCCGGCGCATCGATCCAGAACCGGTGGGCCGCTCTTCCATCAGCTCAGGGAACGCAGCGTCAGGCGGCGCCGATACCGGCTTCTCCGGCTGCTCGTCCGACCCGCCCCGCCGGGCACGCCGGTCTCCCCTGCTGGCGCTCGTTCGCATCCGCCTGCTAGACGATTGCGACACTGCACCCTCCTCGTCGATGGTCGTTTTCCACCAGATCTACACCGGCCCGCTTGCAGCCGGCTGGCACCCGGCCCGAATGTCCACCACGACCGGGGCGAGCATCGCCGGGTAGACGGCGAGCCACCTTGCCCGGTCCCGGCGCCGATGCTGGCCGAGAGCGAGCCAGACCGTGCCGTAGCGGCAGTCCTGGCCTCCCTGTCTGGTACCGGTCTGTCTGGTACCGCGACCGTTGTCGGCGATGGTCGTAAGGTCGGGCAGAGAGGCACCTGGAGGAGAGATGACCGAGACAGCCAGCAGTGACGCCGGCATCGCGTGGCCGCCGGCGCTGACGCCCTACATCGCGGTGCACGACGCCCGGCGCGCGATCGACTGGTACGTGGACGTCCTCGGCGCGCACCGGCGGGGCGAGCCGTACGTGATGCCGGACGGCTCGATCGGCCACGCCGAGGTCGGCCTCGGCGACGGCGTGCTCATGATCTCCGAGGGCAGCACGGAGGTGCCGGTGCAGCCACCCGCCGCCACTGGGGCCGGGCGCACCTTCAGCCACACCATCCACGCGCAGGTCGACGACGTGGACGCCACGGTCCGCCGGGCCCGCGAGCACGGCGCCGAGGTGGAGCGCGAGCCGGTCGACCAGCCGTACGGCCGCGTCGCCGTGGTCATTGACCCGTTCGGTCACCGGTGGATGCTGAACAGGCTGCCCGGCCGGACCGCGTGACAGCGCCCGGCGCAGCCCGTGCCTGCCGTACCGCCGTCTGCAGGTAGACCGCGACGCCGTGCGCGTCGTTGGCCCCGATGACACCGCTCGCCGCGCTCCTGGTCCTCGGGTGGGCGTTGGCCACCGCGTAGCTCTCGTCGGCGGCGACGAACATCTCCACGTCGTTGGTGTTGTCACCGAAGCAGACGAGCCGGTCGGCGCCGACGTGCTCCTTGACGAACCGCACCGCCTCGCCCTTGTTGGAACGGGGGTGGCAGACCTCCAGCCAGGCGAAGCTGGGCCGGCGGATCGACGGTCCGAAGTGGGTGAAGACGTCCGGGTCAGCGCCGAGCGCCTGGGCGAGCGGGTCCAGCCGGTGCAGGTGGTCCATGACGTTCAGGGACAGGACCGCCTCGTCGAGCGCCGCGTCGAAGTCACGCACCAGGCGGAACCGGTCGTCCCCGGCCGCCAGGCGCGAGCTGAGGTACTCCTCCTCGCACGCGTTACCGATCCCTTGGTAGTGGACGCGCTGCTCGCCAGCTGGGCCCAGGGTGTGCACGAAGGGGCGCAGGCCGTGGGCGAGGTAGCGGTCCAGGACGCGCCGGGCGGACCCGGCGGCCAGCACGTTGCGGCTGACCGTCTGGCCACTGGCCGGGTCGATGATGAGCGCGCCGTTCATGAACACCAGCGGCAGCCGGAGGTCCAGCCCGGCCAGCAGTGGCAACGCGGACCGCGGCGCCCGTGCGGTAGCGACCGTGAACCACAGCCCCTCCGCGACGAGACTGTTGACGATCTCCACCGTCTCGGGGGCTACCCGGTCTGTGCGGTCGAGCAGGGTCCCGTCCAGGTCCGTCACGTACAGCACGGACACTGTCGCGCTCCCTTCGGGGCCGGTGCGGGCCGGCAGCCCAGCGTACCCAGATATTTACACGTTGGTCGATGGGCCGGCGGACGGTGCCCACCGGGGAGGAGCGACCGGTACGGAGAACCTCACCCCGTGCGCCTCGTGCCAGAAGCTGATCGGCGCGCACCTGGTCGGCCTCGCTGAGCGCTCCAACAAGCTGGCCATCTTCCGGGGCAGTGCGCAGCAGGTCTACGAGTCCGCACCGGGCCGCCTCGGCACCGCGTTGCACCAGGTCAAGACGGGCACCAAGCAGCTCGACAGGTCCGGACCGGCGCACATCAAGGACGTACTCGGAGTGCACCTGACCATCTGACCGGCGGCGCTGGCTGGCTGGCGGTGCCACGCAGCCGCCGCGGGTGCGTCAGAGCGTGACCAGCTCGGTGGAGACCGTGTTGAGCCGCTCCACGCCGGTCTCCGTGCAGGCGACGATGTCCTCGATCCGGGCGCCGTGCCGGCCGGCCAGGTAGACACCCGGCTCGATGGAGAAGGTCATCCCCGGCTCGAGCGGCAGGTCGTTGCCTGCCACCAGGTACGGGTCCTCGTGGCCGTCGAGCCCGATGCCGTGCCCGGTGCGGTGCAGGAACGCCTCGCCGTACCCGGCCTCGGTGAGCAGGTCGCGGGCGACGGCGTCCACGGCCGCGCAGGTGACCCCCGGGCGCACCGCGGCCACCGCCGCTGCCTGGGCCTCGCGCAGCGCCGCGTAGTACGCCGTGAAGCCGGCCGGCGCCGGGCCGCCGGCCAGGTAGGTGCGGGTGGAGTCGGAGCAGTAGCCCGACGGCATGGTGCCGCCGATGTCCACCACCACCGGGTCGCCGGCCTCCACCACGCGGTCGGAGGTCCCGTGGTGCGGGCTCGCCCCGTTCGGCCCGGATGCCACGACCACGAAGTCCACTGTGGAGTGTCCGGCGTCGCGGATCGCGCCGGCGATGTCCGCGGCAACCTCCGCCTCGGTGCGGCCCGGGAGCAGCCACTGGCCCATCCGCGAGTGCACCGTGTCGATCGCCGCGCCCGCCTCGCGCAGGGCCGCCACCTCAGCCGGTGACTTACGCATCCGCAGCCCGCGCAGCACCTGCCCGGCCAGCCGCTGCCGGGCGCCGGGCAGCGCCTCCCGCAGCGCCAGCACCTGCTCGGCCCACATCCGGTTGCCCAGCCCCAGCACTCCCGCGCCAGCACCGGCGCCGCCGAGCGCGGCGACAACCAGCGGGTACGGGTCGGTGCCGTCGGCGTGGTCCACGATGCGTACGCCGGTGGCCGGGGCGGGCGAGGCCTCGGCCGCGGGCCGCTCCAGCCGCGGCACGACCAGCGTCGGCTCCCCCTGCGCCGGCAGCACCAGCAGGGTGAGCCGCTCCAGCGCGTGCGCGTGGTAGCCGGTCAGGTAACGTAGGTCTGCACTCGGCGGTATGAGCAGCGCGTCCAGGCCAGCCGCCGCAGTGGCCCGCTGGGCCGCGTCGAGGCGCTCCGGTGGGTAGAGGTCGGCGCCGTCCACCCCGACAGCCTAACCAGGGCACGGCCTGCGGGGGCACCAGGCCGGGGCGACAATTAGACGATCTTGTCGTACTATCGCTGGGTCCCCGCCCGGGTGGTGGTCGGGCTCCCGCGGCACGAGGCGGAATCCGAGGCTATGGCAGACATCAACGGCGACCAGCAGATCCAGTCCGAGGTGCTCGAGGGGTTGGCCACCGCAGTCAACCACCGTCGATGGTTTGTGGAGCTTGCGGTGCCGTACCTGGGCGATGACCCGATCGAGATCGGCAGCGGCCTCGGCGACTACGCGCTGGAGTGGGCCGAACGCGTTCCGCGGTTCACGGCCACCGAGGCCGACCACGACCGGCTGCTCGCGCTGAAGGAGCGGCTGTCGCCGTACCCGGGCATCGAGGTCCGGCAGATGCTGCTGCCAACCAGCGAGGAGGGCAACCACACCGCGGCCGTGTCGTACAACGTGCTTGAGCATATCGACGACGATGTCACCGCGCTGCGCAGCATGGCCCGCCTGGTGCGCCCCGGCGGTGCGGTGGTGCTGATCGTCCCCGCGTTCCCGTTCGCCCTCGGGCCGGTGGACGTCGCAACCGGTCACGTGCGCCGCTACACCCGCAAGACGCTGTCCGCCGCGCTCACCGACGCCGGCATGGTCATCGAGCGGATTCACTACGCCAACGCGCTGGGCCTCATCGGCTACTACATGGCCACCTCAGTGTTCAAGCTCACCCCCAAAGAGGGCCCGATGGTCAAGTGGTACGACACCCTGGTCCTGCCGGTCACCAAGGCGGCCGAGACCCTGGTGCGCCCACCGTTCGGCCAGTCCGTCTTCGCCGTCGCCCGCCGCCCGCACTGACGATGACGGTGTCCACCCTGGCCACGGACTCGGACCAGACCAGCCCCGCACCACCGCCGCAGGAGCCGGGCCCGGCAGACGACGGCTCCGGTCCCAGGCGCTGGGGGCCGGCCCTGGCCGCCTCCCTGCGGCTGGCGGCCCCGGCCATCCTCGGCTACGCCGCCCTACGCCTCTCCGGCGTCCTCTTCCTCTGGCTGTGGGCCCGCCAGCGCGGCCAGGACGTGTGGTGGCTGCTCGGCGAGCGGTACGACGCGTCGTGGTACATCGGCATCGCCGAGAACGGCTACCACGAGTCCATCCCGATCGGGGCGGACGGCCAGCCGATGACCACCAACCTGGCGTTCTTCCCGGTCTACCCGACGCTGATGCGCTCGGTCGCCGCGGTGCTGCCGGTCTCGGTGCCCACCGCCGGCCTCATCATCACCTGGCTGGCGAGCCTGGTGGCCGCCTGGGGCATCTTCGCCGTCGGCAACCACCTGTACGGCCGCCGCGCCGGCATCGCGCTGGCGCTGCTGTGGGGCGCCGTGCCGCACGCCGTGGTCCAGTCGATGGGGTACACCGAGGCGCTGTTCACCGCCATCGCGTCCTGGACCCTCTACGCGATGCTCACCCGGCGCTGGCTCACCGCTGGCGGCCTGTGCGTGCTGGCCGGGCTGACCCGCCCGAACGCGGTGGCGCTCATCGTCGCGGTCGGGCTCGCCGCGCTCATCGCGATCTGGCGCCGGCAGGACGGCTGGCGGCCCTGGGTGGGCGCCGCGATAGCACCGCTGGGCTGGCTGGGGTTCCTGGCCTGGGTCGGCTACCGGCTGGGCCGCGCCGACGGGTGGTTCTACGTGCAGGGCGAGATCTGGGGGTCCTCGTTCGACGGTGGCCGTTACACCGTCAACACCATGAACGCCGTGCTGACCAGCGGCGACGTGATGGCCGCGCCGTACGTCGTGACGCTGGTGCTCGCGGTCGTCGCGGTGCTGCTCGTGCTCGGCGTGCTGGACCGCCAGCCGTGGCCGCTGCTGCTCTACTCGGTGGTCATCGTCGTCACCACCGCCGGCGGCACCGGCTACTACCACACCAACCCGCGGCACATGATGCCCGCGTTCACGCTGTTGCTGCCGGTCGCGCTGGCGGCCGGCCGGATGCGGGTGCGTAACCTGGTCGCCGTCATCGGCCTGCTCGCTGTCGCGTCCGCCTGGTTCGGCGGCTACCTGGCCCTCATCTGGCCATACTCCCCGTAAGCCCAGCGGGCTCACACCGCAGTTTCGCGGTCGGTCCAGACGCCCTTGGAACCGGTGGCCGTGATCATTGGACACCCACCGTGAATACACGCCCAAGGTTTTCTCGGTAGGCGTCCAATGATCAGTCGATCGCTCTTGAAGACCCCGCGTACGGCGGCGGTCAGCTGCGCACGGCTGACAGCCCACCCGACGGTCTGCCTGTTACGCGGGGCGCATCAGCTTGAGCACCTCGAGGTAGACGTCTACCAGCTGCCGGGCCACCGCCCGCGCGTCCAGGAAGCCGCACCGCTCCCGCCCGTCGGACCGCGTCGGCGCCGCGAGCAGGCCGGCCGTCGCGTCGGCCAGCTGGCGGACCAGCTCAGCCCGGGCGCCGGGCGTGCCCCACGGCTCCGGGAAGCCCACCACCACCGACGGCGTGACCTCCGCGAGGATCTCGGGCACGTCCCCAACGTCCACACTGACCACCGGAAGCCCCATCACCGCGGCCTCCTTCACCACCAGGGGGCCGCTCTCGGTGCCCTGGCGGGACGTCACGAGCAGCACGTCAGCGGCGGCGAAGCGCCGGGCCACCTCGGCGCGGGTCTGGCCCGGCTGGGCGAGCACCAGCTCGCGCGCGTCGACGCCGCGGCGGCGGACCTCCGCCAGCACGTCGGTGAAGACGTCGTAGCCCTTCACCGGGTTGTCCGGCGCCGCGCCGAAGAGCACCACCCGGTCGTCGGCGCCGATGCCCAGCGCCGCCCGCGCCGCGGCCCGGTCCACCGGGGCGAACACCCCGAAGTCCACGCCGTTGGGCACCACATAGCCGGCCGGGTCGCCGGCGGCCTCGGCGAGCCGGCGGGACGGGTAGACGCGCGCGGCGACCCCGCCCTTGCCGAGGCTCGTGGCCAGGCGCTGCCAGCCCACGTTGACGTCGCTGCCGTAGAGCGAGAGCACCTTCGGCACGCCGAAGGCGAACCGGGCGGCGAGCGCGGTCAGCCCATAGTGGACGTGGACCAGGTCGTAGCCGCCGGTGCGTACCCGGTGGCAGACCCGCGGCGCGGCGAGCAGGTAGTCGGCCGTGCCCCGCGACTGGGCGACGACCTCGACCTCGACCTGGTGGCCGAGGTCGCGTACCGCCTCCACCTGCTCCTTGACGAACACGCCGCGGAAGCTGCCCCGCTCGGGCCACAGGTTGGTGACCGCGAGCACCCGCAACGGGCGCTCGCTCATGCCGCCTGGGAGAAGTATGCGGTGACCTCTGCCGCCACCCGCTCCATCTGCTCGTCGGTGAGCTCGGCGTAGATCGGCAGGGACAGGCACTCGTCGGCGAACGCCTCGGTGGCCGGCAGGTCGCCGCGCTGGTGGCCGAGGGACGCGTACGCCGGCTGCAGGTGCACCGGGATCGGGTAGTGCACGCCGGCGCCGACCCCGTTGGCCTGCAGGTGCTTGAGCAGCGCGTCTCGGTGGGCGGTGCGCACCACGTAGTGGTGGTAGATGCTGACCCGCTCGGCCGGGTCGGCGAGCAGCCGCAGGTCCCCCACGCCGGACAGCCGGGCCGTGTAGCCGGCGGCGATCTCGCGGCGGCGGGCGTTGTCGGCGTCGAGGCTGGGCAGCTTCGCGCTGAGTACGGCCGCCTGGAGGGTGTCCATGCGGTGCGCGTAGCCGACCATGACGTGCTCGTACTTGGTGGTCCGGCCGTGGTCGCGCAGCATCCGTACCCGCCCGGCCAGGTCGTCGTCGTTGGTGGTGACCGCGCCCGCGTCGCCGAAGGCGCCCAGGTTCTTGCCCGGATAGAAGGAGAAGCAACCCACCAGCGTGTACGACCCGGCGCGCACCACCGTGCCGTCGGGGTTGACCAGCTCGGCGCCCTGGGCCTGGGCCGCGTCCTCGACCACCGGCACGCCGGCGTCGGCGGCGACCGCGCAGATCCCGGCCAGGTCGGCGGGGCGGCCGTGGATGTGCACCGGCATGACGACCTTCACCCCGTCGATGCCGGCGCGCAGCGCGGCCGGGTCCATCGCGCCGGTGTCCGGGTCGACCTCGATGAACCGGGGTGTCGCACCGAGCCAGGTGACCGGCTCGACGGTGGCGATGAACGTGTGCGAGGGCACCGCGACCACGTCGCCCGGACCGACCCCGAGCGCGTGCAGGACCAGGTGCAGCGCTGCGGTGCCGGAGCCGACGCCGATTGCGTGCCGGGCGCCGCAGAACCGCGCGAACGCCTCCTCGAACTCCCGCAGCGCCGGGCCCTGGATGAACGCCGTGGTCTCGAGCACCTCGCGGATGGCCGCGTCGATCGCGCCCCGGTGGCGCTCGTAGCTGGCCTTGACGTCGACGAGCGGGATCTTCGCCATGTTCTACTCCGGGGTAGGGGTCAGCGGCGGGTACGGACGGTGGTCCAGCCCCACCGGGCACAGTAGGTCATCGATAGTCTTGACTTGGCGCGCGGCCGGTCCGGCCACCACGGCGCCCGGTGCGACGTCGCGGGTCACCACCGCGCCGGCGCCGATGAGCGCCCGCTCGCCGATGCGTACCCCGGGCAGCAGGGTGGCGTTGGCGCCGATCCGGGCGGCCCGGCCGATGTGCACGCCGCGCATGCAGCTGGACACGTCCGGGCACTGCGGGAACGGCGCGTTGGTCAGCGTCACCCGGGGGCCGATCCAGGCCTCCTCCTCCAGCACGGAGAACTCCGGGATGAAGCACTGGGAGTGGATGCGTACCCGGTCGGCGATGGTCACGTGGTGCTCGACGACGCTCAGCGAGCCGACCGAGACGTTGTCGCCGATCGTGTTCGCCTCGCGCAGCAGGACGTGGTGGCCGGTCTGGAACCGGGCGCCGATGCGGTTGCCGGCGTAGATGACGGTGTGGCTGCGGATCGTGGCGCGCTCGCCGATGACGGTGTGCGGAGCGCCGTCCGCCCCCGCGTCGCCGCCGGGCGGTACGGGCGCGGCTGGGCCGTGCCGGCCGACGAGGCACAGCTCCTCGACGACCGAGCCGGCTCCGAGCCGCACTCCCGCCGCCACCACCGACAGCGGGCTGACCTGCACGTCCAGGCCGACCTCGGTCACTGTTGTACCTCGGGCACACGTACCTCCGGCACCGCCACCTGCGCCCCCTTGCCGCGCAGCGACTCGTCGACCGCCTCCAGCACGGCGACGACCTGGGCGCCGTTCCAGCCGTCGCTGCGGGGCCGGCGGCCCGTGTCCACGCACTCCAGGAAGTGGCGCAGCTCCTCGGCGAGCGGCTCGGCCATCTCCAGCCGCGGCACGTACATCGCACCGTCGCGCAGCCGGTACTGCCAGGCGCCGTACGCGTCCGGGTCCAGCCGGTCCGCGCCCTTGTCGAACACCTTCAGCCTGCCGTCGGTGTCCATGTCGTCGTAGACGAGCATCTTGCGGCTGCCCACCACCGTGGTCCGCCGGGTCTTGCTCGGGTCGAGCCAGCTGACGTGCATGTGGGCCAGTACGCCGCCCGGGTAGCCGGCGGTCACGAACGTCACGTCCTCCACAGCCTCGTGCAGGTAGCGGGCGCCGTGGGCGGAGACCCACTGCGGGCCGGCGCCGACGAGGAAGTTGGCGATGGACACGTCGTGCGGCCCGATGGACCAGAAGGCGTTGATGTCGCTCTGGATGCGTCCCAGGTTGAGTCGCTGCGAGTGCAGGTAGAGCACGTCGCCGATCTCGCCGGCCTCGATGAGCTGCTTCATCGTCAGCACCGCGGGCACGTACTCGAAGGTGTGCCCGACCATCAGCGTGCGCCTGCGCTCGTCCGCCAGCCGGGCCAGGCCGACGGCGTCCACAGTAGACAACGCGAGCGGCTTCTCCACCAGCACGTGCCGGCCCGCCTCGAGCAGGCGGCGGGCGAGCGGGGCGTGGCTGGCCGCCGGGGTGGCGACCACCACCGCGCCGACCTCCTCGTCGGCGAGCACCTCCGCCAGGTCGCCGACGACCCGCACCTGCGGGTAGAGCATGCTGGCCCGCGCGCGGCGCTCGGCCGACGCGTCGACCAGGTACCGCCAGCGCGCACCGGCCAGGGTCTGCAGGTTGCGCGCCAGGTTGGGGCCCCAGTACCCGAAGCCGACCAGGGCGACCGCGTCCGACACCGCTTTACTCCCCTCGCGCCCGGTGGGCGCTCGTCAGGTCACTGCCGAGGTCGCTCCCGCCTGGCGGGCGCCCGGCCAGCCGGACCGCATCGCCTGCCGGCCGGGCCGGCTCGTCGGGCAGCGGACGCTGCGTCTCAGGAGCGCCCACCTGGCCCAGGTCGGCCCGGCCCGAGCCGGTCTGGTCCGGGTCGGGCGCCGGGCCCGGCGAGACCAGCTCCCCGCGGTTGAGCAGCACCCACGCGAGCCCGAGCACCGTGAACAGCAGCGGCGGGAAGAGCGGGTCCTCCAGCGCCGGCGACAGGAACGCTACCAGCACGGCGAAGAAGAGCGTCGCGGGAGCCCAGTACGCCACCGGGTGCACCTGCGCCCCCGGGGCGGCCGGCGGGCCACGCCCCACCAGCAGGTTGCGCATCGGCAGCCGCCGCAGTATCGGCAGCACGAGCAGGAACAGCCAGACCAGGTACGCCATCAGCCCGAGCAGGCCAACCTCGACCATCAGGTGCAGCCAGAACGAGTCGACCTGCTTCTGGGTCGAGCCGTGCATGTCAAAGCCGCCCGGCCCGAACCTCGGGTCCATGTTCCAGTTCGGGTCGTCCTTCTCGGCCACGATGCCGCCGAACTGGCCCACCCCGAAGCCCAGCAGCGGGCTGCCGCCCAGGATGCGGATGCCCTGCTGCGCGTAGAGCGCGCGGATCTCGCGCTGCGGGATGCGGTTGGTGCAGTCCTCGGTGTCGGTCACGGTGCCTTCGACGCAGTAGTCCTCGCCCTCCTCGCCGCTGGGCACCTCGAACGCGCTGAACACGCCCGCCAGCCGGCGCTGGAGCTCGGCGCGGTTCTTCGGGCGCAGCGCGAGCTGCCCGGCGGTCAGCAGCGAGACCACCACGATGGTCGCCACCACCGGACGCCACCGGCCGCGGCGCAGCAGCCCGATGAGCACCGCGCCGGCGAGGAAGCCGAGGGTCGCCTCGCGGGACTGGGTCGCCGACAGCGCCACCGCGAAGAGCCCGAACAGCCACCACCACTTGCGGGGCAGGCCGGGACGGGCCACGGACCAGGCCAGCAGGCCCAGCATCGCGACGCCCAGCAGGTGCCCGAGGTGGTTGGGGTGGTCCACGAAGCCGTGCGCCCGGTAGATCGCCGACCAGGTCATCTCCAGCCAGCCGATCTCCTCGTAGGCCGGCGGGCCGACGACCATCTGGACGAGCGCCATCAAGGAGTTGAGCACCAGGACGACCCCGAGCACCCACAGCAGGGGCCGGACCCGCCGCCACTGCGGGCTCACCGCACGCCAGGCGTAGAAGACGATGACGCCGCGGAAGTAGACGAACAGCGCCTCGCCGACCAGCGTCGCGCGCGACCCCCCGAGCACGCCGGCGACGACCATCAGCACGCCGAGTACGGCGATCGCGATGTCGGCCGCGGTGAGGAACCGCCGCCAGGACCGGTCCACCGCCACCTTCACCACGGTGAGCGCGAGCAGCGTGAGGTAGAGCCCGTTCTTGAGGTTCTTGGGCCAGTCGGGCAGCGTGATGACCCGCCGGTCGTCCGGACCGTACGTGAACGAGCCTTGCAGGTGCTGGACCCACGCCTCGAAGAGGACCTCGACCAGCAGCACGCCGACCAGCCCGAGAATGACGGTGCCGAGCAGCGCGGAGACCCCGCCGCCACGGCCTTCGCGGCCAGCCTGGGGGGCGCGCGCCACGGCCAGCTGATCAGACGACATCGGTTTCTCCTCGATGGACGAAAGCACACGGCGTCGTGGACGGCCCGCTCCGACCCATCCGCTGGCTCGCATTGCCCGGCAGCGGCGTACCGAAACCTACCACCGCCCCGGCAAGGGACCAAAAGCACCGCATTACGCAGACCGTTTCATTCAGTGACGTTCTTCTCCGTACGGCGTGCGGCGGCGCCGGCTGGCTCCGCTGCCGCTGCCGGCGCTGCTGGTGCCGGCTGCGCTGCCGGGTTCCCGCCGGGGCGGCGGGCGTCGCGCAGCACCGCGCGCAGCGGCCCGCCGGCCAGCGCCCCGCCGGCCCCCGCGGCGACCAGCGCCGCCGCCACGTCGAGCCAGGTCCGCGCGGTGGCGGTCAGGTCCAGGCGGGCCAGCACGGCGCCCGCGACGAGCGCCGCCAGGACGCAGCCGAGGGCCCGCAGCACCGGTCCCCGCCACCGCATGCGGTACAGCCGCCAGGCGACGGTGACCGGACCACCCGCGGTCACCGTAGTGCCGGCGAGGTAGCCCAGGCCCACCCCTGCGGCGCCCAGCGGGCGCCCGACCAGCGCGACCGTGGCCAGCCCGGTCAGGCAGCCGGCCACCGCGGAGGACACCGGCACGTGCACGTGCCGCCCGCTGGACAAGCTGTTCACCGCGGCGACGGCGACCACTGCGCAGAACGTGGCGGCCAGCATGAGCTGCAGCACCGGTGCGCCAGGGGCGTAGCGGGCGCTACCGAAGAGGGTGAGCGCCTCCCGGGCGAGCAGGATGCCCGCCGCGAAGAACGGGGCCAGCACCAGCAGCAGGGCCCGGGTGGACACGTCCGCCTGGCGGCGCACCTCGGCGACGTCGCCCGCGCCGTGCGCCCGCGACATCGCCGGGAACAGGGCCAGGCCGAGCGCGCGCGGGAGGAAGTACATCGGCGCGACCAGGGTCACCGCCGCGGCGAAGTAGCCCACCTCGGCCGGCGCGGCGAACGCGTTGGCCAGCAGCTGGGTGCCTTGCAGGAAGCCCTGGCTGGCCAGCGTGCCCACGCAGGCCAGGGCCACGTAGCGGAGCACCTCCCGCCGGTCCAGCGACCGGGCCGGTGCCCGGTCACCGCGCAGGTCCGCCCGCAGCACCCAGCGGGCGCCCAGGGCGAAGGCGGCGTACCCCAGCGCCAGCGGCAGCAGGTAGGTGCCGGCGCCGGTGGCCAGCACCACGCCCGTGGCGAGCAGGATCAGCGCCGAGGAGGCCAGCTCCAGCCGGACGTACGGGCCGACCCGGCCGAAGCCGTACAGGGTGGCCTTGTCGACGCTGTAGACGGAGAATGCCACCGCGAGCGCGACCACCTCGGCGACCTGGCCGGCGTCGAGCGGGAAGGCCAGCGCCGCCCCGAGCCCGGCGCCCAGGCCCAGGGCGAGCGCGCCGGGCAGGCCGATGCGGCTGAGGAACCGGTGTACGCCACGGGCCTGCGCCGGCTCCCCCTGGCCCTGGGCGAACGGGATGAACCGGGACGCGGCGCTGGCGACCCCGGCCGGCAGCAGCAGGCTGGCGATCGTGGTGAGCGCGATGAGCGAGCCGACGAGGCCGTACGTCTCGGTGTCGGTGGCCCGGCTGACCAGGGAGCCGTGCACCAGCCTGGTCGCCCCGAGCGCGACCAGCGCGACCATCGACAGCAGGCCGGCCCGTACCACGCCGGGGCGCCTGCCCCCGCCACCCGGCCCTGTCGCGTCGGGGGGCCCGGCCCCGCCGGGCCCCGCCGCACTGGGGCGCCCGGCCCCGCCGGGCCCCGCCGCGTCGGGGGGCGCGGCCCCGCCACCCCGTCCAGCCACGTCGCCAGCCTCTGCCATGGCGACCGTTTCAGCCACGCCGGCCGGCCACCAGGCGGTCGACCACCCCGAAGTAGATCTCCCGCTGGTTCCGCCAGCTCAGCGTGCGCATCACCTCGCCGGCCCGCTCGGCCTGCTTGCGCGCCTGCTCCGGGTCACGGGCCAGGGCGAGCATGGCCTCCCGCAGCGTCTCAGCGTTGGCCGGGTCGACGTAGGTGACCGAGTCGGGCGGGAAGTACTGCTCGATGACCGGGTTGCGGAACGTGATGACCGGGATGCCCATGGCCGCGTACTCCAGCAGCTTGGTGGGCAGCACCTCGTCGGTCCAGGGGTCGCGCTGGCTCGGCACCAGCCCGATGTGCACCCGGTCGATCTCGGCCACGATCTGCGGCAGGTCCAGCAGCGAGGTGGGCAGGTCGACGGCTCCGGTGAGGCCCAGCGCGGCGACCCGGGCCGCCAGCTCCGCCACCCCGTCGCCCGCGCCGCGCACCTGGAAGCGGGCGCCGGGCAGCTCCCGGCGCACCTCGGCCAGGGCCTCCACCGCGGCGACCAGCCCGTGCCGCGGCGCGACCAGCCCGTGGTAGCTGAAGCGCACCTCACCGGCCGGGTCCCAGCCGCGCCACCGGGGCGGCGGGAAGACCCGCTCGTCGGGGCAGTTCATCACCGTGGTCACCGGCCGGTGGGTCCACTGCCGCAGCATCCTCGCGTACGGCTCATGCACGGTGAGCACCTCGGTGGCGAAGCGCAGCGCGGCGCGTTCGCTGGCCCGTACCCCGGCCATCAGGCCCCGGCGGTGGGCGAACTTCGAGGCGAACAGCTGCGAGGTCAGGTCGTGCACGTCGAGCAGCACCGGCACCCCGGCTAGGCGCGGCACGAGCGCGGAGAACGCCAGCGCCTCCGGCATCGAGTGCGCCTGCACCAGGTCGAAGGCCCGCGGGCGGCGGCTCAGCCAGGCGGTGGCCCGGGCCGTGAAGCCGCCGTAGAGCGACAGGTACTCCTTTGTGGAGTCGCCGCGGTACTTGCGCACCGGCAGGTGCACCACCCGCACCCCGTCGACGGTGTCCACCTCGGGGCGGTCCTGCGCGTGCAGGGCCACCACGGTCACCTCGTCGCCGCGCCCGGCCAGCGCCTCGGCCTGCCGGCGCACCCTCGGGTCGGACTCGTACTGGCTGATCACCACCATGCCGATGCGCGGCGGGCGGCCGGTCGACGCTTGCACGCCGGACAGCATAGCCAAGTGCCTGCTGGCCACCGCCGCACAGCCGGTCGGTCACTCCCCGTGGGCCCGCGGGTCGCCCACCCGGCCCAGCAGTCGGCCACCGCTGGCCCCGGCCACGGTGCGGCAGGCCAGCGGCGGTGCCGGCCACGCCGCCGCACCGGTGGGCACCGCCGTGCCTGCGCCGCCGGCCGGTGTGCCAGGCTGCGGGGGTGAGCTCACCGCTGCTGGCCGTGGACGCGCCGAGCCTGTACTTCCGGGCGTACCACGGCATCCCGGAGTCGGCCGCCCGCGCCCCTGACGGCTCCCCGGTCAACGCGGTCCGCGGCTTCCTGGACATGCTCGCCACGCTGGTGCGCACCCGCCGGCCGGGCCGGGTGGTCTGCGCCCTGGACGAGGACTGGCGGCCGGCGTGGCGGGTGGCGCTGGTCCCGTCCTACAAGGCGCACCGGCTCGCCCCGGCCGGCGGCGAGGAGGTGCCGGCCGGGCTGGTGCCGCAGGTGCCGGTCATCCGCGAGGTCCTGGACGCGCTCGGCGTGCCGGCCTTCGGCGCGGCCGGGTACGAGGCCGACGACGTGCTCGGCACGCTCGCCACCCGCGAGCCCGGGCCGGTCGAGGTGGTCTCCGGGGACCGCGACCTCATCCAGCTGGTGGACGACGCCAAGCCGGTCCGGCTGCTCTACTGCGGGCGTGGCGTGGCAAAGCTGGAGGTGCTCGACGCCGCCGCGGTGACCGACCGGTACGGGGTCCCGCCGGCCGGCTACGCCGACTTCGCCACGCTGCGCGGGGACCCGAGCGACGGGCTGCCGGGCGTGCCCGGCGTCGGCGAGAAGACCGCGGCCCGGCTGGTCACCCGCTTCGGCGACCTGCCGGCGCTGCTGGCGGCGGTGGACGACCCGGAGCAGCCGTTCGCGTCCGGGCTGCGCGCCAAGCTGGCGGCGGCCGGCGGCTACCTCGCGGTCGCCCGAGACGTCGTGCAGGTCGTCCGCGACGTGGCACTGCCCGATGTGGACGCAGCGGTGGGCGCGGGTCCGGCGCACCCGGAGCGGCTCATGGGGCTCGCCGAGCGGCACAACCTGGCCGGACCGGTGCGGCGGCTCCTCGACGCGCTGACCGACGCCGCCACCGCGGCCCGCCGGTGACCGTGCCGCCCTTGGCTTTCTGACAGTGCCGCCTTGGGCTTCGCGGCCGTCGGCGCCTCCGGCGGGGCGGGTCGCGCCCGGGGGCTCGGCGGCCGTCAGCGCCTTCCGCGGGGCGGGTCGCCACCCCAGCCGTCGCCGGGCCGCCGGTCGCGCGGGTCGGGCGGAAGGCCGTACCCGTTGGACCGGGCCGGGGGCCCGTGCTGCGGCGCCCCGCCGCCGCCGCGGCTGTCGTAAGCCTCGCCGCCGCCCCAGGGGTCGAAGCGACGGCCGCCGGCCTCCCCAACGGGCGGCCTGCCCCCTGGTCCACCAGGGGACGCGCCCCGCGCCGGCGCGGACGGGAAGGCGGCCGCAAGCCCGCCCCCGGCCGGGCCCGCCGCACCGCCTGCTCCCCCTACCAACCCGCCGTCGGGCCGGCGCCCCCGGTCCAGGCCCTGCCCCTTGCCCTGCCTTCGCGAGCCACCTGGGCCACGCCCTCGGCCGGCACCAGCATCACCCGGGCCGGCGGGGCCTGCGCCGCGCGCTCTCCGGCCCGCGTGCGGGTGGCCGGTGCCGGCTCCCCGGCCCGGCAGGCCGCCACCAGCACCGGAGCCGGCGGGCTCGGGTGGCCTGGGGCCGGCGTCGGCCGGCCCGTGCCCGCCCATGCCCGGGTAGGACCACCGGGCCTCCACGTCGGCGGCGCGCAGCTGGGCGGAGACCAGGACGATGACGACCACGGCGACGAAGAGCATCATCGGGCCGAGGAAGGTCAGCGCGCTGGCTCCCGCAACCTCGGTGGCGGCGGGCTGGGTGTGCAGGTGCACCCGGAGCCCGGCCATGCCGGTGAAGTGCATGCCGTTGACCGCCACCCCCATGGTCAGCGCCGCCGCGAAGAGCGCGGCGGGCCGCTGCAGGGTGACCGTGAACCACAGCGCGACCGTGGCGGCGACCACCGCGATCGCCACCGACGCCGCCACCAGGTCCCGGTCGTACCGGATGTCTCCGTTGACGCGCATGGCGGCCATGCCGATGTAGTGCATGGCCGCGACGCCGGACCCGGTCAGCACCCCGCCGAGGAGGGTCTTGAGGATGGATGGGCGGCCCATGCCCGCGATGAACAGGCCGACGCCGACCATCGTCACCGCGGCCACGAAGCTGGCCGTGGTCAGCGGCACGTCGTAGCGCACCAGGGAGCTCGGCACGCTGAAGCCGAGCATCGCGGTGAAGTGCATGACCCAGATGCCGGTGCCGCCCAGCGCCCACGCGGCCAGCAGCAGCCAGCGCGCCCGGCGGGCCGGCTCGCGCAGGCTCCGGGCCCGGGCCGTGCAGCTCAGCGCCAGCAGCGAGCCCAGCACGGAGAAGGCGAAGGACAGCACCGGGGTGATCAGCCCGTACGTGAAGTGGTGCACCTCAGCAGGCATCTGCCCCTCCCCGACGGGTCGACAGGCCGGAGCATACACAACCGGCGGATCATGGAGCCGGCCTGAAACTGGCCCGGGCTCACACGTCGCGGTAGGCCAGGATGCCGCGGCGGACGGCGTCGACGGCGGCGCGCGCGTTCGCGCGCAGCGCGGCCGAGCTGCCAGCCGCCTCGGCCACCTGCCCGAGCAGGTCCACCACCTGCCGGGCCCACCGGACGAAGTCGCCGGCCGGCATCTCGCCGTCCAGCTGGGCGCCGCTGGCCAGCACCTTGGCGAGCGGCTCGCCGCGGGCCCAGCGGTACATCGGCCAGACGAAGCCGGCGTCGGGCTCGCGGGTGAGCTCCAGCCCGCGCGACGACTCGTCGGCCTCCAGCTCGGTCCAGATCTTGATGGTCTCCTCGATCGCGTCGGCGACCGGGCCGCGTGGCGTGGAGACCCGGTCGTCGCCTTCCCGCCGGGCCTCGTAGAGCACGCCGGAGACGGCCGCGGCCAGCTCCGGCGGGGACAGGCCGGCCCACACGCCGCGCCGGATGCACTCGGCGACCAGCAGGTCGGCCTCGGTCCAGATCCGGGCGAGCATCCGGCCCGCGTCGGTCACCTCGCCGCTGGCGGTCAGGTACCCCCGCGCGGCGAGCAGGGCGCACACCCGGTCGAACGTGCGCGCCAGGGACCCGGTACGGCTGGCCACCTTGCCGCGCAGGCTCTCGGTGTCGCGCTCCAGCCGCCACCGCCGCTCGGCCCACCGGGCGTGCTCCTCCCGGTCGGCGCAGCGGTGGCACGGGTGGCCGCGCAGCTCCTCGCGCAGCGACAGCAGCACCGCGTCTTCGCCCCGCCCCCGGCTGGCCTTGCGCCGGGCCCCGGGCGCCAGGCCCGCCGTGCGCAGGGCCGCGGCCAGGTCGCGCCGCTCCGCCGGCGAGCGGTGGTTGAAGTGCTTGGGTACGCGTACGCGGGTCAGCGGCTCGACCGCGGAGGTGAAGTCCACGCTCGCCACCCGCCCGGCCCAGCGGTCCTCGGTGAGCAGCAACGGGCGCGGGTCGCCGAAGCCGCCGGTGCCCGGGTCGAGGACCACCGCGAGGCCCGCCCGGCGGCCGGAGGGCACCACGATCACGTCGCCGACCCGCAGCCTCTCCAGCGAGGCGACCGCCTCGGCCCGGCGCTGCACCGCACCCTGGCGGGCCAGCGCCCGCTCCCGCTCGGCGATGGCCACCCGGACCCGGAAGTAGTCGGCGAAGTCGCCGAGGTGGCAGGCGTACTCGGTCTCGTAGGTGGCCATGGTCTCGACGTTGCGCTGCACCTGCCGGGCGATGCCGACCACCGAGCGGTCGGCCTGGAACTGCGCGAAGGAGCTCTCCAGCAGCTCCCGGGCGCGGCGGGTGCCGACCGAGCCGACCAGGTTGACCGCCATGTTGTACGACGGCCGGAAGCTGGACCGCAGCGGGTAGGTGCGGGTGGACGCGAGCCCGGCGACGTGGCGCGGGTCGACCTCCGGGGCCCACACCACCACGGCGTGGCCCTCCACGTCTATGCCGCGCCGCCCGGCCCGCCCGGTGAGCTGGGTGTACTCGCCCGGGGTGAGGTCGACGTGGGCCTCGCCGTTGAACTTGACCAGCCGCTCCAGGACCACGCACCGGGCCGGCATGTTGATGCCCAGCGCCAGGGTCTCGGTGGCGAAGACCGCCTTGACCAGGCCGCGGACGAACAGCTCCTCCACCACCTCCTTGAAGGCCGGCAGCAGCCCGGCGTGGTGCGCGGCCAGCCCCCGCTCCAGGCCGTCGAGCCACTCCCAGTAGCCGAGCACGGACAGGTCCTCGCCGGGGATCTGGGCGATGCGGCTCTCCACCACCCGCCGGATCTCCGCCCGCTCGTCCGGCGTGGTCAGCCGCAGCCCGGCCGCCAGGCACTGATGCACCGCCGCGTCGCAGCCGGCCCGGCTGAAGATGAACAGGATCGCCGGCAGCAGCCCCTCCCGGTCCAGGCGCTCGACCACGTCCGGCCGGGACGGCACGGGCCACCGGCGGGTCCGGCTGGAGCGGCCGCGGGCGCCGTACTGGCTGTCGCCCTCGACCCGGCGCAGCACCTCGCGGGTGTAGCGCAGCAGCTCCGGGTGCACGTCGTGCTTTGACGCCGCCTCCGCGTCGTGGAACAGGTCGAACATCCGCCGCCCGACCAGCATGTGCTGCCACAGCGGCACGGGCCGGTGCTCGGTCACCACCACCTCGGTCTCGCCGCGGACGGTGACCAGCCAGTCGGCGAACTCCTCGGCGTTGGAGACGGTCGCGGACAGGGACACCAGGGTCACCGCCACCGGCAGGTGGATGATGACCTCCTCCCAGACCGCGCCGCGGAACCGGTCCGCAAGGTAGTGAACCTCGTCCATGACCACATAGGACAGCCCGGCCAGCGTGGCCGAGCCGGCGTAGAGCATGTTGCGCAGGACCTCGGTGGTCATCACGACCACCGGCGCGTCCCCGTTGATGGAGTTGTCCCCGGTGAGCAGGCCCACCCGGGCCGGGCCGTACCGCTGGACAAGGTCGTGGAACTTCTGGTTGGACAGCACCTTGATCGGGGTGGTGTAGAAGCACTTGCGCCCCTGCGCCAGCGCCAGGTGTACGGCGAACTCGCCGACCACGGTCTTGCCGGCGCCGGTCGGGGCGCACACGAGCACCCCGCTGCCGCGCTCCAGCGCCGCACACGCGTCGCGCTGGAAGGGGTCCATGGCGAACCCCAGGTCGGCGGCGAACTCGGCGAGCGCGGGCAGGCGCGCCGCGTCGGCCGCCCGCCGGCGGGCCGCGACGTACCGCTCGGCGGGGCTGCTCATTCTGCAAGGCTAGGTGACGAACCGGCCGGTCCGCCTCTCGGTATGGTGCACGGCGTGCCGGACGACCCCCTTCCCGCCCGCCCGGTCGAGGCCGTCCTGTTCGACCTGCACGGCACGCTCGCCCAGGTCGAGGACGCGGTCGACTGGGTGTACCGGGCTGCCCAGGAGTGCGGGGTGGGCCTGGACCCCATCCGGGCCACGGCCCTGGCCGACCGGCTGGTCGCCGCCGGCCGGGCCGGCGGGCCGCCGCCGCGGCGGGTGCCCCCGCACCTGATCGAGGTGTGGGCCGAGCGGGACCTCGACCCGGGCGCCCACCGGGCCGCGTACACCGGGCTGGCCGAGTCCGTGGGCTGCGGCATCGACGGGCTGCCCGAGGCGCTCTACGCCCGGCTGCACTGCCCGCAGGGCTGGCGCCTGTACGCCGACACGCTGCCGACCCTGCGCGCGCTGCGGGCGGCGGGGCTGCCGGTCGGCGTGGTCAGCAACATCGGCTTCGACGTGCGCACGCTCGCGGCCGGCTGGGGCCTGGCCGAGCTGGTCGACGCCTGGGCGCTGTCCTACGAGGTCGGGCGCACCAAGCCCGACGCCGCGATCTTCCGGTACGCGTGCGCGGCGCTGGGCGTACCGCCGGACCGGGTCCTGATGGTGGGCGACAGCCCGGCCGACGCCGGGGCGGTGGCCGCCGGCTGCACGGTGCTCGTCCTGCCGCCCGGCGGGCCGGGCGAGGTGAACGGGCTGGCCGGGGTCCTCGCTCTCACCCGATGTGACTCAGATCACGGCTGATGCCCTGGGAGAACACCCGAGGCAAGGTGCTGGTCCGGGAGCTGCGCTACGGCGCGTTCCGCCGTAGCTTCCAGCTGCCCGACGGCGTCGGCGGCGACCAGGTCGAGGCCGACGCGGACCACGGCCTGCTCAAGATCCGCATCAGGAACGTGACCAAGCCGGTGGAGCAGCCGCGCAAGATCACCGTGCGGGCGGGCCAGGACGAGCCGCAGCGCAGGACCATCGAGGCCCAGACGGGCGAGCCCAAGCAGGGCTGAGAGCCACACCTGGTACGCGCTGCCGCGCTGAGCACACAGCTGGTGCGCTGGTCAGCGCGCGCTGAGCACGGTCAGCGCGCCGGGTGCGCTGACGACCGTGACGGGGAGCGGGCCCACCCGCTCCCCGTCGGCGTACCCGGTGATCCCTTCGGCGTCGATCTCCACCTTGACCGCCCGGTGCTGGGTGACCAGCGGATGGTGCACGTGCGAGCCGTCCCACACCTTCGGGGTGATCCGCACCAGCGCGGTCCGGGTGAACCGCCCGCCGACCAGGATGTCGAGGATGCCGTCGGTAGGGTCGGCGTCGGGACAGATCCGCATGCCCCCGCCGTAGCTGGGCGTGTTGCCCACCGCGATCAGCACCCCGTCCAGCTCGTGCAGGACCCCGTCCAGCCACAGCCGGTAGCGCCGCGGGCGCAGCCGCAGCAGCTCCAGGAAGATCGCGAGCTCGTAGCGGCGCGGGCCCCGGGGCCAGCGCATGGCGTTGGCGCGTTCGTTGACGATGGCGTCGAAGCCGGCGGCGAAGACCGCGCCGAACCAGCGGTGGCCACCGGTGCTGTCGGTCAGCCGGCCGAGGTCGACCCGGCGCGTGGTGCCGTCCCGCAGCGCCCGCACGAGCGCGTCGACGGCCGGCACCGGCTGCTCCGGCAGGCCGACGTTGACCGCGAAGTCGTTGCCGGTGCCGGTCGGCACGATGCCCAGCGGCACCGGCGTGCCGGCGACGGCCTGCAACGCGAGGTGGACCGTGCCGTCCCCGCCCAGCACGACCAGCGCGCCAGCGCCTTCGGCGACCGCCGCCACACAGGCCGCAGCCGCCTCGTCCCGGGTGGCGGCGTCCAGCAGGCGCACCTCGTGCTCCTGGTCTCGCAGCCGGTCCAGCAGGACGGGAAGCAGCTCCCGCAGCCGGCCGCGGCCGGCCGTCGGGTTGGCGAGCACGGCCACCGGCCCGGGCTGCGCTGCGGTCACGGCAGTGCCCGCCCAGCCGCGCCCGCTGGGCCCTCACTCTGCTCGATGCGCTCGGTCACGGCGATGACCGTACGGCAATCAGGTCGTGTCGTCGTACCGCCGTGCGGCGAGGCTCGAGTCGTCCGGGAGGCTCGATGATCCTGCGCCGCCCGGGGCGTCGTAGCGGACGGCGAGCGGCGCCGGCCCGGCCACCGGCTCGGGCGGCTCCACCGGCGCCGGCGGCTCGACCGGCTCGGCGGCGCCCACCCGCTCCGGCGCGTGGTCCAGCGGGGAGACCTCGTCGTCGGACAGGCCGGAGTAGTCCGGCTGCGCTCGCGCGCGCCGGCGGTCGTTGACGAACGACACGCCCACCGCGGCGAAGTAGAGCAGGGCCATCGCCAGCGCCAGGGCGGTCATGCCGAACGGGTCCGGCGTCGGGGTCACCACCGCGGCGAAGACGAACATCAGGAAGATCGCCGGTCGCCACCAGCCGAGCATGCGCCGGGCACTGAGGATGCCGGCGAAGTTGAGCATGAGCAGCGCGAGCGGGAACTCGAAGGCCAGCCCGAACAGCAGCATGACCCCGGTGACGAAGTCGAAGTAGCCGGTCAGGTCGACGTTGATCTCGTAGTCGGAGGCCATGCCCAGGAAGAACACCAGGCTCTTGGTGACCACGAAGAACGCGAGGAACGCGCCGGCGGCGAAGAGCGGCACGGCAAGGGCGGTGAACAGGTAGGTGTAGCGGCGCTCGTGCCGGTGCAGGCCCGGGGCGATGAAGGCCCACAGCTGGTAGAGCCAGACCGGTGAGGACAGCAGCAGGCCCACGTACAGGCCGATCTTGAGCGTGAGCAGGAACGGGTCGACCGGCGAGGTGGCGTTGAACTCGCAGTCCACGGCGCCCTTGAAGTTGCAGTACGGCGCGTTGATGAACTCCTGCACCGGCTGGGCGAAGAAGATGCCGATGCCCAGGCCGATGACGACGCCGAGGCTGGCTTTGAACAGCCGGCTGCGCAGCTCGCGCAGGTGCTCGATGAGCGTCATCGAGCCGTCGGCGGCGCGCTGGAAGTTGGTCGGTCCCCGCCGACGCAGGCCGAAGGCCACGAGCGGTCAGGCTTAGTTGTCGCGGACCCGCTGCACCGGGTCTACGGTCGGCTTCGGCGAGGGCTGGCTGTCCGGCACCTGCGGCAGCGGCGCGCGGGCCGTCTGGGCGTCCGCCTTCTCGTTCAGGTCATCATCGGCGAGCCCCCGGGTCTCGGCCTTGATGATGCGCAGCGAGCGGCCCAGCGCCCGGGCGGCATCCGGCAGCCGCTTGGCGCCGAAGAGAAGGATCAGCACCACCACCAGGACGATGATGTGCCACGGCTTGAGGGCGCCCATGGAGGCCTCCTGTGGTGCGGTGACGGGAGCAACGACCCCCATCGTACGTGCGCGCGTGGCGCCGGTCGCCGGTCGGTTGCTGAAGTCTCGACCGGGCGGCCTCAGCCGGACCTGCGCGGCGCCGGCTCAGCTCCGTCCGCGGCCCAGGCCGGCCCGGCAGCGTCGTCGTCGCCGCGGCGCCTGGTCCGCTCCTGCAGCGCGGCCATCCGCACCTGCAGCGCCTCCGCGGTGCCCTGCAGCTCCTGGGCCGCCTGCGCCCGCCGTTGCAGGCCGGTCTGTGCCCGGCGCAGCGGACCCAGCCGGGAGACCACCGACATGCCCACCAGGGCCAGCAGCGCCAGCCCGGCGAGCACCAGGCCGACGACGATCCACCACACCACGGACCGCAGCCTAACCCGGCTCGTGGCCGTACGCAGCGAGCGCGGCACCGGCCGCGTCCTGTACCCCGGCGACCAGCTCCGGCGGGGCGACCACGGCCACGTCCGGGCCGAGCCCGAGCACCAGCCGGCGCGCCCAGGCCAGGTCGGTCACGCGAAGCGACACCAGCCAGGCATCGGGTGAGGCCTCCCGGACCGACTCGCACGGGTAGTACTCGGTAACCCAGCGCGCCGAGCGCCCCACCCGCAGCGTCACCAGGGGCAGGTCGGCGCCCGGCCGGAAGATGCCGTCGCTGACGTCCGTCGGCCGGGCCTGCGGTGGCGGCGCCGCGGGCTCGTCCAGCTCCGTGAGACCGTCGATGCGGTCCACCCGGAACCGCCGCACCGCTGCCGCGGTACGGCACCACGCCTCCAGGTAGGCCCGGCCGCCGACCACCAGCACCCGCATCGGGTCGACCACCCGGTCTCGGGTCTCGTCCCTCGCGGCGGTGTAGTACGTGATCCGCAGCGCGCATCGGCGCTGCACGGCCGCGCGGATGGTGTCCAGCCGGTCCGCGTCGCCGGGCAGGCGGACCGCCACCGGCGCGTCGGCCAGCTCCCCCGCCGCCGACTCGATCTTCGCCAGAGCCCGCCCGACCGCGTCCCGGTTGTCCAGCCCCGGCGTCTCCACCAGCATCCGCAGCGCCACCACCAGCGCCAGGGCCTCGTCCGGGGTCAGCCGCAGCGGCCGGTCGATGCCGGCGTCGTAGGTGATCGTGACCCGGTCGCCGTCAAAGGCCATGTCGATCAGGTCGCCCGGCCCGTAGCCCGGCAGCCCGCAGACCCACAGCAGCTCCAGGTCCTCGCGCAGCTGCCGGCTGGTCACGCCCAGGTCCGCCGCCGCCTCGTCCACCGCGATCCCTGGCCGGGCCAGCAGGTACGGCACTAGGTTGAGCAGCCGGCCCAGCCGGTCCGCCGAGGCGCGCGGCGTGGTCACCGGCCCACGACGGCGGTCTCGGCCGGCGGCGCGGCCCGCCCGGCGGTCGGTGGGGCGCTGCCGGGCTCGCGCGACGGCACGCCGCCGGGCTGGTACGACGGCACGCTGCCAGGCTGGTACGACGGGACGCCGCCGAGCGCATGTGGCGAGGCGCGACCGGACTGGTGTGGTGCGGCGGTGCTGGGCTGATGCGGCGGGGCGTCGGCGGGCTGGTGCGCGGCCCAGATCTGGCGCAGCCGCGCGACGACCGCGTCGCGCACCTCGGGCGGGTCCAGGACGACCACGTCCGCGCCGTAGCCGACCAGCCACGAGGCGAGCCCCTCCGGGTCGGCGTACCGCAGGGTCAGCCGGTCGCCGTCGGGGGTGGGGGTGACCTCCTGGGCCCAGCGCCGTACGCCGGCCGCCCGGCCGGACTGGGCCAGCACGACGGCCGTGTTCGTCCGCTCGACAGTGCCCGACCAGCGGGCGACGTAGCTGAGCAGGTCGAGACCTGCCGGCGGGGTGAACGAGTGCGGGCGCCCGGCCCGCCGCACCCGGCCGACGATCCGGGAGAGCCGGAAGCAGCGCGCCGCCGCCCGGTCGACGTCGTGGCCGACCACGTACCACCGACCCCGCCAGCACACCACGCCCCACGGCTGAAGGCGGCGCGTGCGGGACGCGTCCTGCTCCGGTGCCCGGTAGTCGAACGTCACCGGCTGGCGCTCCCGGGCGGCGGCGGTCAGCGGCTCGAACGCGTTGTCAACGGTGACCACCGGCTCCACGCCCAGGGTGGCGTCCGGGTCGACGTCGATCCCGGCCGCGCGCAGCTTGGCCAGGCCCGAGGAGGCCGCGGCGGCCAGGCCGGCGTGGCGCCACAGCCGGGCGGCGATGCCCACCGCGGCCGTCTCGTCCGGCTCCAGCGGGATGTCGGGCAGCGCGTACTCCCGGGGCGCGACCCGGTAGCCGGGCTCGGCGTCGAAGACGCTGGACGTGCCCGTCTCCAGCGGCACCCCGAGCTCGCGCAGCTCGGCCTTGTCCCGCTCGAACTTGCGCTGGAACGCGTCGTGCTCACGCGGGTCCGACGCGTCGTGCTCGTACCCCGGGACAGTCGCGGCGATCTGTGCTGCGGTCAGGAACCGGCGCGTCGACAACAGGCAGATGACCAGGTTGACGAGGCGCTCGGTACGGTTGCGCGACACGTGTCGAACCTAGCAGCGTCCGTACTGGTGTGCGCATGGCAACGCCGAGACGTTCCGGTGCGTTTTGCAGGGTGGTCCGGCTACCTCGCTGATGCCGGGGCTGGCGGGACGCGAGCCGTAGCGGGCGCGAGGAGCGGGTCCCCACCGGCTCGTCCCGGTCCGGTGGGCTAGCGTGGCCGCCGTGGTGCGGTGGCGGGCAGGTACGGTGACGGCGCTGCGCCGCCGCTGGCACGGCGCGGTCGAGCTGGACGTGGCCCTGCCCGACGGCCCGGTACGGGCGCTGGCCTACCCGGCGCTCGTCGGCGAGCCCGGCGAGGGCGACCGGGTGCTGCTCAACATCGGCGCGCAGGCGCTCGGCCTGGGCACCGGCGGGTACGCCCTGGTGGTCGCCCTGCCCGACCGGTTGCCGCCTGACCCGGAGTCCGCGGCGCTCGGCCGGGACGGCGGCCACCTGGTCAAGGCCAGGTACACCCCACTACAGGCGGTCGTACGCGGCGTCGAGGAGCAGTCCTCGCCGCACCACGAGCTGCTCGCCGACGCGGACGACCTGGCCGGGCTGCCGGTGGTCACGGCAGACCTGCACTCGGCGCTGCCGGCGGTGCTGGCCGGGGTGCACGCCGACGCGCCGGACGCCCGGGTCGCCTATGTCATGACCGACGGCGCGGCCCTGCCCGCCTGGTTCTCCCGGACCCTGGACGGGCTGCGCGGGCAGCTGGCCGGCACGGTGACGGTAGGCCAGGCGTTCGGCGGCGACCTGGAGGCCACGACAGTCCACAGTGGGCTTCTGGCGGCCAGGCTGGTGCTCGCGGCGGACGTGGCGGTCGTCGCCCAGGGCCCCGGCAACCTCGGCAGCGGCACCCGCTGGGGCTTCTCCGGCGTCGCCGTCGGCGAGGCGGTCAACGCAACCGCCGCACTGGGCGGCCGGCCGGTCGGGTCGCTGCGCCTCTCAGCCGCTGACCCGCGCCCCCGGCACCGGGGGCTCTCCCACCACAGCCTCACGGCGTACGGGCGGGTGGCGCTCGCCCGAGCCGACCTGGTGGTGCCCGACGGCATCGACGCCGAGCTGGCGACCGCGGTGGAGGCCACACTCGCCCCGCTGGCGGCCCGCCACCGGGTCGTACGGGTGCCGACCTGCGGGCTGGACGCGGCGCTGCGGGCGGCACCGGTGCCGCTGTCCACCATGGGCCGGGGGCTGGACGACGACCCGGCCTACTTCCTGGCCGCCGCGGCGGCCGGCCGGCACGCCGCAACGCTGCTGGCCGCAGGTAACCCGCCGAGAGCCGCAGGTAACCCGCCGAGATAGGCGGCTGCCCGGCACACGGGTGGGCGGCGGCCGGGTAGCCCAGGGCCAGCCCCGCCGCGCGTGCTCGCCGGCGGCTCAGGAGAGGGCGATCACCGCAGCCCAGACGGCTACGAAGGCGACGAGCACCAGCGCCAGCACCCAGGTGGGGACCTTGTGGTCACCGCGCCGGTTCCGCTCGATCTCCGCGACGATCTTCTCGCGGCGGCGCTGCGACCAGCCCATCCGAGCCTCGGTGTAGCTGCGCTCGGACACCTCCTCCGGCGCCTGCCTGCGCTCGCTTGTATCAGGCTTGTTCATCGCCAGCGCTCCCTCCGCGCGGGCGCCACGGGCCTTCACATGCTCGCGATGAGCCGTTCCACCCGTTCGTCGTACGCCCGGAACGGATCCTTGCACAGCACCGTACGCTGCGCCTGGTCGTTGAGCTTGAGGTGTACCCAGTCGACGGTGAAGTCACGCCGGCGCTCCTGCGCGTGGCGGATGAACTCGCCCCGCAGCCGGGCCCGGGTGGTCTGCGGCGGCGTCTCCTTCGCCTCGAAGATCTCCAGGTCGGTGGCGATGCGGTCGACCGCCCCCCGCCGCTCCAGCAGGCCGTAGAGACCACGGCCGCGGCGCAGGTCGTGGTAGGCCAGGTCCATCTGGGCCAGCCGGGGGTGGGACAGCGGCAGGTCATGGCGGCGCTGGTACGACTCGAGCACCCGCAGCTTCGTCACCCAGTCGATCTCCCGTTCGACCCCGCGCAGGTCCCCGCTCTCCACCGCCTGCAGGGTCCGCCCCCACAGGTCGACCACCCGCTTGGCGACCTGGTCGCTGCCGCGGCGCTCGATGAACTCGCTGGCCTTGGCGAAGTACTCCTGCTGGATCTCGAGCGCGCTGGCCTCCTTGCCGTTGGCCAGCCGCACCTTGCGCCGGCCGGTGATGTCGTGGGAGACCTCCCGGATGGCCCGGATCGGGTTCTCCAGCGACAGGTCGCGCATCACCACGCCGGCCTCGATCATGCGCAGCACGATGTCGGCGCTGCCGACCTTCAGCAGCGTGGTCACCTCGTTCATGTTGGAGTCGCCGACGATCACGTGCAGCCGCCGGTACCGCTCCGCGTCGGCGTGCGGCTCGTCGCGGGTGTTGATGATCGGGCGGCTGCGGGTGGTCGCGCTGGAGACGCCCTCCCAGATGTGCTCGGCCCGCTGGGACAGGCAGTAGACCGCCCCGCGCGGGGTCTGCAGCACCTTGCCGGCGCCGCAGGTCAGCTGGCGGGTGACCAGGAACGGGATCAGCACGTCCGCCAGGCGCCCGAACTCACCGTGCCGCGACACCAGGTAGTTCTCGTGGCAGCCGTATGAGTTGCCAGCTGAGTCGGTGTTGTTCTTGAACAGGTAGATCTCCCCGGCGATGCCCTCGTCGTGCAGCCGCTTCTCGGCGTCGACGAGCAGCCCCTCCAGGATCCGCTCCCCGGCCCGGTCGTGGACCACCAGGTCGGTCACCGAGTCACACTCCGGGGTGGCGTACTCCGGGTGGGAGCCGACGTCCAGGTAGAGCCGGGCGCCGTTACGCAGGAAGACGTTGCTTGAGCGCCCCCACGAGACGACCCGCCGGAAGAGGTACCGCGCGACCTCGTCGGGCGACAGCCGCCGCTGCCCACGGTACGTGCAGGTGACCCCGTACTCGGTCTCGAGCCCGAAAATGCGCCGGTCCATGAACAGACACTAACCGCCGTAGGGGGTCTCTGGCCGGGGGCCGGCCGGCCCGTTTTTCGGTGTTGTACCGGCCGGGCGCCGGCTACCGGCCGTCAACCGCCGGACCGTCTGTTGCCGCCGGCCCGCCGTTGGTCGCGCCCGACCCGGCCGCCGGCTCATCTGCCGAGGTAGTTGCCTCGTCCGCGGTGGAGGCCTCATCCGCGGTAGTGGCCTCGTCCGCGGTGGGGGAGGCCGCCGTCTGCTCCGGGCCGGAGCCGGCTGAGGTCTCCGGCTCTGGCTTGCCCGGCGATGTCGCGGCGGGCTCCGGCGTGGCGGCGGTGCCCGCCTCCACCGCGGTGTCCGCCTCCACCGCAGCGGGGGCCGCGTCGGCGGTCGCCCCACCGTCGAGCAGCCCGGCCAGTGCCGCACCGCTGATCCGCCGGAACGTGCGGCCGGTGCGCTGCCGGTCGAGGATCGCCACCTCCAGCTGCGTGGCCGGGATCGTACGCGGCGCGCCCCCGTCCCCGCCGACGCTGGCCAGCGCGGTCACCGCGAGCTTGAGCGCCTCGCCGAGGGACAGGTCAGACCGGTGCTGGGCGCGCAGCCCGCCGGCGATCGCCTCGGCCTGGCCCCCCATCGCCATGAACCCGGGCTCGTCCTGCACCGAGCCGTCGTAGGTGAGCCGGTAGAGCTCGTCGCGCTGCGGCGCCGGACCCACCTCGGCGACGCAGATCTCCACCTCGAACGGCTTGCCCTGCTCGCTGAAGAGCGCACCGAGCGTCTGGGCGTACGCGTTGGCCAGGGCGCGCCCGGTGACGTCGCGCCGGTCGTAGGAGTACCCGCGCAGGTCCGCCATGCGCACCCCGGCCGCGCGCAGGTTCTCGAACTCGTTGTACCGGCCGACCGCCGCGAACCCGATCCGGTCGTAGATCTCACTGACCTTGTGCAGCGCGATCGACGGGTTCTCCGCGACGAAGAGCACACCACCGACGTAGCTCAGCACCACAACGCTGCGACCACGACCGATGCCCTTGCGGGCGTACTCCGCACGGTCGCGCATGATCTGCTCGGGCGACGCGTAGAACTGCATGGCCACGGCGGGCGGTCTCCTTTGGACGGTCGAGGGCGGGACGGACGGACAGGTGTGGCGGTGGGCAGGGACGGATGGGCAGCGGGCGTCACCCGCCCGGGTTGTCCATCCGGCCGGCGACTACGGACTCGGTGATGGCTGCGCACTGCTCCTCGGCGACCCGGCTGGTGCCCTCGGCCGTCGCCGTCATCACCACCGGGTAGATGCGGCGGGTCAGGTCCGGGCCGCCGGTTGCGGTGTCGTCGTCGGCGGCGTCGTAGAGCGCCTCCACCGCCAGCCGGACCGTGTCGTCCACGCTCATCCCGGGCCGGTGCCGCTTCTTCAGCGCCGAACGGGCGAACAGCGAGCCCGAGCCGATGGCGTCGTACCCCTTCTCCTCGTAGACGCCGCCGGCCACGTCGAAGCTGAAGATACGCCCGGCCACGGCCGGGTCCTGCGCGTCCAGGTCGAACCCGGCGAACAGCGGGATCACGGCGAGGCCCTGCAACGCGGCGCCGAGGTTGTTGCGGATCATCGTGGCGAGCCGGTTGGCCTTGCCGTCCAGCGAGAGCATCGCGCCCTCGATCTTCTCGTAGTGCTCCAGCTCGACCTGGTAGAGCCGTATCATCTCGATGCCGACACCGGCCGTGCCCGCGATGCCGACCAGCGAGTACGCGTCCGCGGGGTGCACCTTCTCGATGTCCCGGCTGGCGATGAGGTTGCCCATGGTGGCCCGGCGGTCACCGGCCATGACCACGCCGCCGGCACACGAGATCGCCACGATCGTGGTGGCGTGCGGGGCCACCTGCGCCGCCGTCCCAGGCGGCAGGGGCCGGCGCCCGGGCAGCAGCTCGGGCGCGGCCAGGCTCAGAAACTCGGTGAAGGACGACGTCCCCGGCGTGGTGAACACCGCCGGGAGACGACCGAATGAGTCATGAACCGCTGCCACGTGCGTCCCTTCAGGTGTTGGATCAGCCGGTGGAACACCATACGCCGCGACGCGGCCGGAGCGGCTACTGACCGCCCTTCTGCACGTAGCCCCGGACAAACTCCTCGGCGTTCTCCTCCAGCACGGAGTCGATCTCGTCGAGCAGGTCGTCCACATCCTCCGTCAGCTGCTCATGACGCTCGGCGACCTCGGGGTTAGCCTCGGGCGCGGGCGCCTCGTCGATGTCCTGGTCCCGGCGGGCCTTGCCGGACTGCGACTGGCCTGAGCCGTCACGGGTAGCCATCCCTCGCCCTCCTCCTACTTGCGTTGCCCCGAAACCCTACTCCGACGGTACGACGGACCCGCGGGTCAGCCCGACGTGATCGCCTCCAGCAGGTCCTTTGCGCTGGGGCACCGGTCGAACAGCGCGCCCACGTGCGCCTTGGTCCCCCGTTCGGGCTCCATCATCGGCACCCGGACCAGCGACTCCCGGCCGACATCGAAGATCACCGAGTCCCAGCTGGCCGCGACCACCTCGGAGCCGTACTGGGCCAGGCAGCGTCCGCGGAAGTAGGCGCGGGTGTCCTCCGGCGGGGTGACCATCGCGGCACGGGCCCGCGCCTCGTCGAAGAGCGTGCGCATCGCGCCCCGGGCGACCAGCCGGTGGTAGAGGCCCTTCTCCTGGCGCACGTCGGCGTACTGGAGGTCGACCAGGGCGAGCTTCGGGGAGGCCCACTCCAGCTGCTCCCGCTCGCGGTAGCCCTCTAGCAGCCGCAGCTTCGCCACCCAGTCCAGCTCGCCGGCGCAGAGCATGGGGTCACGGCTGAGCCGGTCCAGCACGCTCTCCCAGCGCTCCAGCACGTCGGCGGTGACCTCGTCCAGGTCGGCGCCGTACCGGTCGTCCACAAAGGACCTGGCC
Source organism: Micromonosporaceae bacterium (assembly GCA_035649895.1). Classification (GTDB taxonomy): domain Bacteria; phylum Actinomycetota; class Actinomycetes; order Mycobacteriales; family Micromonosporaceae; genus DASSUC01. Next base: position 29,896 of record DASRIS010000186.1, on the reverse strand, counting down.
CGCTCGAAGTACGCCCACTGCAGGTCGAGGGCGGTGAGCCGGCGCCCGTCCCGCAGCCGCATCAGGTGCCGCAGGCTGTGGTCGTGGCTGACCGCCTTGAGCTCGGCGACCGGGTCGGCGATGCTGAGGTCGGGGGTGAGCGCCTTCTCCTCGATCATCGTGAGGATGAGCGAGGTGGTGCCGGCCTTGAGGTAGGTGGAGATCTCCGACAGGTTGGCGTCGCCGATGATGACGTGCAGGCGGCGGTACTTGTCGGCGTCGGCGTGCGGCTCGTCGCGGGTGTTGATGATCGGGCGCTTGAGCGTGGTCTCCAGGCCCACCTCGACCTCGAAGAAGTCGGCGCGCTGCGAGATCTGGTAGCCAGGGGTGGAGCCGTCCTGGCCGATGCCCACCCGCCCGGCGCCGCAGACGATCTGCCGGGTGACGAAGAACGGCGTCAGGTGCGTGACGATGTCGGTGAACGGGGTCTGCCGCCGCATCAGGTAGTTCTCGTGGGCGCCGTAGCTTACGCCCTTGTTGTCGGTATTGTGCTTGTAGAGGTGGATCTGGTGGCTGCCGGGGATGGTCGCGGCCCGCCGCGACGCCTCGGCCATCACGTGCTCGCCAGCCTTGTCCCACAGCACCAGGTCCCGGGGGTTGGTGACCTCGGGGGTCGAGTACTCCGGGTGGGCGTGGTCGACGTACAGCCGGGCGCCGTTGGTGAGGATCACGTTGGCCAGGCCCAGGTCCTCGTCGGCCAGGGCCTCGGCCGGGTCGTACGCCGCGCCGGAGTAGGTGAAGCCGCGCGCGTCACGCAGCGGCGACTCCTCCTCGTAGTCCCAGCGCGCCCGCCCGCCCCGGGTCAGCTCCGGGCGGGCACCGTACGCGTTGACCACCTGGGACGATGTCACCATCGGGTTGGCACCGGGCTGCCCCGGGACGGAGATGCCGTACTCGACCTCGGTGCCCATTACCCGCCGCACGCTCATGTCGTCGAGCCTAGACGGTCTCGGGTACGAACGGCCTGCATCCGCTGGCGCTCTGTTGCGGCGCAGGGGCCAGATAGGTGAGGCAGCGGCGCGGCCCGCGCCACGCCGCTGCCGTGCCCGGGGTCATAGGTACTGGCCGGTGTTGGTGACCGTGTCGATGGAGCGGCCCGACTCGGTGCCCTTGCCGCCGGAGACGAGCGTACGGATGTAGACGATGCGCTCGCCCTTCTTGCCGGAGATGCGGGCCCAGTCGTCGGGGTTGGTGGTGTTGGGCAGGTCCTCGTTCTCCCGGAACTCGTCGAGGCACGCCTCCAGCAGGTGCTGTAGGCGCAGACCCTTACGCTGGGTGGCGAGGAACTCCTTGATCGCCATCTTCTTGGCGCGGTCCACGATGTTCTGGATCATGGCGCCGGAGTTGAAGTCCTTGAAGTACAGGACCTCCTTGTCCCCGTTGGCGTAGGTGACCTCCAGGAACCGGTTCTCCTCGGTCTCCGAGTACATCCGCAGGACCGCCGCCTGGATCATGGCGGCCACGCACGCCTCCGCCGAGCCGCCGTGCTCGGCCAGGTCGTCGGCGTGCAGTGGCAGGTCGGCGAGGATGTACTTGGAGAAGATGTCCTTGGCCGCCTCGGCGTCGGGCCGCTCGATCTTGATCTTCACGTCCAGCCGGCCGGGGCGCAGGATCGCCGGGTCGATCATGTCCTCCCGGTTGGACGCCCCGATCACGATGACGTTCTCCAGGCCCTCGACCCCGTCGATCTCGCTCAGCAGCTGCGGGACGATGGTGTTCTCCACGTCCGAGGAGACCCCGGAGCCGCGGGTGCGGAAAACCGAGTCCATCTCGTCGAAGAACACGATGACCGGCGTACCCTCGCCGGCCTTCTCCCGTGCCCGCTGGAAGATCAGCCGGATATGCCGCTCGGTCTCGCCGACGTACTTGTTGAGCAGCTCCGGGCCCTTGATGTTGAGGAAGTAGCTGGTGTGCTTCTCCTCACCCCGGCGGGCCGCCATCTGCTTGGCCAGCGAGTTGGCGACGGCCTTGGCGATCAGCGTCTTGCCGCAGCCGGGCGGGCCGTACAGCAGCACGCCCTTGGGCGGGCGCAGCCTGTGCTCCCGGAACAGGTCGGCGTGCAGGAACGGCAGCTCGACCGCGTCGCGGATCTGCTCGATCTGCCGGTCCAGGCCGCCGATGTCGCGGTAGCCGACGTCGGGCACCTCCTCCAGCACCAGCTCCTCGACCTCGCTCTTGGGCACCCGCTCGTACGCGTACGCCGAGCGCGCCTCGATCAGCAGCGAGTCCCCGGCCCGCAGCGGCGTGTCGATGAGGGTGTCGGCGAGGTGGACGATGCGCTCCTCGTCGGCGTGCGAGATGACCAGGGCGCGGTCGCCCCCGTCGAGGATCTCCTTGAGCATCACGACGTCCCCGGCCCGCTCGAAGCCGACCGCGTCCACGATGTTCAGCGCGTCGTTGAGCAGGACCTCCTGGCCCCGCCGTAGCGCCTCGACGTCGACCGCTGGCGACACGGCGACCCGAAGCTTGCGCCCCCCGGTGAAGACGTCGACAGTGCCGTCCTCGTGGCGTTCCAGGAACACGCCGTAGCCGCTGGGCGGCTGTGCCAGCCGGTCAATCTCCTCCTTGAGGGTGACGATCTGGGCACGCGCCTCCTTGAGCGTGGCCACGAGCCGCTCGTTGTTCTCCGTCAGGCGAGCGAGCTGCGTCTGGGTGGCGGCCAGCCGTTCCTCGAGCTGCCGCACGTGGCGCGGGCTCTCTGTCAGCTTGCGCCGCACCAGAGCCAGCTCCTCTTGCAGGAACGCGACCTGTGTGGAGAGATCGTGGGCCTCTCGCTCCCACCGCGCGGCGCGAGCATCCGCGTCCTCGCTACGTGCCACGTCCCACCTCCCCGGGGGCTAAATGTCGTGTGTCAACCCTAACTGCTGACCGCCGCCTCGTACCCCACCCGACACCGGGTCTACCGCATCGTTAACGACGGAACCCGCTGGGGTACGGTCGAATGCGTGACTGAGCAGCAGCCGGGACTACGGGTCTGGATCGACCAAGACCTATGCACCGGCGACGGTCTCTGCGTCCAGTACGCCCCCGAGGTCTTCGAGTTCGACGTGGACGGCCTGGCCTATGTCAAGGACCGCGACGGCGAGCTGCTCACCACCGCAGGCAGCCGTACGGACGTGCCCAAGCACCTGCGGCTGGAGGTTCTGGACGCGGCGCGCGACTGCCCCGGCGAGTGCATCCACGTAAGGCCCGAGAGCCAGCCGGACAGCTGACCTTCCCGCCGAAGCCAGCGAGACCGCGGTCACTGTGGTGAAATGCGTTATATCTACAATCTTGAGTGTCCCGACAAGGCGGACGCCGGGCTGCCCCCGCGAGCACGAGGTGTCGGCTATCCGGCAGGGTGTGCTTTAGATCATTGGTCGGCCGACCAGTGACGCGACCAACCCGGCGAACTCCTCCAACCGGCGGATCTGCCCCACACCGCCTTCGTCGATGGTCTTGCTGAACCGCAGCGCGTCGTGCCGCAGCGCCGGCCCCGCCTCGTCGGACCCAAGCCCCTGACCGGCCTCGTCGAGGGTGCCGAGCAGCAGGTAGACGTCGACACTGTCGACCCGCACCTGGCCGGTCGGCGCCCGGGTGAGCCGGCGCCGGCAGCCCACCTCGGTCACCGACGACAGCGGCACCACCCGCAGCGAGGAGGTCATCGCCCCTGGCGGGCCTTCGCCGGGGGCCACGTCCTCGCCGTGCCAGAGGACCAGCCGGGTGCCGTCGCAGACCACCACCTCCTGCCACACGCCGTTCACCTCGTTGACGAAACGCTCCAGGGTGAACCCGAGCACCGTCGCCCCGCGCAGCACACCGCCGAGAGCCTGCAGCGCGACCTCCGGGTCGCGCAGGTACGCCCGGGCCGCAGTGTCCAGGTCCGGATAGGGTGACCAGTCCGGAAAGACGGGCAGCTCACCGCTTGCTGCCGGCTGGTGGCTCACGGCAGCTCACCGTCGGGACCAGCTGCACCCGCTCCGTTCGCTGCGCTCACTCCTCGCGCCCGGGCAGAACCATCATCGCCCGCGACTGCGGGGCTCGCTGCGCTCACTCCTCGCGCCCGGGCGGCGTAGGCGGCGGCGCCTTTGCTGGGCTTGCGGCGCCGCGGTGGGGCGACGACGCCGGGCGCCAACCGGCGGGTGGTGACCAGGAACGCGGTATGCGCGACCATCCGGTGGTCGGGACGGACCGCGAGCCCGTCCGCGTGCCAGTCCCGGACCAGGGTCTCCCAGGCCCGCGGCTCGGTGAAGCCACCGCGCCTGCGCACCCCCTCGACCAGCTCCGACAGCTGCGGCGTGGTCGCCACATAGCCGACCAGGACCCCACCGGGTACGAGCGCCCGCGCCACCAGGTCGAGCAGCTCCCACGGTGCGAGCAGGTCCAGCACGACCCGGTCGAACCCGGTCTCGGTGCACTCGGCGACGTCGCCGACCCGCAGCTGCCAGGCCGGGTGCGGCCCGCCGAAGAACGCCTCCACGTTGCGCTGGGCGATCGCGGCGAAGTCGGGCCTGACCTCGTACGACACCACCTGGCCGTCGACCCCGCTCGCCCGCAGCAGGGAGCAGGTCAACGCGCCGGAGCCGGCACCGGCCTCGAGCACCCGGGAGCCGGGGAAGACGTCGCCCATCGCGATGATCTGGGCGGCGTCCTTCGGGTAGACCACCTGGGCACCACGCGGCATCCCGAGCACGTAGTCGGCGAGCAGCGGGCGCAGCGCCAGGTACGCCGTACCCCCGGTGGAGCTGACGACGCTGCCGTCCGGCGCGCCGATGAGCGCGTCATGGGCGAGCGCGCCGCGATGGGTGTGGAACTCCTTGCCGGGCTCCAGCACGATCGTGTGCATCCGTCCCTTGGGATCGGTCAGCTGCACCCGGTCGCCGGGCTGGAACGCGCCCCGGCGGGCGAGAACGGGGCTCACCACCACAGCCTTCGCGCGCGGCCACCCGGAGAGCGTCGGCCAAGGAAGGGACCGGGCAGCATGTCGGGCCTACGCACGTACCCCGGCATGGAGGCTGCGGAGGCCAGGGACCTTAGCTCATACCACATAGGCGTATTTCCGATATGTCCTCTGTCGACGTGGCCGCGCCGCGGTCAAGATTGCGATCGTAGACGTCAGATGTGCAGTCGCACTCGCACTGCACATCTGACGCCGCGATCGCGATCTTGAGGCGGAACGATGATCTGCGCCCGGTCACCCGGGGTGGTTCTGCCGCTGGCTGGCCGACGCCCTGTCCCGGTCACCGGGCCGGTCCCCGCGCCTCGAGCAGCCGTGCCAGGTCCGCCAGGCGCAGGACGCCGACCACGTCCCCGCCGGAGGTGACCAGGTAGTCACTGCTCGGTTGGGCGCGGACCGCCTCGATCACCGCCTCACCCGCCAGCTCGATCGGGATGGCCCCCATGCCGGCCACGTTGGCGGCGACCGAGTCGACCGGCACCCACGGGCGGCGGTCGGCCGGCACCGCGGCGGCGGCAGCAGCGTTGACCAGGGCGACCAGGCGACCAGCCGAGTCGGCCACGCCCAGTGCAGCGTTGCCGCGGCCCTCCTCGGCGGCACGCCGCTGCGCCTCGGCCAGCGGCGTGCCGGTAGGCACCTGGAACACCGGCCGGGTCAGCTGGCGCAGGTCGATCAGCGGGAACCGGGAGCTGATCCGGGCGAGCCGGATCGCCGCGCTCGCGCCCTGCCACAGCGTGAACGCCACCAGCAGCATGAACAGCATGCCGAACGGCGCCAGGCCGCCGGCGGTGTAGAGCAGGACCGCCAAGGCGAGGAAGGCGGTCGCGACCACCCGGCCGACCCAGCCGGCCACCCGCGTGCCGAGGTGCCGGTCATGGCTGAGCGCCCACACCGCCGCGCGCAGCGCGCGCCCGCCGTCCAGCGGCAGCCCGGGCAGCACGTTGAACACCGCCACCAGGATGTTGCTGACCGCCAGCTGGAACGCCAGCTCGCGGGCCAGGGTGTCACCCGGCAGCACCGCTGCGGCGCCGGCTGCGGCCACCCCGAGGACCAGGGACACCGCCGGGCCGGAGAGGGCGACGACCAGCTCCACGCCCGGGCGCGGCGCCTCGCCCTCCATCTCGGTGTAGCCACCGAGCAGCTCCAGCGTGATGCCGCGGACCCGCACCCCGAACCAGCGGGCGGTCACCGCATGGCCCAGCTCGTGCAGCAGCACCGAGAAGACCAGGCACAGCACGAAGAGGAAGCCGAATGCGTACGCCGCCTCGGCCGACAGGTCGCGCGAACGCTGGACCAGCTGGCCGTAGCTGACGGTGACCAGCAGGGCGAGCAGCAGCCACGAGGCGTGCAGAAAGACCGGCACGCCCAGCACCCGACCCAGCGGTACGCCGGGCCGGCGGGGTGCGCGGGATCCGCTCTGGCGGTCAGCCACGCCCCGATGCTACGGACCCCGCCACGGGCTCCGATGTCGTACCCGTCACCTAGCCTCATGGCATGACGGTGGAGCTGTCCCAGGAGACGGAGCTTTCCCACAAGGCCGTGCCCCAGGAGGCCCTGCCCCGGGAGACAAGGCGGACGCAGGCCGGGCCGGCGCCCGCGCTCCCCACGCTCTCCCCATCCCGCGCGGCAGACTTCAAGACCTGCCCCCTGCTCTACCGTTTCCGCACCATCGACAAGCTGCCCGAGCAGCCCTCGGCGGACCAGGTGCGCGGCACGCTGGTGCACGCGGTGCTGGAGCGGCTGTTCGACCTACCGGCCCCGCAGCGGACCCCGCCGGTCGCGGCCGACCTGGTGGAGCCGCAGTGGGCCCGGCTCGCCGAGGCCGAGCCCGAGCTGGCCACCGTGTTCGCGGCCGAGGAGCAGGTTGAGCTGCTCACCTCCGCCCGGGAGCTGCTGGACGGCTACTTCGCGGTGGAGGACCCGCGGCGCATCGAGCCGGCGCAGCGCGAGCACCTGGTCGAGACCACTGTCGACGGCCAGCTGGTCATCCGGGGCTATGTGGACCGGCTCGACGTGTCCCCGACCGGTGAGCTCCGGGTCGTGGACTACAAGTCCGGCGGCGCGCCGCGCGAGGCGTTCGAGGCGCAGGCCCTGTTCCAGCTGAAGTTCTACGCCCTGGTGCTGTGGCGGGTGCGCGGGGTGGTGCCACGGGTGCTGCGCCTGCTCTACCTCAAGGACGCGGAGGTGTGCGACTACGTCCCAAGCGCCGATGAGCTGCTCCGGTTCGAGCGCACGCTGCTCGCGTTGTGGCGGGCCATCGAGCGGTCGGGGCAGACCCGCGACTTCCGTCCCCGGCCGAGCCGGCTGTGCGGCTGGTGCGCCCACCAGGCGCACTGTCCCGCGTTCGGCGGCACCCCGCCGCCGTTCCCCGAGCGCTCAGCCGGGTCCGGTGACCCGGTCGCGCCCGAGGACCTGGCTGAGCCCGCCCTGGCTGAGCCTGCCGCGGCCGTCAGGGCTCCGCGCCGTTGATGGGCGCGCCGTGATGAGCACTGTTGATGAGTAGGGCATCCACCGCCGGGTGGAGCCTGGTTGCCGCCTGGGGTGAGGATCGGTGGCCAGGTCCGGGCTACCGTCGCTGCATGACCGGCGAGCCGCGGGCAAGCGGCGGGTCCGTGGCGGCCGGCGGCCAGCGGGCGGCAGGCGGCAGCGGACGGGCGGCAGGCGGCAGGCCCTGGCTGGCCGAGGCGCTGCGGCGCCGGCCGCTGCTCGCCGACGCCCTGCTGGCGCTCGTCCTCTACGCGGTCGGGATGCTGCTGTGGCTGGCCGGCCTCCGCGAGCTGTGGCCGCAGTCCTTGCCGGCGGCCCTGGTCTGGAGCGCCGCGGGCATGCTGACCTACACCGCCGCCGCCCGGCTGCCGGCACGCCGGGCGGTGCTGGCCACGCTGCTGATGTTGGCGCCGCCGCTGGCCGCCGGCGCAGCCGGTGCCTGGCCGGGCGTCGCCGCGGGCTACCTGGTGACCTTCAACGCGCTGCTCGCGGTGGTCTGCTTCCTGGTCGGCCGGACCGTGCGCAACCAGCGGGCGTACGCGGCGGCGCTGCGGGTACGGGCGCGGACGGCAGAGGAGCACCTGCGCTCGCGCGCCGAGCAGGCAGTCGCCCAGGAGCGCCGGCGCATCGCCCGGGAGCTGCACGACGTCGTCGCCCACCACGTCAGCGTGATGGGCGTCCTGGCCACCGGGGCGCGCCGGGTGCTGCGCCGCGACCCGGACGCGGCGGACGAGGCGCTCACCACGATCGAGGAGACCGGCCGCACCACCCTGCGCGAGCTGCGCCGCCTGCTTTCCGTGCTGCGCACCGAGGCGGAGCCAGCGGCTGAGCTGGCTCCGCAGCCCGGGCTCGGCACCATCGCCGCGCTGGTCGAGCAGGTCCGCGAGGCCGGGCTGCCGGTGACGCTGCGGATCGAGGGTGACCCCCGGCCGCTGGACCCGGGCGTGGCGCTGACCGTCTACCGCATCGTGCAGGAGGCGCTGACCAACACCCTCAAGCACGCCGGCGCGGCAGCCGCCGAGGTACGGCTCGGCGTCGCCGACGGCCGCCTGACGCTGGAGGTGTGCGACACCGGGCACGGGCCCCCGCCGGATGGGGAGCAGGTCGGCCACGGGCTGCTCGGCATGCGGGAACGGGTCGCCCTCTACGGCGGCACGCTGCGCACCGGCCCCCGCCCCGGCGGCGGGTTCCGGGTGGTCGCGACGATCCCCGCCGACCAGCTCGACGGCGCGGCGGCGGGCGGGTGAGCCGGTGACCCATCGACCCGTACGCATCCTGCTCGCCGACGACCAGCCGCTGCTGCGGACCGGGTTCCGGATGGTCCTCGGCGCCGAGGACGACCTCGACGTGGTCGGCGAGGCCGGGGACGGGGCCGAGGCGGTGGACCTCGCCCGGCGCCTGCTGCCGGACGTGGTGCTGATGGACATCCGGATGCCGCGCATGGACGGGGTCGCGGCCACCCGCGCGATCGTGGACGCCCGGCTGCCGGTCCGGGTGCTGATCCTCACCACCTTCGACCTCGACGAGTACGTGGTCGGCGCGCTGCGGGCCGGGGCGAGCGGGTTCCTGGCCAAGGACGTCCCAGCCGATGACCTGGTCACCGCGATCCGCACCGTGGCCGCGGGCGAGGCGGTGGTGGCCCCGCGCATCCTCAGACGCCTGCTCGACCAGTTCGCCGGGGCCCTGCCCGACCCGAACGCCACCGCCCCGCGCATCCTGGACGTGCTCACCGAGCGGGAGCGGGAGGTGCTCACCCAGGTGGCGCGTGGGCTGTCCAACGCGGAGATCGCCCGTGCGCTGTCGGTGAGCGAGACCACCATCAAGACGCACGTCGGGCACGTGCTGACCAAGCTGGGGCTGCGCGACCGGGTACAGGCGGTCGTCCTGGCGTACGAGACCGGGCTGGTGCGGCCCGGTGCCTGAGGGCGAGCCGGCATCCGCCGCCGGGTGCTGCCGGTCAGGGGCAACCCTGACTGCGGGTAGGGGCGCTCCCCCAGCCCAGAATGGGCGGCCGGATCCGACCGCGGGCCGACGCCGGGGCTGGCGTGCACCGGAGACGATGGGGTCGCCGGCCGGGGCTGTCCGGCCGGCCCAGACAAGGAGGACTTCGGTGACGACGGTAGCGCCGCCCGCCGCTCGCGCGGTGGACGTGTGGAAGGTGTACGGCGCGGGTGAGGCCCAGGTGGCCGCCTTGCGGGGGGTCAGCGTCGAGCTTGCCCGCGGCCAGTTCACCGCCATCATGGGCCCCTCCGGCTCCGGCAAGTCCACGCTCATGCACTGCCTGGCCGGCCTGGACACGGTCACCCGCGGCGAGGTCTACGTCGGCGACACGCCGCTGGCCGGCCTCAGCGACACGAAGCTGACCCGGCTGCGCCGCGAGGCGGTCGGCTTCGTCTTCCAGCAGTTCAACCTGCTGCCCACGCTCAGCGCCAAGGAGAACATCCTGCTGCCGCTGGCCATCGCCGGGCGCAAGCCGGACCCGGCATGGTTCGACCTGGTCATCGACACGGTCGGCCTACGCGACCGGCTGGGCCACCGCCCGGCCCAGCTCTCCGGCGGGCAGCAGCAGCGGGTGGCCTGTGCCCGCGCGCTGGTCGCCCGGCCACAGGTGGTCTTCGCCGACGAGCCGACCGGCAACCTCGACTCCCGCTCCGGGGCGGAGGTGCTCGGCTTCCTGCGCCGCTCGGTCCGCGACTTCGGCCAGACCGTGGTGATGGTGACCCACGACCCGAACGCGGCCTCGTACGCCGACCGGGTGGTCTTCCTCGCCGACGGCCAGGTGGTGGCCGAGCTGGCCGACCCCACGGCCGAGACGGTCCTGGACACCATGAAGCGGCTGGACGTGCTCGACCCGGCGGCGGTGGCGTGATGCTGCGCGCCACCCTGTCCAGCCTGCTCGCCCGCAAGCTGCGCCTGGTCCTGTCGGGCCTCGCCGTCGTGCTGGGCGTGATGTTCGTCTCCGGCGCCTTCGTGCTCACCGACACGCTGGGGCGCAGCTTCGACGGCATCTTCTCCACCGTCTACTCAGCCACCGACGTGGAGGTCAGCGGCGAGCCGAAGGTGGCGCTCGCGGAGACCGAGGGCGAGCAGGTGCTCACCAACATGCCCGCGGACGTGGTCGAGCGGGTCAGGTCGGTGCCGGGCGTCGCCGACGCGACCGGCGTCGCATCCGCCGACGGCGCCCGGGTGATCGGCGCCAACGGCAAGGTCGTCACCTCCTTCGGGCCGCCCCGGCTCGGTCTGAACTGGACCGGTGAGTCGCAGCTCGTACAGCTGCGCGAGGGGCGCGGCCCGACCGCGCCGGACGAGATCGCGGTCAACGCGGCGCTGGCCAAGGCGGCCGGGATCAGGGTCGGCGACCGAGTCGGCGTGCTGACCCTGCAGCCCAAGCGGACCTTCACGCTGGTCGGCATCTTCGGCTACAGCCAGGGCCGGGACACGATCGGCGGGGTGCAGACCGTGGCGTTCGCCACACCAGTGGCCCAGGAGCTGATGCTCGGCGAGCCCAACGTCTTCACCAGCGTGGAGGTGCGCGCGGCTGACGGTGTCACCCCGGAGCAGGTACGCGACCGGGTAGCCGCCGCCCTTGGCAAGGGGTACGTGGTCAAGACCGGCACCGAGCTGGCCGCCCAGTCCAGCGCCGAGTTCAAGGAGGCCCTGAAGTTCTTCAACTACGTCCTGCTCGGCTTCGCCGGGGTCGCGCTGTTCGTCGGCGTCTTCCTCATCCTCAACACGTTCTCGATCATCGTGGCGCAGCGCACCCGCGAGCTGGCCCTGATGCGCGCGATCGGCGCGGGTCGCCGCCAGATGGTCGGCTCGGTGCTGCTGGAGGCACTCGTCATCGGCCTGCTCGCCTCGGTGCTGGGCCTGGCCGCCGGCGTCGGCGTCGGCGCGCTGCTGGCGTGGGCCATCGGCCGGCTCGGCGGCGGCGGGCTGGAGCTGGTCGGCGTCGGGGTGCCGGCAGCGGCGGTGGTCTCGGCGTTCGCCGTCGGCCTGCTGGTGACCGTCGTCGCGGCGCTGCTGCCAGCGGTACGCGCGTCACGGGTCGCCCCGGTGGCCGCGATGCACGACGCCGCCACCCCGGACCGGCCGCTGACCCGCGTCACCGTGGCCGGCACCGCCGTGCTGGCCGCCGGCGGGGCAGCCCTCGGCGTGGGCCTGTCCGGCAACGCCGGGGACGCGACACTGTGGACAGTGCTCGCCGGCGTGCTCGTCTCGTTCGTCGGCGTCGCGCTGCTGACCCCGGTGCTGGCCCGCCCGGTGGTCTCCGTGCTCGGCCGGCTGTTCTCCTGGTCGGTGCCGGGCAAGCTGGGCCGGCTCAACTCCGGCCGAAACCCGCGCCGCACCGCGATCACCGCAGCCGCCCTGATGGTCGGCATCGCCCTGGTCACCGGGGTCAGCGTGATCCTGTCCTCGGTGACGGAGAGCTTCGACAAGCTGGCCCGGGACTCCGTACAGGCGGAGATCTTCGTGGCCGGGGAGCAGACCGGCCCGCTGCCGCCGACGTTCGACGCGCAGGTGCTGGGCCGCGCGGCCGCCACACCAGGAGTGGCGAAGGTGTCCGCCTTCTACGCCGACCAGGCGGTGGTCGCCGGCGACTCCCAGTTCGTGGTCGCGGTGCACGACCTCCCCGCGACCCGCGACATCTTCGGCCTCGTCCCGGTCCAGGGCAGCCTGGGTACGCTCGGCGACGACCAGCTGGTCCTCGACGCGGAGACCGCCTCGTCGCTGAAGGTCCGGGCCGGTGACCGGCTCGCTGTGCAGCTGTCCCGCGGCGACGCGCGCACGTACACGGTGGCCGGGGTCTTCGCCGAGTCCGACCTGCTGAGCGGGGTCTTCCTGCCGGAGAGCGCCGCGCGCGACTTCCGGGTGCCGCAGCCGGCGCAGGCGTTCATCCAGCTCGCGCCGGGAGCCACGGTGGCCGGGGTGCTGCCGAACATCGAGGCGCTGCTGGCGGACAGCCCCGAGGTGTCGGCCGCCGACCGCTCCGCGTTCGTCCGGCAGCAGACGGCCCAGCTGGACACCATACTCATCATGATCCAGGTTCTGCTGGCGCTGGCGATCCTGATCGCCATCCTCGGCATCGTCAACACCCTGGCGCTGTCGGTGCTGGAGCGCACCCGCGAGCTCGGCCTGCTGCGGGCGATCGGGCTGCGCCGGGGCCAGGTGATGCGGATGGTCACGGTCGAGTCGGTGGTGATCTCGGTCTTCGGGGCGCTGCTCGGCGTGGCGGTCGGCACGGGCCTGGGCACCTCGGTGGTCCGGGCGCTGAACGACGAGGGGATCACGGAACTTGCATTTCCCTGGGCCCAGATGGGTACGTATGTCGCGCTGGCCGCCGTTGTCGGTGTGGTCGCTGCGGTGCTTCCGGCGATCCGGGCCGCCCGGGTCGACGTGTTGCAGGCGATCGCCTACGAGTGACGGCCCGCGCAACGGGGGGTGGTGGGGGTGGCGATGCCACCCCCACCATGCACGCGCCGGCCGGGCGCCGTCCCGCCAGGGGGACCGGCCGCGTCAGCCGGGCGGCCGGGGCGGGGCCGGGTCAGCCGGGGTGGCCGGTCAGCCGGAGACCAGCCGGCGCAGGTCGGCGACGGTGACCTCGGTCAGGCTCGGCACGTGCACCACCCCGTCCAGGCCGGACAGGTCCAGCTCGCAGGGGACCGCCAGCACCACCGCGCCGGCCGCGCGGGCGCTGGCCACCCCGGTCGGCGAGTCCTCGACCGCGACGCACTCCGCAACGGGTACGCCGAGCAGCGCCGCCGCCGTCCGGTACGGCTCCGGGTGCGGTTTGGTCCGGCCCACGTCGTCCCCGCAGACCACCACGTCGAAGTTGGCCACCCCGATCGTGGTGAGCGCCACCTCGACCAGGTGCCGGCGGGTGGCGGTGACCAGGGCGGTCGGCAGGCCGGCCGCACGCACCTCGGCGAGCAGCTCGCGGGCGCCGGGCCGCCACAGCAGCCCGGCGACGAACAGCTGCCGTACCCGCGCCTCCAGCCAGGCGGTACTGGCGTCCGGGTCCCGCCACGGCTGGGCCAGGTCGTCGTGCAGGATAGTCATGGACTCCACCATGCTGGTGCCGACCATGCTGGCCCGGGCGGCGGCCGAGAGCCGCCCGCCGTAGTGCCCGGCCAGCTCGGCCAGCGCGACGTCCCACACCTTCTCGCTGTCGACCAGCGTGCCGTCCATGTCAAACAGCACCGCCGCCAGCTGGCCCATATCGGTCAGTGTGCCGGGACCCGCGACCGCCGCACCCGGCGCGGTCAGCGCCGCCCGGTCAGGGGCAGCTTGCACGGGGCCAGCGAGCCTTCGTACCCGGCGAAGAACGCGTCCGTGCGCTCCTCGGCCGTGCCGTGCGCCCCAGGGGCGAACCAGGGCTGGTCCGGGTCGTCCCCGACCGCGATGAGCCCGGTGCGCAGCTCCTCCAGGTCGCCCTCCTCCAGCTTCAGCTGGCCCTGCCGGACCGAGTCGCCGATGTAGGCCCCGGCCATGCAGTCGGCCTGCAGCTCCTGCTGGATGGTGTACTCGTAGCGCACGCCGAGCCGCACCTGGATGCCGTGGGCGTACTCGTGGCCGAGCAGGTAGTAGACGAACGCGTCGCCGAGCTTGGTGAACGCCACCGCGGCCCAGTTCACGTCGTAGGCCATGAAGTCGCCGGCCGAGCAGTAGACCGCGTTGTTGCGCGGTAGCGGCGTCCCGCCGCACTCCACCTCGCCCTCCTGGCGGTACGGGATGATCCGCCGGATCGGCTGGAACCGGCGGCCGGCGGAGGCGAACTGCGCCTGCCAGTACTCCTGGGCGCTGCCGGCCGCGCCCTGCAGGTCCTGGGCGAACTCGGTCGCGTCCGGCCGGGGGGCGCCCGGCGCACCCTGGTCGGTGCCGTCGGTGCCGTCGGTGCCTCCGACAAAGCAGGCGGCACCGACGACGAGCGCGACGACGAGCGCGGCGAGCCGGGCTGCCCGGGATGAGCTGACAGGCGGTGGCATGGCACCCATCTACCCGCACGCTCCGGGGATCATGCCCGCCGCGCCCGGCTGAGGCGCAGCGGCGCGGGCTCCGCGGCACGGCCCGGGGGCGAGGCTCAGCGGCCCGCCGAGCCGGCTCCGGCCAGCGCCGGCTGGTCCTGCGGGCACAGCAGCCAGTCCAGCGCCACGGCAGCGCTCCACGACTGCTGCGTGCTGCCGAGCGGCTCACCGGTGAACGGCTCGTAGTACTCGCCGAAGGAGAGGTCGGCGAGCTGGCGCAGGGCCTCCGAACGGATCTGCGCGGCCAGGTCACCGCCTGGGCGCTGCCGCTCCAGTGCCCACCAGAGCAGCCAGTTCATCATCGGCCACTGTGGACCGCGCCAGTAGGTGCGTGGGGCGAACCCCGGCGAGCCCGGCGGCGCCGACGGGGGCACCGCGAAGCGCAGCCCCGGGTGGCCGCACCACTGTGGACCGGCCAGCAGCCGCAGCTGGCGCTCGACCACGGCCTCATCGCCGCCGCACAGCAGCGCCGCGAAGCCAGCGACGCTGTCCACCTCGAGCCAGGCCCCGGTGCGCAGGTCCTGGTCGCGGGCGAGCCCGGTGCGGGCCGAGACGGTGGAGAGCACGCCGGCCCGGAACCGGTCGGCGAGGCCGCGCAGCTCCCTGGCCTCCGGCAGCCTGCCCAGCTCCTCCCCCACCCCGGCCAGCTCCTCGGCGGCAACCGCCGCGATGGCCGACATGAACACGTCGGTCATCCGGAAGTCCACAGTGTCCCGCACCAGGTCGTCGTCGTACCCGACCGACCTCATCTGGTGGACCAGCCACAGGTAGCGGCGGTAGTCGGCGTCGGTGGGGCGCTGCCCGGCGTCGGTGACGTGGTGCACGTCATGCCGGGGCCGGGTGAGCAGGTCCGCTCCTGGCACGACGTTGGCGTAGGCGAGGTCCCACCGCGGGGAGTTGTCCATGCCGGACTCCCAGCTGTGATAGATCTCGATGAGCCCGCGCCGGGCCGGGTCCCGGGCGGTGGCCAGCCAGCGGTACCACGCCAGCCACTGGTCGAACGTCCCGGCCACGAACTGCTCGGCCGCGAGCTGGTCCGCGCCACCGTTGCGCCGGCCGGCGTCGAGGATGCGGCGCACCGCGACCGCGTGCACCGGCGGCTGGCAGATGCCCGAGGTCGCCACGCCCCGCGGCGCGGCGTCGGCCCGGGCCGAGTCCCACACGTCGGCGCCGGGGAAGTAGCTGGTGTCCGGGCCGAACACGATGTGCGGCAGCATGCCCGTACGCCACTGGGCGCGCAGCAGCGTGCGCAGCTCGGCGATGGCCCGCGGCACCGAGATGGTGGCGAGCCCGACCGCCACGAACGCCGCGTCCCAGCTCCACAGGTGCGGGTAGAGCCGGGGCGCGGCGGTGGTGAGCTCCCCCAGGTCGTTGGCGCGCAGGATGTACGCGGCACGCGCGGCCATCAGCTCGGCGGAGACGTTGCCGGTGACCATCACGAGACCAGTGCCAGCGCGGTCTCGGCGTCGTAGAAGCGCAGGCTCTCCGGCCGGCATCGCAGCCACACCGGGCTGTCCGGCTCCACCTGGTACCCGGGCGGCGCCTGCACCTTGAGCTCGTGGCCCTCGAGCCGCACGGTCAGCAGCACCGACGCGCCGGTCGGCTCCACCACCTCGACGGTGGCCCGCACCGGCCCACCGGCCGACCCGCCGCTCGCAGGCCCACCGCCCGCCGGCCCGTCCCCGGCGGCCGTGGCCACGTCAATGTTCTCCGCCCGCAACCCGACAGTCACCTCACGCCCATCGTACGTGGCCAGGTGCGCAGGTGCCGCCAGCACCTGGTCACCGACCCAGAGCCGGGCGCCGCCGTCGGCGCGGCGCACCACGGCCGGGAAGAAGTTCATCGGCGGCGAGCCGAGGAACCCGCCGACAAAGCGCTCGCTCGGCCGGTCGTACACCTCAAGGGGCGGCCCGATCTGGGCGATGCGCCCGCCGCGCATCACCGCGACCCGGTCGCCCAGGGACATCGCCTCGGCCTGGTCGTGGGTGACGTAGAGGGTGGTGGTGCCGATCTGGCGCACGATCTTCTTCAGCTCGGCGCGGAACTGCAGCCGCAGCAGGGCGTCCAGGTTGGACAGCGGCTCGTCCATCAGCAGCACGCCGGTGTCGACGACGATGGCCCGGGCCACCGCGACCCGCTGGCGCTGGCCGCCGGAGAGCTGGGCCGGGTAGCGGTCCAGGTAGTCGGTGAGCTCCAGCACCTCGGCGGCCCGGCGCACCCGCTCGTTGACCTGCGCCGCGGGCACCTTGCGCATGCGCAGGCCGAACCCGATGTTATGGCGCACCCGCATGTGCGGGAAGATCGCGTAGGACTGGAACACCATGGAGATGTTGCGCTGCCGGGGTGGCAGGTCGGTGACGTCCCGACCGGCGATGGCGATGCTGCCGTTGTCCGGGGTCTCCAGCCCGGCCACCATCCGCAGCAGCGTGGTCTTGCCGCAGCCGCTCGGCCCGACCAGCACGACGAACTCGCCGTCGGCGACGGTCAGCGACACGTCGTCGGTGGCCCGCACCTGGCCACCGGGGTAGGTCTTCACCAGCTCGCTGATCACGATGTCGGCCATGCCGGCCCCTCCGCGTCGCTCATCGCAGGGTCGTCCCCCACATGTTGACCAGGTACTTGCGCATCACCGCGATGAAGACCAGCGCGGGCAGGACCAGCGCCAGGCCGCCGGCGAACCGGTACGCCAACGGTGAGTCGGCCAGCGTGGCCAGCACCTGCGCCGGCAGCGTGCGCTGGTTGAGGGTCAGGATCGCGGCGCCGAGCACCTCGTTCCACGACATGACGAAGGTGAACATGGCCGAGGCCGCGATGCCCGGCAGCGCCTGCGGCAGCACGACCCGGACGAACGCCTGGGCCGCGTTGGCACCGAGGACGGCCGCGGCCTCCTCGTGGTCGCGCGGGACCGAGACGAACACCGCCGCGGTGATCAGCACGGTGGTGGGCAGCGCCAGCGCCGTGTGCAGCAGCGTCACCGCGTACGTCGTGTCGTAGAGGTTGGTGGTGAGGAAGACCTTTGCCAGCGGCACCGACAGCACCACGATCGGCAGCGCCCGGGTCAGCAGCAGGAACAGCTGGTACGGGTCGCGCCCGCGGAACGCGTAGCGGGACAGCGCGTAGCCGGCCGGCACCCCGACCAGCAGCGCGAAGACCAGTGTGGACAGGCCGACGATGAGCGAGTTGACAAAGCCCGGGACGACCCCGGTGGAGTCGAG
This sequence comes from Micromonosporaceae bacterium, assembly GCA_035649895.1. Taxonomy (GTDB): domain Bacteria; phylum Actinomycetota; class Actinomycetes; order Mycobacteriales; family Micromonosporaceae; genus DASSUC01. Next base: position 12,197 of record DASRIS010000186.1, on the reverse strand, counting down.
GAACCGGGACATCGTCTCGGTGGAGAGATCGGTAGGCAGCAGCGACAGCGGGAACCGGTTGAGCGCCGCCCGGCTGGACAGCGCAGCCAGCGTGATGAGGTAGAGCGGCACCCCCATGAAGGCCGTGATGGCCAGGCACGCGAGCTGGAGCAGCACCGCCTTGCGGCGCCGGCTGGACCGGCGCGGCCGGGGCGGCGCGGTGGCCGCCGGCGCGGGCGGGCGGCGCACCGCGGCGGGCGCGCTCATGCCGTCACCTCCGTCGCGCTCATGTCGCCACCTCCGTGGTGCGGTCGCGCAGCAGCCGCAGGTACGCCACTGAGGTGACCATCGAGGCCCCGAGCACGACCAGGGCGATGACCGCCGCGACGTTGGCGTTCTGGAGGGTGTTGTACCAGTGGTAGGTCTCCCCGACCAGCAGCGGGAAGTCCCGCCCGGCCAGCGCCTGCGCCACCGCGAAGGTCTGGAAGGCCAGGATCGTGCGCAGGATCATCGCCACCTGGAGGCTGGGCCGCAGCTGCGGCAGGATGACGTGGCGCAGCCGCTGCCAGTAGGTGGCGCCGAAGACCGCCGCCGCCTCGTCGTAGTCCTGCGGGATGCCCTGCAGGCCGGCCACGATGATGACGAAGACCAGCGACGTCGCCCGCCACAGCTCGGCGATGAGCACGGCGAGGAAGACCGTCGTCGGGTGCTCGTAGGACAGCCACGAGTAGGGCTCGACGCCCAGCCGGTCCAGCACCGAGTTGAGGTAGCCCCGGTCGGTGAAGATGGACAGCCAGACCAGGCCGGCGGCCAGGTCGCTGATGGCCAGCGGGACCACCCAGATGTAGAAGTAGAGGCCGGAGAACCTCGGCCGCTCGCGCAGCACCAGCGCCATGGTGAGGGCGAACGCGAACTGCAGCGGGATCAGGACCACGATCAGCAGCACGGTGTTGCGCGCGGCCGGCCAGAAGTACGGGTCGTCGAGCATGCGCTGCGCGTGGCTGAGGGTGGGCCCGTCGACCCCGGTGAACGCCTGCGCGACGCCGACGACCAGCGGCCACGCGAACAAGGCGGTCATGAAGACCAGCGAGGGCGCGATCAGCAGGATCGGCGTGGGCAGGCGTGCCCGGCGCCGACGGGCCCGGGGCATCACATCACCTTGCAGGTCTGACCGGCGGGGTCCGGCTTCCAGCACGGGACCTTCAGCTGGTCCAGGATCGTGTTGAGCTGCTTGGCCTGCGCGTCGAGCACCTGCGGCACCGGCTTGCGGTCGAGGCAGATCTCCTTGAACGTGTTCTTGAAGATCTGCGAGACCTCCCCGTCCTTGGCGCCCAGGCCCACCGGCGGCAGCGACAGGACCGCCTCGCTGGCGCCCTGCTGGGCCTGCACGGCCGCGGCCTCCAGGGAGATGTTCGGCGGCAGGTCGCTGGGGAGCGTGGCCTTGACGGTCGGGAAGAACGCGTTCTGGCGCAGCACGTCCAGCTGGGTGTCCGGGTTGGTGAGGGCCTTGATGACCTCCTTGACCTTGTCCACGTCGGGGGCGCCGCGGGGGATGCCGAGGCCCACCACGACGAGCAGGTAGCCCAGTCCCTTCGGGCCCCGTGGCGCGGGCACCATCAGCCAGTCGTCCGGCTTCTCCTTCGGCGCGTTGACCAGGCGGGCCACGTGGTCCCAGGCGATGAGCACCTCGCCGCGCTGCAGCGGCTCCTGCATGAAGTCGTAGTTGGTGGAGGCCGGGGTCGTGTTGGCCCACAGCTCCTTCATGTACTGCCAGGCCTGCACGGCCTCCGGGCTGCGGAACGTGGTGATCTGCCCGCCGGTGAAGCTGGGCAGCAGGAAGCCCTGGAAGAACCGGTGGTAGAGCCCCTTCGGCCCGGCCGGGATGCCGAGGACGGCCTTGCCGCCGTTGCCGGCCTTGGCCGCCGCCGCCCACGCCAGCAGCTGGTCGTAGGTGAGCTTCTGCGGGTCGGCGCCGCTGGGCAGCCACTGCAGCGCCTTCTTGTTGACCGCGACGACGTAGGAGGCCTGCATCCACGGTATGTACTTGGCGGCGTTGCCGCCGAGCTTGCTGAGGTCGGTCAGGTCGGCCTCGATGCCCCGGTCGGCCAGCGCGGTGACCAGGTCGTCGAGGTCGGTGAGGCGGCTGGCGTGCGGGGCGAGCTCGCCGTGCAGGCCGCCGACCAGGCCGACCTGCACCTTGCCCGCCTCGACCTGGGACTGGATGGTGGATGCGAACACCCCGCCGTCGGCCGTGTTGTAGGCGACCTTGGCGGTGGTCACCCGGTTGCTCAGGATCTGCTCGAAGCGCTGCCGCTCCTCGACCGGGGCGAACTGGGTGCATAGGAAGCTGACGGATCCGCTGCCGCCGTCCGCGCCCGAGGTGGACACGCCACCACAGGCGGCCAAGGCCGGCGCTGCCGCCACACCGAGGCCGAGGCCCAACGCGGCGCGCCGGCTGACTCTCGGGCCGTACCAGGAACTGTTCGTCATCGAGGCTCCCTGGATGTGTCATGGCAGAACTTTTGTCAAACTAGCTGACACAAGTTCTCAGCCCGCCGCTCGAGCTGTCAATGGGGCACAGTGACCGACACGCCGAAACCCGGCCCGCCGCGGCCGTTGCAGGGCGCGACCTCGGGACACCTGCTGGCGCTGATCCGCTCGCGCCCGGCCTGGACCCGCCAGCAGCTGATCGAGGCCACCGGGATGTCCCGCCCCACCCTGCTGGACCGGCTGGGGCCGCTGTTCCGGCACGGGCTGGTCTACGCGGCCGGGGTGGGCGCCTCGCTCGGCGGGCGCCCGGCCGAGCTGATCCGCTTCGACGACCGGCACATGGTGGTGCTCACCATCGACGTCGGGCACACCCATGGCCGGGTCGCCGTGACCGGCGTGCCAGGTGCCGAGCTGCGCTGCGCCGGGGTACGCCTGGACGTCCCGAGCACGCCGCCCGACCGGACCGTACGGGCGCTGGTGACGCTGGCCCGTACCCTGCTCTCCCGGGGTCGCGGGGAGCGGCTCATCGGGGTCGGGGTCGGCCTGCCCGGGCCGGTCTCCCCGGCGACCGGGCTGACCGGGCCGACCACGACGATGCCGGGCTGGGAGAGCTACCCGCTGCTGGAGCGGCTGCGGGAGCAGTGGCCGGTGCCGCTGGTGCTGGAGAACGACGCGCGGGCGCTGGTGCTCGGCGAGGCGACCCGGCATGCTGGCGCCACGCTGCTCGGCGTCAAGTGGGCCAGCGGCATCGGGGCCGGGCTCGTGGTCGACGGCCGCAGCCTCGGTGGCGACGACGGCGCCGCCGGGGACATCGGGCACGTCACGGTCAGCCGGGGCGGGCCGGAGTGCCGCTGCGGGCGGCTGGGCTGCCTCGCCGCGTACGCCTCAGGTCATGCCCTGCTGGCCCGGCTCCGCCCCGCCGGCGTGACCTGCCTGGACGACCTGGCCGAGCGGGCCCTGCGCCGGGACCCGGCGGTGCGGGCCGCGCTGCGGGCGGCCGCGCGCCGGGTCGGCAGCGTGCTGGCCGCGCTGATCGCGCTGACCAACCCGCGCACGCTCGTGCTCGGCGGCACCATCGGCGCCCTGCCCTCCGTCGTGGAGACCGTCGCATCCCGGGTACGCCACGTCACGCTGGGCCGCAGCACCGAGGGGCTGCGGATCGTGCCGAGCGAGCTGGGCGAGCGCGCGGCGACCGTGGGCCTGGTGCACCTGGTGCTGGAGCGGGTGCTCTCACCCGAAGCGGTGGACCGGGCCCTCGCCTGAGCCGGACCGCGGGCTCGTGGCTCATCTCGTTGGTAGCCTGGGTGATACAGACGCAAGCAGCCATGCGTAGCACGGAGTGCAGCCGTGACCGACCGCAAGCAGAAGCCGCGTGCCCAACAGGAGCAGACGCTGGAGGGTTGCGAGCGCCTGGTGGCTGGCCACGAGCGCAGGCTCGTCGAGCGAGAGCACGCCGCCGACAGACGGGACCGGGCCGCCGACGAACGCGAGACGCTCGCCAACGACGGGAGACGATCGCCGACGCCCGCGAGTGCTGGCTCGTCAAACGGCAGGAGGAGCTCGATGAGCGCAGCCGCCGTCTGCGTGTAGCCGCAGAACAGCACGTCGACCGCAGCACAGAGGCGTTGGAGCTCGCCCGCGCCGCGCTGGTCCGCTCACAGCAGCGGCTGGACCGCGCCGAGGCCGCCATCAACGACACTGCCCGCCGCATCGCGCGCGAGCAGGCCGAGATCGATCGCGAGACCGTCCGCAGCAACACTAGGCTCGAAGAGAATCAATGAATTCCAAAGCGAATCGTGCCAAGCGAGCTGGGTGAGCGGGCGGCGACCGTGGGGCTGGTGCACCTGGTGCTGGAGCGGGTCCTCTTCCCCGACGCGGTGGACCGGGCCCTCGCCTGAGCCCGCCGCCGCTGCCACACCCGCCGACATCCCGGACGGTAGACAGCAGTACCAGGTCTTTGATCTTGGCGATACCGGTTCGTAGCTCATTTCGTAGTACATTGATCGAGTGCCCTACGAGTGGTTGTCGACCGCGTTCGCCGTGCTCGACCGTAACAGCGTCGAGCCGTACGAGGTTCTGCAGGTGCTCTACGGCGACCGTCGGCGGCCGGTCCCGGTCCGCCACCCCTACGTCCTGTCGATGCTCTACATCTGTGGGCGCACGAAGGACGGCCGCCTGTTGGTTGTCATGACGCGGCTGGCGCGGGGCTTCGACGTCGAGATCGCGGGTGCCCGCGACATGACCGACGACGAGCGGAAGGAGTTCGAGTCGTGGGAGAGCAAATGAGTAACGCCGAGTTTCGCCAGTTCCGCGACGCGCTGACCAGTCCCGACCTGCGCGATATGACCCCCGATCAGGTCAACGACCTCCTGCACTCCCTGACGCCCGTTCCCGGCACGGCGGAGCAGGAGGCCGAGCTGGCACTGCTGCTGCCCCCGCCAGGCGACCCGGGAACCCCGCTCAACGTGGTCCGCTCGCTGCGCCTGCCCGAAGACCTCAACCGGCGCCTAGAGGAGGCGGCCGAGGCCGAGGGCGTCCCGGCGTCAGTGTTGATCCGGCGCGCCATCGAGTCATTGCTCGCCGGCCGGGTCAAGACGAACCTGGTCAACATCGATGACGTGATCCGGGCGGTTCGGTCGATACCGCCGGCGGCGGCCTGACGAGCGCGGCAGACGCGAGGACCGCACCGTACGGGGACTACCTCCTCGCTCACCAGCGGAGAGGCTGCTTCAGCTCTCGCCTCTGAGATAGGGCCTCTCCCGGCTCACTCGCCGGTTGCGCCGTCGATGCGCTCCCGGACGATATCGGCGTGGCCGTTGTGGCGGGCGTACTCCTGGATCAACTTGACCAGATTCCACCGGACCGAGCGGCGGTTGCCCGCGCCTGCGGTGTCCAGCGACCCGCAGGCGGCGAGCAGCGCGTCGGCGCTGGCCCGCTCCTGGTGCCAGCATTCGACTGACGGGCCGGACATCGACGGGTCCAGGCCCACGATGTCGGCGTCCGGGGCGTCGTCGGTGCAGTAGACCAGGCTGAGGTCGCCGCCGCCGAGCGCGTAGACCAGGTAGACCCGCTCCATCTCGGTCATGTGCCGGACCAGGCCGAGCAGGGACAGGTCCGACGGTGGTGCGGAGGCGAGCACCAGCTGGTCGGCGGTCATCCCCGCGCACTTGGCGGCGAGCGCGTCGCGGTTGGAAGGCCAGCCAGCCCAGCAGTACCTCCCGCTCGTCGCCGTCTGGTGGCTCTGGAGCCCGGTCCATCGTGTCCCCCGTCGGTTGGTGGCGGGCGTAGCCAGTGCGGACATCCTGCTCGCTGGCCCGGTCCGGTCCAGAATGGACCAGACCGAGCCTGAGCTGGTACGCCATCACGCAGTCGCGCAGGCGCTGTCTCCGCTGGCAGAGCCGCCGCTCATCTTCCCCGGCCCTGGGCTTGCGCCAACGGATCAGTCGTCCGGGTTCTTGTCACGCCAGTCCCGCACGGCGTCCCGGACCCGGTCGAAGATCGCGATGGGCGCGCCGGTCAGCAGGTTACCGGTCGCTGGCTCAGGTGCGCGGGCATGCGGTCGGGTCGGCGCCACCGCCTCCGCCGCCTTCAGCGCGCCCGACATCCGGCGCAGCCGGTGGGCGTCGACCGCACCGTGTAGCAGCAGGAACTCCTCGCTCTCCTCCTTCCGTGTGGCGTGCGCCACCGCCTCGGCCGCGAACAGGCCCAGCCGCCGGTCGAAGTCTGGGTGGTTCCGGACTGCGGTGCGCTGCTGTGCTGCGCGCGGATGGTTGGATCGTGGCGGCGAGGGCGTTTCGGCGAGGGATGCCAGGCGTTACCTCTAACGAGTGAGCGACGTTCGGTAGGGAGGATGTGCCGGTGGCCGGGGTGCAGGTCGTGACGTACGAGGTGGATGACGACACCACGGTGCGGTTTGAGGTCGAGCCGGTGGAGGGGTTCGTTCCGGCCGGGCTTGACGAGATCGCGGGGAGGGTGCAGGAGGCGGTCGCACCGGCGGTGGCGGCGGCGCGGGCGGTCCTGGGGCAGGTGCGGGCGTTGAGCCCGGACGGGGTGGAGGTCAAGTTCGGGGTGAAGGTGACCGGGACGGCGAACTGGTTCGTGGCGAAGGCGGCGACGGAGGGAAACTTCGAGGTGACGCTGTCCTGGCAGCCGGATCGGGCTGGCGGTTCCGGTGACACCCCGCACCAGTAACATCGGCGGGTGACCATGCCTGAACCGACGGTGGTCGGGTTGGATCGAGACCCGTGGACGGTCGCGATCTACGCGCCGTCGTCGGCCAGCCCGGTCGGGTCCGGCGTGCTGGTGGCCGCGACGCAGGTGTTGACCTGCGACCACGTGGTCGCAAGGTACCGCGACGAGCCGGGGCAGCTGGAGGTGGCGTTCCGCAAGGCGAACCTGGTCCCGGTGCCGCGGGTGCGCGTGGCCAGGATCGTCGCCTGGGACGCTGAGGTCGACGTGGCGGTGCTGGAGCTCGCCGAGCCGGTGGGGGTGATGCCGGCGCCGATACTGTGCCCGCAGCCGGCGCACCTGCTCGGTCACCCCTGGTGGGCGTTTGGGTTCCCGGCCAGCTTCCCGAAGGGCAACGACGCGCACGGGCGGGTGGGGGCGGTGCTGGCCGACGGGTACGTGCGGCTGGACACCGAGTCCCGGTATGTGGTGGAGCGGGGGTTCAGCGGCACCGGCGTGTGGTCGCTGCGCTACCAGCGGGTGGTCGGCCTGGTCGGGCAGACCCAGGCGGGGGGTGCACACAAAGGGGACGCGACCGCGGTCACCTTGCACCACGCCGACCTGGCCTTGCCCGAGGCGAAGCTGTCGGTGCTGGCCGGGTGGCGTGTCGACGACGCCGGTGAGGTCGCGCACGCGGCGTGGGGATGGACCCTGGCCGCGGACGTGGAGGCGGACCGGCACTGGGACCCCCGCGCGCGGGGGGTGACCCGGCGCAGTGAGCGCGGGCACCGGTTCCAGGGGCGGCGGGCGGCACTGACCCGCATCGTGGGCTGGTTGGACGCGCCGCCGCGGGACCGGCGGGTGCTGGTGGTGACCGGGTCACCGGGGGTGGGCAAGTCGGCGGTGCTGGGCCGGGTCGTCACAACGGCCGACGCGCAGTTCCGCCGGCGGATGCCCGCCGACGGACAGGTGTGCGCCACGGTCGGGTCGGTGGCCTGCGCGGTGCACGTCAAGGGCAAGACCGCGCTGGAGGTTGCCGAGGAGGTCGCCCGGGCCGCGGCGCTGCGGCTGCCCAACCGGGTCGAGGACCTGGCCGAGAGCCTGTACCAGTGGCTGGCGGCGCGCCCGGGGCGGGCCTGCAACCTGGTCCTTGATGCCCTTGACGAGGCCACCACGCCGGCTGACGCGCGGACCATCATCGCCTCGGTCGTGCTACCTATCGCGCAGCGGTGCGCCGAGGTCGGGGCGCAGGTCCTGGTGGCCACCCGCCGCTTCGACCACGGCGGGAGCCTGCTGGACGCGTTCGGCGGCGGCATCACCCTGGTTGACCTGGACACCCCGGAGTACTTCGAACCGGACGACCTGGCCGCGTACGCCCTGGCCACCCTGCAGCTGCGCGGGGATGAACGCCCCGGTAACCCGTACGCCGACCCGGCGGTGGCCCGACCGGTTGCCGCGCGGATCGCCGCGGTGGCCCAGAGCAACTTCCTCGTCGCGGGCCTGGCCTCCCGCGCCCACGGCCTGCACGACACCGTGGCGGTCGACCCGGACCGGGTGGCGTTCCCCGAGGACGTGCCGCAGGCGCTGCGGACGTACCTGCAGCGGCTGGCGTCCACCGGGCCGGCGTGGACGTTGGCCGCGTTCACCGCGCTGGCCCACGCCCAGGCCCCCGGGCTGAGCGTGCCACTGTGGCAGGTCGCCCTGGCCGCTCTCGGTGAGCCGGTCTCCACCAGCCAGCTCAGCCAGTTCCTCGCCTCGGCGGCGGCGAACTTCCTCATCGAGTCCAGCCCCGGCAGCCCCGAGCCGGTCTACCGGCTGTTCCACCAGGCCCTTAACGACACCCTGCTGGACACCGCAGACCTACCCGCCCAGCAGCGGGCGGTCGCTGAAGCGTTCATGGCTCACGGCCGCGGCGGCGGGTGGGGCGCGGCCGACGGGTACCTGCTGCGCTCCTTGCCCCTGCACGCCGCGCAGGCCAGACTCATCGACACGCTGCTGGCCGACGATGCCTACCTGCTGCACGCCGACCTAGCCCGCCTGATACCCATGGCCGACGAGGCCACCAGCGCGGCCGGTCACACCCGTGCCCGGCTGCTGCGCCTGACCTCGCTCGCGACCGATGCCACGCCCCGCGAGCGGGTTGAGCAGTTCAGCATCACCACCGTCCTCGACCGCCTCGGAGCACCCGTCGCCGCCGACCACCCCGCCCGCTACCGCGGCAGGTGGGCCGCCGTCGGGCCCCGGACCGAGTACGCCATCCTCACCGGCCACACCGGCGGGGTCCGCGGGGTGTGCACGGTCAGCGTGGGCGGACGGACCCTGCTCGCCTCCGCCAGCGACGACCGGACGGTACGGCTGTGGGACCCGGCCACCGGCACCCTGGAACACACCCTCACCGGCCACACCAGCGGGGTCAACGGAGTGTGCACGGTCAGCGTGGGCGGACGGACCCTGCTCGCCTCCGCCAGCGCCGACCAGACGGTACGACTGTGGGACCCGGCCACCGGCACCCTGGAACACACCCTCACCGGCCACACCAGCTTGGTCCTCGGCGTGTGCACGGTCAGCGTGGGCGGACGGACCCTGCTCGCCTCCGCCAGCGCCGACCGGACGGTACGGCTGTGGGACCCGGCCACCGGCGAACTGATCATTACCATCCTGGTTCACCACCAAGCAACCAGCTGCGTCGCCGTTGACGACACCCTGTTCGTCGGACTCGGAACAGGGATCATTGCGATAGCCCTCGCCGTATGAAGAAGCAGGGACAGCCGCGACGGCGTGCGTCGAGGGTGGTTACTGAACCACGCGCATGCGGCCCCGCTACCGTTGGCCTAGGCGGCTCGGCCGGGGTAGCGGCCGGTCGGTCGTCCGCCCAAGTCCTCTACCTTGGGAGCACCGATGGCACGACGACGCCTCAACCCGGACACGAGCATCGGCGAGCGGATTGCCCAGCGCCGCCAGCTACGCGGGTGGAGCATCCGGTACGCGGCCAGCCGCGCTGGCCTGGACCCGTCGACGTGGAGCCGCATCGAGCGCGGCATCACCAGTGCCGACAACCGGTTCGTGCTGGCGGAGATCGCCGCTGCCCTGGAGTGCTCGACGGCGGAGCTGGCGGGCGTACCGGCCGGCTCCGCTGACCCTGAGGTCGCCGCGGCGCTGGCCGGCGTCGGCCAGGTCCGCGAGGCACTGATCGACGCCGAGCTTGACGAGCCGGCCACCTGTGCAGCCCGGCCGCTGCCGGAGCTGGGGCGGCTAGCGGATACCGAGCAGGCCGTGCGCCTGCGGTGCGACTACGCGGGCGCCCTGCGGCTGCTACCCGACCTTATCCGCGGGCTGCACGCGCTCACCCATGGCCCAGACCGCGAGCCGGCCCTGCGCCTGCTCGTCCAGGTCGCCTACGACGCCTTCGTCTGCCTGTCCAGCGTCGGCTACGTCGCCGAGAGCTGGATGGCGGCCCGCCTTGGTCACCAGGCAGCGGATGCCGTCGAAGACCCCACGTTGCGCGGCTTCTCCGGCTTCACCTTGTCCCGCGCCGCCGTGGCGTGCGGGTCGTACCGGCGGGCGCTGCACCTGGCCGACCGGCACGCGGTCGAGATGGACGAGCACACCGACCAGGCCGGGGCGCTGGAGATGCTCGGCATGCTGCATCTGGCCGGTGCCTACGCCGCCCGCGGTCTGCGGCAGGATGCGACCACACACCTGACCGAGGCTGGGCAGCTGGCCGGGCGCACCGGCGAGACGGACACGCACTGCCTGTACTTCGGCCCGACGAACGTCAGGATCTGGCGCGTGAGCATGGACACCGACGGTGGCGACCCGGGTCAGGCGGTCGCCATCGCCCGGACGACCAACCCGCTGCTGATCCCGGTAGCGGCGCGGCAGTCGCTGTTCTACATCGACACGGGCCGGGCCCTGGCGCGGCTTGGGCGCAGCAAAGAGGCGGCCCGCATGCTGCTGATCGGCGAGCGCACCGCGCCCCAGCGGGTCAGGGCGTCGAGGTTCGTCAGAGAGACCGTCAGGGCGTTGAGCGCCCGGCCGGGGGCGGAGCTGCACGGCCTGGCTGAGCGGGTCGGCGTGGCGTAGCGCCCGGTCCGCCGCCGGGAAGCGCCTCTCCCGGCGCGCGGGTGTTGCAGCTTTGCAACGCCGCCGCGCGAGCCGCATCTAGCGTCACCGACTGGGCACGGTAGGGGTGCCGCGCTCCGCCCCCCAGCCGCGCGGGCGGCCGGTGCCGACGAGGCCTGGGCGCTCATGCATCCCACCGGGAGAAAGGCCGTACCCACATGCCTGTCGCCGTTGACTATGGGCTGGTCGACCCAGACGCCATCCAGTGGGCTGCGCAGCAGGTCATCCGCCAGCATGACGAGCCGGCCGACCCGCACCGGACCACCGGCCGGTGTGCGCAGTGCGGCGAGGAGGGTTGCCGGATGCTCACCTGGGCACGACTGACGCTGGGCATAGCAACGTCAGGGGCTGTCCAGTCGCCCGCGGTCATTTGGCGTTGAAGTAGTTCGCCTCCGGGTGGTGGACGATCAGGGCGTCCGTTGACTGCTCCGGGTGCAGCTGGAACTCCTCGGACAGGGTCACCCCGACCCGCTCGGAGTCGAGCAGCGCAGCTACCTTCGCCCGGTCCTCCAGGTCAGGACAGGCCGGGTAGCCGAACGAGTAGCGGCAGCCGCGGTACTCCGTACGCAGGATGCCGGCGAGGTCGGCCGGGTCGTCGCCGGCCACAGTGGACCCGTCCGGCAGCGCCAGCTCGCTGCGCACCCGACGGTGCCAGTACTCGGCCAGCGCCTCGGTCAGCTGCACCGACAGCCCGTGCACCTCAAGGTAGTCCCGGTACGCGTTCCGCGCGAACAGCTTCGCCGTGTACTCGCTCACCGGCTGCCCAACGGTCACGAGCTGGAACGCGATCACGTCCCGGTCACCGTCCGGAGTAGATGGCCGGAAGAAGTCGGCGATGCACAGCCGCCGGTCCCGCCGCTGCCGCGGGAACTCGAAGCGCGCCCGCTCCGCGTGCCCGTTCTCGTCCAGCACCACAACGGTGTTGCCCTCGCTGTAGCAGGGGAAGTAGCCGTACACCACGGCCGCCTCCAGCACCTGGTCGGCGACCAGCCGGTCCAGCCAGTAACGCAGCCGCGGCCGGCCCTCGGTCTCCACGAGGTCCTCATAGGACGGCCCGGTGCCGCCGCGGGAGCCGCGCAGACCCCACTGGCCGAGGAAGGTGGCGCGCTCGTCCAGGTAGCCGGCGTAGTCCGCGAGCGGGATGCCTTTCACGATTCGCTCGCCCCAGAACGGCGGCACGGGTACGAAGTTGTCCACGGCAACATCCGATCGGGCCGGCACCTCGTCGAGCGGCCGGTCCAGCACCCGGGTCGCGGACCGGACCCGGCGCTCGCGACGCTCGGGCAACGCAGCACCCGGCACACCACGCTTCACGGCCATCGCCGCGTCCATCAGCCGCAGTCCCTCAAAGGCATCCCGGGCGTATCGGACCTCGCCCTCGAACAGGTTGCCGAGGTCCTGTTCGACGTACGCGCGGGTGAGTGCGGCGCCGCCGAGCA
>DASRIS010000185.1:0-20741 GCA_035649895.1 Micromonosporaceae bacterium | reverse complement strand
CCGGTGACCGCGCGGGTGAGGTCGCAGGCGCCGCGTCGTACCGTCACGACGATGACGACGTGGAAAGAGCTCACCGAACGCGCGCCCCGGGTCGCCGCCATCTTCACCCGCTGCCATGCCGCCATCTGGACGTCACGATCTGGAAGCCAGGCGAGCCGGAGCGTGTCGTACCCAAGCACTGATCTTGGCCCTCTGACCCCACCCACCTGGGCTTCCGGGTCGAGGCGGGCAAGGGTGTGAGCTGGCCGGAGTAGCCGTCGTCCGCCGGGCACCCGCCGGATGGTCTGCTAGGCGCCGCCCCCTGGCCTGTCAGCCCAGGCGGCGGACCACCTGGATGGATGCGCCGGGCGCCAGGCCGGGCACGGTGACCGGGGTGAGGGTGACCGTGGGCCCCCCGACCCGGGCCGTCATCAGCGTGCCGTCGCCGCTGCGGACCAGGAGGGTGGTGGCGTCCAGCCAGCCGGCTGGTCCGACATCCAGCGTGGCGGCCACTGCGGGGTGGTCGTAGACGCGGTCGAGGTCGATGATGCCGAACCGCGTCTCCTCGTCGGCAAAGACCGGGGCGGCGAGCCACCGCGCACCGGGCGACACCAGGCCGTAGGGGTCGATCCTCAGGGGCAGCCCGCAGGCGGTGCGGGACGGCCTGAGGTTGGCCGCGGGGTCCAGCTTCGTCAGGCACTCCCCGCTGCCGTTCCGCACCAGGCCGAGCAGTGAGCCATCGGGCGCGGGCTGGTACACGGTCGTGACGCGGCCTGTCGTGTCCCAGGACGGGGAGTAGTCGCCGTTGGCCGGCAGCCAGACGTCGTGGCGGTCGATACCACCACCGGTCTCGCTGTAGCCGAGCACGACGGCGGTGCCGGTGTAGGCGATCGGTGAGCCCCGCGCCGGCGCCGGCGTCGACCGGTCCACGACGAGGGTGGCGCCGGCCAGGTGGCCCACGTACAGGCGGTCGCCCTTGCGCCAGGCGATCCCACCGTCCGGGGCCACCGCCGGCTTGGTGTCAGCCCTGTCGACCAACCGGTCCGCGGACCCGTCCGGCCGCACCAGCCACAACGAGCCTCGGGCCTGCGGCATGTACGCGACAACCAGCCATCCGCCCGCGGTCCGGTACGCCGTGTCGACCCCACCGCCGGTGGCGGCCAGCGACACCATGCGACCGTCGGCGGTGTGCAGGCTGCGCCAGCCGTCCATGGAATGGAAGTCGGTGAGCAGGTCCGCGCGGACCGCTGGGCTGGCCGGCGGCGCCGTCGTTGGCGTCCCCGCCGGCGCGGTGGCCGGAGGTACCGGCGTGCCACCGTCGCGGACGTCGCGCAGCGTCGCGAGCCCGGCGACCGCCACGGCCAGCGCGGTGACGCCGGCGCAGACCGCGACCAGCGCCCGGCGGCGCCGCACGCCCCGGGCATCGGCGATCACCCGGTCGGCTGGGGAGCGCATGGCCGGCGGAGCCTGGACCTGCTCCTGGAGTGCCGTGCGGACGATGTCGTCGAGCCCGGTCATTGCCTGCCGCCTTCCCTCGTCATCGCATCGGCGGTCTCCGCCATGCCCAACCGCTTGCGCAGCGAGCCGAAGGCGCGGGAGGTCTGCCGCTTGACCGTGCCCACCGACACGCCGAGCAACCGGGCGGTCTCGACCTCGGTGAGGTCCTCGTAGAAACGCAGCACCAGCACTGCCCGCTGGCCGGCCGGCAGAGTCTTGACCAGCTGCCAGACCCGGTCACGCTCCAGCCACTGCTCGGCACCATCGGGATGGGGGCGCTCCGGCATCTCGGCGGTGGGGCGCTCGCCGCGCCACCGGCGCCGCCACCAGCTGGTCGCCGTGTTCACCATGACCTTGCGGGCGTACGGCTCCACCGCCGCGATCCCACCAACGCGTTGCCAGGCCAGGTAGGTCTTCAGCAGCGCCGTCTGCACCAGGTCCTCAGCCAGCGCCCAGTCCCCGGTCAGCAGGTAGGCCGTGCGTTGCAGCGCGACGGACCGGGCCGCGACAAAGTCGCGGAACTCCCGCTCGACCGTAGGGTGATGTCCCACCGGCGGCTCCTTTCGGACAGGTGCGCATAGGACAACCTGACCAGCCAGAAAGGTTGACTCCGAGCGAAGATCCTCACCCGGCCGCCCACCGTCCGCTTCAGCCCGTCCGCCACGGTGGTCACGGGTGTGCTGGCTTACTGGACTGGGTACGCCCGATCGGCCCGCCGTGGCCGGTGCGTGCCCGGGCGGCGGCGGTCGACGCGCCAGCGCGCACCGGGCGACCGTGGTGGTCGTCGACGTAGAGTCCACTGTGGACTATTTACCGGCCGCCAGTCCACATACGACCCGCCGGCGCGCTGCGCCGCCTCTCAACCGACCAGGCGCCTCTCAACCGACCAGACCCAGGGCCAGGGCGAGCGCGGTGCCGCCGTTGAAGACGACCCTGGCTGCCATGATGGGCAGAAGCCGGCGGCCGAAGGCATAGTAGAGCGCGGTCCAGACCGCCAGGAACGGCAGCACCGAGACCACGCGATAACCGGCGAAGACGAGGTCGAGACCGCCATCGCTGGCCAGCAGCGGGAAGAACGCGTGCTCCGCCGCCCAGACGAGCACGACAATGGTGGCGGCGAGCCACGGCCGGCCGAGCCGCCGTTCCAGCCACGGCAGGATCACGCCCAGGTAGGCCACCGGCTCGGCCAGCTCGGTGAGCAGCGGCACCAGGACGCTGAACGCGCTGGCCACGGGCGGGACATCGACCACGGCCAGGAACGGTGGGGTGGCGTCGCCGTAGTAGGCGTGGTTGACCTCGGTGCTGAACATGACGGCCGGCACGGTGGCCACCAGCACACCGAGCGCACCGAGCGCCACCTGCCAGGCCGCCGCCGGCGGGCCGGGCAGGCTGCGGTAGGGGACGCCCCCACGGCGGGCCAACCACGATGAGCACGGACGCGAAGGCCACCAGCCACCCGAACGCCAACCAGCCGAGGACCGGCGAGCCGTACCCGTCGATCATCATCTCCGGCGGCTCGACCGCGGCGGGGCCGAAATGGACGGCGCCGACCAGCCCTGCCCCGCCGCCGGAGACCAGGGCCCAGAAGCCGGGGCCGACCCGGCCGGCCCGGTACAGCAGCAGGCCGGTGATGATGACCGGGTAGATAACCAGGCTCGCGGTGAACGCGTTGACCTCGCCGGCCAGTGGCCAGCCCACCGCGTTGTGCCGGATGGCATGGTCGAGGTGGTGCCCCAACGACATCGCCGCCGCCAGGTACGTGAGCCCGTAGAGGACCCTGCTGTGCATCGGTCCCTCCTCGGCTGCGTCGGGGTAGCAGTCCGGCATGCATGCCGGCTGGCAGTGGGCGGTGCCTGCCCGCCTTCCCGCGCTGCCCGTGCCCGGGACTCAGGCGGCTGGGTCGCGGCGGCGGCCGAGGGCCAGCCCCACCAGCGCGCCGAGCGCGCACAGCGCCGCGGTGGCCAGGAACATCTCCCGGTACTCGACCTGTAGCGCGGCCCGTACCGCCTCGTTGTAGACCGCGAGCTTGGCCCGGTACTCGGCCTCGGTCAGGCCGAACGGCAGCGGGGTGTCCAGCCGCGCGGTCAGCTCCTGGAACCGGTGCAGGCCCCAGGCGGAGAGCGCGGCGACCCCGACCAGCATGCCGATCATCCGGGTCACCACCACGGCCGCGGACGCCACCCCGTGCTGGACCGGCGGGACCGCGCGCAGCACGGCCGCTGCCAGCGGCGCGATCGTCAGCCCGAGCCCGAGCCCGGCGAGCACCAGGTCCGTGTCGAGCCGCGGCAGGGACAGCGTGGCGATCTCGTGCCGCCGCGCCAGCACGTCGACCGGCCAGTTCGCGACCAGCACGTAGCCGGCCGCGGCGAGGGCCAGCCCGACCGCGGTGAGCGCCCGCTCCCCCACCAGCGGGGTGAGCAGCCCGCCGAGCACCGCACCGACGGCGAGCGCGACGAGGAACCTCGACAGCAGCAGGGCGCCGCCGAGCGAGTCCTGCCCGAGCAGCGTCTGCGCGACGAACTGGACGTTGACCAGCGTCACCAGCAGGGCGGCGCCCGCCAGCAGGCTCGCCACCAGCGCGGCGAGGAACGGGCGCAGCCGTACCCCGGTCGGGTCGAGCAGCCGGGTGCGCGCCTTGGCCTCCCAGACCGCGAAGGCGAGCAGCGCGACCAGGCCGCCCGCGACGGTGGCCGGCCCCCACGGCGGGAGCACGGCCTGCTGCGGCTCCGGGTTGTAGAGCCCGACCACCAGCAGGCCAAGGCCCAGCGCGAGCAGCAGCCCGCCGACCACGTCCACCCGCGCGCGCTCCCCCGGGTGCCGGGGATGCGCGGGTACGAACCGGTACACAGCGATCATGGCGAGCACGGCCAGCGGCACGTTGACCCAGAAGATGCCCCGCCAGCCGATGAGCGCGGCGAGCCCGGCGCCGTAGAGCGGGCCGAACACGCTGCCCAGCTCCTGGGCTGCACCGACGACCCCGAGAGCCACCGGCCGGCGCTGCTCCTCCCACAGGTCGGCGACGAGCGCCATGGTCACCGGCAGCAGCGCGCCGCCGGCGAGGCCCTGCAGGGCGCGCCCGGCCACCAGGACGGTCAGCGTGGGCGCCGCCGCGGTCAGCGCCGAGCCGATCCCGAACCCGGCGAGGCAGAGGTAGATGAGCGGGCGGCGGCCGTACCGGTCGGAGAGCCGGCCGAGCAGCGGCATGCCGGCCACGTAGCCCAGCAGGAAGCCGGTGATCACCGGGGTGGCCCGCTCCAGCCGGTTGACCGGCACGCCGAGGTCGCTGACCAGGTCGATCAGGACCGTGACGACGACGTACGCGTCAAGCGCGGCGAGCAGGACCGCGGCCCCGCCCACCCCGACCGCGACGCCCCGCCCGCGCCGGCGGTCTGCGGGCGCCGCCTCTGCCGGAGCGGGACGCCCGGGCGCGGCTCGGGGCGGCGTGGAGCCGTCTCTTACGGCAGGCGCCTTAGCGCCTCTCGCGGCGGGCGCGGAGGCGTCCCTCGCGGCGGGCGCCTTGCCGCCCCGCGCCGCGGGTGTGTGGCCATCCGGCGCGGAGCTGGAGGGCGCCGAACCCGACGGCGAAGGGCCTCCGGGCTGCGCCGGGCTAGGGCGCATTGATCGTCACCGGTGCATCGAAGTCGCTGAGGGTGATGGTCACCGTGCCCGCCGCCGTGCCCGACTGCCCCGGCACCGCGAAGGTCGTCTTGAGCAACCGCGGCCGGTCCACGCCGATCCACAGCTGGCCGGTGATGTCGCCGCTCACCCCCGGCACGAGCGAGCTCACCGCCCGCGTGTTCAGCTTCGCCGACACCCGGTAGGCGTCGACGCCGTTGATGGCCTCACGCGCCTCGGTGCGGCCCTCGGTCGCGGTGGCGAGCAGGTTGGCCACGCCCTTGTCCGGGTCGAGGATGGCCGACGGGTCGTACACCGTTGAGGCGAGCCCCAGCGGCACCTGCTGGAAGCCGCCGGTCGGGCCCTTGATGTACATGCTGCTGCCCTTGACGATGAACTCCAGCTCGATGTTGGTGCCGAACTGCTCCACCTGTGCCTTGCCCTGCGCGTCGCCCTCCCGGGTGAGCACGCCTTCAGCCCGGCGCAGCGCCAGGCCGGCCACTGTCCCGCTGGCCTCGATGACGAAGCGCACCGTGGTGACCGTGCGCATGTCCTCTGCCGCCGCCTTCAGCAGCCCGTCGGCGGCCGGCAGGTCACCGCCTGAGTCGTTCTTCTTGGTGCAGCCCAGCAAGCCGAGCAGCAGTACGCCGAGCAGTGCGACGAGGGGCCGGGTCCGTGACATAGCCGCATGCTAACGCGGTACGACCACGTCGGCCCGGCGGGCAGGAGTGGGGACTACCCTGACGAACGTGCCGGTTACCGTGGTGAACAATCCCGAACGGGAACGTTACGAAGCCAGCCTCGATGGGCAGGTAGTCGGGTTCGCGCAGTACCGGGTGCACCCGTACGCGGTCGAGCTGACCCATGTCGAGGTCGACGAGGCCTGCGAGGGCCAGGGCATCGGCAGCGCGCTCGCCCGTGCCGCTCTCGACGACATCCGGGCGCAGGGCGCCCAGGTGGTGCCGGTGTGCCCGTTCGTCGCGAGCTACATCAGACGCCATCCGGGCTACGCCGACCTGGTCGCCGACCGGGCGCGGGGTACGGGCCCGGGTGCGGGGTCGCGGTGACCGGCCACCTGGTGCCGCTGCCGGGCACGCCCTGGCACGTGTGGCGGGACGTGCTGGTGCGCTCGGCCGGCTTCCCCGCGGACGGCGTCGACAGCTTCGCCGCGCCGGGCTTCGCCGCGGCCGCCGACGCGTACCTGGGCGGCGGCACGAGCGAGGAGCAGCTGGAGTCGGCGTACCAGGACGCGGTCCGCGACCTGCGCGAGGCGGTGTACGCCGTAGCTGCCGACCCGCGCTTCCGGCAGGCGGTGACCTGGCAGAACCCGGGCGCCCTGCTGGCCGTGGAGGGCGTGCTGCGGGACGGCCCGCAGGCATCGCGCAACTCCCGCCGCCGCCAGCGTGAGGACGCTGTGGCGAAGTACTGGCAGCGCTACTGCGTGAAGAACGACTCCATCGGCTTCTTCGGCCCGACATGCTGGGCCACATTGGACAGTGCCGGGCCGGCGATGACCGGGCAGCCCGGTCCAGCGCTGGTCCGCAGCCAGACCGTCCACCTTGAGCGGTGGGCCCTGGTGACGCTCGCGGAGCGGATCGCCGAGGACCCAGGCGTACGGCCGTGGCTGCCGGTCGTCCTGCAGCCCCACCTCACTGTGCAAGGCCGGGAGCTGCGCTTTCCCAACCGGCCGGCGCAGCAGCTGACCGCACCGGTCGCCACGCTGCTGGCCCGGTGCGACGGGCGCCCGGCCGCCGTGGTCGCGCGCGAGCTGGCGGCCGCGCCGCATGGCGGGTTCCGCACCGAGGCGGACGTGCACGCCCAGATCCACGGGCTCGCCGACCAGGGCGTCCTGCGGGTCGGCTTCGACCTGCCGGTCCGGCTCTCCGCCGAGGACGTGCTGCGGGAGCAGCTGGAGCGCATCGACGACGCCCCCGCGCGCAAGTGGGCGGTGGGCCTGCTCGACCAGCTCTGCGCCGCGCGCGACGCCACGGCCGCGGCCGGGGACCCGGCGCAGCTGACCGCCGCGATGACCGAGCTGGCCGGCGCCTTCATGGAGCTGACCGGCCGGGCGGCGCAGCAGCGGCCGGGCGAGACCTACGCCGGGCGTACCCTGTGCCACGTCGACGCAGTGCGCGACCTGGACCTCGCCTTCGGCGGCGCGGTGCTGGCCCGGCTCGCCCCGCTGGACCCGCTGCTGCGCTCCGGGCGCTGGCTGACCAGCGCGATCGCCGCCGCGTACCGGGACGCGTTCAGCGAGCTGCATCGGGAGCTGGCCGCCGAGCTCGGCTCCCCGGAGGTGCCGCTCGGGCAGCTGTGGTACCTCGCCCTGGGCACCGTGGTCGGCGCCCACCCGGTCGCCGCCGACGTGGTCGCGGAGTTCAACCGGCGGTGGGAGCGGATCCTCGGCCTGGACGAGGTGCCAGCCGGCGTGCGCGAGCTGCGGTTCACAACGGCCGAGCTGGCCGACCGGGTGGCTGCCGCCTTCCCGGCCGACGCCCCCGGCTGGACCTACGCCCGCCTCCACAGCCCGGACGTGCAGCTATGCGCCACCGACTGGGCGGCCATGACCCGCGGCGAGTTCACGGTCGTGCTCGGCGAGCTGCACATCGGCGTGCCCGCCATCGACACCGACTTCTTCCGGACCGGTCACCCGCGCCCCGGGGCGCTGCGCGACGCGCTGCATCAGGACCTGCCCGACAGCCGGTTCTACCTGCTGCTGCCGGAGGACTTCCCGCGCCACACCGCCCGCACCGCCGCGTGGATGCACGCCCCCGCCGACGTGCAGCTCGCCTACGTGCCGGCGCCCGGGGCCGACCGCGACCGGCTGCTGCCGGTCAGCGCCTTGACCGTCGGGCCGGGCGCCGCTGGAGAGGCTGCGGCCAGTGGAGACCCTGCGGCCAGTGGAGACGTTGCGGCCGGCGGAGAGCTTGTGGTCCGTGCCGGGGACGGCCGGTCGTGGCCGCTGGTCGAGGCGTACGCCGACCTGCTCAGCGTCCACACCGTCGACGCGTGGAAGCTGACCGGCGGCCGCGGCCACACCCCCCGGGTGGTCTTCGACGACCTCGTCGTGGTCCGCGAGACCTGGCGTACCACCGTGGGCCAGACCGGACTGGTCGGCCCGACCCGGGAACGCGACCGCTACCTCGCCGCCCGCCGCTGGCGGGCATCTCTCGGCCTGCCCGAACGCATCTTCGTGCGGGTGGCGACCGAGATCAAGCCCTGCTTCATCGACCTGACCAGCCTGGTCTACGTCCGTATCCTCTGTAACCTGGTCCGCGGCGCCCACGCCAAGGCCGGCGACGACGTCGAGGTGGTCGTCACCGAGATGCTCCCGGCCACCGGGCACGCCTGGCTGCTCGATGCCGATGGCAACCGCTACACCAGCGAGTTCCGGCTGCTCGTCCGCGACCCGCAGCCGGCACCTCGGTAGCCGCCGGCCTGGTCCGCGCCGAGGCGTCCGGTCGGGGTGGCGTCATCCGGTCAGGGCGGCGTCATCCGGTTCGGGTAGCGCGTCGTACGGTCCGGGTGGCGGGTGCCGCGGCGCTGGCTGGCCTATCGGGCCGGCCTATCGGGCCGGCCTATCGGGCTCGCCCGGTCCCTGGCCGCGCGGGCGAGCCGGCGACGAGCGGCGAGCGCGGCGAGATCCGGGCTGGTGCCCCGACCGCCATCGGACCGGGCCTGCGCACCATCCGGCCGGGCCTCCGCACCGCCGGACCGGGTCTCCGCACCGCCGGACCGGGTCTCCGTGCCGCCGGACCGGGTCTCCGTGCCGCCGGTGGCCTCCGTGCCGCCGGACCTGATCTCCGCGCCATCGGGCCGAGCCTCGGCGCCGCCGGCTAGGTGCTCGGCGAGCGCGGCGACGGTCGGGTACGCGTACAGCGTCGTGAGCGGCACCGGTCGGCCCAGCGCGCCGGCCACCCGCTGCTGGACCTGCGCCATCAGCAACGAGTGGCCGCCGAGGTCGAAGAAGTTGTCGTGCCAGCCCACGTCCTGGCGGCCCAGCACGGCGCGCCATGCGTCGGCGACCACGGCGGCGGTGCGCCCAGCCGGCCCGTCCAGCAGGTCAGCCGGCCCATCCAGCAGGGATGTGGTGGTGCCGGCGTCCCGACTGGTCGCCTCCCCGAGGCCGGGGAGGATCTGGCTCGGGTCCGGCAGGGCCCGTACGTCCACCTTGCCTGTCGGGGTGAGCGGAAGCTCGTCGACGGGCACGAAGCCCTGCGGCACCGCGAACGGCGGCAGGACCTGGTTAAGGGACTCGCGCAGCGCGTCGCGGTGCACCTCGCACCCTGCGGCGGGCACGACGTAGGCCACCAGCTGCTGTTCCGGTCCACCCGCCCGGCTGACCTCGTGCGCGGCGACGGCTGCCCGGCTCACCTCCGGCAGCGCGACCAGTGCCGCCTCCACCTCGCCCAGCTCCACCCGGTGTCCACGCACCTTCACCTGCCGGTCCGTACGACCCAGGTAGGCCAACCGGCCATCGGGCAGCCAGCGGCCGAGGTCACCGGTACGGTACGTGCGCCGGCCGTCCGTCTCCACCCGGAACCGCTGCGCGTTGCGCTGCGGGTCCTGCCAGTACGAGGCCAGGTGGCGGCTGCGGATCGCGATCTCCCCGACGCCGGACCCGTCGCCGGCACTGGGCCCGTCGGTGGCGGCATCGGGACCTCTGCCGGCCGCCGGCCCGTCCTCAGTGGGCCCATCATCAGTGGGCAGGAGCAGGATCTCCACCCCGTCGAGCGGGTGGCCGACCGGCACTACCCCGTTCCCGATGCCTCGGCCGGCGTCGATGTCAGTTGCGGTCAGGTGGTTCTGCGCGGCGAAGCTGATCTCGGTGGCGCCGTACCCGTTGACGAACACGCAGTCCTCTGCGCAGTGCCGGCGGAAGCGGTGGAGGTCGTCGCGGACCACCTGCTCCCCACCGAGCACGACAGCCCGCAGCGACGGCAGTCGGCCGGCGGGGCCGAGCGCTTCGAGCAGGTACCGGTAGACCGTCGGCGTGGAGTGGTAGACCGTCACGCCGTGCCTGGCCAGGACTGTGGCGAGCCGGCTCAGGCCGGTGCGGTGCAGGTCGACCGGGACTGCGGCGGCGCCGCTCAGCAGGGCGGAGAACGTGTCGGTCACCGCCATGTCGAAGCTGAACGACGAGAGCACGCTGATCCGGTCGCCCGGCCCGATCCGCAGGTTGTCCACGTGCGTGCCGATCTGGAACAGCGCGTTGCGGTGGGTCTGGGCGACCCCCTTGGGCACGCCGGTCGAGCCGGACGTGTAGAGGATGTAGGCGGCGGCGTCCGGGTCGACTGTGGACACCCGCACCGGCGACGCGCCGGTCACCGGCGACGCGCCGGTCACGGGGGGTGGGCCGGTCACGGGGGGTGGGCCGGTCAGCCGGGTGAGGTCCAGCACGGCCATGCCCGGTGGGGTGCCGCCGCCGCAGCGGGCGAGCAGGTCCTGCGCGAGGTCGCCGTGCGCCGGGCTGGTGAGCAGCGTGTCCGCGTCCGCGTCGGCGAGCATCAGCGCCAGGCGGTCGGCCGGATACTCCGGGTCGAGCGGCACGTAGGCCGCGCCAGCCGTCAACGCGCCGAGGATCCCCGCGATCGTCTGGGCGCCGTGGTCGAGCAGGACCGCAACCCGGCGGCCACGCCCCGCACCACCCGCGCTGACCGGCCGCACCTGCCCGACGTCCGCGCTGACCGGCCACATCTGCCCGACGGCCGCGCTGACCGGCCACGTGTGCTCGACGGCAGCGTTGGCCCCGGTCCCGTCGAGCGCCGCGGCCACCGCGGCCACCTGGTCGCCCAAGGCCTGGTACGTCAGCACGCCGTCCGCACCGAGGACGGCCGGGCGCTGCGGCCCGGCGTACACCTGCTGCCAGAACCGGCCAGCTATCGACGCCGGGCCGGCTGGGAACGGCTCGTACCCCGGATCTCCCCGGTGCCGCGCGGCAACCTCCCGCCAGCTGTGCATGCCCTGCGCCCTCCTACTGCGACCCGCCACCGTGGCGGCTGGGCCCTCGCGACCGGCCGCGGTCGCGGCGCAGGGCGGCGCGGGCCGCGGCCCGGTCCAGCTCCGGGACGGCGGAGCCACCGTCCAGGTACCCGGCGAGCGCCCGTACGCTCGGGTAGCGGAACAGGTCGACGACGCGGATCTGGCGCCCCAGCGCCTCGCCCAGCCGGGTCTGCACCACCACCGCAGCCATCGACGTGCCGCCGATGTCGAAGAAGTTCTCCGCCGCCCCGACCGAGTCGCGCCCGAGCACGTCGCACCAGATCCTGGCGACGGTCCGCTCGGTCGGCGTGGCAGGCAGCGCGGATCCGCCACCCGCCGGCAGCGGGCCAGGCGCCGCAGGGCCGGCGCCGGCCGGTGCCCGCGACCGCGTCGCTGCCGCACCGGGCTGCGCGAGCTCCGCCAGCCCCGGCAGCTCGAACGCTGACAGCGGCGCCGCCGGGTCTGCGCAGCACTGGTCCAGCAGCCGGATGTACGCCGCCAGCAGCGCCTGCATCCGGTCCCGGTCGAACAGGTCCGGGTTGTACGTGAACTCGACGGCGAACGCGCCGTCCCGCTCGAAGAGGTAGACGGTGAGGTCGAACGCCGAGCCGGGCAGCCCCGGCAACGCCGGCTTCACCTGCACCCCCGGCAGGCGCAGCCGGGGCTCGGGGAAGTTGTAGACGTTGAACAGGACCTGCACCACTGGTGAGCGGGTCGGGTCCCGGGGCACGCCGAGGGCCTCGACGATGCGCTCCAGCGGTGCGGCCGGGTGGGACAGCACCTCCAGCACCTCGTCGGCGCAGGCGCGGACCTGGGCCTGGTAGCTCGTGCCGGGCGCCAGCCGTATCCGCAGCGGCACCACATCGATGAAGAAGCCGACGAGGTCGTGGAAGGCAACGTGCCGCCGGTCGGCGGCCGGCGTGCCCACCACCACCTCCGCCGCGCCGGTGATCCGGCCGACCAGGTGGGTGAACGCGGCGAGCAGCGCGCTGGGAGCGGTGGCCGCCGAGCCCACGGCGATCTCACGTACCGCCCGGGAGGTCTCGACCGAGAGCGCGCCGGTGACCTGCTCCCCCCGGTAGGTCTGCACCGGCGGGCGCGGCCGGTCCCGGGGCAGGTCCAGCACCCAGGGGGCACCGGCCAGGTGCTGCCGCCACCAGGCGAGGTCGCCCACGCCGCGACCGGCGTCCCGCGCGGCGCGCCAGGCGACGTAGTCGGCGAACCGGGTGGTCAGCTCCGGCAGCTGCGCCGGGCGCCCGTCCCGGGCCGCGGCGTAGGCCCGGCCCAGGTCGGCCAGGTACGGCCGCTGGGACCAGCCGTCGAACACCGCGTGGTGGAAGGTCACCGCGAGCACGTGGTCGTCTGCGGCCAGCCGCAGCAGCCGGGCCCGCCACAGTGGACCGGTGGCGAGGTCGAACCGGCTCGCCGCCTCCCGGGTGAGCCATTCCCGCAGCGCGATGTCCCGTGCCGGCTCGTCCATTGTGGACAGGTCAGTGACCAGCAGGTCCGCGGTGTGGCTGGCCGGGCCGATCTGGACGTACGGCCGGCCGTCGGTGTCCGGCACGCGCCAGCGCAGCACGTCGTGGCGGGCGGCGACCGCGGCCAGCGCCGCGTCGAGCGCGACCACGTCGAGCGGGCCGACCAGCCGCTCCGCGACCGCCACGTTGTACGCGGCCGCCTGGAGGTCCAGCTTGTCCACGAACCACAGCCGGCGCTGCGCTGCGGAGAGCGCGAGCGGGCTGCCCGACGGCAGGTCGCCGCCCTCCAGCGGCGGCGCGGAGAGGGCCCGCTCCACGACGACGCGCAGCGTCCGGCCGGAGAACACATCCTCCACCGACACCGCCCGGCGCAGCTGCGCGCGCAGCCCGGCGACGAGGCGCATGGCGCTGATCGAGTGGCCGCCCGCGACAAAGAAGTCGTCGTCGGGGCGCACCAGGTCGACGGGGACGTCCAGCACCTCCGCCCAGATCCGGGCCACCCGCCGCTCCGCCGGCTCCGCCGCCGGTCCCGGCCCAGCCCCCGGGTACGGCTCAGCTCCCGGGTACGGCTCAGCTCCCGGGTAGGGCCCAGCCGCCGGGTACGGCTCACCACCCGGGCGAGGCTCGGCCGTCGGGCGGGCGGTCGTAGCCGCTTCGGTGCCGGACCCGTCCGGACCCGTCGTGGCCAGCACCCGCAGGGCGGCGACGTCCACCTTGCCGGAGGTGTTCAGCGGCAGCCGGGCGAGGCGCACCACCCGCGCCGGCACCATCGCGGCCGGCAGCCGCTTCGCGCACCACTCCTGGACCGCCTCGGTGTCCGGCGCGTCCTCGGGCGTACAGAAAGCGACCAGCGTCAGCCCGTGCGGCCCTGGCACCGCCGCCACCACCGCGTGGGCGACCTGCGGGTGGAGCCGTAAGGCGGTCTCCACCTCGCCGATCTCCACCCGCTGGCCACGGATCTTGACCTGCCCGTCGGCCCGGCCGAGGAAGAGCAGCGCGCCGTCGGGCAGCCACAGCGCATGGTCGCCGGTGCGGTAGAGGCGCCCACCCGGCTCCTCGCCGAACGGGTCGGGGACGAACCGCTGCGCGGTCAGCGCTGGCGAGCCCAGATAGCCGCGGGCCAGGCCGGCCCCGCCGAGCAGCAGCTCGCCCGGGACACCGGGCGGCACCGGCCGCAGCTGCTCGTCGACCACGTACGCCCGCTGGTTGGGCAGCGGTCCACCCATCGGCAGCGGCCGGTCCCAGGCGCCGGCCGCCTCGAACTCGGTCACGCAGACGGTCGCCTCGGTCGGTCCGTAGCAGTTGAGGAACCGCCGCCGGGGGGCCTCCGCCGGCCCGGCCCAGCGCAGCACCTGCTCCGGCCCGGGCACCTCGGCGCCGGTGACCACCAGGCGCCAGTCTGGCAGCTGGTCCGGGTCGAGCAGCGGAAGCAGGGCGACCGGCACGCAGCCCCAGCTCACCCGGTGCTCGGCCACGAAGGCCTGCAGCCGGGCCGGGTCGGCCCGGTCCTCCTCGCTGAGCAGCTCCACCTCACCCCCGGCCGCCAGGGGCACCAGGACGTCCATCACGGAGACGTCGAAGGTGGGCGAGGCGAACCCGAACGAGCGCGTCTGCTCAGTCACCCCGGTCGCCGCGCCGAACCCGACCGCGTACGCCACCAGGCTGCGGTGGGTGATCACGACGCCCTTGGGGCTCCCGGTGGAGCCGGAGGTGTAGATCACGTAGGCGGCGTTGTCCGAGACCGCGGGGCAGGCCGGCACCGGCTGGTCGGTCGGCGACCCGGACGGCACCAGGACGAGCGTCAGCGCGGGTGCCGCACCGTCGCCGCTGTGGGCGCCGTCGCGGTCGCCGTTGCCGGTGCCGCCTTCGCCCATCAGGCCGGCCGTCTCCGGGTCCACCACGACCAGGCGGGCGCCCGAGTCCGCGAGCACCTGACGGCGGCGCGCCGCCGGCCACTCCGGGTCGAGCGGCACGTACGCGGCTCCCGACAGCAGCGTGCCGAACATGGCGGTGACCATGCCGGGCCGGCGGCGTACGCAGATCCCCACCCGGTCCTCGGGCCCCACACCGCGCTCGCGCAGCGCGCGGGCCAGGGCCGCAGCGTCGGCGACCAGCTCCCGGTAGGTCAGTACCCGCGGGCCCTGGCGGACGGCGGCCGCGTCCGGGCGGCGGCGCGCCTGGCTGAGCACCAGCTCCGGGTAGGCCGTCTGCGGGTACTCGACCAGAGCGCCGACCGACCATTCCGCAGGGGTCGGCAGTGTGCGCACGTCAAGCTCCATCGGGACCTCCCGCGGGTTTTGGGTCGCGAAGCTGGAGCCGCAGCTCGGTGAGGTTCCGGCGGCCGGCTGCGTCGGCGAGCCGGGCCCAGTCCGGCGTGGACCCATCCACTGAATGCATCGTAATCACGGGGGCCCTCCACCCGGCCCGGCGAGCTCGTGGGCGGCCCCCACCTCCTCCAGGCAGAGCCGCCACGAGTCGCGCCGCTGCGCGACCACGCCGACGGCGCCGGGCAGCGGCAGCCGGGTGAGCCGCCACCCCGCCCGCGGTCCGGGCCGGTCACCGGCTGCTACACCCTCGGGCTCCACCTCCACAGCCACGTCATGCCCCCGGGTCACCGCGACGATCACCACCGAGCCGCCGTGGCCGACAGCGCATCGCAGGCCAGCGGCCCGGTCCCGGTCCCGGTACGCCGCGGCTACCCGCCGCGCCAGCACCGACCGGGCCACGAACCGGGCCCGGTCGGCCGGCGGCAGGTCCGTCGCCCGGGCCGACTCGTCCGGCGACAGCTCCCCGGTCGCCGCGGCGAGCCCCGCCAGCTGGTCCACCTGCGCGTACCAGAGGTGGACCTCGTCCTCCTCCGGCGGCGCGGCGGCGAGCGAGGGACCCGCCGCGGTGCCTGCCACGGCGGCCAGCTCGGCCCGCAGCGCCGCGGCCAGGCGGGTCGGGTCCGACACGAGGAAGAAGTGGCCACCGGGCAGGGTGCGCTGCCGGAACCCGGCACCGGCGTGGGGCAGCCAGTGCAGCAGCTCGGCAGGGTTGCCGAGCGGGTCGTCGGCGCCGGCGAAGATGCGCATCGGCACCGGCAGTGGCGGCTCGGGCGGGTAGGTCAGCTCGTCCAGCCAGCGGAAGTCGGCCCGGATCGCGGGCATCACCAGGTCCCGCAGCTCCGGGTCCTCGATCACCCCGGCGGGCAGGTTGCCGACCTCTGCCAGCCGCCGCAGCAGCTCGAGGTCTGGCAGCCGGGACAGGCCGTCCAGCGGGTGCGGCCGGCCCGGCGCCCGCGACCCGCCGAAGGCCACCAGGCTGGGCAGCCGCGCACCACGGCGGCGCAGCTCCCGGACAACCGCGAAGCCCACCTTCGCGCCCATCGAGTGGCCGTAGAACGCGTACCGCCGGCCGCCGGCCCGGGCGGTGACCGCGCCGGCCAGCTCGGACACGCTCCACTCGGGCTGCTCGAAGAACCGCCCCTCCCGGCCGGGCAGGGCCACCGCGGCCACGTCGACGCCCGGCCCGACCAGCTGTGACCAGCGGTGGAACGCGCTCGGCGCACCGCCGGCGTGCGGCAGGCAGAACAGTACGACCGGCGCCTGCGGCCGGGGCGCGGGCGAGACGAACCACGCCGTGACCGGGTCTGGTGTGGCCTCGCGCCCGGCCAGCCCCATCCTCATGCTGTCGCCACCAGCGCTCACACCCCGCTCCGTCGGGCGCCGGCGCCCGATACGGCCGCGGCGATGTCGGACACGGTGCGGACCGGGGTGAGCGCGCCGGCGTCGAGCGGGTCGAAGTCGGCGGTGGTGTAGCCGCCCGTGCCGTGCACCACGACGTCCCGTCCGGGCTCGACCAGCCCGCGGTCGATCGCGTTGAACACCCCGGTGAACGCCATCACGGTCGACCACTCGCGCAGCGTGCGCAGGTCGGCCGGGAGCGGGCGGGGGCTGCTGGCGAGCCAGCTGCGCAGGTACGCGTAGCGGGCGATGCACTCGGCGAGGGAGACCACGATGCCGGCCCCGCCGTACCCGGCAATGATCTCGTTCATCGCCGGGGAGGTGGCCGGCCGGTGGGTGTAGAACGTCGGGTCGAGCACCTCGTCCGGGTCGTAGGTCACCTCCGGGAAGCGCGGCTCGCCGCCCTCCCGCCGGTAGAGCCCGCTGTCCGGGTCCAGCCGGTACGCGGGCACCCGTGCGCGGTCGAAGTCACCGTAGGTGAGGCTGAGCACCATGTCCGGGGTGCCCAGGTGCTGCACGAGCAGGCTGGCCGGCCGGGTGGCGGCGCTGGCCAGGCCCGCGGCCTCCAGCACCTCGCGCCCGGCGTGGTAGCCGAGCAGGCCGAACGCGCTGGAGACGGCGTGCGCGTGCAGCCGCGGCCGGGCGGCGCCGTCGGTGGGGTCGACCTGGTGCTCGAAGAAGGCCCGCGCGGTGTCGGCCACCAGGTAGTTGCGCAGCTCCAGCGAGAACCAGACGTTGACGCCCTGCTCCCGGCGCAGCGCCGCGGCGTTGGCGGTGACGAACTCCCGGCCCAGCGCCTTGACCGCCTCCGCCTCGTCACCGGTGTAGAGCAGCAGCGGGTTGAGCGCGCGCAGCTGCGGATCCTCGGCCAGCCGGCTGGTGCGCAGCTTGAGCAGGCAGGACCTTGGCGCCAGCGTGACGATCCGCAGCTGCTCGGGCGTTACCAGGCCGGTGGTCACCGCCCGCAGCACCGCATCGCGCAGCGCGGTGCCCTTGTTCGCCGAGGTGGGCGAGAAGATCATGACCGGCTCCCCGGTACGCCGCACGTACTCGACCGCGCGCGCCACGATCAGCAGCGAGGCGAACGTCTTGGTCGTCTGGGTGCCCGGGTTCGCGGTCAGGTCGAGCAGGCAGACGCGGTGCCCGGCGTACTCGCCCACCGGCTGCCACCGGGCGACCGCGACCGACAGGAACTCCCGTACCGCCGGGTCCAGCTCGGGGAGGAGGAACCCGGGCGAGAACGCCTCCGGGTCGGTGACCGGCGCCGTCTGCTCGACACACGCGGCGATCGCCTGCGGCAGCAGGTGGTAGTAGTCGAGCAGCAGGTTGGCCTCGCCCTTGCCGGCCGCGGTCGCCGGCTCAGCGGTGGCGTCCACCGGGGCGGCGGTGGGGTTCGACATCTTTGGCGTCCCTCCGGAGCTCTCATTGCTCATGTAGTGCCTTGAACGTTACGTGGAGACGGCGGCTGCTTCCCGACTCTGCGCCAACCCGGCCGGCCGGGTGGCAGCGGGGCCGGCAGCGGTCTCGGCCGCAGAGTCGGCGGGGCCGGCCGTGCGCAGCTGGTCGCGCAGCTCGCGCAGGCGGGTGGCGGCGGTGGCGATCTCCGCGAGCGGGAACCCGCCGGCCAGGTCGGGGGCGACGCCGCGCAGGTGCGCCTCGGCCGCCGGGCCGAACACCACCCGGCCGGCGTCGAGCGCCACCCCGTCCAGGGCCGCCCAGCGCTGGTTGGCCGCGGTCGCCTCGGCCTCGCTGACCCCGGCCGGCAGCCGCAGCGCGGCCCCGCCCGGGCCGATCAGCACCGGGTAGCCGCCTGGGCGCCCCTCCGGCCCCGGCACGTGGGTAGCCACCTCGGCCCTGGCGAGCAGGTCGCGCAGGAGCAGCGCGGCCGCGTACCCGGTGACCTGGTTGAGCTCGAGGCGCGACACCGCGCGCTGGGCCGCGAGCAGCGACCCGACCTCACCTACCTCGACGCCGTCGCACCACACCCGGGCCTCGTCGCCCGGGTCGGCCGGGGCGTGCAGGTGCAGGTGGTGCGCGAGCACCGCGAGCCGGCCCGGGTCGGCCACCCGCAGCGCCGCCTGGAGTCCGGCGGCGAGCGTCGCGACGTTGCCGACGCCGGCGAGGACGGGCACGCCGCAGGCGGCGAGCGCCGGGTTGACGGCGT
The DNA here is from genome assembly GCA_035649895.1 of Micromonosporaceae bacterium. Lineage (GTDB taxonomy): Bacteria > Actinomycetota > Actinomycetes > Mycobacteriales > Micromonosporaceae > DASSUC01. The sequence continues at coordinate 2,301 of DASRIS010000185.1, read as the reverse complement.
CGGGGAAGCACGCGTTGAGAAACCACGGCCGCGGCGAGACGGCGGCCACCGCCCGCCCGGCGGCGAGCGCGAGCTCGGCGTGCAGCGGCAGGGTCAGCCCGAACCCAGCGCGCTCGACCAGGGCGGTCCAGGCGGACGGCGCGGTGAGGCGCTCCCACGGTGACTGGGTCGACGCGCACAGCAGCACCCCGGCGGGGCGGGCGGCGCCCAGCACCTCGGCCAGCGCATCGCTGCCGGACAGCTCGGCCACGACCGGGCGGAACCGCACCGGATGGCCGCAGAGCGCGGCGCGCACCGTCGCGACATGGCACAGGTCGGCCACCGGGCGCGCGGACCGGGCCACGACCATGACCTCAGCGGGGTACGCGACGGCGCTGGCCAGGCCGTAGCAGACCGCCCGGGCCAGCGAGCCGCTGCCGAGCACGGCCAGGGTGGGCAGGTCGGGCGGCGGGCTCACGGCGGGCGTCACCGGCTCAGCGGTCCAGGTAGTGACCGGTGTGCTGGATGTGGTTCTGCTCGTCGACGAAGACCACCTGGGGCTTGAGGCTGCGCGCCTCGTCGTCGGTCACCATCGCGTAGCCGATCACGATCACCACGTCGCCGGGGTGGATGAGCCGGGCCGCGGCGCCGTTGACGCCGATCACGCCCGAGCCCGGTTCGCCCTCGATGACGTAGGTCTCCAGCCGCGCGCCATTGGTCACGTCCACGACGTGGACGAGCTCGCCGGGCAGCAGGTCGGCCGCTGCCATCAGCTCGGCGTCGAGCGTCAGCGAGCCGATGTAGTGCAGGTCCGCCTGGGTCACGGTGGCCCGGTGAATCTTGGACTTCAACATCATGCGGAACACGTAGGGACCCCCCGAACTCGGCGTGCGGCGGCACGGGAAACCGGTGTCGTGCCAGCCGGTGCGTAGCCTAATGGGCACCATGATTCGTCACCGGCAATTTTGGACAGCTCCACCTCCCCCGGCGGGAAAATCAATCAGCATTGATCTTGATCGTGATTCCCGTGCGTAGCGATGCTAACCGAGGCCGTGGCCATTGGGAAGTCTTACCAATAGGCTCAGCCGCCATGCCCGACTGTCGCGATAACAACGAGAATGGGCATGTTAAGATCACTGCGTCCTAGTTCGTCCGGCTGGGCAACCTGATCCACATCCGGCTATTTTTCGAGGTAACAGCTTTCGGTGCCCGCAACCGGACATCGTCGCGGATGCAGAAGTTGACCTGTCAAGCGCCAGCAGCCCTCATCACGGCCGAGCCGGTCCCGCCGATGGCGGCGGCGCGCCCACCCGGGCAGTCGCCCGACTAAGCGATAACCGCTATTCCGAAAGTCTCTCTCTCCTTCGTTTATCCATGCCGGCTTCATGAATATCTTCCATCACATGCTGCCGGCAACCGACAGCTCAACAAAATGCGGGGTACGGCATTTCCGCGCCCCGCCGGCCGGTCGTCGCCGCACACACCTTCCCCACGCACACTCGCCCCGCGCACACCTAGTCCGCGCACACCTGCCGCGGCCACCGCCCGGCGTGGCAGGCTGGGCACATGCTGATCGGCCTGAGCCTGGCCGACCCCCGGCCGTGGACCGACATTCCGGGGGTACGGCTGGTCGGCGCGGTCCTCGGCGCGCTGCTGCTGTTCGCGGCGATCCGGGCGATGTTCGGCCCGCGCCGCTAGGCCCTGGCCAGAGGTCTCGTCCGTGACCCGAGCGGGGTCCGGAGCGTGGCGATGGCCGGACTCTGCGCGCGAGTGCAGTGCCCGTCGCCGTCGAAGCCGATGCGTCGGTGAGACCGGGTCGAGGGCGCCCTTCCGCTGCGGTGGTGGCCGTTGGTTGTAGACCACCGCTTTCCGGCCGGCGGCAGGGGCACTTTCGCGGGGTGGGCCGTACGCGCGAGCGCCCAGCCGGGTCCCCGTCGAGTACCTCAGACAGCAGGGTCCATTATCGACATTCTCGAACACACGTACTAGAATATGGATATGCGGGCAGCCACTGCGATGATCGCGCAAGCGGTCGACGCATGCGTCGGGACCGCGGCCTGGGCGTTGTCCGATGGTGAGCTCGTCGAGGCGTTGGAGCAGCTGCAGGTGGAGCAGCAGCGGCTGGCCGCGGTAAACCTGGCACTGGTGCGCGAGGTCGACGGGCGGGGGCTGGCGGTGGCGCAGGGCGCCTCGTCGACCGCGGTGTGGCTACGCGGCCGGATGCGCATGTCCATCGGCGCCGCCCGGCGCCTGGTGGAGCTGGCCACCGCGATAGACGCTGGGCCGGCGGTGGTCCGCGACGGGCTGGCCACCGGTGCGCTG
>DASRIS010000184.1:0-2236 GCA_035649895.1 Micromonosporaceae bacterium | reverse complement strand
CCGCTGCCAGAGGGGCCAGGTGCCGAGCAGTGGCCGGTCGGTGTGGTCGACGGGCCGGCCACGGCCGAGGCGCTGCGCGCCTTCGTCGATAGCGTGCACGCCAAGTTCGCCGCCGCCGACCCGCACGTGCCCTCGGAGCTCGTGTACGCCGGCCCGGCGGCGCCGGGCGACCTCGTGGCGCAGGCCCGGCGACACGGCGTGCGGCTGCGCAGCTTCGTGGACTACCAGGGCCTGATCGACCTGGGCCGGCTGGCCGAACGGCAGGCCGAGCGGCTGGCCAACGACCGGATCTACCCCGCCAGCGGGTACGTGGCCCAGCGGTTCAAGGTCATCACCGGCGACACTGCCGGCCCCGTCGAAGAGAACCTGCTCGAATGGGTGACCGGCTGGCTGGGTGCCCAGGCCGCCCGGCTGGTGATGGTGCTGGGAGACTTCGGGCGGGGCAAGACGTCGCTGCTGCGCCACCTCACCCGGACCCTGCCCGAGGCGCTGCCCGGGCTGCTGCCGGTGCTGGTGGAGCTGCGCAGCCTGGAGAAGGCGCCATCCCTGGACGAGCTGCTCGGCCAGCACCTGATCCGCCAGCAGGTCGAGGACATCAGCCCCGGCAAGCTGCGGTACATGATCCGCAGTGGCCGGCTGGCCCTGCTCTTCGACGGCTTCGACGAGCTGGAGCTGCGGGTCGGCTACGACAACGCCGCGGACTACCTGCGTACCCTCTTGGAGTCGGTCACCGACCGGGCCAAGGTCGTGCTGACCAGCCGTACCCAGCATTTCCGGTCCACCGCCCAGGTGCGCACCGCGCTGGGCGAGCGGGTGGCCGCCCTGACCGGCAGCCGGGTCGTGGTGCTGGAGGACTTCACCCCCGCGCAGATCCTGGAGTTCCTGACCAAGCTCTACGCCGGGGACACCGCCGCGGCCCGAGCCAGGCTCGCCCTGCTCGGCGAGATCGAGGACCTGCTCGGGCTGGCCCGCAACCCACGCATGCTCGCCTTCATCGCCAAGCTCGATGAGGACCGGCTACGGGCCATCCAGCGGCGGGAGGGGCGGATCAGCGCCGCCGAGCTCTACCGGGAGCTGGTCGACTTCTGGCTCGTCGGCGAGGCCGACCGGCAGCGCCACCGGCACGGCCTCCGGTCGCTGGACGAACGGGAGCGGCTGGATGCCTGCGTCGCGCTGGCCAGGCGGCTGTGGGCCGCCACGCAGCTGTCGATCCCGATGAGCGACCTGTCCGCCGAGGTCTCAGCCACCCTGACCCGGCTCGCCGAGCGCGGCTACAGCCTCGAGCAGGCCACCCACACGGTCGGCTCGGGCAGCCTGCTGGTGCGCACCGAGGACGCCACGTTCACGTTCGTCCACCAGTCCATCATGGAGTGGCTGGTCGCGGACGCGGCAGCTCAGGCGCTAATCGATAGTGGACGCTGCGAGGAACTCGGCGCGCGGCCGATGTCGCCCCTGATGGTGGACTTCTTCTGCGACCTCGCCGGGCAGGAGCCGGCCCGAGGCTGGGCGGCCGGTGTCCTTGTCGACCCACAGGCATCCGCGGTGGCCAAGCAGAACGCGCTCTCGGTCAGCGCCCGGATCGCCGAGACCGGCGCCGCGGGCGGGTGGGGACCGCGGCAGGACCTGGCAGGGGTCGACCTGCGCAGGCAGGACCTCACCGGGCGCGACCTGCGCGGCGCCGACCTGCACGGTGCTGACCTGCGCGGCATGCGCCTGCACGAGGTGGACCTCACCGGCGCGGACCTGCGGGACGCCGACCTGACCGGGGTACGGATGACCGGCGGCAGCCTGCGCGACGCGCACCTGGACGGCAGCCGCTGGCGCAGGGCCGCCCTGCTGGGCGTGACGGGCGCGGATGCGCAGGCCGGGTCCACCGACCTACGGCGGCAGGCGGCGAACCCCGCCTGGGATGCCGCGGTCTGGCAGGTGACGCCCGGCGGACCAGCCACCTGCGTCGCCTTCTCCTCCGACGGCACGCTAATGGCGATCGGCCGCTACGCGGCCGTCGAGATCGTTGATCGTGCCGACGACCGGACGGTACGCGTCCTGCACGGCCACACCGGCTGGGTGTCCGGGGTGGCCTTCTCCCCCGACGGCACCCTGCTCGCCACCGCCTCCCACGACTACACCGCCCGCCTCTGGCAGACCAGCACCGGCCAACACCACACCACCCTGGAAGGCCACACCAACTGGGTGAAGGGGGTGGCCTTCTCCCCCGACGGCACCCTGCTCGCCA
>DASRIS010000183.1:0-3629 GCA_035649895.1 Micromonosporaceae bacterium | reverse complement strand
TCGGAGACGGCAACCGCGCGGTTGAGCGACACGACCGGGCTCGGGGCGATCGCCAGCAGCTGGTCGTACAAGCGCAGGATCTGCCGCCAGTCGGTGGCCGCCGCGGTCGGCGCGTCGCTGTGCACCGCGTTGATCGCCGCCTGGATCTGGTACGGTCCCGGCCGGTTGCGCCGCAGGCACCGCCGTACCAGCGCCTGGCCCTCAGCGACAAGCCCGCGGTCCCACCGGGTCCGGTCCTGGTCGGCCAGCAGCACCAGGTCGCCCTCCGGGGTGGTCCGGCTGGCCCGGCGCGACTCGATGAGCAGCATGAGCGCGAGCAGCCCGAGCACCTCCGGCTCGTCGGGCATGAGGTCGGCCAGCAGCCGGCCGAGCCGGACCGCCTCGGCGCAGAGGTCCTCGCGGACGAGCCGGTCACCGGAGCTCGACGCGTACCCCTCGTTGAAGATGAGGTAGACGACGGCGAGCACCGCGCGGAGCCGGTCCGGGAGGTCGGCGTCCCTGGGCACCCGGTACGGGATCCGCGCGTCCCGGATCTTCGCCTTCGCCCGGACCAGTCGCTGCGCCATGGTCGGCTCCGCGACCAGGAACGCCCGGGCGATCTCCGTGGTGGTGAGCCCGCCCAGCAGCCGCAGCGTCAGCGCGACCTGGGCGGCGGTGGCCAGCGCCGGGTGACAGCAGGTGAAGATGAGCCGGAGCCGGTCGTCGTGCACGGGACCCTCCTCCACGGGTTCGTCGCGGGCGTGCAGGAGGGCCGCCTGGGCGTGCCGGTCCGCGCGGGTCGCCTCGCGCCGCAGGCGGTCGATGGCCCGGTTGCGGGCGGTCGTGATGATCCAGCCCTGCGGGCTCGCCGGCAGCCCGGTCTGCGGCCACCGCTGCACCGCGATGGCGAACGCGTCCTGGACCGCCTCCTCGGCGATGTCGACGTCCCCGAAGACGCGGACCAGGACCGCGACCGCGCGACCGTACTCCTCCCGGAAGACCCGTCCGACCTCCGCCGTGTCCGGCGCCATCAGCCGTCGGCGTCGGCCGCTGTCGAGTCCTGGAAGGGGCGCACCTCGATCGGCAGGGTGATCACCGTCGCCACCTTCCGGGCCCAGTCGAGTGCGGCGTCCAGGTCCGGCACCTCGACGATGAACAACCCGCCGACGTGCTCCTTCCCCTCGGTGTAGGGGCCGTCGGTGACGAGCAGCTCACCGTCGCGGAGGTGGACCACGGTCGCCGTGTCGGGGGCGTGCAGGCCGCCGTCGAAGACCCAGACGCCGGCAGCCTTGGCCTCGCCGACCAGCGCGTCGACGTCCCGCATCACCCGCTCCAGCACCTCGGGCTCGGGCGTCACCCCGTCGGGCTGGTAGATGCTGAGCAGGTACTGCTTCATCGGTATCCTCCTTGATCTCACGCTATCCCTCACCCCCTAAACGAACGGCCACCGGCCGGTTCGACACCGCCGAGGAGATCGACCGCGCCTGGGCATCCGGGTCCGCCTCGCCCGGCACGGGCGACTCACCGCATCCCGGCGGCGATTCACAGCGTCCCGGTCCGCGACGGAGGTGGGCAGCCGGGGATGGTGCTGGATGCCCGGGCGGCCGCTTCGGTGCGGTTGCGGGCGCCGAGCTTCGCCAGCACGTTGCTGACGTGGTGCGCGGCCGTCTTGCGGCTGATGTGCAGGCGGGCGGCGATCTCCGGGTTGCTCAGCCCGAGACCGACCAGGCGCAGCACCAGCGGCGTCGGGGCGGTCGGTCGCGGCGCAGACCAGCCCGGTCGACGCGGCCGACAGCGCCTCGGCGTACGGCACGCGCTGCCCGTCGGCGAGCGCGGCCAGTTCGGCGGCGGCGAGCCGGGCCGCGTCGAGGTCACCCTGCGCGACCCGGGCCCGGACGAGCAGCGCCAGCGCGGGCCCCTGCTGCTCCGGTGTCCCGGCCGACCGCCGGCGGAGCACGGTGACCGCGCCGGCGGCGTCACCGCGGGCGAGCCGCAGCGCCGCGGCGGCCAGGTGGGCGCGCGCCTGGTCCTCGTACCCCTGCAGCAGCGCCGAGGCGTCCTCGACCCGGCCCTGGCGCAGGCGCAGGTCGGCGAGCCTCGCCCGGGCTTCGGCGGCGACGGCCGGCCCCGCACCGGCGCTCATCTCGATGGCCGTACCCAGCTCGCGCTCGCCGTCGGCCCACCGACCGGTCGCGACGAGCAGGCCACCGTAGATGGTCCGGCAGCGCGAGTACAGGAACGGGCAGCCGTACTCCCGGATGAACCGGTCCGCGACCTCGCACCACCGGGTCGCGCGTTCCAGGTCGTGCGCGGCGTCGCAGGCGGCCAGCATGTCGCAGCTGGTGTAGACGACCGTGTCCAACTTGGACCACTCGCCGCCGAGCGTGCCGGCCATGGCCTCGTCGACGAGCGACAACCCGGCCCCGACCTCGCCGGCGAGGACCAGCTTGTGGCCGAGCCCGGACAGCGCGCACAGCTCCAGGTCGACATCCCCGGCGGTACGGGCCGAGTCGAGTGCGCGCCGGCTCAGCGGCACGGCCGCGGCCGGATCGCGGGTCACGTACGCGCGGATCATCCACACCCACGGTGCCAGCGGGTCGTCGTCGCCGGTGAGCAGCCGGCCGGCCCGGGCGACCCAGCCGTGCGCGGCCGGTCCGTTGTCGAAGTTGGCCTCGTAGGTGACCGCGACGCCGAGCGCCGAGAGCACCGCCCGGCCCGGGTCGCCGGCCCGGCGGAACCCCGCGTACGCCTGCTCCCGCAGCTCGGTGCTGCGGCGCGGGTGCCCGAGCCACCACAGCACCTCGCCGAGCCCGTCGAGCGCCTCCGGGCTGGGCCGGTCGGCGAGGGCGGCCTCGAACGCCGCCCGGGCTTGCGCCCACCGCCCCGCCTTGAGCGCCGCGGTGCCGTCCCGGAGGTGGTGGTCGGCCGCCACCCCCGAATTATGGGTACGTTGCCCGATGCGCGCGTACCCGCACCGTCCGCAGCATCGGGGCATGACCGAAACATTCCAGCTCTCGGCGGAGGCCGCCGAGGCGTACGAGGCCCAGTTCGTGCCCTCCTTTTTCGCCCAGTGGGCACCGCGCCTGCTCGACGCCGCCGGAGTCGCGGCCGGGCAGGACGTGCTCGACGTGGCCTGCGGCACGGGGATCGTCGCGCGCGGCGCCGCCGAGCGGGTCGGCCCGGACGGGTCGGTGACCGGCGTCGACCGCAGCGAGGAGATGCTCGCGGTCGCCCGCCGGGTCCGCCCGGACCTGCGGTGGCGGCACGGCGACGCGGCCGCGCTGCCGTTCGGCGACCGGGAGTTCGACGCCGTGGTCTGCCAGATGGCGATGATGTTCTTCCCGGACCCCGTGGCGCGCTGCGCGAGATGCGCCGGGTGGCCCGCCCGGAGGGCACGGTCGGGGTCCTGGTCCCGGGAACGCTGTCCGCGAACCGACCGTACGAGCTGTTCGTCGACGTGGTGACCCGGCACGCCGGCGAGACCGCGCGCAGCCTGGTGACCACGTACTTCGCGCTCGGCGACCGGGATCACCTGGCCGGGCTGTTCACCGGGGCCGGCCTGACGGTGACCGCGGCCGGGCGGGAGGTCGGCGAGTCCCGGTTCCCGTCGGTCGACGCGCTGGTGACCGTCGAGATCGACAGCACCCCGC
>DASRIS010000182.1:0-23243 GCA_035649895.1 Micromonosporaceae bacterium | reverse complement strand
GACCCTCCACTGTGTATCCGACGTTGATCGACGGCCCATTCCCGACCGCGCTCCCGGTAGAGTTCTGCCACTCCGTCCCGACTGCCGCCGAGGTGCCGTACGTCCCTGGCATTGGCTGGCCGGGGTCGGACTGCGGGGCTGTCTTAGACGCTGTGACCTGGCCGCCCAGCACGTCGCGGAAGAGTTTGGTGCGGCTCGCCGGTCTGCGTTCGGCCAGCCACGCCTGGAAGCGAGTGTCCGATACGGCGCTCATCTCCCGTAACGCGGCGAAGACCTTAAGATCATCGTTGGAGACCACATGAAAGACGCCGCCGGCTGCGACAAACGCGTCAAGAACCTCCTTGGTACGCTTCCCGCTCGGCCACTTACCGTCACGCAGCAACACCAACCTGCGCTGCGGGATCTCCAAATCGAGGCCGGCCATGGTGCAGGCCGCCTTGACCCGGCTGATCACCGCTATCGCACTGGTACTGGCGATCGCCCGGAAACCCCAGTGGGCCTCGTTCTCCGTCGCCTCGTCCAGCACCTGGATCAGGCGAGCGTGCAGCGCGGGCTTCTTGCTGGGCAGCGGGTCATGCTTATACGTCGCCCCACTGGGCGCCTGCTCGTCAATCCATGCGGCGAGGCCGGCACCGAGGAGCGCCGGTACCAGCGCATCCTCGGTCGTCGGGTCGAGCGCGGCGTTAACGTCGGCCGCGGAAACAAGCTCGTCAAAGCGGTCGTCCAGCGGCGTGAGGTCGACTTCCACACCTTTGTCCGTTGAGCCGCCATCGTTCTTCGAACCGACCGGCCCGCCTGGCACACCGCCGCTGTCTTCGGCGAGGCTGTCCATCTCGATGATCTCGTCATGGTCGAGGCACCATCTGATGTGGTGGTCGACACGGCGTAGCAGAGCCCGCGGGGTGAGATCGAGTGCGTCGTTGAAGGCATCGGGCCTGACTGGCCAGGTCGGATAGGGAGCCGAGAAGCGCCGCTCGGCGAAGGCTGCGATGAACCGCTTCGCGATGATCGCCTGTCCGATCTCGGCGTTGAGGATCCGGTCGGGAAGGCCGGCCGACCGGAACCGGTCGACGACCGGGGTGGGCGCGCTCTTTGCCAGCAGCACCCAGGTGTCAGGCAGACACGACACCACGATGAGCGTCCGCCGGGTGATATCGCGAAGTGTTAGTAGCCCGTCGGCGACTGGGCCGACCAGCTTGGCGTGAGCGTCCTCCAGCCCCTCGTGCCGGTTGAGCAGCGAGGTGTTGGTCTGGGCGAAGAGCGTGTCGAGCTGGTCGATGGCGATGACGGTTGGGCTGAGCGTCAGGGCGACCAGCCGGGAGATGTCGCGGACGATCTGCTGCGGGTTCCGGGATGCTGGCGAGAGTCCCCACGCTGCTCGGTCGGAAGGGTCGCCTGGCTCGGAGATCAGGTGGGCGTATCCAACATCCTGCGCCTCGAAGCTGAGCGCGCCGATCAGCACCAGCGCCCGCGCGGTGTCTCGACACTCCCGCCCCACGTCACGGTTGAGTACCCGCAGGGCTGTGATGAAGGTATCCAGGTGCTCACGGGCCAGCGGTGCGTTTCCGGCGACTGCATCGCGTACCTCGGACGGAAGACCGAGCTGCGCGGTGAGCCGGCGGAGGAACGTCTTGAGCTGGGTCCCCCAGCCGATCGCATCTTGCCCCATGCTCTCGACGATGCACAGGGCCGTGCTCTCCCAGAACGTCTTGCCATTTATCAGGTTGACCAGGAAGAAATAGCCGCCGTCGCGCTGGATCTTCTCGCGTACCGCGCCGAGCAGGTGCGTCTTGCCCGCACCGGCCCGGCCCTGCATGGCCACTCCGAGTGGGGTGACGTCGTCGCCGGTGCGCGCCTTGTTGACGCCGCTGAGGATCTCCTGGACCACTCGTTCGTGCAGCTCCGGCACGTTGTACGGCGATGGCCGCCACACGTCGTCCGGGGTTGGCGCCGGGTTGAAGCTCAATGCGGACAGCGCCGCCCGCTCGTCGGGGCTGATCATGTCGGGCCGATCGCCAGCACGTGGTTGTCCTCACCGCCGATGCGCAGCGCCGCGGCGCGATCACGAGGTTCCAGCGCCTTGGTGTTGGCCACCGGGATGATGCGCACGCCCTCCTGACGGACCAAGGCGCGCAGGGCCTCGTCGACCGCGGCACGGTCCAGGCCACCCAGGTGCTCCCGCAGGTCGGCCAGCCCAACCCAGGCACCGGGCGCATCGGCCAGAGTGCTGTACGCGCTCCGGACCAGCCCCTCCACGTCATCGCCACCCGTCGCCCCGTCGGGTAGCGGCTTGAAGAACTCGGCGTGGCTGACCCGCAACCGGTCCAGGGACCGGTGCAGCCCGCCGAGCAGCACGAAGATAGATCGCGCCACCCGGCTGTTGCCGACGTTCACGTCCGTGTTGTGAAGCTGCTTGCAGAAGTGCCAGCCCTGTTCGGTGAGCTGGAAGGCTAGTCCACGACCCACCTTGCGGCTTTCGACAAGGCCGCGCTTCTCTAGGTCGACACGCTCCTGACCGGTGAGCGTGAAGCCCGCCAAAGTACCCAGCTCGCTGTTGGTGACCTCACGAGCCTCGGCCATCAGTATGAGCAGCACCCCAAGCTGCAACGGCTTCAGCTTCGGTACGGCGTCGGTGGTCGACATGTTGTCTCATCTCCCGATGGTGCGCCTCAGCGCGTCGTTGGCTTAGCACGTGTCTGATCTGCAGGACTGCGGCATGGACATCCGCCAGCACCTGCCCGTCGGTGAATCGGAGCACATCGTGCCCGAGCATCTGCAGCTGCACGTCGCGACGCCGGTCGTCGGCGAACTTCAGCCGCCCCCGATGGTCTGGCCCATCCACCTCGACCACAAGGCCCTCGATGGCCCAGAAAAGGTCCAGCCGGTACGTCCTGCCGAGGACATGCCCTTCGTACGTGTAGTTCCAGCGTCGGCCCTGCGCCCATTCGTGCGGCGCGAGCGCCCGCTCCAGTGCCTGCTCGGCAGGGCTGTCCCGGCGAGGTAAGCCGGACAGCGGCGGGTACGTCAGGACCGGCACCGTCCGTGGCGGATCGGTCGCCGTGCATCGAGCGCCGGGCGCGGGTGGTCGCCCGCTCCGTCCGCCAGGCTCACCGCTTGGTCCGGCTCCGCGCCGGTCGGGCACGGGCTCTGTGCTGACGGCCGGCTCCCCGATGAGGTCAACCAGGTACGCCGGCAGCGCGACTGGCACTGGCCGTACCCGGTCCACGGCGCGCAACGGGGCGCCAGCGAGCCACACGGTGAAGCGTCCGTGGTGGGCGAGCCACTCAGCCGCGGCGACCAGAGCGTACTCGTCGGCCGCTGCGAGCCCGTCTGGCACCTCGATCAGCAGGGCGGCCGCCTGACGGTCGTAGGAGTCCGCGATGACCCGGGCGAGACCGGCTGCGCGTACCTCCGCGGGAAAGCGCCGCCGACCACCGGCCCGACTCTCGGCGGGTTTGCCGGCGTGACCAGGTTCTACGGCCGTACGGTACTCATCCACTCGACCGTATCCATCTGGTCGACCGCGCAGACCACGCTCGGCCAGATCGGCGAGGAACGGGCCGAAGCCGCGCGACTGCGCCGCAGCCCGCGCGGCGAGCGTGCGGACCGCGGGCACGCCCAGGCTCTGCGACCCCTCGAGCCGCTCGGCGCCGGGCAGCCAGCGCGGGAACAACGCGACCGCGGCCTCGTCCAGCTCGTCGAGGAGCACAGTGACCTGGTCGCCGAGTGGACCGCCAGCTGCGGGACGGAACTGGACGACGGCCGGGGCGGTCGCCGGTAATGGGTCCAGCGAGATGCTCAGCAGCTCAGGGTCGGCCCCGGTCAGGTAGCTGACCTGGTGTACGGGCGGCACGGTCCACCACTGCACCGCGATTGCCCACTGCGTCACGAGCGCGACGTTACTGGCGGGCGTCGACTGATTGCACTCCCCTGTTCAGGGCATACCCGTCCCGATCAGCCGATCGACGATGGCGACCAGGCGGGCGATCTCGCCAAGTGCCGCGAGCTGCTGGCACCCTCCGCACCATATGCCGCTAGACGGAGGACGGCTGAGTTCCGCGGGCGCTGCGGTGCCCCGGTCAACGACCCCAGCTCAGCCACCCCGCCCGCATGTATGAACAACCTCTCATGCCGGCGTGGGCGTTGTTAGGCTTGGCCCATGACCCGGTCCGCGCTCGCCTATCACTGGAGCCAGAACGAGTTCATGCGCGCCTGGGAAGCCGGAGTTTTCGACCACCGGGTGGAGCTCGTTGAGGGAGAGATCTGGCCCGTGGTGATCGGTTCCCGGCACGGTGACACGGTCGGCCAGCTCATGGCGCTGCTGCCGCGGTCTGGAGCCAAGCTGACGACCTCGACCCTGCCGACCGGGGAGTCGCTTCCCGACCCCGACTGCTGGGTACGCCGGGCCGGCGCGGATCCTATCGGGACAGTCGGATCCCGGCTGTCGGTCTGGGACGCCGACGACGTACTGCTCGTGGTCGAGGTCTCCGACGACACCATGATCCATGACCTCAACGTCAAGGCCAAGCTCTACGGCAAGGCCGGTTACCCGGTCTACTGGGTGGTCACCCAGGAGGCGGTCTACGAGCACACCAGACCCATCCCCACCGGCTACCGGGTCCGGGTCGAGTACCGACGTGGTGAGCACATTCCCGTCCTATACACGGACACCACCCTCGCCATCGACGATCTGCTCGCCTCGCACGTTGCGTAACGGCCTTGGCGGCTGGGCGCCGGCCAGTGCGCACAGGTCCTGCACCAGGATGTCCATGCTGGGTAGCGCAAGCATCTCCCGCTGCATGGCCTGGGCCCGCCGCCGGTAGCCGGGGTCACCGAGCACCTCAACACACGCCTCGCGCAGCCTCGCTGCCGTGAGCACGTCGAACGGCACTACGGTGGCCACTCCGAGCTCTGCGCAGCGCTCCGCGTTGCGGTGTGAGTCGGTGAGCCACGGCACGACCACCATCGGGACGCCGAGCCGCAGCGCCTCCCGTACGCTGTTGAACCCGCCGTGGTTGATGAACAGGTCGCTGCACTCCAGCATGAGCGGCTGCGGCACGCTCTCGACGAGCCGTACGTTGGGGGCCGGGGTGCTGTGCGCCTTTGCGGACCCCACTGCCACGACAGCGGTGCAGTCCACCTCGCCGAGGCCGGCCACGACCGCGTCGACCGCGTCGTCGTAGGCGTTCAGCACCGGCAGGATGGTGCCGAACGCCGCGAAGACGGTAGGGCGCTGGTCGAAGGTCAGGCACGCGGGCAGGGCGTCGTCGGGGCGTAGCGGGTTGGTCTGCCGGTAGTACCGGGTGTTCGGCACCGTCCGCGCGCTTGCGTGGTACGTCGGCGGCACGAGGCTGACGTGCAGGTAGGCGTGCACACGTGCGCCGGCCGGGTCTGCGGGCAGCCCGAGCGCCCGGCGCTGCCGGTCCAGCGGGGCGGCGAGGAGCTGGGCGAGCTGGTGCGCCTTGCCGCCGCCGACCGCGACCGACGCGCACGGCAGGCCGAGCACCTCCGCGGCGAGGTAGCCACCGAACTCGGTGTTCTCGCGTACGACGAGGTCGGGCCGCCAGGTTTCGGCGGCGGCGAGCACATCGCGGGCGAGCGCCAGGGCGGCGGCGCCGGCCAGTCCTTCGGTCGTCAGGTCCTCGTTGAGGCGCAGCCGTATCGCCTCCGCCCGGCGGACAGACCCCGCCCGCTGCGACAGCCCGACCTGCTGCGACAGCCCGACCTGCTGCGAGAGCCCGGCCAGCTGCGACGGTCCCGCCGGCTGCGACGGCGCCGGAAGCTGTGACGGCACTGTCAGCTGCGAGACCATGCGCAGCTCGTCGCCCAACCAGTCCAACCCACCCGGCAGGTACGCCAGCCCGTACGACTCGATCTGGTCCTTGGCCGAAGCCGGTGCGCAGAACATCACCTCGTGCCCCGCGCGCAGCGCCGCGTGTGCCACCGGGACCAGTGGTCGGATGTGGCCGGCCGCCGGCAGGGCGGTGAAGAGGACTCGCATCAGGTTCTCCGTCCAGTGTGGACACGACTGGGGATGCCAGTGGGGTGGCCTGCGGTGACGTCCTGCTCGTGCAGGCGGCGCAGCCGCGCACGCCCGCGGGTGAACGCACCCTCGGCGGCCTTGGCCGAGATCTGGAACCGGCTGGCGGCCTCGGTCGTGCTGAGTCCGGACGCCCGGGCCAGCAGAACCTGCCGCTCCCGGCCGGGCAGCTGCTGGATGTGCCCCATGAGCCACTCGCCGAGCTGGCGGTCGCACACGATCTCCTCCGGCCCAGGGGCCGGTGTCGCGACCGCGATCCGCCGCAGCATCCGCTGCTGCCGGGCCTTGCCCCGGTGGGTGTCCACACACAGCCGCAGCGCTGTCGTGGTGAGCAGCGCACCGACCCTGGCCTCGTCCAGGCCGGCGAAGCACACCACCCGGATCAGCGCGTCCTGCACCACATCCTCGGCATCACGCGGCTCGGGCAACCTCGCGCGCACCAGGCGCTGCAACCGTTCGCGGTGCTCCAGTACCAGCGCCCAACGGCTGCTGGATGACGGGTCCGGCGACGACACGGTGGCCTCCTCGTCGTGGCGGGCTGTGGTTCTGAGCGTGAGTTGGCCACGACCGTCATGACATGGGGGCGGGGTACGTAGATTCCGGCGCCGGGCCGCGTATAAACAGGCGTAGCCCTTCTTGGCCGACTGATCGACACGCGACTATGTGCGGCATGCGGACCAAACAGATGGCGCTCGTGCTGCTGTGCACGGGCGTGTTCGTGGTCAACCTCGACGGCACGGTCGTCGCTCTGGCGCTGCCAGAGATCGGCCGCGACCTCGGCGGAGGGATCGCAGGCCTGCAATGGGTCATCGACGGGTATGTGCTCGCCGTAGGCTGCCTGCTCGTCGGCGCCGGCGCGCTCGCCGACACGCTCGGCCGCAAGCGGGTCTTCCTGGCGGGGCTGGTGGGCTTCACCGCGCTCTCCGCCGCCTGCGCGCTGGCACCGACCCTCGCCACCCTGGTGGCGGCGCGGGTGGTGCAGGGAGTCTTCGGGGCGGCGCTGCTGCCGGTGTCGCTGGCCCTCGTCGTGAGCCTCTATCCGCAGCCGCGGGAAAGGGCCCGGGCGATCGGGGTGGTCGCCGGCGTCGGCGGGCTCGCCGTCGCCATCGGCCCGGTCCTCGGCGGCGCGCTGGTCGCCGGGTACGGCTGGCAGAGCGTCTTCTGGCTCAACGTGCCGATCGGGCTGGCCACCGTACCGGCGCTGGCGGCGGTCCTGCCGTCGCCGCCCGCACCGGGGGGCCGCCTCGACCCGGTCGGGCAGGTCCTGTTCACAGCCTTCGCCGCCGGCCTCACGTACGGGCTCATCGAAAGCGCCCGGCACGGCTGGGCCGAGCCCCGGGTCGTCACCGCGCTGGCGGCCAGCGCGGTCGCACTGGTGCTCTTCCTGGCCTTCGAACGCCGGCACGCCAGCCCCATGCTGCCGCTGGACCTCGTCCGGCGACCGGCCGTAGCCGCCGCGTCCGCGATCAACTTCCTCGGCTTCCTCGCCCTGTTCCCGACCCTGCTGCTGTTGACGCTGTTCCTCCAGGACGTCAACGGGCTCTCGGCGGTAGAGGCGGGCGTGCGGTTCCTCGCGCTCACCGGCGCGCTGACGGTGGGCTCGCTCGTCGCGGCCTCGGCGGCGGAGCGCTGGGGCACCCGGCGGGTCATCGTGCTCGCCTCGGCGTTGCTGGCCACCGGGCTGGTCGGGTTGACCACGCTCCGAGCCGGCAGTGGCTACGGCACGTACTGGTGGTTCCTGGTGCTCGTCGGGTTCGGCATACCGGCGGCCATCGCGCCCGCCACGGTGGCGGCACTGGCGGCCGGGCCGGCCGGGCTGATGGCGACGACATCGGCGATCCTGAACACCTTCCGCCAGTTCGGCGCGGTCGTCGGCGTCGCGCTCTGCGGCACGGTACTGGCGGCCAGCACCGGACTCATCGCCGGCATGCGGCTGGCGTTCCTGCTCGCGGCCGGGGCCGCCGTGCTCTGCGCGGTCGCCTCGGCGTTCGTGTCGCCCTCCCCGGCCGGCTCGGCCCGCACCGCGCTACAGCCCGAGGCTTCCACGGCGAGGGCCGGCATCGACCCTGCGCGTAGTTCTCGGTGAAGCGGACCCGCGCCGCCGACGCGACAGGGAGGCTCCGATGCCCGACCCCATCCCCCGGCCGCCCGGCCCCGCCTGGGGCCCAGTGGATGCCTACCGCCGGCGGCGCCGGGACATTCTCGGCCTGCTGACCGAGGTCGCGGCGGCCCACCCGCGGCTGGCGCACCTGCGCCTGCTGAACAAGTCCGTGTACTTCGTCAACGACCCGGAGCTGGTCCGCGAGGTCCTTGTCGTCAGGTCGCGCTCGGTGCGCAAGGGCCGCGGCTTCGACCGGATCGACCTGTTCCTGGGCGCCGGGCTGCTCACCATCGAGGGTGAGACGCACCGCCGGCACCGCCGGGTGCTGCAGCCCGCGTTCCACCGGGACCTGGTGCGGGGGTACGGCGACCTGATGGTCGCCGCGACCGCGCGCCTGCCCTGGACGGACGGCGGCCAGGTCGACGTGGCCCAGGAGATGGCCCGGCTCGCGCTCAGCATCGTGGCCGAGGCGCTGTTCGGCGCCGACCTCGCCACCGGCGAGATGGGCGACGCGCTCGCGGCGCTCGACGGCTTCGTGGCCGGCTTCGGCAGCGACAGGTCGTCACGGACCCTGCTGTCCCGGCTCTCGGGCCAGGCCCGCCGCCAGATCCTGCGCTCCCGCGACCGGTTCGACCTGGTGGTCACCCGGCTCCTGGCCGGCCAGCAGGGCACCACCAGTGACTTCCTGTCCAGGCTGCTGGAGTCTGGCCTGTCGGAGGCGGAGGTTCTCGGCGAGGCCCGGACGTTCGTGATGGCCGGCCACGAGACCACCGCGAACGTGCTGATCTGGGCGCTGTGGCTGCTGGACCGGCACCCCGGGGTCGCCGCCCGGCTGCACGCCGAGGTCGACGCCCTGCCCGGCGCGCCAACAGTGGACGACTTTCCCCGCCTGTCCTACACCCACGCGGTCGCGGCCGAGGTGCTGCGCCTCTACCCGTCGGGCTACGTCATCAGCCGCCGGGCGCTGGAGGAGCTCACTGTGGACGGTTGGCGGATACCCGCGGGTGACCGGCTCATCACCAGCCCGTACGTGTGCCACCGGGACCCGCGCTGGTGGGGCGGTGACGCCGGTGAGTTCCGCCCGGAGCGCTGGCTGGACGCGGCCGGCCGGTTCGGCGACCGCAACCCGGGGCAGCCGCGGGCGGCGTACCTGCCGTTTGGTGCCGGCCCCCGGATGTGCATCGGTGAGGCGTTCGGCTGGCTGGAGCTGGTCCTCGTCCTGGCCACCCTGACCAGGCAGTGGCATCCGGTCGTTGCGGAGGATCCCCGACCGAGGCCGGCCGTCACGCTGCGCCCCGACGGCCCGGTGCTGGCGCGGCTGCAGCGCCGTACCGTCTCCGAGCCCGCGGTCGAACCCGCAGGGCTGTCATGAGCGCGCCCCGCTACCGGATGGCCGAGCTGGCGGGGTGGGCCAGCGAGCTGACCTATGGCGACCTTCCCGAGCGGGTCGTCGGCTGGGCGAAGAGCCAGGTGCTGTCCCAGCTGGCCGCCGTCCGGGCAGGCCAGGCGCACCCGGTCGGCGCCGCGCTGGCCAAGGCGTTCGGCCCGCCGCTGGCGGCCGATCCCAAGCAGTCGGCGAGTGCCCTGGCCGCGCTCGGCTCGTGGCTGCACTACGACGACACCGCGTACGCCGGGCACCTGTCGAGCTCGACGGTCACCGTCGCCCTGGCCTACGCCCGCCAGCTCGGCCTCGACGGGCGGGCCCTGGTCACAACGGTCGTCGCCGCCAACGAGTGCGCCGCCCGGGTGACCGCCGCCTCGACGCTCGGCCGGTTCAACGGGCAGCTGGCGACCCAGACCCACCTGGCCGGGTCGGTCGCTGCCAGGTGCCGCGCCGAGTCGGCCACCGCCGGCCGGTGGGTCGACGCGTTCGGCCTGGCCTTCGCCTACGCGCCGCAGCCGGTCGGGCCGGGGTTCATGGGCGGCGACGGCAAGGTGCTCAACACCTTCGTGCCGGTACGCGCCGGGCTGGACGCCTGCGACGCGGCGGCGGTCGGGCTGGCCGGCGCCCCCGACATCCTCGAGGACGAGGACGGCCTGCTCTCCCGGTACGCCGTCGTGCCGCTGCCCGAGGAGCTGACCGCCGGCCTGTCCACGCGCTGGCACACCGAGACCCTGTCGTTCAAGGTGCGCCCGAGCGGCCCTGGCGGCGACGCGGCCGTGGACTGCGCGACCGAGCTGCACGGCCAGCTACCGTCCGGGTTCGACGTCGAGGACGTCGCCGAGGTCGTGGTGCACAGCCCCTGGTACACCGTGCTCGTCGACCGGTGGGCCCAGACGGAGCTGCGCGGGCCGGACTCCCCGATAGCGCCCCTGGTCCTGTCGATCCCGTACCCGGTCGCCACGGCCCTGCTCACCGGCGGGCTGAAGATAGCCGACTTCGCCGCCCCGGCGGCTCGGGACGCGCGGCGGTGGGCCCTGGCCGGCAAGGTGCGCGTCGAGCACGACCCGGACCTGACCCGGGCCTGCTACACCGGGACCGCCCCGGTCGGCGCCGCGCTGCGCCGGGCCGGACCGCGCGCCGTGACCTGGCTGCGCAGCTACGGCCGGCGCGGCACCGGGTCCGACGGCCAGTGGTTCGCCGACCTCATCGGCGAGCTGGGCCCGCCCGAGACGAGCTTCGTCGATGCCAGCAAGACAACCGGGGCCCGGGTCGTCGTCCGGCTGGCCGACGGGCGGTCGTTCGAGCGGGCACGGGACATCCCGGTCGGAGCTGTCGGCCCGGACACCAGGGCCCACCACCCGGATCTGGTCCGGCGGAAGTTCTGTGCCACCGGCGGTTCCGAGGCCGTCGCCGACGGCGTCCTGGCGCTGGAGCACGCGTCGGCGGTCGAGGTCACCCGCCTGGTCGAGGCGGCGCTGGAGCCGTCCTGTTAGGAGCCAACTGTCCTGTTAGGAGTGAGGATGACCATCGAGGCAACCAGCCAGACGGCCGCCACGCCGGTCGAGGCCGACTGGCACGCCGCACCCGGCCTGCTGGACGGGGCGATGAGCCTGGAGCTGACGCCGGAACAGTGCAACCTCGAGTACTGGCTGTCAGCCGTCGCCCAGGGCACCCTGGCCGGCCTCGTCCGGGGCCACACCCCGCAGGCCGCCATCCCGGCGTACATGTGCGCCGACGGACCGCTGCGCTCGGCGATCGTCAGCGAGCTGGGCTTCCGGTCGGTGGCCGAGGACAAGGCGACGCGAGCGATCTCCCATCTGGTGGCGCTGGCGCCCGACACCGACACCATGGAGTTCTACGCCACCCAGCTCATCGACGAGGCGCGGCACGCGCGCGTCTTCCGCGGCCACCTGGTGGAGCTGGGGGTTCCCGAGCCCGACCTGGCCGACACCATCGAGACGGCGTCCGGCAAGGACATCCAGGAGATCCTGGTGCCGCTCGACGACTTCTGCCGGCCCACCATCGACGCCGGGGACTTCATCGGTGGCGTGGTGCTGCTGACCATCCTCGTCGAGGGGGTGCTCGCGCCAGCCGCCGAGCTGAGCGAACGCAAGTGGCGGGTGCTCGACCCGGCCGCGGCGGAGATCGAGCGCGGGGCGGGCATCGACGAGATACGCCACCTCACCGTCGGCAGCACGATCGTCCGCCGGCACGTCCGGGACAACCCCGCCGACGCCGGCCGGCTCCGCGACATGGTCGCGCGCGGCCAGCAGCTGTGGCAGACGGTCCCGATCCTTGCGATGCTCGGCCGCCGGGAGGCCTTGTTCCAGGCGGGGCTGGCCATGCACGCGGAGGTGGCCGGCGGCTACGAGGTCTGGCCCGGGCGCCGGCTCGTGGACACCACCCCGGAGGAGCGCATCAGCCAGGCGCTTACCTGGTCGTACGAGATGCAGCAGACCCGGCTGGCGTACATGGGTCTGTCCGGGGGGTGACGGGCGTGGACCACTGCAACCGGTTCGAGACACCCACCACCTACCGGCTGGCGAGGCTCGAGTGGCTGGCCGCGCTGGGCGTGTCGGCCGGCCTGGCAGCCGCCCACCTGGGCGAGATCCGCTGGCCGGTGTTTGTGGTGCTCTTCGTCGTCATCGACCTGGTCGGCTACCTGCCGGGGGCGGTGGCGTTCCGGCGCAGCGCGACCGGGCGGATCGCGCGCGGATACTACGTCGCCTACAACGTCATGCACAGCCTCGTCACCGGCGGGCTGCTGGTCGGGGTGTGGGCGCTGCTGGTCGGTCCGGAGTGGGCACTGCTGGCCGTGCCGATCCACCTCTTCGGTGACCGTGCCCTGTTCGGCAACACCCCCAAGCCGTTCGGGGTGCCGTTCGAGCCGTCGACCCACCCGGCGTTCGCCGCGTTCGAAGGCCAGTACGCCGCGGCGAGGGGGGTCGGGGCGGCGGGGACCGTCGAGGCGAGGGAGGTCGTCGATGCTCTCCACCATTGACGCGGTGACCGCCTTCGGCGACAACCCCAGCGCCTTCCTCGCGCTCAACTCCGAGAAGGCCGCCTTCACCACACCAGGGCTGGCCGGGTTCGTCGCCTACCGCCAGCACGGCCGGTACCTGGTGCAGTTCGCCGGAGCGTTCGCCCCGCCGGCGGACTACCCGGCGCTGCTGCGCGGCTTTCTCGAGTACGCCGCGCGGCAGGGCCGGCGCGTCGTGGCCATCCAGCTCCAGCGGGCCGACGCGGAGATCTACGCGGCGCACGGCTTCACCGTCAACCAGGTCGGCGCGTCGTACGCGGTCCGGCTCGCCGACTTCAGCCTCCGCGGCGGCCGGTTCATGCGGCTGCGTAACAAGATCTCGCGGGCCCGGCGCAGCGGCCTGACCGTGGACGAGGTCGCCGTCGAGGAGTACGAGCCGCGCCTGGCCGAGCTGGACCGGCAGTGGCTGCGCGCGAAGGGGCGGCACGTACGGCCGCTGCGGTTCCTGGTCGGCGAGCGGACGGGCCCGCTCCAGCGGCACCGGCGGCTGTTCGTCGGGCGCTGCGGTGAGCAGGTCCTGGCGTACATCTCCTACTCGCCGGCCGGCGGCTGCCGCCCGGGCTGGCTGCACGACCTGAGCCGGCGCCGGCAGGACGCCGCGCCCGGCGTGATGGAGACCATCAACCTCACCGCCCTCGAGCGCTTCCAGGCGGAGGGGGCGCAGTGGCTGCACTTCGGGTTCACCCCGTTCACCGGGCTGGACCCGGCCCACGAGGTCGCCGGCGCCAGCCGGTTCATCGCGCGGCTGGTCCGGCTGCTGGCGGCGCACGGCGATGCCATCTACCCGGCCCGGACCCAGCTCGCCTACAAGGAGAAGTGGGGCCCGCACGTCGTGCTGCCCGAGTACCTCGCGTTCCACGGCCGGCCTGGCCTTGGCGCGGTCTGGAGCCTTTTGCGTACCGCCAACATCATCTGACTGTCCAGTAGGGAGCGTGATGACGGACCACCGACCCACCATTCTGTTGACCGGCGGGACCGGGGTCATGGGGCGCGCCTTCATCGAGGAGCTCGCCGGTGACTTCACCCTGCTCTGCCTGTGCCGCCGCACGCGGGTCGGCGACCCCCGGGTGACGGAGGTCCCCGGTGACCTGTGCAGCCGGCGGTTCGGCCGGACCGCGGGCGAGTGGCGCGAGCTGTGCCGGCGGGTGGACATCGTGGTGCACGCCGGCGCGACCACCAACTGGCGGGCCGACCCGGCGCAGATACGCGCGACCAACGTCGCCGGCACCCAGGAGGTCCTGCACCTGGCGGAGGAGGCCGGCGCCCGCCTCTACCACATCGGTACGGCGTTCGCCGCGGTGGCGCAGCCCAGGGAGCACACCGCCGCGGCCGCGAGCGGGCTGGCCGCGTACGTGGAGTCCAAGCAGCTGGCCGAGCGTGCCGTCCGGGACAGCGGCCTGGACGCGGTCATCGTGCGGCCGTCGATCGTCATCGGCGACTCCCGCGATGGCCGGATGGCCGCGTTCCAGGGCATCCACAAGGTCATGGGCGCGGTCTACCGGGGCCTGGTCCCGGTGCTGCCGGCGGACCCGTCGTCGCTGATCGACTTCATCGCCCAGGACGTCGCCGCGTGCGCCGTCGGCCGGCTGGTCCGTGACGAGGTCCGCAGCGGCGACTTCTGGCTGACCGCGGGCCCGCACGCGTTGACCGTCGACGACCTGGTGCAGCTGGTCCTGGCCGCCGCTGTCCGGGCCGGTCAGCCCGGCACGCCGCCCAGGATGGTGCCGAAGGAGTCCGTCGACCGGCTGCTGCTGCCCCTGCTGGAGGACATCGGCCCGCCGGTCCTGCGGCGCACGTTCCACTCGTTCGCGGAGCTGCTCGACCTGTTCCAGACCGGCCGGCCACTGCCCACCTCGCTGCCGGAGCTCGGCCTGGCGGCACAGCTGCACCACGACCGGCTGTGCGCCGCCTTCCAGCGGTCGGTCGAGTTCTGGGCCGCCGAGGCCGCTGTGCCGGCCGCTGCGGCCTGACTCTCTACACCCGTGGGTGCGGGCCGGTGGCGTGCCGGGCCAGTCCGACCCGATCGGTCTCACCCGTCTTGGCCAGCAGGCTCGCCACATGCTTCTCGACGGTGCGGGGCGACAGGAACAGGCTCCGGGCGATCTCGCGGTTGCTGAGCGAGGCGGCGACCAGCTCCAGCACCTCGTACTCCCGCACGGTCACCCCGACCTTGCGCAGCCGCGGTGGGACCGCGGCCATGCCCTGGCGGCGCTGGGGCACCCGGATGCCGGCCCGGCGGAGCAGCGCCCGGCACGCGGCGGCGACCGGTGGCGCCGGCAGCGCGTGGAAGTACGCCTCGGCCTCGCGCAGCCACGGTGCGGGGTCGCCCCAGCCGTCGTCGAGCGCGGCCTGCGCGAGGAGCCGGAGCCCAAGGTGGTACGCGAGCGGCTGCGGCGCCTGGATCGCCAGGAGCTCCTTTACCGCCTGCTGTGCCCGCGCACCGTGGCCCTCCCGGCCGCGCAGGACCGCCCGGGTCAGCAGGCTGAACCGGCGGCCCCAGGCAGACCTGCCGAGCGTGCCGGCGGCGGAGTCGAGCTCGGCCCAGCCGGCGTCGCCGGCGAGCGCCGCCAGCAGGAGGTGCGGTCCACACACGAGTGGCCAGTAGCGGCTCGGCCTGGTCGCGGCCGCCGACGCCGCGCGGTGCAGCTCGGCGCGCGCCTGCTCACGGTCCTCGTCAAGCAACGCGCTGAAGGCGAGGCCCAACCCCCACAGCGCCACGGCGAAGTCGCTCCCGTCGCCACCGCCGGCCTGGAACCGGGCGAGCAGCGTACCCAGCTCGCCGCGCCGGTGCCGGTGCGCTGCGACGCAGCAACGCAGGCCGAGCCCGGTGAGCTGGATCTGGGCCAGGTGCAGCCGGCCGCCGGTGTCGTGGCACCGCCGCGCCGCCCGTTCGGCCTCGGCGTAGTCGCCCCTGAGGAGCCGCAGCACGCCGAGCCTGGCCTCCAGGGCCAGCGCGGTCACCGTCGCGCCGCCGTCGAAGGCCGCATCCCGCGCGACCACCAGGCCGGCCAATGAACCGGACCGGTCACCTTCGAAGTCGCCGAGCTGGCTGAGCAGCCGCATCTGCCACGCACCCAGCCCGTGCTCGTGCGCGAGCTCCAGCCCACGCAGGAAGAACGCGTCGGCCTTGGCGGGGTCGCGCAGCCGCGCGCAGCCGCCGAGCACCTCGAGCGCCTCGCACGCGATCTCCGGCCGCAGTGCGGTGACGGCTGTGCGCAGCGCCCGGTCGGCGAGCTCTTCGGCGGCCGGCACCCGGTCCGCGGCCGGGCCGTCGAGGGCGAGCTGCGCCGTGACCACGTCGAACCTGGCGGTGGTCGCGGCATCGGTCGAGCTGGCCAGCAGAGCGCCGGCCCGCCGTACCTCTTCCACACCGGCCTCCCGCCGCCCAGCCAGGCTGTAGGCCTGCGCGAGTCGCAGGTGCACGCCTGCCTGCCGGTGGTCCGGTACCAGCCCGGCGGCCCGGCCGGCCAGGGCGACCGCAGGGCCGAACGTGCCGGCGGCCAGGAAGGCGTCGAGGAGTGTCTCCACCAGACCGGCGGCCAGGTCTGGGCTGTCGGGCGCGCCGGCCTCCGCCAACAGGTTCAGGCCACGCTCCAGCAACGGTATGGCGGACGCGATGGCTCCCTGGTTCGCGGCGCGCCGGCCGGCCTCGTGCAGCAAGGTGGCTGCACGGGTACGGTCGCCAGCGACCAGCCGCAGCTCGGCGGCGACCGTGCACCACCGGTCCGGCAGGTCCGGAAACGTGTTTTCGATGGCGTCGGCCGCGCGGCGGGACAGGTCTGCCCGCTCGGGCGGCAACAGGCCGGCGCGCAGGGCGCGGGGCACGATGGCGTGGCGGAAGGCGTACAGCTCCCCATCGCCCACTTTCCCGTCGCAGGCCACGAGCCGCGCCGCTGCCGCGGCCCGTACGGATCCGGCGAGCTCCGCACGGTCGAGGCCGGTGACCGCGCCGACCACCGCGAGGTGGAACTGGTCGCCCTGGATCGCGGCCGTCTCCAGCACCAACCGCGTCGCCGGACCGAGCCGGGTGGCGAGCGCGCAGACCGAGTCCACGATCGAGCCCGGCACGCCGTACCGCAGCGGGCCGCGTACCCGCCAGCCGCCGCCGGTGCGCTCCACCACGCCCTCGCGCACCATCGCGTCCAGCAGCTCCTCGACGTAGCGGGGCACGCCTCCGGCGTCGTGCCGCAGCCGGTGGAGGACGGCCACCGGCACGTCGGCCACTGGTACGCCGAGCCGGCTGGCCGCGAGCCGGCCGACGTCCTGGTCATCGAGCCCTTCGAGATCCACGACGGTGGCCACCCGCCGTTGGGCCAGCGACCGGACCAAGGTGAGCGGGGGGCCGGGCTGCGTACCGACGGTGCCGATCAGCACGACGGGTTCGCGGTCGAGGTTGTCGGTCAGGTACTCGATGACCGACAGCGTGTGCCCGTCGCAGTGCTGCAGGTCCTCCAGCACGACGAGGCAGCCTTGGCGCCGGCCGAGCACGGCCAGCAGGCGCAGCACCGCCTCGGCGAGTACGACGGGATCCTCCTCGATGGCCGGCACAAGCCGCTTCCGCCACTCCGGCACCAGCCGGGAAAGGACCGGCCGGTACGCCCGCAGGACCGGGTCCGCCGGCGGAACCCGGTGCCGGAACGCGGAGAGAAGCGCCTCGCTCAGCGGGCGGTAAGGCACCGTCGCCTCGGTCGCCCGCCCGCGCAGGCTGGGCATCCCGGCCCGGTCGGCAGCGCTGGCCACCTCGCTCGCCAGGCGGGTCTTGCCGATGCCGGCCTCGCCGATGACGACGTAGGCTCCACCACGTCCTTCTCCAGCAGACTCAAGTGCCTCGCTGAGCACGCCTAGCTCGGCTATGCGACCTACAAAGGCCGGAGTCGATGCTCCTGCCGGCTGGACGTGCCTCTCCTCAGACATCGCCGAGTGTTACACTAATTGGCCAAAATCAATAGATAAATGCGATATCCTACATCGACCTCCATTGCATTTTGTCCTGAGGGTGCCGTCCTCATGGCTCTCATCGAAGGCGATTAGCTCGAGTACGGAGCTATTCGAAAACTATCTTGAGGTCCGGCGCAGAAGCGTGCGTGTTGCGATATGTTGATGCTGTCGGTGTATCTATTGAGGAGCTGGGTTGCCGCATCGGGATGCTGTAACGCGCAGCTCTGCCTCCTGCTATGCCGGCTTGGGCCCCGCCCGGCAGGCGCTTCAACGGCTGCGGCGTCGCCAACCTCGGATGCTCGGCAGGACCCCATGGCTCTGGGCGGTTGAACAACCCCACCCCGTCGGTCAGTGCCTGCGGATCCTCGTCCCCGTCCATGATGTCTTCGACCGTCGCGATCCCGACCATGCCAGACAGAACGGCTGGCCGGCCCAACCGGTTCAAGATCTATAAATATAGCCGGAAATAAGTACCTGTTTCATCGGCAATGAGGGACATTTAGAACCTATGTTGAGGTGCGGTAGATTTCCATCACGGTGACGGTGTGTAGCACGTCGGGGAAGTCGTGCGTGATGCGGTGGACCGAGATGTCTTACAGTAGCCAGCTCTCGCCGTGGAAAGCCCTTCCGCCCTTCTGGCGACCTCGCTGTCGGAGAGTGTCCCTACGGGTTCGTCGAGCTGGGTTACCAGTGGGCATCGAGGGCCGCGAGGCGTCGACGGAGATAGCAGGCATCGCGCCGCGGCAGGGCGTGGGTGACGGTGTGCAGGATGCGGCGGAGCTCGACCGGGTCGGGGCGGCATGCGGGGACGCCGCAGCCGTATGCCGGATCGAAGAGGCGGTGGTAGGGGTCGAGGAGGAAGCGCCTCCAGGCGTCCAAGGCTTCGCGGGAGGCTCCTGGCCATAGGCGTGTGCGTTCGAGCTGTGCGATGACGGCTTGCCTCGCGGGGTCAGCCCGGGCAAGGAGGGGACGGCGTGGTCGAGGCGGCGGTGTGCTGCGGCGCGGACTCGCGCCGGTGCCTTACGCGCCATCGCCCTTTCCAGTGGTTGCCATGGACGGCATGGTGGCATCAGCGCGCTGCCCGGTGTGGCTTGCGGCGGTGCTCGGCGCCCGTGGCACCCACAGGGTCGTCGCGGCGTACGAGTCTGGTTACGTCACGCCGTCCCGGCGCGGCCTGCCCCGCCGGCTGGGGACGACCAAAAAGGTAGCGGGGTTCACCGGGCGCAGGGAGGTGGTGGTGTCCTGCGCCCGGTGAAGCCCTGCTGTGGCGGCTGTGGTTCGTGGTGTTTGGTGTGGTCGTTCTTGGGTTGTGGCTGTGGTGTTGTGGTTAGCAGAGTGGTGCGACTCGGCCGTCGCTGCCGGTGTAGATGTATGCGTCGGCGACGTATCCGGCGCCGACCTTGTCCCACCAGTTGGAGGTGCCGTAGGTGCCGGTGACGGTCTGGCCGGTGCGCTGGCAGGTCATGAAGATGGTGCCGCCGTCCGGGACCGACCCGATCGCGCCCGCGGTGGTGCTGGTGCTGGTTCGTACGGTCAGCGCGGCGCCGGCCGTGTTGACGGTGCCCGCCGGCCCGATGCAGGCGTTGTTGCTGGTGTAGTTCTTGGTGCCCCAGTAG
Source organism: Micromonosporaceae bacterium (assembly GCA_035649895.1). Taxonomy (GTDB): domain Bacteria; phylum Actinomycetota; class Actinomycetes; order Mycobacteriales; family Micromonosporaceae; genus DASSUC01. The sequence continues at coordinate 4,124 of DASRIS010000182.1, read as the reverse complement.
AGGGCCTGGGTGCCGCCGAAGACTATCTTCACCGCGGTGCCGTTGAGGCGTTGCTCGAAGTGCAGGTGGGGGCCGGTGGAGCCGCCGGTGCTGCCGACGGTGCCGATCTGCTGGCCGGCGGAGACGGAGGCTCCTACGGTGACCAGCTCACCGGACAGGTGTGCGTAGCGGGTGGTCCAGCCGCCGCCGTGGTTGATCTCTATCCAGAGGCCGTAGCTGGTGCTGCCGGTGTTCTCCACCCGGGCGACCGTTCCTGACGCCGATGCGGTCACCGCGTCGCCGTAGTCGTCGGTGCGGTTGAAGTCGATGGCGTTGGCCGGGCTGTGGCTGGTGTAGGTGGCACCGCTCCAGACCTGCCCGCAGCGGAACGGGAGCTGGAACGCCGGTGCGGCCTGCACCGGCGTCGCCACCACCAGGACAGTGAGGGCGCCGAGGGCGGCGGCGCCGAGGACGGCGACGGGGAAGCGAAGGGTGGGTAGGCAGCGCACGAAGGTCCTCCTCCCGCGGATCTCGCCCGGTCACGGTCTGCCCGGCAGCCGTGTAGTGCCGGAGGCCCGGTTCTGCGGCTGCCGGCGGCGGCCGTACCGCCCAGCGAGAAACTTCGATGATTATAAATGTATGGCTTGGTTCTAGCCAAGGCTCGTGGGCTGCGCCCGCGGATGGCTAGAGGGACGGTGGAAGGAAGGCATCCGGTGGTGACGAGCCGTGTGGGAGCGGAGCTGGCTGTTACGGCGACGGGTCGACTTCGGCGTGGTGGCGACGGTGGCTGCCTCGCCGGCACCCGTTGCCATTACCTCTTCAGCGGTTGGCTGGTCCACCAGCGCCATCAGCGCGGGACTGCAGCTCTGGTACGCAGAGGGTAATGGCGGCCGGAGCGATGCGGGCCTTGAGCCGCCTGGTCGAGTCTCGTGCGCCCCCGTCAAGCTCGTAGGTCATCGGGGCGCCGAGCTTGACGTCGGCCGCCCTGGCCCGGGTGATCCGCACGAACGGCGAGCGGTCGGACCGACCCGTGGCCATCCGGCCGAGCGTCCGCGCCCACGCCAGGGCACCTTCGGCGGTGGCCACGCCGACCTCCAGCCAACCGTCATCCGGTCGGGCGTCATCAAAAGCCCGGATCCCTCCGGTAATCACGCCGACGTTGCCGACCAGCACGCAGCTCGCCTTGCCGTCGAACCACTTCTCCCCGTCGACGCGGATCCGCACGGGTACGGCTCGGTCGTTCACATGCCGTAGCCCCGTCCACACGTAGGCCAGCCGCCCGACCCGGTCCTTGAGGCTCCGGTCGGCGTGGCGGATCAGCGCGCCGTCGAAACCGACCCCGGCCATCACGGCGAAGTGCTCTCCGTTGATCCTGCCGAGGTCCAGCCTCCGGCGCGTGCCGTGGAACCCGGTCCGGACGGCCTCCGCCATGTCCTGCGGAATGCCGAGGTTGGTGGCGAGCAGGTTGGCCGTGCCCGCGGGGATGATCGCGACCGCGGTGTCCGACCCGGCCAACGTGTCGATGCATCGCTGGACCGTGCCGTCGCCGCCCCAGACGAAGACCAGCTCCGCGCCGGCCTGCCGCGCGTGCCGGGCCTTCTTCGCCGCCTTCCTGCTCTTCGAGACCTCGTACCAGAGCAGGTTTTCGCAGCCTTCGTCGGTGATGAGCTTGCGCAGCTCGTCCAGCCCGCCACCGAGCGACTTCTTTCGATGGGCAACCACGGCAACGGTACCGGCGCTCATTGGGCAGGGTTTACCCACCGGCCCGGCTCACGACACACGCTCGCCCAGCCGGTCCCGACGGCCCTCCGGCACCCTGCGGGACCGCGCGTCATCGTCGATGATGGACTGATGATCAGACCGGTCAGGAGTACGTCCGGGCGGACCGAGGACTGGTTCCTCACCGCGCAGGAGCGCGGCAACACTGCCACGTCCCTGGCGGCCTGGTGCCACGGCAACCGCGCGGAGGCGCTGGTGCACGGCGAGACGTACTTCGACCGGCTGGTCGACGAGGTCGGGGCGCTCAGAGCGGGTGACCACCTGTTCTTCACCGGCTGGCGGGGCGACCGCGGCCAGCACCTGCGGCCCGGCGGTCCGACGCTCGGGGAGCTGTTCGGTCAGGCGGCGGCTCGTGGCGTGGTGGTCAAGGGGCTCGTCTGGCGCTCGTACCTGGGCAGGATCCGGGTCCCCGAGAGGCTGAACCGCCGTCTCAAGGAGGCGATCGAGGCTGCCGGCGGCGAGGTGCTGCTCGACCAGCGGGTCCGCGTCGGTGGCTCACACCACCAGAAGCTGGTCATCCTGCGCCACCCTGACCAGCCAGACCGCGATGTCGCGTTCGCCGGAGGGATCGACCTGAGCCACAGCCGCCGCGACGGCGTGCACCACCGCGGCGACCCGCAGCGGGTCTCGATGTCGCCCGCGTACGGCAGGCGCCCGCCGTGGCACGACGTCCAGGTGGAGGTGCGCGGCCCGGCAGTCGGTGCGCTCGACACCGTCTTCCGGGAGCGCTGGGAGGACTGCCGGCGGGCGGGCGGGCGTACCCCATTGGCCCTGCTGCGTTCCTGGCTAGCTGGCGGCGGGCCGGCACCTGGCCGGCTGCCGGCGCGGCCGGCCGACCCGCCGGTGTGCGGTACGCATGCGGTACAGGTGCTGCGGACCTACCCGGTGAAGCGGGCGCCCTACCACTTCGCGCCCGACGGAGAGCGGTCGATCGCCCGCGGCTACACCAAGGTGGTCAAGCGGGCCCGACGCCTGATCTACATCGAGGACCAGTATCTATGGTCGGCTGAGGTCGCCCGGCTGTTCGCCCGGGCGCTGCGGGACAACCCGGACCTGCACCTCGTCATTGTGCTGCCCCGCTATCCGGACCTGCACGGCAGCTTCGTGCAGCCGCCGAACATCGTCGGACGGGCGATGGCGATCGACGTGTGCCGGCAGGCGGGCGGCGAACGGGTGCACTGCTTCGACGTCGAGAACCACGACAGCGTACCGGTGTACGTACACGCCAAGGTCTGTGTCGTGGACGATGTGTGGGTCAGCATCGGCAGCGACAACTTCAACCGGCGGTCGTGGACGCACGACAGTGAGCTGAGCTGCGCGGTGCTCGACGGCACCCGGGACCCGCGGGAGCCGACCGATCCGGCCGGCCTCGGCGACGGCGCCCGGTGCTTCGCCCGGGACCTGCGGCTGCGGCTCTGGCGGGAGCATCTCGACCGTGCCCCGGACGGCAGCGAGGACGAAGACCTGCTCGACCCCGGGTCGGCGGTGCGGGCCATCACCGCCTCCGCCGAGGCGCTGGAGGCATGGCACGCCAGCGGCCGGGGTGGCCCCCGGCCGCCCGGCCGCCTTCGGCCACACCGGCCGAAGCGGCCGAACCTGCTCACCGGGCTATGGGCGGTTCCCGTGTACCGGCTGGTCTACGACCCGGACGGCCGCCCGTGGCGGATGCGCCGCCGCAAGGGCTGGTGAGCCGCGGTGAGCAGCAACCGTCCGGTTCCCGAGACCTGCGTGATGGAGCGCGGCGACCTGTCCGCCGACGACGCGTGGCGCACGCTGCGCCGGTACGGCGGGTGGCACCTGCTGCGCGACTCGTTCCTGCGGTTCCGTTACGGGGACGGCTTCAGCCATGCCCGGGCCCTCGGCCTGCAGCTGAGCCTCGCGGCTTTTCCCGCTCTGATCGCCCTGACCGGCCTGGCCAGTGATCTTGGCCTCACCAGAGGCGGCCGGGTGGTCGCGGACACCGTGTGGGCGCTGACCCCGGGTGCCAGCAAGTCCTTGGTCGACGACCTGCTCAGGGACGACCACCGCACCGAGAGGATCGGCGAGACCGCCTTGACTTTCGGCCTGGTCACCGCCGTGGTCGCGCTGACCGTGGCGGTCGGCCAGCTGGAGCGTGGCGCCAACCGGATCTACGGCGTGGAGCGGGACCGGCCGGCGCTGCGTAAGTATGCGCGGGCTCTGGTGCTGGCGGTGGTCGCCGGTCTTCCCGCGCTCGTCGGGTTCGTCATGCTGGTCGCCGGTGTGCCGCTCGGCGAGTCCGTCCAGCGCTGGTACGGGTGGGGTCCGGCCGCCGACACGGCCTGGGCTGTCGCGCGGTGGCCGGTCAGCCTGGGCCTGACCATCCTCACCGTGGCGGCACTGTTCCG
>DASRIS010000181.1:0-69892 GCA_035649895.1 Micromonosporaceae bacterium | reverse complement strand
CGGGGCGTTCTACCGATCTGCCCTGTATCCCCTCCTGGAACGCATCAACGCCTACCTGTTGCGGTGGGTCCGCCGGAAGTACAAACGGCTGCGGGGCAGTAGAAAAGCCCGGACAGCGTGGAACAAAGCCATCCGGACACGACCGGGGGCCTTCGCCCACTGGGCATGGGTCACCCACGCCCCCACGGTCTGGTGACCAGAGCGACAAGAGCCGTATAACGGGCGACCGTTACGTACGGTTCTGTGAGGGCCCGGGGGTGAGATCCCCCCGGGCTACTCGGCGTCCACGGCCCAGGACGAGACAGGCGCGAGGTTGTCCGGGGACCGCGGAAGCTCCATACAGATTTTGTACGGCGTTGCCTTTGCTGTACGAAACCCTCTCGTGGGCGACTGCGTGTCAGATTAATGACCTGCGTGGATCAATTCTGGACTCGCGATGATGGCCGCTGGTCCTTCTTCCGGGCCGCCGTTATAGGTGGCCGTATGACCCACTTACGATGCCGTACGTCGATCTGATAATGATTTTGAAGGCGGTGCTGGGTCTGGCTCAGGCGCCGACCATCATCCACGGCTGGGGGGTGCGGGACACCGAGCGCGGCTTGGTCCGCGCCCAGTAGCGGATCGACCGGACCAGCACCTCGGCCGGGTCGAGCACCTGGTGGGTGGGCTCGAACGGTGCCGTCATGCTGGTGTAGCTCTCGAACATGCCGAGCAGCTTCACCGCCTGGTGCTGCACCGGCGACAGGTGCCGCTCGGCGAGCGGCAGGAAGAACCGGTGCCACCGGGTGGCGGAGACCATCGGCGGCTCGTCAATCGGAGACAGGCCCTGCGCGGACCGCCACTCGTTGATGGTGGTGCACACAAGGGTGAGCATCCGGCCGAGCTGCAGGCTGCGGGCGCCGCCGGCCACCGTCTCGACCTGTGGGGCCGCTGGCGGCGGGCCGAGCGCGGCCTCGACCACGGCCTGCGCCACCTGGTCCACCGGCGCGATCTCGGCGTAGCCCTCCGGCGCGCCGACCACGACCGCTGCCAGCCCCGAGACCAGGGCCTGCAACAGCGTGTACGGGCCGGAGAAGTCGGCGATCCGCCCGTCGGAGCGCCGCCCCATGACCAGCGGCGGCCGGACGATGGTGAGCGGCCCGCGGTGCCGTTCGGTCACCATCGCCTCGCCCGCCGCCTTGGACCACTCGTAACCGTTGCGGAAGCCGTCGAACTGCGGGTCGGCGTCGCGGGAGCCGGGTTCGGGGCCGGTGACGTACGCGGTCGAGACGTGTACGAAGTGCGTACCCTCTCCGGCCAGCGCCAGCACCGCGGCCAGCGGCGCCAGGTTCGCCTGCTCCGCCTCGGCCCGGGTCATCGTCCACCGGGTGGACGCGGCGAGGTGGATGATGACGTCCCACGGCCCGCACAGCTCGGCCGGTGCCGGCTGTGCCCCGATGTCCCAGGCCACTGCCGGCCCGGCGGTGGCCCGGCGGCGCGCCGTCCGGACCAGCTCGACGCCGGGTCCGGCCCGCAGCAGCTCGTCGACCTCCGCGCCGATGACGCCAGCGGCTCCGGTAAGCAGGGTTCGCAAGATCACGTCCTAGGTAGGGGACCAGGTATCTAGGGGGCTAGGTATACGGGACCAGCACCAGGCTGACGTTGTGACCGCCGAAGCCGAACGAGTTGGACAGCACCGGCGCGGTCGCGATGTGCAGCGGCTCTCCGGCGACCACGTTGACCTGCTCGTCCAGGTCTGGCTTGACGAAGTTGGCCACCGGCGGCACGCGGCCCTCCCGCGCCGACACCAGCGCCACCGCCGCCTCGAACGCGCCGGCGGCACCGACCATGTGGCCGACCACCCCCTTCGGGGCGGTGACCGGCGGCGTGTCCGGCCCGAAGCAGGTGCGCAGCGCCTCCGCCTCGGCCCGGTCGTTGCGTACCGTGCTGGTGCCGTGGGCGTTGACGTGGCCGATGTCGCCGGGGCTGAGCCGGGCGTCGGCCAGGGCCGCCCGGATACAGCGGGCCGCGCCTTCGCCGCCGGGCTGCGGTATGACGATGTGGTGGGCGTCGGATGTGGAGCCGTAGCCGGCGAGCTCGCCGTAGATCCGGGCGCCGCGGGCCAGGGCCAGGTCGAGCCGTTCCAGGATGAGGAAGGCCGCGCCCTCGCTCATGACGAACCCGTCGCGCTCCGAGTCGAAGGGCCGGGACGCCTCCTGCGGGCTGTCGTTGCGGCAGGACAGCGCGCCCATCCGGGCGAAGGCGGCCACGATCATCGGGGAGATCGGGGCGTCCACGCCGCCGGCTACCGCCAGGTCCAGCTCGCCGTACTGGATCTTGCGAGCCGCCTCGCCGATCGCCGTGGCGCCGCTGGCGCACGCGGTCGAGTAGGTCAGGGCGGGCCCATGGGCGCCCAGCCGGATCGCGACCCGACCGGCCGGGGAGTTGGCCATGATCCGCGGCACCGTGAAAGCGGGCAGCGACCCCGGCCGGTCGGTGAACTCCCTGACTCCGGACTCGATCGACGCCGCGCCACCCACGCCGGTGCCGACCGCGACGCCGACCCGGTCGGCGCCGACCCCGTGCTCCAGCGGGCCGGCTTCGGGGAAGCTGTCGGCGACCGCGTCCATCGCCGCGGCCAGCGCGAGCTGCGCGGTGCGGTCGAGCTGCCGCCCCTCCCGCACGGTGAAGTAGGGCGCCGGGTCGAACTGCGGGACCGTGCCGGCGAACCGTACCGGCAGGGCCTCGTCGGCCAGCGCCGGCACCGGCCCGGCGCGGCCGACCGCCTCGTGCAGCGCCGCCATCGTCTCGGTGAGGGTGAGGCCCGCCGGGCTCTTGACCCCCAGGCCGGTGATGGCGACCCGGCGGCCACCCGTCCCAGGACCGGTCATGCCGACGCGCCCACCCGGGCCGACAGTGCCTCGACCGCCTGTCCGACGGTGTGGATCTGCACCAGGTCCGTCAGCTGGAGCCGCACGTCCAGCGCGACCTCGAGGCGGGTGCCGATCTCCATCAGCTCCAGGCTGTCGATGCCGTAGTCGGTCTCCAGGTTGGTGTCCTCGGTGATCTCCTCGGTCTCGACACCGAGCACCTCGGCCACCTTGCCGCGGACGAGCGCGGAGAGCTCGGCTCGGTTCATGCGGGAAGCTCCTCTACCTCGGGAACGCGGGTCGCCACGCCGGACGCACTAGCCACGCCGGACGCGCTGGCCAGGCCGGACGCACTGGCCAGGTCGGACCCGTCGACCACCGCGGACGCCCGCTGCACCGCCCGGCCCAGCGCGCCCATTGCGGTGGCCACGTCAGCGTCGCTGGCGACCAGCGGCGGCAGCAGCCGCAGGCTGGCCGGCCGGGCCAGGCATGGCGAGACCAGCAGGCCCTCCTCCGCGAGGTTGACCACCACCTCGCCGGCCAGGTGCGCCGAGGCCAGCTCGACGCCCCACAGCAGGCCGCGGCCGCGTACATCGATGATGGCCCGGGGATGCTCCCGCCGCAGCGCCGCCAGGCCCGCGCGGACCGCGGCGCTGACCTGCCCGCCACGCTCGGCCAGCCGCTCCACGGCCTGGGTCGCGGCGAGCGACGCGGCGCACCCCAGCGGCTGCCCGCCGAAGGTCGCGGTGTGCCGGAACGGGTCGGCGGTGAGCGTCGCGTAGAGCTTCTCGCCGCACACGGCGGCCGACACCGGCAGCACCCCGCCGCCGAGCGGCTTGCCCACCAGCACCGCGTCGACCGGCAGCCCGTCGGCGAGCGCGACGGACCGCTCGCCGCACCGGCGCAGCCCGGTCTGGATCTCGTCGGCGATGGCGAACGCGCCGTGCCGGTGTGCGGCGTCGACCAGGTGCCGCAGGAACGCCGGGTCGATCGGGACGACCCCGCCCTCGCCCTGCACCGGCTCGAAGATCACCGCGGCCACGTCGCCGGCTGCCAGCTCCCGGTCGACGGCGTCGGCGTCGCCGGGGGCCACGTGCGTGCCGCCGGGGAGCAGGCCGTCCAGCCCGGTCCGGAAGTACGGGTTGTGGGTCAAGGCCAGCGAGCCCATGGACTTGCCGTGGTAGGCGCCCTCCAGCGCCAGCACCCGCCGGCGGCCGGTGGCGAGCCGGGCCAGCTTGACCGCGGCCTCGACGGCGTCCGTGCCGTTCAGTCCGAAGTAGACCCGGGGCAGGCCGCCGCCGAGGTAGTCGACCAGGCTGGCGGCGGCCTCGGCGGTGACCGGGTTGGTCAGGCTGCGCGTGGACACGGTCATCCGGTCCAGCTGGCGGCGGACCGCTTCGACGACGTCGGGGTGGCGGTGGCCGAGCAGGGTCACCGCGTACGAGGCGAAGTCGAGCACCCGCCGCCCGTCGGACAGGCGTACCCAGCAGCCCTCGGCCTCGACCTCAACGGCGTCGCGGCCGGCGAACTTGCCGGCCAGGGCGAGCGCGGGTGACTGGTGGCGGCGTACCCGGGCGAAGGCCGTCGCCGCGACGGCCCGGTCGGGTGCGTCCACGCTGGCTTCCCTTCGCGTCATCCGGCTTCCCTTCGCGTCATCGCGGGTCATCCGGCCGCCACCCCGACCCGGGACTCCTGCGGGACCGAATCGGCCGGGAGCGGGACCGGCTCGGCCGGGAGCGGGTCGGGGTACGAAGCGGTGCGGTCCCTGGCCAGGGCGGCGCGGTCCAGCGCCTGCCACAGCGGTGGCAGGGCCTCGACCGCGAGCTGGTACGCCTGGTAGGTGTGGGCCAGCCGGTCGCGGCGCGCGCCGTCGGACGGGGTGTGCACCCGCGCGATGCGGATCGCCTGCTCACCGGCCTCGGCCAGCGAGCCGTAGATGCCGGCGGCCACGCCCGCGCACATGGCCGCGCCGCGGGTGCCGGTCTCGGCCGCGTCGGTCACCGTGACCGGCAGGTCGAGCACGTCCGCGAAGAGCTGGCTCCACCAGGGGCTGCGCGAGCCGCCACCGGCGAGGCGGGCCTCGGTGACCGGCAGCCGGGAGCGCAGCGCATCGACATGGGTGCGGTGGTTGAAGACCACGCCCTCCATCAGCGCCCGCAGCAGGTGGCCCCGGCGGTGCCAGCCGCGCAGGCCGAGGAACCCGGCGCTGGCCAGCGGCCCGTGCGGCGAGCCGAACAGGAACGGCAGGTAGATCAGCTCCCCGTCGTGCCCGTCGGCCGCCGCGATCTCGTCGGTCAGCAGGTCGAACGGCGACCCGTCCGGCCCCGCGGCCGCGCACTCGCTCGGGCAGAGCTGCCGGACGAACCACTCCAGGTTCGTGGCTGACGCGGCCGAGGTGGACATATGCATCCACAGTCCTGGATGGATCCAGCCGCGGCACAGCCAGCGGGCGTCCACCGTGGGGGCCGCCGCGAGCACCTCGTTGACGCTGTACGTGCCGGCGACCATGGTGAGCTGCCCGGCGCGCAGGCAGCCGGCGCCCAGCGCCGACGCGTCCACGTCGTGCAGCCCGGAGACCACCGGCGTGCCAGGGGCGAGGCCGGTGGCCTCGGCGGCGGCGGGCCGGACCGTGCCGATGACCTGCGTCGAGGCGACGACCGGCGGGAGCAGGTGGAAGCAGTCGCCGAGACCGTACGCGTCGAGCACCGCCCGGCTGTAGCGCTCGCCGGACACGTCGGTGAAGCCGGCGCTCGCCTCGGTGGGGTCGGTGCAGATCTCCCCGGTGAGCCGGAACTTGACCCAGTCCTTGGCGAAGAGCAGATGGGCGGCCCGGTCCAGGCTGTCCGGCTCGTGCTCGCGCAGCCAGGCGAGCTTGGCCGGGGCGTGCTGCGGGAACGGCGCCTCGCCGCTGAGCTCCAGCACCCGGTCGGCGACCCCGCTGGCCTGCCACTGCGCGACGATGGCGTCAGGCCGGGTGTCCAGTGACGGGATCGCTGGCCGGGCCGGCCGCCCAGCCCGGTCGAGCAGGTAGAGGCCGTCCCCGTGGCCGGTCACGCCGACCGCGGCGATGCGGGTGGGCGCCACCCCGGACCGGGCGACCGCGGTCGCGATCGCGGACACCGCGGCCTCCCACTCGGCCTCGGGGTCCTTCTCCACCCAGCGGGCCCGCGGGGAGTAGTGGTCGGAGCGGGTGCTGCCCTGGCCCGCGGCCTGCCCCCGGGCGTCGAAGACGACGGCTTTGGTGACCGTCAGCCCGGTGTCGACACCGAGCACGTACCGGTCCCCGCCGTCCAGCCCGACCATGCCGTCGCCCCGTCGTTGTCCATGTTCAACAATCCGGTGAGATGTCACCGTTGCTGGCCTCGAAGCCTCCGCAGGCTAGCCGATGCCTGCCACCCGCGCCACACGACCACCGGCGGCTGGCCCTGCCAGGGCGTTGTCCCGGACAACTAGACGCTCCCTGACGGGTGTTCTAAGGTCGGTGGCCGACGGCGAATGGTGCCACTCGCTGGACGCCCTCCGCGTACCCGGTGGTGGCGCTCTTTGCCGTCTGCTGTGTGGGTCCGGCGAGGTACGGCGTGGGGGGCTACCGCATGTTCGTCGAACCGGTTGACGGGTGGGACCCGTCGGTCGCCAAGGAGCTCTCCGGTCCTGACGAGGTGGTCTACCGCGCGCGGCTGGTCGGCGCGGACCCCGCCCTGGTGCGGGAGGGCGGCGGCAACTTCTCCGGCAAGGGCGTCGCAACCGACCACCTGGGACGGCAGGTCCGTGTCATGTGGATGAGCGCCTGGGGCTGCGACGGCGCGACCTGCGACAGTGCGCAGTTCCCGGTGCTGCGCCTGGACGACCTGCGGGCACTGTGGCGGGCCGGGCCGGTCGACGAGGCCGCGATGGTGGCGTACCTGGTCTCCTGCGGGCTGCGCGGCGAGCAGCCGCGGCCCGGCATCGAGACGCTCACCCACGCGTTCATCGACGCGGCGCATGTGGACCACACCCACCCGGACGCGGTGATCGCGCTGACCTCCATTCCGGACGGTCGTGAGCTGGCCGATGAGGCCTTCGGCGCGGAGGCGATCTGGTTCGACTACCGCCAGTTCGATGTGGACGTGGCCCGGGAGCTGGGTGACCGGATCGCCGCGCAGCCGCGCTGCCGGTTCGTGCTGATGGCCAACCACGGGCTGCTCACCTGGGCAGACACCGCAGAGCAGTGCTACCGCAACTCGCACGAGGCGGTGCGCCGGGCCACCGAGGCGCTCGCCGCCCGGGTGCGGCAGCCGATGGACCTCGGCGGGCCGGTCACCGCTGAAGTCCCGGCCGAGGTCGCGGACCGCCTGCTCACCACGGTGCTGCCGGTGGTCCGCGGGGTCACGGCCCCCGACGGGTACGGCGTGCTACGGGTCGACCGCAGCGCCGACGCGGTGGGTTTCAGCTGCTCACGGCTTGGTCCACAGGCGAGCCTGCGCGGCCCGGCCTGCCCGGACCATCTGGTCACCGTGGGTTACCGGCCGCTGGTCGTGGCCGCCGGCCTGGCCGGCGTGGACAACCCGGTGGCGGTCATGGACGAGGCCATCGCCGGACACCGACGCTGGCAGCAGGACTACTACGACCGGCACGCCACCACCGACACCACGATGCCGCCCCGCGGCGACGCGCCGCGGGTGGTGGTGCTGCCCGGCATCGGCGTGGTGGGCGCCGGCTCGGAGGCGGCCAAGGCCCGCCTGTCGACCGACCACTTCGGACAGACCATGGCCGTGGTACGGGTGGCCGAGGCGGCCGGCGGCTACGTGACGCTGACCGAGGCGCAGGGCTTCGCCGACGAGTACTGGCCGCTGATGCGCCTCAAGCCACAGCTGCGCCCGCCGCTGGGCGCGCTGGCCGGCACCATCGTGCTGGTCGCCGGTGCCGGGCCCGTCCCGGCCGAGCTGGCGCGCCGGCTGGCCGCGCTCGACGCGCACGTCGCGCTGGCCGGCCCGCACCGGGACACGGCGCAGGCCGCGGCGGCGATCGTGGCGGGCTACGGCGAAGGGCGGGCGGTGGCGCTGGCCGCCGACCCGGCCGACCCGGCGGCGACGGTCGAGGCCGCGGTCCTGGCGTACGGCGGGTTCGATGTCCTGGTGCAGGTCACCGCCGGTGCCGGCACCGCCCTGGCGCGGGCGGCACTACCGGTGTTCGCACGCCAGGGACTGGGTGGGACGGTCGTGCTGGCCGCGTGGGAGGACCCGCGGGCGGCGGTGGACGAGCTCGCCAGCGTGGCGGCCGGGTACGAGGTGAGCGTCAACGGGGTGGTCCTCGACGCCGACCCCTGGGCCGCCGCCACCGGCACGGCCCACGCCGGCGCGGAGCTCGCCGGAGTGGTCGCCTTCCTCGCCGGCACCGGTGCCCGGCGGTGGACCGGCAACGTGCTTGGCAGCCGGCCCACCGAGGACAGGCCTGAGCTAGATGAGTCTACTGTGGACATCTACGGCGTGCCGGAGCCCACGGTGGATGGGTCTGCGGCGAAAGAGCCCGCAGCAGGCGGATCCGCGGTGGATGGCGGGCGGCTGCCGGCGGGTGGAGTGCGAACGGCGGCGGGTGGCGCGTGGTGACGGCCGGGCCTGCCGGCCGTGAGGCCGCCAGCCAGCCGCTCGCGGCGCTGGTCCCACCCGGCATGCACCTGCTCGTCTCCTGTTTCGACGCGGACCAGACCATCGGCGGCGGCCTCTTCGTGGCCGGGGCGGAGCCAGGTGGTGGAGCGGGCCCCACCACAGGCGACGACCGTGACCGCGAGGCGGCCCGGACTGAGGCGGCCCAGACTGTCGACCGGGTCTCCGGGACCGGCCTGCACGCCACCGGCGACCGGCTGGTCCGCTGCCTGTGGAGCCAGGACGGCAGCCCGGCCGAGCTGCTGGTCTACGACGCCACCGGGGTGCTGCGCTACCACCGCCTGGACCAGGTGTCGGCCCCGCACGACGTGCTCGCCGTCGACGACCAGGTGCTGGTGGTGGCCACCGACCAGAACGAGGTGGTGTGGGTCGGCCCGGACGGCGCGGTGACCCGCCGCTGGCAGGCCCCTGGCGAGCCGGACAGCTGGCATGTCAACGGCCTGTTCCGGCATGGCGGGCGGCTGCTGGTGTCGGCGTTCGGGCAGTTCTCCCGGCGCCGCGGCTGGGACGCGGCCGGCCGGCCAGCCAGCGGCTGCCTGGTTGACATAGACACCGGTGAGCGGGTGCTGGACGGGCTTGCGGCCCCGCACAACCCGGTCTTCGCCGACGGTGCCTGGCTGGTGTGCAACTCCGCGACCGGGGAGCTGGTGGAGATCGACCCCGACGGCGGGCGCATCCGGCGCCGGCTGGCCCTGCCCGGCTGGCCCCGCGGCCTGGTGGTCGCCGGCGACCGGTTGTTCGTCGGGCTCAGCCCGCACCGGCACGCGGCCTCGGCGATCGAGACCGCCCGGGTCGTCGCGGTCGACCGGGAGGGCTTCCGGGTGGTGGCCACCGCCCCGCTGCCGGCCCGGGAGGTGTACGCGCTGGCCCTGGTCGGCCCCGACCTGCTCGCCGGGGTCCGGCGCGGGTTCGCCACCAACGCCACGCGAACGCATGAGCAGGGCCAGCTCGCGATGTTCGACCGGGTCGGGGTCAGGCCCCGGCTGGTCTGGGCGGTGGGCGACCGGCTGCGTGCCGACGAGTGCCGGGTCAGTGTCGAGCCGGTCCGGCCGGTGGGTCCCGTGCCGGCCGGTGCGCTGCTCACGGTCTGCTGCGTCGTGCGCAACGAGGGGCCGGCCGTGCTGACCCCCGCACCGCCGTACCCGGTGCGGATGGTGTACCGGTGGCGCCGCGCCGACGGCTCCGCGGTCGAGACCGAGCAGCTGGCCACCGCGCTGGACCGCTCGCTCCCGCCGGGTACGGCGGCCGAGGTCGCCCTGCTGGTACGGGCACCCGGCGACCCGGGGCGGCACCGGCTGAGGATCACTGTGGAGCAACAGGACGTCGCGTGGTTCGACGAGCTGGACGACGGTAATGCTGTAGAGGTCGATGTCGACGTCATGCCCTCGGCCGGGGCGCCGGAGCCGAGGCCGGTCCAGGGCCTCGGCGGGTACCCCGGTGCGCTGCGGGCGGCCCGGGAGGTGCTCGCCGCCAGCGGGTCACCGGCTGCCGCGGTACGGCGGCTGCTGACCCGCCCGGACGGGCGCCCGGACGGCTTGGCGGTCGCCCTGGCCCGCCGCGCCGACCTGGAGCGGCTCAGCCGGGCAGTGGCGGAGGCGCTGGGCGTACCCGAGGACGCGGCCCGGGAGCTGCTGCCGGAGCACACCGCTGCTGGACCCGCGGGCGTGGTGCTCACCGGAGCCGAGACGGTCGCGGCGGTGGTGGCGGCGGCCGGCACCCGGGTCGCGTTCGCCTACGCCGGCACGTCGGAGCTCAGCATCTGCGACGCGCTGGCCCGGCTCCCCGGTGAGGTGCTGGTCAACGGGCGCGGTGACCGCGAGTGCGCCTTCCTGGCCGGCGGCGCGAGCCGGCTGCGCCCGGGCAACGGCCTGGCCGTGCTGCACGGCGCCCGCGGCCTGACCAACGCGCTGGGCGCCCTGGGCGACCTGCGCCGCAACGAGGTCGGCATGGTGGCGGTCGTCGGGCTGCCGTCCACCGGGTCGGCGCCGTTCCTCCCGCCCCACGGCGAGCCGGACCTGATCGCGTCGGCGGGCCGGTTCACCAAGGCGTGGCACGAAGCGTCGGCGGTGCCCACCGACCCGGCCGAGCGGGTGGCGGCCGCCGAGACCTTTGTGGACCTTCTCCACCGCGCCTTCGCGCAGGCCCGGACCCGGCCGTACGGACCGGTCCTGGTGGGCGTCCCGCAGGACGTGCTGGACACGGCGTGGGTGCCGCTCCCCGTGCTGGAAGCGGCCTCCGGCGGCGGGCAGGCCGGCGCGGCGCCGACCGTGCGGGCGGCTACGGCGCCGGACGGGCTGGAGCGCGCTGCGCAGCTGCTCGCGGGCGCCCGGCGGGTGGCGATCCTGATCGACGACTATGCGCTGCTCCATGGGGGGCTCCGCCCGGCGCTGGCGCGCCTGTCCGACCGGCTGCGCGCCCCGGTGCTGCAGGTGTGGTACAGGCGGGGGCCGATGCTGTTCGAGCGGCTCAGCCGGGCCGCCGTACCGCGGTTCCTGGGCTGGCTGGACCCGGCCAACGAGGCGCAGCGCAAGGTGCTGCACGGCGCGGACGTCCTGGTCACCGTCGAGGACCGCAACTGCTACGCCCGGGTGGTCGGGGAGCTGCCGTCCTGCGCCAAGATCGCGCTCACCACCAACCCGGCCGCGGTGCGCAAGAACCGCTACCTCGGCCCGGACGACGTCCTGCTCGACGCCGATGTCGTCGCCGCGCTGGAGGCGCTGGCTTCGGCGGTGCCGCCGGCCGGCGACGCGACTGACGAGCCCTGGTACGCCGACGCGCTGGACCAGCCGCCGGCGCGACCGTCGCTGCCCGAGGTTGCCGGGCTGGTCCGCCGCGGTGTCGCGGCGGCGGTCGCCCGGGCGCTGGACGCCGGGTCCGCCACCCCGGTGCTCGTCGACGACAGCCAGATGTTCGGCGGCATGCTGGCGGCAGAGTACGACCTCCTGCCGGACCGGTTACGCGTCGTCGGCGACCACGGGGCGTTCGTCGGCGGCGGGATCGCGTTCGCGACCGGCCTGGCAATCGGCGAGCCGGACGCCCGGGTGCTGTGCTGCCTCGGTGACCAGGGGCTCACCAACGGGTTGCAGGGCTTTGTCGCCGCGGTGCAGCAGCGGGCGCCGGTGACGTACCTGGTCTGCAACAACGGCGGCAGCGTGTCGCTGGCCAAGCAGTCCGGCGCGGCCGGTGACGGCCGGTTCGACGACGGCCGGCACCCGCACCTGCACAACCCGGGCCGCATGCGCTACACCGAGCTGGCCCGAGCGTTCGGCATGCCGACCGGACGGGCGGACCTGACCAAGGTCACCGGTCAGGCGGCGGCCGACCGGTTGGCCCGGTTCGAGCGGCGCCTGACCGACCTGCTCGACCAGCGCACTCCCGCGCTGCTGGAGCTGGTCCTGCCGGCGGAGCCCGAGTTCTGGGCCGGAGTCTGGGTCACCGAGGGGTTCGAGGCCCGGACGGCGGTGCGGTGAGCCGGTACGACGTGGAGCTCACCGCGGAGGCACTGCTGTTCGACCTCGACGGGGTCCTCGTCGACTCAGCCGGCTCGATCACGCGCGCCTGGCGGCGCTGGGCGGAGCGGCGCGGCGTCGCCTGGACCGCTCTCGCGCCGCACGTGACCGGCAGGCACGCCGTCGACACGATCCGGGCGGTCCGGCCGGACCTGCCCGACCACCAGGTGCGGCGGGACGCCGACGAGGTCAACGCCGAGCAGGTCGAGGACATCACCGGCGTGGTCGCGATCCCGGGGATGGTCGACGTGGTCAGCGCGGCGACCCGGGCGCCGTGGGCCGTGGTCACCGGCTGCCCGCGGGCCCTGGCGCTGGCCCGGTTGCGCGCGTGCGGCTACCCGTTGCCGCCGGTGCTGGTCACCGCCGAGGACGTGGCCCGCGGTAAGCCCGCGCCCGACGGCTACCTGCGGGCCGCCGCAGCTCTGGGCGTGGCGGGCGAGCGGTGCGTGGCGATCGAGGACTCGGCGTCCGGGGTGGCCGCAGCCCAGGCAGCGGGTGCCGCCGTGGTGATGCTGCTGGTGCGGCCGGTGCCGGCGATGTCCCGGGCGGGGACCGTCACGGTCGCCGACGGCCGGGCGCTGAGCGTGACAGTCGATGCGGGACGGGTCCGGCTGCGCTGCCGGACCGTGCCGGAGCTGCCTGGGCCCCGGCTTTCGGGGGTGGAGCCGCCCGCGGCGCAGCCGTCCGGGCCAGGGCTCCCCGGGCCGGAGCTGCCAGCTGGGTCAGCGCCTTCGCCAGCGGAGCCGCCTGGCGAGGCCGGGCCGGGAGCGCCACGGCATGCGTGAGGTCGCGCTGCCAGAGGCGGCGGTTGGCCCGTACGAGCGGCTGCTCGGCGCGGACCGCGTCGCCGGGCTGCGCTCGGCCGCCGCCTCCTTCGGCGCGGAGCTGCGGGGCCGTACGATCTGGCACGTCAACTCCACGGCGGCCGGCGGTGGCGTGGCGGAGATGCTGCGCGCGCTGCTGCCCCTCGCGCGAGCCGTCGGCGTTGACTGCCGGTGGCTGGTGACCGAGGGGGACGCCGAGGCGCACGCCCTGACCAAGCGGCTATGCCTGCGGCTGTACGGCAGTGCCGGCGACGGCGGCCCGCTGGGCGAGCCAGAGCAGCGGCACTACGCCCGGATCTGCGCCGCCGACGCGGCAGGCCTGCGCACCTGGGTCCGCCCCGGTGACGTGGTGGTAGTGCACGACCCGCAGCCGGCCGGCCTGGTCGAGCCGGCCCGCGAGCAGGGCGCCGCGGTGGTCTGGCGCTGCCACATCGGCAGCGACCGGCCCAACGAGCACACCCGGCAGGGCTGGCGGTTCCTGCGCCGGTACGTCGAGCCGGCGCACCGGCTGGTGTTCTCGGTACGCCGGCACGTGCCGGACTGGGCGGACCGCGAGCGGGTACGGGTCATCCCGCCAGGTGTCGACCCGTGCAGCCCGAAGAACATGCCGCTCGACGAGGCCGCCGTGACGGCGGTGCTGAGGGCTGTAGGCCTGGTCGCCGGACCCGTTGATGGCGCGGAGCCCGCTGATGGCGCCGGACCCGCTGATGGCGCCGGACCCGCCGGCGGCTCGGGTGACCGCCTGGCAGAGGCGCCGCTGGCGGTCGCGGCGCTGGACGGCCCGGACATCATGGTGCGCCACGGTGCGCGGGTATGGCGCGACGGCGAGCCACCGTCACCTGCTACCCCGATGGTCGTGCAGGTCTCGCGCTGGGACCGGCTCAAGGGGATGGACCGGGCGCTGCACGCGTTCGCCGCGCGAGACCCGGCCGCCTCGCCGGCCTGCCTGACCCTGGCCGGGCCGGACCCGGCCGGCGTGGCCGACGACCCGGAGGGCGCTGCGGTGCTCGAGGAGTGCCGCCGGGCGTGGGCGGCCCTGCCCCCGCAGCTGCGGCGCACCATCCAGCTCGCCTGCCTGCCAATGGCCGACCTGCGGGAGAACGCGCTGGTGGTCAACGCGCTGCAACGGCACGCAACGGTGGTCGCGCAGCTCAGCGTCGCCGAGGGGTTCGGTCTCACGCTCACCGAGGCGATGTGGAAGGCTCGGCCGGTGGTGACCACGGGGGTGGGCGGCCTCGCCGAGCAGGTGGTGCCTGGCCAGCATGGGCTGGTGCTGGCGGGCCCCGCCGGTGCCGCAGGAGCCGACGACGCTGCCGCAGGAGCCGACGACGCGACAGAAACCGATGCCGCGGCACGAGCTGATGCTGCGGCACGAGCTGATGCTGCGGCAGGAGCCGAGGACGTGGCGGCCGGTGCCGCCCGGGCGTTCGACCGGCTGCTGACCGACCCGGACCTGGCGCGCAGCCTCGGTACCGCCGCGAAGCGCCGGGTGGCCGAACAGTTCCTGCCCGACCGGCAGCTGCGCCGCTGGGGCGCTCTCCTGACCGAGCTGGTCGCCGCCGCGGGACCAGACGTCGCGGACCAGATGCCGCGGGACCAGACGCTGCGGGACCAGGTGCTGCGGGACCGGACGCCGTGATGCCGGACGTCGCGGTGCCGGAGGCCCAGGCCTGATGCGCAGACGTCGACTGGGCGCCGCCGGGCCGGCCGCCTCCGCCATCGGGCTGGGCTGCATGGGCATGTCCCAGTTCTACGGGGCGTGGGACGACGCCGAGTCCATCCAGGTGATCCACCGCGCCCTCGACCTAGGGGTGGACCTGCTGGACACCGCCGACATGTACGGCCCCTACACCAACGAACGGCTGATCGGCCGGGCCATCGCCGGCCGGCGGGAGCAGGTGCTCATCGCCACCAAGTTCGGCAATGTCAAGGGTCCCGACGGCCGGGTGGTACGGGTGGACGGACGGCCCGAGTACGTCCGGGCGGCCTGTGACGGCTCACTGTCCCGGCTCGGGGTCGACCACATCGACGTCTACTGCCAGCACCGGGTCGACCCGTCCGTGCCGGTCGAGGAGACCTGGGGTGCGCTGGCCGAGCTGGTCCAGGCCGGCAAGGTACGCCACCTGGCGATCTCCGAGGCGGCGCCGGCCACCGTACGGCGGGCGCACGCGGTCCACCCGATGGTGGCCGTACAGACCGAGTACTCGCTGTTCAGCCGGGACCCGGAACGGGAGCTGCTGGGCGTCCTGCGGGAGCTGGGCATCGGCTTCATCGCGTACTCGCCGCTCGGCCGGGGCCTGCTCACCGGCACGGTGACCGCGCCCGACCAGCTCGGCGCCGACGACTTCCGCCGCGGCCTGCCCCGGTTCCAGGCGGGCAACCTCGCGCACAACGCGGCGCTGGCCGACCGGGTCGCGGCGGTGGCCCGTTCGCGCGGCGCCACCCTGGCCCAGCTGTCGATCGCGTGGCTGCTGGCGCAGGGTCCGGACATCGTCCCGATCCCCGGCACCAAGCGGCTGCGCTACCTGCTGGAGAACGTGGCCGCGGCGGACCTGGAGCTCACCCGCGAGGAGCTGGCCCTGCTCGACGAGGTGGCCCCGCCGGGTAGCGCCGCCGGGGACCGCTACCCGGACATGTCGGGGGTCGACCTTTGACCGGCCCGTCGCCCTGGTGGCACGACGCGGTCATCTACGAGGTGTACGTGCGCAGCTTCGCCGACGCCACCGGTGACGGCATCGGCGACCTGGCCGGCCTGCGGCAGCGCCTGGACCATCTCAACGACGGCACGCCGCGCTCGCTGGGTGTCACCGCGCTCTGGCTCTCGCCCTGCTACCCGTCCCCGCAGGTCGACTTCGGCTACGACGTCAGCGACTACACCTCCATCGACCCGGTCTACGGCGACCTCGCCGACCTCGACGCGCTAGTGGCCGACCTGCACGCCCGCGGCATCCGTATCCTCGTCGACCTGGTGATGAACCACACCTCCGCGGCGCACCCGTGGTTCCTCCAGTCCCGCGCCGGCCGCGCCAACCCCAGGCGGGACTGGTACGTCTGGGCCGACCCCGCCCCGGGCGGCGGCCCGCCGAACAACTGGCTGAGCGCGTTCGAGCGGTGCGGGCCGGCCTGGACCCTGGACGAGCGCACCGGCCAGTACTACCTGCACTCGTTCACCCCGGCCCAGCCCGACCTCAACTGGCGCAACCCCGCGGTATGGGCGGCGATGCGCGAGGTGTGGCGGTTCTGGCTGGACCGCGGCGTGGACGGGTTCCGGGTCGACGTGGCGCACCGGATGATGAAGGACCCGCTGCTGCGGGACAACCCGCCGGAGGTGGCGCACGCCCGGCGTTTCTACGCCCACCCGACCCACCGCCAGCGCCAGCTCGACCTGCCCGAGGTCCACGACGTGCTCCGCGACCTGCGGCGCACGCTGGACTCCTACGGGGACTCCTCCGGCGAGCGCATCGCGCTGGGCGAGGTGCCGATCGACGACGACGAGCGGCTCGCCCGCTACCTGCGCCCGGACGAGCTGCACACCGCGTTCCACGTCGCCCTCTGGGACCAGCCGTGGGACGCCGCCGCCATGCGGGCCACTGTGGACCGGCTCGCCGGCCTGCTGCCCCCGCCGGCCCGGCCGGTGTACGCGCTGGCCACCCACGACATCACCCGTACCGTCTCCCGGTACGGCGGCGGTGAGCTGGGCCGGCGGCGGGCCCGGGTCGCGGCGATGCTGATGTTCACGCTGCCCGGCGTGCCCTGCGTCTACTACGGCGAGGAGATCGGCATGGCCGACGCCCCGCCACCGGCCGCGCTCGCCTCCGATGTGGACGGTCGGGACGCGGTGCGTACCCCGATGCAGTGGGACGCGACCGGCGAGGGGTTCAGCACCGGCGTACCGTGGCTGCCGGCGCCGCCCGAGGCGGTGAAGGTCAACGTGGCCAGCCAGGACGGCGACCCCGGGTCCCTGCTCTCGCTCTACCGCCGGCTCGCCTGGCACCGGCACGGCTGCGCGGCCTTGCGCGGCGGGGTGTACCGTTCGCTGGACGCCCCGCCGGGGGTGTTCGCCTATCTGCGTGACCGGGTGCTGGTGGCGCTCAACTTCGCCGGCCAGGAGGCGCAGCTCCGCCCGGCCGGCCTGCCGTCGCGCGGGGTGGTGGCGGTGTCCACCCGGCCGGACCGCGACGGGGCGCAGGTGGGGCTGGCACCGTTGCGCTTGGCGCCGGACGAGGGGGTCATCATCCGGCTCACGGGGGAAGAGGGGGAATGAGCGCAGACGCGAGGCAACGGTCTGGACCACGGCGGCGGATGAGCGCCGAGCGTCGAAGCGACGGGCGGCAATGACCGGTACGGATGCGGTCGGGTCCGTGGCGCGGCAGATGTTCGCCGGGCCGGCGCTGATGCCCTTCGGCGTGCACACGGTGGTCAAGTTCGGCGGCAGCCTGCTGGCCGACACCGAGCACGCCGGGCGGGTCGGGGCGCAGCTCGTCGCCGTGCACCAGCGCTGCCCGCTGACGGTGTTCCCGGGCGGCGGCCCGACCGACAAGCTCATCGAGTCGATGGCGCGCCGCAGCGGCCTGGCCGACGTGCAGATCAACCCGGCGTGCATGCGGGCCCTGGACCAGACCGGCATCATCCTGGCTGCGCTGACCTCTGGGATGGAGCCGGTCGACACCCTCGCCGGGGTACGCGCTGCGCTGCGCCGCGGTGCGGTGCCGGTGCTGCTGCCCAGCGCCATGATCCTCACCCTCGACGTGTTCACCCGGCAGGACGTGATCACCTCCGACACCCTCGGCGCGTACTTCGCCTTCCTGCTCGGCGCCGCCCGCTACGTGGTGCTCACCGATGTCGACGGGGTCTACCGCGACTTCGACCCGGCCGGTCCGGCCCGGTCGAACGGGTCGTCCGGCACAGCGGGCGGGCTGCTGGCCGAGTGCACCGCCGCGGAGCTGGAGGCGCTCGGCGCCACC
This sequence comes from Micromonosporaceae bacterium, assembly GCA_035649895.1. GTDB lineage: Bacteria > Actinomycetota > Actinomycetes > Mycobacteriales > Micromonosporaceae > DASSUC01. The sequence continues at coordinate 52,104 of DASRIS010000181.1, read as the reverse complement.
AGCGTCGACCGGTGCCTGGCCCCGTTCCTGCAGGCGACGGGGCTGTCCGCCTGGGTGCTCAACGGCCGGTTCCCGGAGCGCCTGGGCCAGCTGGTGGACGGCGGCACCCCGGTCGGCACCGCGATCCGGCCGGCCGCGGGCTGATGAGCGTGGCGGGACTGACGGGCGTGGCGGGCTGATGAGCGTGGACAGTGCCGTCACGGCACCGGCGTGGCCTGGCTGCCCGGTCCGCGACCCGGCGAAGGCCCGGTGGTACCCGGCCGACGCGGACTTCGTACGGGGCTGTCAGGCGGTCGACGCCGCTGCGGCAGCGGCCGGGCCGGCACTGGTCCAGCGTACCGGGTTGGTGATCTTCACGCCGGGGTGCCTGGTCGCCGGCCAGCTCGACCGGGGCGTGGAGCTGCTGGCCGGCGCCGGGTTCGAGGTGGTGCTCGGCCAGCTGGTCCGGTTCACCCCGGAGACGGTACGGCGGGTGTGGCGCTACCAGCTCGCCACGTTCCGGCCGGACCGCTGGCAGCTGATCCTGGACCTGCTGCTCGCCGGCCCCTCGCTGCTGATGGTGGTGCGGGACCGAGGCGGCGGGCCAGCGGCGGCGCGGGACCGGGGTAGCGCACCAGCGGCGGCGCGGGACTGGGGCGGTGGGCCGGCACCAGTGCCGCCATGCGCCGCCCTCGGCGGGCCGGCCATGCACCGCCTGCTGGCCAGGGTCCCGGACTCCGCCGCGGACCGGCTCACCGGGCTGAAAGGCAAGTCGGACCCGCGGCTGGGCCGCCCGGGGGAGCTGCGGACCGAGCTGGGCGCGATGAACAAGATCATTAATCTGGTGCACTCCGCTGAGGAGACCGCCGACGTGGTCCGGGAGTGCGCGATCCTGCTCGACGAGGCGACCCTGAGCCGGGTCTGGTCTCCCGAGGGCGGCCCGGTGCGCTTCGGCACGGACCACCGCCGGTTGGCAGCCGGTGTTGCGGTGCGCCCGGCTGGCGTCTCGTTCGCACACACCGCCACCGCGCTGCGGTGGCGGATCGTGGCCGCGGTGGCCAACCGGCTCCCGCCCGACAGCGACCTGTCCGCGGTCGACCGCACCCTAACCGCGCAGGCGTCCTGGCTCGACTCGGCGGACAGCCGGCGGCCGCTCGCCGCGCTCGCGGGCTTCCGGCACCGGTTCGCCGGGCAGGCGGTGACCGCGAAGCTGCGGTGCCGCGTCCCGGCCGGCGCCGACCCGGTGGCTGACCGGCTCCTCGACGCGCTCGACGAGGTCGAGGCCGGGCTGTTCGCCGACCGTGGCGACGCCGACCGGCTGTGGTGCGCCTGTGACCAGGCCGGGCTGCCGGTGGACCCGTGGGAGCGGCTGGTCGTGTCGACCCAGTACGTGACGGTCCGGATGTGACGTGACGGCCCGGATGTGAAAGGAGGCAGCGCGATGGACCCTACGCTCGTCGGAACCAGTCTCGACGCGGCGCTGGCGCGGGTCGGGACAACCCCGGCCGACCTGCTCGCGCACGGCGGCAGCGTGCTGGAGGCCGGCACGCCGTACCTTGTCGGCTCGCTCGCCCAGGTGCTGGGTAACCGCGGCAGCGATGTGGACATCCATCTTTTCGTGCCGGGGCTGGCCCGGCCCACCCCGCCGTTCCTGTTCTTCATCGGCCAGACCCCGGTCGACGTGGAGCACTTCCCGGCCGAGGAGCCGGGCCGGCTGCTCGACGGGCTGTCCACCGCGACGGTCGCCACGGCGCTGGGTGACGTCGCGCTGGCCGCACCGCCGGACCGGCGCCCCCGCACCTGGCTCACCCGGTGGTGCACCGCGCTGCCGCTGCGGCCGGACACCCCACCGGTCTACGACGAGGCCGCCCAGGCGCTGGTCACCGCGCACCTGCTGCGCGCCACGCTCAGCCGTACCGTGCTGGCCTGGGCGACCGCGGAGCTGGTCGCCGCGTCCGGGGCCGACCCCGGCCCGGCCTGGGCCCTGTGCACCCGCTCCATCCTCGACCTGGCCTGCGTCGGCGCCGGTGTGCTGCCGGCCGGCGACAAGTGGCTGCCGGCCCGGATGCGGCTGGCCGCGCTCCCCGAGAACCTGGTGGACGCGGCGACGCGGGCGCGCAGCGGGGAGGCCACCGCCCGCCTCCTCGGCGAGCTGGGGCTGCCAACGCTCGACCCGCTCGAGGTCACCCGGCTGGAGCCCGACCCGGACGCCACCGAGGTCCGCATCGGCCGGCGGAGGTACGTGCTGACGCAGTTCGGCCGGCTGGAGGACGCGCCGGCGGCGGTGTCCGGCAGCTGCCGGGCGGTGCTCGGCGAGCGCGGCGCGGGCGAGCTGCTCACCGCGGTGACCACGGGCCTGCTGCTGCTGGCCACGGACGAGGACGCGATCAGCGAAAGGCTCTCGGCATGACCATGGACGCGCTGCAGGTGGCGGCCCGGGGCGCTCCGGCCTCGTGGGTCTTCGTCAACGAGGTGCAGAGCGCCGCCGGTGACATCGACGCCGCCCTGGCCGACGAGGACTGGGCCACCTGCGTGGAGGCGTGCCGGTCCACGCTGCGGGCGGCGGCGTACACCCGGCTGGTGCTCGCCGGCTACCGCGGCCGGTGCCCGGAGGGCGCCCTGGACCTGCGCCTCGCCCTGGCGGGCGGCCCGCACAGCGCCCGCCAGGGCGGCCCGGACGGTGCGCTCGAAGGTGGCCCGGACGGCGCACCCGACGGTGGCCCGGACGGCGCGGGCGGCGGCCCGGAAGGTCGGTTGCTGCGGGAGCTGCCGCCGAGCTGGCGGGCGGACCGGGCCGCGGCCGAGGCCGCCGCGGTGCGGGTCCGTGCGGCAGTGGCCGAGCTGGAGCGGGAGCTGCCCATCCAGATGCCGGTGATCCGTACCGCCGAGGGCTTCTTCCCCAGCGTCCGCATTGGTGCGGACCTGGAACGGCTGCGCGCCCAGCTGGGCCTGCCGCCGATCGACTGGATGACCTGGGTGCTCTGAGGAGAGAAGATGCCGAACGTCGTCACCGAGAACCGCAGCGACGCCGATGCCGCGTTCGTCTGGGAGGCGCTGAAGGACATCGAGTCCTTTCCGTCCTATATGGACGTGGTACGGGACATCAAGATCGACGAGTGGTCGGCGGAGCGCCGGGTCAGCTCGTGGTCGGTGATGCTCAAGGGCTCGATCCTGGAGTGGCAGGAGGAGGAGCTGATCGACGAGGCCACCCGGACGATCACGTTCCGCCAGCTCGAGGGTGACCTGGCCTACTTCAACGGCAGCTGGGCGGTCGGTGAGCAGGACGGGCTGACCGTGCTGCGGCTGGAGGTGGACTTCGACATCGGCATCCCGCTGCTGGCCGAGATGCTCAACCCGGTCGCCGCCCTGGCGCTGGAGGACAACTCAACGGCGATCCTGGAGCACCTGCAGCAGCGGGCCCGTCGGTGACCGAGCTCATGCCGGCCCCAACCGCCAGCGTGCGGTGGACCGGCATGACGCTGGCGTTGACGCTGACCGTGGCGGTGGCCTCGTTCGAGGCGACCGCCACCTCGGCGCTGATGCCCGCGGTCGTCGCGGACATCGGCGGGCGGTCGTGGTACCCGCTCGTGTTCGGCCTGTACGCAGTGGCCGAGCTGCTCGGCCTGGTCGCCGGCCCGGTGCTGGTGCGTTCGGCAGGCCCGGCCGGCACCTTCGTGGCCGGCGCGGTGCTGCACGGCGCCGGGCTCACCCTCGCCGGCACCGCGCCGTACTTCGGCTGGCTGCTGGCCGGCCGGGTGGTGCAGGGCGCCGGGGCCGGGCTGGTCACCGTCGCGGTGTACGTGCTGGTCGGCTACTACCCGGCCGCGCGGCGCGGGGCGCTGCTCGGCTACCTGGCCATGTGCTGGGCGTTGCCGGGGCTGGCCGGGCCGGTGGTGGCCGGGGCAGTGGCGGAGCTGGCCAGCTGGCGGGCGGTGCTGCTCGGTGTACCGCTGTTCGAGGTGGCCGCGCTCGGGCTGGCGGCGCGCGGCCTGCGCGCGATCGGCCGGCGCCGGCCGGGCGGCGACGAGCCGCTGCGGGCCGGGCGGCGGTTCCTGGCCGCGCTCGCCCTGGCGGCCGGGGTGCTCGCCGTGCTCAACGTCCGTACGCTGCCCGCCGCGCTCACCTGGGCCGTGCTCGGCGCCGCGGTGCTCGCGATCCTGGCCGGGGCCGCGGTGCTGCTGCCATCCGGCGCGCTGCGGTGCGCGCCCGGCCTGCCCGCCGCGGTGCTGGTACGCGGCGTGGTCGCTGCCCCGTTCATCGGGGTGCAGTACCTGATCCCGCTCAGCCTCGCCGACGGGCGCGGCTACACCACGGCCGGCGCTGGGCTGGCGCTCTCCGGCGGGGTGGTCGGGTTCAGCATCAGCGGGCTGATGTTCACCCGCCCGTGGCTCAACCGCATCGAGCCGGTACGGGTTGTGGTGGCCGGCGTCGTGTTCGTGGTCGCCGGCATGGCCACCACAGCGGCCGGCCTGCCCGCGGACCGCCCGGTGGCGTACGTTTTCCTGGGTTGGGTCGTCGCCGGGCTCGGCGTCGGCCTGGGCGTGACGGCGCTCAACGTGATCGTGCTCGACGCGGCGGGCGAGGCGGCCCGCGGCACCGCCTCAGCGGGCATGCGGGTGGCGGAGTCCGCCGCGACCTCGATCGTCACCGCGGCCAGCGGGCTCGCGCTCGCCCGCGCGGCGCAGGCCGGCGTGGCGGTGCCGGCGGTCGCCGCGCTGGTACTACTGGCGTTCGCCGGGGTACTGGTCCCGTTGCTGGTCGCCGCGAGACGGCTGCCGCGGCGAGCCGTGACCGTCCCGTGAACCGGCGCACCGAGATGGGAGGCATCGCCGTGGAGGACATCACCACCACTGAGGAGTGGGCCGCGCTGGTCAAGCACCGGGGCGAGGTGGAGCACCGGCACCTGCGGGAGCTGTTCGCCGCCGACCCGGCCCGCGGCACCGAGCTCACCGTGCAAGCCGGTGACCTGTACCTGGACTACGCCAAGCACCGGGTGACCCGGCAGACCCTCGACCTGCTCGTGGCGCTCGCCGAGCGGGCCGGCCTGCGCGCCGCCATCGACGCGATGTACGCCGGTGAGCACGTCAACACCAGCGAGGACCGGCCGGCGCTGCACATCGCGCTGCGGCTGCCGCCATCGGCCGACCTCGTGGTGGACGGGCGGGACGTGGTCGCCGAGGTCCACCAGGCCCTGGACCGGATGGGCGAGCTGACCGACCGCATCCAGGCCGGTGAGCTGCCCGGGGCCACCGGCCGCCCGGTCCGCAACGTGGTCAACATCGGCATCGGCGGGTCCGACCTCGGCCCGCTGATGGCGTACGTGGCCCTGGCCGACTACCACCAGCCGGGGGTGCGGTGCCGGTTCGTGTCCAACCTGGACCCGACCGACCTGCAGGACGCGGTCGCCGGCCTGGACCCGGCGGAGACGCTCTTCGTAGTCTCCTCCAAGACGTTCACCACCATCGAGACGCTGCGCAACGCCGAGTCCGCCCGGCGCTGGCTCGAGGCGGCGCTCGGCACCGGACCCGAGGTCGCCGCCCGCCACTTCGCCGGGGTGTCGGCGAACACCGACCGGGTACGCGGCTTCGGCATCGAGCCGGAGCTGACCTTCCCGACGTTCGAGTGGGTGGGCGGGCGCTACTCGTTCGACTCGGCGATCGGGCTGGCGCTGATGGCCGGGATCGGCCGGGAGAGCTTCGCCGGCCTGCTCGCCGGGCTGCACACCATGGACGAGCACTTCCGCACCGCCCCGTTCGCCGCCAACATGCCGGTCCTGCAAGGGCTGCTCGGCGTGTGGTGCGCCAACTTCCTCGGCGCGCAGACGCATGCGGTGCTGCCGTACAGCAGCCGGCTGCGCCGGTTCCCCGCGTACCTGCAGCAGCTGACCATGGAGAGCACGGGCAAGCGGGTACGCCGGGACGGCTCGCCGGTGACCACCACCACCGGTGAGATCTACTGGGGTGAGCCCGGCACCAACGGCCAACACGCCTTCTACCAGCTGCTGCACCAGGGCACCTGGCCGGTGCCAGCGGACTTCATCGGCTTCGCCGAGCCGTCCGGCGGTGCCGCCGGCAGCCACGGTGTGGGCGGTGGCCACGGTGTGGACGGTGGCGGTGTGGACGGTGGCGGTGTGGACGGTGGCGACTACGACCTGTTCCTGGCGAACCTGCTCGCGCAGACCGCGGTGCTGGCCTTCGGGCGTACCGCTGAGGAGGTTGCGGCCGAAGGGTCGGACCCGGCCGTGGTGCCGCACCGGGTGATGCCCGGCAACCAGCCGACGTCGACCATCCTGGCGCCCCGGTTAACCCCGGCGACGCTCGGCCAGCTGGTGGCGCTCTACGAGCACACCGTCTTCGTCAAGGGTGTGGTGTGGGGCGTGAACTGCTTCGACCAGTGGGGGGTCGAGCTGGGCAAGGCGGTGGCCACCCAGATCGCCCCTCTGCTCGGCGCGGAGCCACCTGAGGTCCCGCCGTCGCTGGACTCCTCAACCACCGAGCTGGTCCGGTGGTACCGGACAACCCTGGGGCGCACCGAACGACCGGACCACCTGGGGCGCGCCGACTGACCGGACCACCTGGGGCGCGCCGACTGACCGGACCGCCCGGGGGCGCACCGGCTGACCGGGGGACACCGACTGAGCTGCTGGGTGGCGCCCTGACCGACCATCAGGCGCCAGGACCGACCTGACTGACCACGATCGGAGTGCTGACCATGGCCGTGCCGGCAGGCCGCGCGCTCGGCGACTCGCTCTGGCCCGACGTGGCCCACTTCGCGCCCAAGGAGCTGCTGGAAGCGCTCGAGCAGGCAGCGGCGGGCGCCGACGCGGTGGCGCGGGTGGGCGAGGGCAGCCTCGCCGCGCTGCGCGAGGCGGGCTACCCCGGCCTGCCGGTGCCGGCGCAGTTCTGCGGCGCCGGAGGGTCGCTGGTGGAGTGCTGCGCGGTGCAGCGGCTCATCGCCATGGCCGATCCGGGGCTTGCGGTCGCGGTGAACATGCACCTGTTCTCGGTGGGCCTCATGGTCGAGCACTGGCGGCGCCGTACCGACGTGTCCTGGCTGCTCCTGGAGGCGATCGCGCGGCAGAACCGGCTGCTGGCCTCGGCGTTCGCCGAGCCCAACCTGGCCGGCTCGGTGGTCCGCTCGACGCTGCGCGCCGTCCCGGTGGACGGTGGATGGCGGGTGTCCGGGGTCAAGTCGCCGTGCTCCCTGGCGGCAGAGGCCGACCTGGTCTGCCTCCAGCTCCAGACCGACCCGGCGTACGGGCCGGAGGAGCTGCTGGTGGCGCTGCTGCCGACGAACGCGCCGGGGCTGTCGGTGGAGCGCACCTGGGACACCCTGGGCATGCGCGGGTCGGCCTCGGACACGCTCCGGCTCACCGACTGCGTCATCCCGGACGACCTGGTCTTCTACCGCAGCCCGGTGGGCGGCGACAACGACGACGTGGTGGCCGCCGGGATCGTCTGGTTCTGCCTGACCACCACGGCCAGCTACCTCGGGGTGGCCCAGTCGGTGCTGGACGAGGCGCGTGAGCTGATGGGGCGGGTGCGGGTGGCCCACCTCGACGCCAGCCGGGCCGAGTCGCCCAGCTTCCAGGGGGTGGTCGGGGACCAGGTCGGAGCGCTGCTGACCCTCGGCGCGGCCGTGGTCGGCCTGGCCAGGGCCATGGACGCCGGCGCCGACCCGGAACGGCTGCTGCCGGCCGCGATAGCCGTCAAGCAGCACAGCGTCGGGGTGGTGCCGGCCGCGGTGGCGGCGGTCGCGGAGAGCTGCGGCGGGGTGGCGTACAGCCGGGCCTCGCGGCTGACCCGGCTGTGGCGGGACGCCCAGGCCATCCACTTCCACCCGCCCACCCGGTTCGCGTCGCGGCAGTACCTCGGCCGGCTCTCCCTCGGCGTGCCGGCCTTCCTCGACCTGGACGAGGCCGCGCCCGCGCTGCGCGCCAGCCACGGCGAGGACCGCGCGGCCCCCGCGCCACAGCCTCCGCGGTAGCCGTTCCCGGTTACCCTTGACACAGCTCCTTGGAGGTCCGGCCCGCGGCCGGACGAGGACCGCAACGAGGAAGGCTTTCGGTGAAGACTTCTAACCCCGTGCTCAGCCGACTGAGCGAGACCTCGGCGCAGCAGCGCGCCGGCGGTCACGCGCAGCCGGGCTACGCGCAGCCTGGGTACGGCCAGCCCGGCTACGGGCAGTACGGCTACGCGCAGCCTGGCTACGGGCAGCCCGGCGGGTACCCAGCCGCCGAGGGCTACCCGCCCGCAGCGCCACCGGCCACCCGGCCGATGACCATCGACGACGTCGTGGTCCGTACCGTGGGCCTGCTGGCCCTGACCGGCCTGTCGGGCGCGCTCGCCTGGGTGCTGGTGCCGGACCGGCTGCTGCTACCGGTCTGGATCGGCGCCGCCCTGGTCGGGCTGGTGCTCGGCCTGGTCATCGCCTTCGCGCGGCTCACCAACCCGCTGCTGATCGGCGCCTACGCCGTGGTCGAAGGGGTGTTCGTCGGCCTGGTCAGCGACTACTACGAGAACATCGCCGGCTTCGAAGGCATCGTGCTCCAGGCGGCGGTCGCCACGTTCGGCGTGTTCTTCCTGATGGCGATGCTCTACAAGGCCAAGGTCATCCGGGCCACGCCGAAGTTCGTCCGGTTCGTCATCGGCGGCATCGTCGGCGTGCTCGCGGTGATCCTGGTGAACTTCGTGCTGTCCCTGTTCGGTGTGGACACCGGCCTGCGCAGCGGCGGTCCGCTGGCGATCATCTTCAGCCTCGTCATCATCGCGTTCGCAGCGCTCAGCTTCATCCTCGACTTCGCACAGATCGAGGAGGGCGTGCGGCAGGGTCTGCCGCAGCAGTACGCATGGGCCTGCGCCTTCGGCATCCTGGTCGGCCTGATCTGGATGTACCTGGAGATCCTGCGCCTGCTCAGCTACCTGCGCGGCGACGACTGACCCGCCGGCTCGGCCGAGTACGTCTCCTGGGGTCCGCGCAGTGCGCGGACCCCAGCACTTGAGATCCATCACCTAGCGGCGCTAGACGAGTCAGGCAGGGACGGCGTGCACAGCTCTTCTGGATCGCCCGAGGCGGGGGCGGTGCTGCGGGAGTTGGAGCTGCTGCGTAACCGGGTGTCACATTGGGGGCCACCGCGCTGGGTGGGCCGCGCCGAAACCGTGCATGGGCTGGTCCAGCGCATCGCCGACCGGGCTGCAGACGCTGAAGGTGAGCCGTGCCGGCCGGTGCCCCGGCTCGACAGCGACCTGGCGCTCGTGGACCAGCTGCGGGTGGTGACGGCCGACCTGCTGGCCGCGGCCCCGGCCGAGGATGCGCTGGCCGCCGCGGCAGCGGACCTGGCTGCAGTCCGCCGAGCCCTATAACGGTCAGGCGGTTGGCTTTCAGATCTGGATGTAACCGGAACCGAACGCAGTCCCAACATTTTCGCCCGCTTTGTCCGTGTGCTGTACGGCTCTCCTTGCTGGCACGTACTTGGTCAAATCAATTTCAGTGGAACCGGCCCTATCTGGGCGGCAGGTAACCCCAGTTACCCTGATATTGATTTGATCTTGATGTTCCGGCTGCGTGAGCGGCGGCCCGGGCGGTGGCTGACCCGCAATGCACGTCTCCGTCGTCACCCGACGAGGGTGGCGCGGCGTAATGGCCGCTTGGTGCCCAGCCCCAGGACGTCAGAACTCTCAGGAGAGGCGTTCGACGACCATCGCCATGCCCTGGCCGCCGCCGACGCACATGGTCTCCAGCCCGACTGTCCTGTCGTGCCAGTCCAGCGCGTTCAGCAGGGTGCCGGTGATCCGGGCGCCGGTCATGCCGAACGGGTGCCCGACCGCGATCGCGCCACCCATCACGTTCAGCTTCTCCAACGGGATCGCAAGGTCCCGGTAGGACGGGATGACCTGCGCGGCGAACGCCTCGTTGATCTCCACGAGGTCCACATCGGACATTGTCATGCCGGCCCGGCGCAGCGCCTGCCGGGACGCCTCGACCGGGCCGAGACCCATGATCTCAGGGGAGAGCGCGGTCACGCCGGTGGACACGATCCGGGCGAGCGGGGTGACGCCCAGCTCACGCGCTTTGGTGTCGCTCATCACGACGACAGCCGCGGCACCGTCGTTGAGCGGGCAGCAGTTGCCCGCGGTGATCCGCCCGTCTGGACGGAACACCGGCTTGAGGGCGGCGACGCCCTCCATGGTGACCCCGGGGCGGGGCCCGTCGTCGGCGCTGACGACCGTGCCGTCCGGCAGCGTCACCGGGGTGATCTCGCGCGCCCAGAAGCCGTCCGCGATCGCCTTCTCGGCGAGGTTCTGCGACCGTACGCCGAAGGAGTCCATGTCCTCGCGGGTCACGCCCTTGAGCTGGGCAAGGTTCTCCGCGGTCTGTCCCATGGCCAGGTAGATGTCGGGCAGCGCGCCGTCGTCGCGCGGGTCGTGCCAGGTCGGCGCGCCGCCGGCGGCCCGCTGCTCGGAGCGGGCCCGGGCGCCGTCGAACACCGGGTTCTGCCAGGCCCCGCCGACCAGCTCCTGCGCCTCGGGCGGCAGGGCGTCGGAGTTGCCGCGCACGTACCGGGAGACGCACTCCACCCCGGCGGAGAGGAACACGTCCCCCTCGCCCGCCTTGATCGCGTGGTACGCCATCCGGGTGGTCTGTAGCGAGGACGAGCAGTACCGGGTGAGCGTGGCGCCGGGCAGGTGGTCGTAGCCGAGCAGGATGGCGACCACCCGGGCGAGGTTGAAGCCCTGCTCGCCACCTGGCAGGCCGCAGCCGACGTAGAGGTCGTCGATGTGCGCGGGGTCGAGCTGGGGGACCTTGGCGAGGACCGCCCGGATGACCGTGGCGGTCAGGTCGTCGGCGCGCAGCTCCCGCAGCGACCCCTTGTAGGCCCGGCCGATCGGCGACCGAGCGGTGGCGACAATGACGGCTTCCGGCATGCCAGCCACGCTACCCGGCAGCGGCCCGGACCATCGTGCTCCGCCCGTCACATGGCCGCTGTGCTCCGCCCGTCACGTTGCGCCCCCTCATACTCGCCCGTCATGTTGCGGCCGGCATGCTCGCCCGTCACGTTGCGGCTGTCGCACTCCGGTCGTCATCTGCGCGAGGCGTCTGCCGCGGCGGCGGCCACGGCCGGGTAGAGCGCATGCGCCCACACCTGGTACCCGTCGGCGGACGGGTGGTAGCCGTCCGCGCATAGCGTGCCCGGGTCGGCCCGGAAGACGGGTCCGGTCTCGGTCGCCAGGTCGACCACTGAGGCACCCGCCTCTAGCGCCGCCCGGGCCTGCGCCCGGGCGACCTGTTGCCCCAGCCAGCCGATCACCTGGCGCAGCGGCGGGGCGAACGCCCAGGCTGCGCCGAGGTCCGGGCAGGTTCCGAGGACCACCCCGGCACCGGCCTCGCGCAGCCGGCGGACGGCGGCGGCGACGTGGGCGGCCGCGTCCGAGGGCCGGCGCAGCCCGGTGGCGTCCTTCGCGCCCACCAGGATGAGGGCGACATCGGGCCGGGTCGCGAGCAGCGCCCGGGCGACCTGGGTGGCCAGGTCCGCCGAGCGGGAGCCGGCCACCGCCACGCTGGACAGCTCGACCCGCCGGGCGCAGTCCCGGGTGAGCATCGCGGCGAGCCGGCCCCCGACGGTGTCGGCCAGCCGGTCGACGCCAACGCCCATGGCCGCCGAGTCGCCGAGCAGCACCAGGCGCAGCGGGGGAGCCGCGACGTCCCCGACCGTCGAGCGCAGGGCCAGCCCGAGCGTCGGCTGGGCATAGCGGCGGGCGCGGGCGGCCACCGCTTCCGCGGCGAGCAGGGCCGCCCCGCCGACGGTGCCGGCGACCAGCGTGATCGCGGCCGCCCTCCCCAAGCGTCGGGCCGTCCTCACGCTGCCTCCTCGATCGATCCCTGTACCTGCCCAGGGTTGTCCTCCGAGGTTACGGCGGAACCGGGCATCGCGGGATCGGCGGGACGGATAGCCTTCTGTACACGGTTACGCAGCTGCACCCAGCGGCCGAAGGGGCCGCGCTCGCGGCCGGCCACGGTGGCTGCCCTGACCTCCGTGCCGGCGCGCCCGACCGCCTCGACCGCGGCGTCCGGCAGTGCCCGGACCCCCTCGCCCTCCGACAGCAGGGCGGCGGGCTGGGCCTCGACGCCGAGCACGGCCAGCAAGGTCGGCAGCAGTGCCGCGGCCGCTGCGGCGTACCCCTCGGCGGAGGGGTGGAACCGGTCGGACGCGAACATCCGCAGCGGGTCGGCGGCGAACGCCGGACCGAGCAGGTCGCCGAGGGATACGGTGGCGCCGCCCGCCTCCACCACGGCGACCGTCTGGGCGGCCGCCATCTGCCGGCTCCACCGGCGGACCATCCAGCGCAGCGGCGGCTGGATGGGACGGACCGTGCTCAGGTCGGGGCAGGTGCCGACGACGACACGCGCACCGGCGCGGCGCAGCTCGCGGACTGCCGCCACCAGGTGCGGCACGGCCACCTCGAGCGGCACCCGGTGGGTCACGTCGTTGGCGCCGATAAAGATCACCGCGGCGTCCGGGCGCATCTCGACGGCCGCCTCGACCTGCGGGGCGAGCGTTGGTGAGGTCGCTCCGACGACCGCCAGGCAGCGCACCTGCACCGGGCGCCCGAGCTGGTCGGCCAGGCCGGCGCCGAGCAGCGCGCCGGGTGTCTCCCGGGCGTGATGCACGCCGAACCCGGCTGCGGATGAGTCCCCGATGATGGCTAGGCGGATCGGCCGGCCGCCACGGCGAGGACCGTAGCGGCCGTTGCAGCGCGGCGGCGGCGCCTCCGCCCTGGGAATGGTGTGCCGTGCCAACATGACCTGGCCAAACACGACGCCGGTGGCTACGGCCCCGGCGAACGCCGCCGAGCCGCCACCGAGAGCGGCGAGCTTGGCGGCCTGCCTGACGCGCCTCATGGTCCCCTCTCCCCTCGGACACCATGCGGGGCCGGCGCTTGCTCACGAGATGTCGCTAGCCTGCGCGGTCCGGCCCCGCCCGCTTGATGTCGATCCGAACCAGTACCCGTTGTTCCCGATTCATAGCTGCGCGGTAGTCCGCCCAGTCCGGATGCTCTCCGCTGGTGCGGCGGTAGTAGTCGACCAGGCCCTCCATCGCCTCGGGCAGGTCGACGACCGTCGCCGTACCCTCGACCTGGATCCACCGGCCGAAGAACGCGTCGGGCAGCACACAGATCCAGACGCGCGGGTCCCGGCGCAGGTTGCGCACCTTGTACGCGGTCTGCCGGCTGCTGACCACCACCATCCCGTCCGCGTCGACATTGACGGTCACCGGACTCATCTGGGGGCGGCCATCAGCTCGCAGGGTGCACAGAACCGCGCGATGCTGGGTACGTATAACGTCACGAGCTTCGTCCAGGTGCATAGAGATATGGTGCCGTCCCGCGGCGATGAGGTCGAGGAAGACTTGAGGAAAAGGAGAGGTCATGCCGAAAGGGCTACGGCGTACGGCGGCTTTCACCGCACTGTGGCGGACGCTGACGGCCGGTTCCCGGGGCGGCCCGCCACTTGGCACCCGGCTGGCGGCGCTCCCCAGGATGATCCGGGCCTCGATGCGCGGCGAGTACGACGGCGGCCTGCGGGTGGCGATGATGGGCGCCGCCACGGCGTACGTGGTCTCGCCGATCGACGTGATACCGGAGGGCCTGCTCCCCCTGCTGCTCGGCCCGCTCGTCCTCGCCGATGACGTGGTCGTCGCCACCTGGTTGGCCGGTGCCGTGCTCGGCGAGACCGAGCGGTTCCTGGAGTGGGAGAAGCGGCGGCGCGCGGTCATCCCCGGCCAGGCGAGGCCCGGCGCGCCGCAGGGCCTGCCGCACCGGCCGCAGTCGCCAGCGGGCTGGCCTCCCGCCCCCATGCCGCCAGGCGGCCGTGGCCCTGCCCCGCAGCCGCCGGTTGGCCGCGGCCCGGCGCCGCAGCCGCCGGTTGGCCGTGGCCCCGCGCCGCAGCCGCCGGCTCCGCAGCCGCCGCCGGGGCCGCGCCAGCGCTAGGCATACGGGTCGCCGCCAGCACCTCGGCCACATAACGGGCCTGGCAGCACCTTGGTCCCTACGCCCATACCCCGGGTACGGGGATCGCCGAGGCCAGCGACTCTATCCACCACCGTATGGGAATCATTCAGACATACCATCTGCAACTATGGTCGCATCACCACCAAGATCACGATCGCGGACGCCAGACGTGCAGTCGCACTAAACACCTGCTGTCCGCGATCGCGATCTTGAGGGGAGCGGGGTGGCGGACGGGCGGACGGGCGGACGGGCGTTGCCGATGGACGGGTCGGCACTAGGCGTACGGGTCGGCGTCTGGCGTCATCAGCCGGGTGATCGCGGCCCAGTAGTGGCACCCCCGGCCCGCGTCGCTGGCCAGCTGGTTGAGCCGTTGAGCGTCCCGCCTGGCCTCCTCGTAGGTCTGGTACGCCTTGGCGAGCGTCACCCGGTCCTCGATCGGTACGGGCGCGGCCCCCTCCTCCGCATCCGGGTCGTCGTAGCGCACCACCACGTAGATGTGCCGGTAGGGCAAGGGCAGGGCGGGGGAGGCCATGACGGCGAGTGTTTCGCGCCCGCCGGTCCGTCCGCAACGGGCGTCTGTGCGCCCTGGCGCCGCGAGCGTCCTGTGCCTGGCCGCCGTGGTCGGTTGTGCGCCTGGCCGCGGCGACCGTCCTGTGCCTGGCCCGTGGTCGGCTGTGTGTCCCCCTGCCGCGGGCGGCGTGGGCGGCCGTAACGAGCGGCGCCCGCCGGACGTAGGCTGACGGGCGTGCGCTACTACGAGTCGGTTGTGGACCTGATCGGTAATACGCCGCTGGTCCGGCTCCGCAACGTCACTGCGGGCATCTCCGCCACCGTGCTGGCGAAGGTGGAGTACTTCAACCCGGGCGGGTCGGTCAAGGACCGCATCGCCCGGCGCATGATCGAGGAGGCCGAGAAGGAGGGCCTGCTGCGGCCGGGCGGCACCATCGTCGAGCCCACCTCCGGCAACACCGGTGTCGGGCTGGCGCTCGTGGCCCAGCTGCGCGGCTACCGCTGCGTCTTCGTCTGCCCGGACAAGGTCAGCGAGGACAAGCAGAACGTGCTGCGGGCGTACGGCGCAGAGGTGGTGGTCTGCCCCACCGCCGTGGCGCCGGAGGACCCGCGCTCGTACTACTCCGTCTCCGACCGCCTGGCCCGGGAGATCCCTGGGGCGTGGAAGCCCAACCAGTACTCGAACCCCAACAACCCGATCTCTCATTACGAGACGACCGGTCCTGAGGTGTGGGAGCAGACCGGCGGCCGGATCACCCACTTCGTGGCCGGCGTCGGCACCGGGGGGACGATCTCCGGCATCGGGCGCTACCTCAAGGAGGCGTCCCGGGGGCATGTGCGGATCATCGGCGCGGACCCGGAGGGCTCGGTCTACTCCGGCGGCACCGGCCGGCCGTACCTGGTGGAGGGCGTCGGCGAGGACTTCTGGCCGCAGACGTACGACCGGGCGGTCTGTGACGAGATCATCGAGGTGACCGACCGCGAGTCGTTCGAGGTCACCCGGCGGCTCGCCCGCGAGGAGGGGCTGCTGGTGGGCGGCTCCTGCGGCATGGCGGTGGTGGCCGCGCTGCGGGTCGCGGCGGCGGCCAGCCCGGACGACGTGGTGGTGGTCCTGCTGCCGGACGGCGGGCGCGGCTACCTTTCCAAGATCTTCAATGACGACTGGATGGCCCGGTACGGCTTCCTGCGTACCGGCACCTCCTCGGCGACCGCCGCCGACGTGCTGGCCAGCAAGGGCGCCCGGATGCCGGAGCTGGTGCACGTCCACCCGACCGAGACGGTGCGGGACGCGATCGACTACATGCGGGAGTACGGCGTCTCGCAGATGCCCGTGCTCAAGGCCGAGCCACCCGTGGTCACCGGCGAGGTGGCCGGCTCGCTGGCCGAGAAGGACCTGCTGGACGCGCTGTTCACCGGCCAGGCGCAGCTGCACGACATGATCGAGAAGCACATGGGCCCGCCGCTGCCGATGATCGGCGGGGGGCAGCCGGTGAGCGAGGCTGTGGCGCTGCTGGAGAAGGCGGACGCAGCCATCGTGCTGGTCGACGGCAAGCCGCGAGGCGTTATCACGCGCCAGGACCTGCTCGCCCACCTGGGCGGACGCTGAGCCGGTGCGGGCACGGGCTTCAGCGCTGGGCGGGTGCGGGCAGGGCTCAGCGCTGAGCGGAGCGCGGGTGCCGGGCGCGGACACGGGCGCTGGGCAGACGTGAGCGTGCCCGCCGGGCCGCGGTCAGGAGAGCTCGGTAGGCACCGCCACCACGTCCACGAAGGCGCCCCGGCGCAGCACGGTGATGGGTAGCCGGGTGCCGATCGCCGGCCCGAGCATGAGCCGCAGCAGCGCCTGCACGTTCTCCACCGGCCGGCCACCGGCCGAGACGATCACGTCGCCGAGGTAGATGCCGGCGAGCCCGGCCGGACTGCCCGGCACCACCTCGGCCACCCGCAGCCCGAGCCGCTGGCCGAGGCGTTGCGCCACGGCCGGCGGCAGCGGCAGCGGCGAGCCGGCCACGCCCAGCCACGCCCGGCGTACCCGCCCGCTCGACACCAGCTCGCCGATGATGTACCGGGTGGTGCTGTTGATCGGCACGGCGAGCCCGAGGCCGTACCCGGCGACCGCGGTGTTCACCCCCACCACCCGGCCGGCGGAGTCGGCCAGCGCGCCGCCTGAGTTACCCGGGTTGAGCGCCGCGTCGGTCTGGATCACGTCGTCGATGAGCCGCAGGTGCCGGCCGTCCCGCGCGGGCAGCGAGCGGCCCAGGCCGCTGACCACGCCCGCAGTCACCGAGCCGGCCAGCCCCATCGGGTTGCCCACGGCCACCACCAGCTGGCCGATGCGCAGCTCGTCGGCGTTGCCCAGCTCGGCCGAGGGCGCGCCGGCCACGCGCGAGCGCAGCACCGCCAGGTCCGACAGCGCATCCGCGCCCACCACGTCGAAGCGGGCCTCCGAGCCGTCGCCGAAGGTCGCCGTGCCTCCGCCACATCCGGCCACGACGTGGGCGCTGGTGAGCAGAAAGCCGTCGTCGGTGAAGGTCACCGCGGACCCGGCGCCGCCGCCGCGCGGCGTGCGGACCGCCAGCGCGGCCACCGATGGCAGCACCTTCGCCGCGACGGTCGTGACAACCCGGCTGTACGCGTCCAGCGCGTCCCGCTCCGTGTCCATGGCGGCAGCAACGCCAGACCGCTCCCGGGGATGCCCGCGGGCGCTGCGCTGTCAGCGAACGCCGCGGCCCGCAGCTGGCGGCCGGTCCGCAGCTGGCGGCCCGGTCCGCAGCCGGCGACTGGGCCGCAGCCGGCGGCCGGCTTCGTTCCCCGCTACGCCGTCCACCCCCGCTTTCTAAAGGTCGCACATTATGTCCGACCAGGATCGGCGCCAGAAGGTTGACTCTGTGTCCGGAGGTTCGAAGCCTTTCTCACGCGAAACGGGGGAGGACGAGTGACCAGTCACGGTGAACCGGCTGGCGTCACGGCACTGCTGTCGCGACGGCTCGTCCAGCGCCGCCAGGAGGCATCCCGCCGTCCCTGGCGCGAGAGATGGACCGACCGGCATGTGCCGGGCGGTCTGCGCGGGACGCTCGGCCGGCGTACCGACAGGTACGCCCGCAACCGGGCTGACCGCACCAACCGCGGCCACTTCGGCTGAACACCGAAACTGAATACCGAGACTGAAATACCGAGCGCCCGGCGGGGCCGGCTCCAGCCCCCGCTTACCTGCCCCGCCCCGGTGCTCACCCAGCGGCGACGAGCCGCGGCGACCCGCCAACGCCGCGCTGTCCCGCTACACCCGCCCGCAGCTGGCGGCCGGCCTGCCTCCGCCGGCACGACGCCTCCGGCCAGGCGTCTCCGCCAGCAGGGCGGCACGGCGGGCGAGGGTACGACAACCGGTTCCCCCGCATGAAACGAGAACGTACCCTCGCCCAGCCTGCCCTCCTCGCCTTACGGGCCCCTGCCGCGCCCGTCCCACAGCCACATGGTCAGCGCCAGCCCTGTCCGACCGGTCAGCTCGTACGCTGCCGGGAGGTCGCCGAAGGGGACCCGGCGGGCGGCCATGGGCTTGCTGATCGGGACTGGCCGCCCGCCGGATCGGACCAACGGCGGGCGTGCATTGGCTGAGGCACTCGCCGCCGGTCCGGGACTCCTGCCAGAGAGACCCGGCCGAAAACCTATAATTACAACTGATGAACAGTCAAGCCCTATCATGGTTCAATATCGCAAGAGATATTGACCTCGCCGGGGCTTGCATGATCGCATAGGGCTACTCCTGCCAGAGGGGCCCAACATGCCGCCGTACACCAAGCGCCTGCACATGATCGAGGAGCTCACCCGACGCATCGAGTCGGGAGAGTACCCGTCCGGCGCCAAGCTGCCGTCAGGCAAGCAGCTGTCCATCGAGTTCGGGGTCTCCATGATGGTGGTCAGACAGGCCGTCGACTGGCTCAAGGCCCGAGGGATGGCCGAGGGCGTGCCCGGCAAGGGCGTCTACGTGGTCGGCCCGGAGAAGAGCGAGTAGCGGCCTCGCCGCACCCACCTCAGCCAGGTCCAGTACGCCAGGCCACCAGCTGGCACCCGGTATGACCCGGCCGCCACGCCGACGCGTTGCGCGCAACGGTCCCCAGCCGCCGAGCCTTGCCGGACCCAGTCTGGCTCCTCAGCGGTGGCGGCACCTCCTCGGTCACGCCATGAAAAGATCCGGGCCCAGGGCGTACGGCATCTTGCGCAGCACTCTGGAGGCCGGGTGACGAAGAGGCAGAACGCGCACCTGACATACAAGGGCAATGTGGGCGTCGGCCGGCACGGCTGGCTGCGGCTCACGCCGGCGTACTCGGTCAGGCTCGTTCGCGACGCGGTCCGCGCGCATCCGAAGGACGTCGTGGTCACCGACCCCTTCTCCGGCACCGGCACGACCGCTCTCGCCGCGGCCGAGCACGGTGGGCAGGGGCAGGCGGTAGACGTCAACCCGTTCCTCATCTGGCTCGGCAACACCAAGCTCCGGCACTACGGTGACGCGGCGGTCAACGACGCCGAGCAGTCGTTGGCTGATGTCCTCGCCGCAGCGCGCGACCTGATGGGTAAGCCGGACCTGTGGCAGCCGCCGATCTTCCGCATCGAGCGGTGGTGGTCCCCGTCGTCGCTGGACGGCCTGAAGGCGGTGCGTGCGGCGGTCGACGCCACTCCGGCCGGACCAGCCCGGGACCTGCTGGACATCGCGCTGTGCCGAGCCTTGATCGGCGTCAGCAACGCGGCGTTCAACCACCAGTCAATGTCGTTCCGGAGCGGGCTGGGCTCGATACCTGCCGGATTCGACATGGCCGAGGCTGAGGCTGTCCTCGCCCGCTACCGCCGGGAGGCGGAGGAGATCATCGCGAGCGCGGCGGCAGACCTCCCGGGCTGCGGGGTGGTCGTCGAGGGCGACTCCCGCGACACCGGGCTGAGCCGGCTGAGCACAGGCTGCGACCTGCTGCTGACCTCGCCGCCGTACGTCAACCGGATGAGCTACATCCGCGAGCTGCGCCCGTACATGTACTGGATGCGCTACCTGGACGGCGCCGCAGCGGCCGGGGAGCTCGACTGGCTGGCGATCGGTGGCACGTGGGGCCTGGCGACCAGCCGGCTCACCGAGTGGTCGACCACGGAGACGACACCGGTCGACCACGAGATGGGGCCGGTCTGCCGGGCGATCAGCGCTGCCGGCGGCAAGAACGGCCCGCTGCTGGCGACCTATGTCCGCAGGTACTTCGATGACATCTGGTGCCACCTCCAGTCCGCGTTCACGCACGTCCGCAGTGGAGGGACGGCGACATACATCATCGGCAACTCGACGTTCTACGGCCACGTCGTGCCCGCCGAGCAGTGGTACGCCACGATGCTGCGCGAGGCGGGGTTTCGCGACGTGTCGGTGACCAGGATCCGCAAGCGGAACTCCAAGAAGGAGCTGTTCGAGTTCGACGTGTCAGCGACAAAGCCGTAGGAGCGGGCGGCGATCGACCAGCCACGGCGGCCGGGCGTGCGCCCGGCGACATCCGCATCCACTGCATCCGCGGCCGCCGGGACGGACGTAGTAGGGGCAGGGGAAGGCGCAGGTCGCGCCCGTATGAGGGGGAACCGTTATGAAGAGGAAGATGATGGCCGTCGGCGGCGTCGCGGTTGCCGCATTCGCGGCCAGCCTCACCGCGACAACGCCGGCGTCGGCGGCAACGCCGCGTGACGAGGGAGCAGCCTGTGTCCAGGCCGGCCTCGGCACGCTCAAGAGTCTGGGCCTGCTCCAAGCGGCGGCGCAGCAGACAGTTGACTACTCCACGCTGGCCGACCCGGTCAGCGGACCGATCTTCGCCGAGCTGCCGTCCGGCTCGTACCTCTCGCTCGGCCAGGTTGTGAAGCTTCACAAGACGAACCCGGAGCTGTTCGCCTGGTGCCAGTGAGCAGGTAGCACGACCCACAGAGCCTCGCTGAACGGGCTTGCTCGCAGTCCGGCCGGTCTGCCCCCGGAATGGGCAGACCGGCCGGTAGCGCTGTGGTCTGCCGGACAGGTCCAGCAGCCCGGCCAGCTTGGCCGCCTCGGCGGCGGCGCGTGGGTGACAGTCAAACCAGTACCTGCGAATGGACCGCTTCGCAGCTGTGCCTGCCCGGCGAAGCGCGTCCTGTATGGGCACGTAAGGTCCGAGGTGACGTGGAAGACTGGACGATACGCCCGGGGAGGTGGGTCGGCATTGAGCGTGGCAGTCCTGGAACATGTCGGCCCCTGGACCGAGGCGGACTACCTCGCCTTGGGCGAGACCACCGACCGGATCGAGCTGCTGGACGGGAGCCTGCTGGTGAGCCCGGCACCGAGCAGACGGCATCAGCATCTTTCCCGCCGGCTGGCCAACGCGCTCGATCCGGCTGCCGCCGCGGCCGGCCTGCTGGTCTTCGAGGCGGTCAACCGCGGTGGCTCCTTAGCCGATAAGACCGGGCCGGGCATGGTGAACGCCGGGGCTCGACCTACTGGGGTGGCGCTTGCCAGCGGGGACCTGATCTGGTTCTGTCAGCGCGGACGGCACATCATTTGTCGGTCTTCGCCACGCCTACCGGACAGGTCATCCCGTTCGGGCCGATGCCGCAGTAGCCCATCGGGTTCTTCTGCAGGTACTGCTGGTGGTACCCCTCGGCGTAGTAGAAGTCGGCCAGCTTGCCGATCTCGGTGGTGATCTCGCCGTACCCGGCGGAGGAGACGACCGGGGCGAACGCGGACCGCGACTCCTCGGCGGCGGCCAGCTGCGCGTCGGTCGTCGCGTAGATCGCGGAGCGGTACTGCGTACCCACGTCGTTGCCCTGCCGCATGCCCTGGGTCGGGTCGTGGTTCTCCCAGAACACCTTGAGCAGCTGCTGGTACGAGACCACGGACGGGTCGTACACGACCTGCACCGCCTCGGTGTGGCCGGTCAGGCCGGTGCAGACCTCCTCGTAGGTCGGGTTGGGCGTGCTCCCGCCGGCATAGCCGACGGCCGTGGAGTGCACCCCGGGCAGCTTCCAGAACAGCCGCTCCGCTCCCCAGAAGCAGCCCATGCCGAAGATGGCGACCTCCACGCCGGCCGGCCAGGGGCCGCGCAGCGGCGTGCCGAGCACGGTGTGGCTCGCCGGCACCGGGACCGGGGTCTCCCGACCGGGCAGCGCCTCCTCAGGCGTGGGCAGGTCCAGCTTCTTGCGCCGCAGAAACACCGGGCACTCCTCTCGCCAAGGGGTCGTCCTCCAGCATGCCCCAAGCTGGGGACGGGCCGCTCCTCGACGCCACCGGCGGCCTGGCCAACGCCGGGCCGCTGGCGGCCTGGCCAAGGCCGGGCCAACTGGCGGCCTGGCCAGCGCGGGGTCACTCACGGCCCGGCCAGCGCCGCCGCGATGCGCTCCGCGTACGAGGCGGCCTCGGCCTCCGACGCGTACTTGGTACGCGGCCAGAAGAAGCCGCGTAGCCCGTCCCCTTTCGTCCGGGGTACGACGTGCACGTGCAGATGCGGGACGCTCTGGCTGACCCGGTTGTTGACGGCGACGAAGGTCCCGCCCGCACCGAGCCCGGTCTCCACCGCCACGCACACCCGCTGCACCAGCCCGAAGAAGCCGGTGAGCTGGGCTGCTGGCAGATCGGCGAGCACCTGGAGGTGCTCGGGCGGCACCACCAGGGTGTGGCCGCGGAAGACCGGCCGCGTGTCGAGGAAGGCGGTCCCTTCCGCCCTGCTCGCCACGCGGAAAGCCGCCGCCCGGCCAGCGATGATGTCGCAAAACACACAACCTGCCACGGGGGTGACCTTAACCGGGGATAACCTGGCGCCATGACGTACGGCTTCGAGACGCTCGCCATCCATGCGGGGCAGGATCCCGATCCCCGCACCGGGGCGGTCGTGCCGCCGATCTACCAGACCAGCACGTACGCGCAGGACGCCGTCGGCGCGCCCCGGCTCGGCTACGAGTACGCCCGCACCGCCAACCCGACCCGGGACGCGCTGCAGGAGTGCCTGGCCGCGCTGGAGGGCGGCCGGTACGGCTTCTCGTTCGCCAGCGGCCTCGCCGCCGAGGACACCCTGCTGCGCACCGCGTGCCGGCCGGGCGACCACGTGGTGATCCCGGACGACGCGTACGGCGGGACCTACCGGCTCTTCGCCAAGGTGGCCCAGCACTGGGGCCTCGACTTCAGCACGGCTGCGATCTCCGACGTGGACGCCGTACGGGCCGCGATGACCGAGCGCACCCGCATGCTGTGGGTGGAGACGCCGACCAACCCGCTGCTGCGGATCGCCGACATCGCCGCCCTGGCCGCGGTGGCCCAGGACGCGGGCGCGTTGCTGGTGGTGGACAACACGTTCGCGTCGCCGTACCTTCAGCAGCCCATGGCCCTCGGCGCGGACGTGGTGGTGCACTCCACCACGAAGTACCTCGGTGGACACTCCGACGTGATCGGTGGCGCGCTGGTGCTCTCCGACGACGAGCTGGCCGAAGGGCTCTCCTTCCACCAGAACGCGATGGGCGCGGTCGGCGGGCCGTTCGACGCATGGCTCACCCTGCGGGGCATCCGCACCCTGGGGGTACGGATGGACCGTCACTGCGAGAACGCCGAGCGCGTGGCCGAGTTCCTCACCGGGCACCCGGCGGTGGCGCAGGTGCTCTACCCCGGGCTGCCCGAGCACCCGGGGCACGAGCTGGCGGGCAAGCAGATGCGGCGGTTCGGCGGCATGGTCAGCTTCCGGGCCGCCGGTGGGGAGCAGCACGCCATCGACATCTGCAACCGGGCCCGGCTGTTCGTGCTCGCCGAGTCCCTCGGCGCGGTCGAGTCGCTGATCGAGCACCCGGGCCGGATGACCCACGCGTCGGTAGCCGGCTCGCCACTTGAAGTTCCGGCCGATCTCGTGCGACTGTCTGTCGGCATCGAGGCGGTCTCCGATCTGGTCGCAGATCTGGAGCAGGCGCTGAGCTGACGTGGTCGCCGGTCCGTCGCGGCCGGAGCGGCTGGTCTCGCTCATCAGGTGCGGCAGATGGCTCGGCCGCAGGGGGAGGTGGCTCATGTCGGTGACTGGGGTTCCGGACGACACGTCCACGTGGACTGGTGCGACCGGATGGGTCGGCGCCACGGCGAAGCAGATCGCCCGGGCTGTCCGTCGCGGCGACGCGTCCGCCACCGAGGTGGTCGCCGACCATCTCGACTACATCGGCGTGACCGACCCGATGCTGAACGCGTTCCGGACGGTGCGGCCCGGGGCTGCGCTGGCCGAGGCGGAGAAGGTCGACGAGCAGCCTGACCTGGGCAACCTGTCCCTGGCCGGGGTGCCGATCGCGGTCAAGGAGAACACTGCCGTCGCCGGCCTGCCGGTGTGGAACGGGTCTGCCGCGGCCCGGGAGCCGGTGGCCGAGACCGACCACGAGGTGGTCCGGCGGCTGCGCGGGGCCGGTGCCGTGGTGGTCGGCCTGACCCGCATGCCCGAGCTCGGCCTGTGGGCGCTGACCGACGACGACACGGCGGTCACCCGTAACCCGTGGCGCACCGACCGTACGCCCGGCGGCTCGTCCGGCGGGTCGGCAGCTGCCGTCGCCGCCGGCCTGGTGCCGATCGCGCACGCCAACGACGGGCTGGGCTCCATCCGCATCCCGGCCGCCTGCTGCGGTCTGCTCGGCTTCAAGCCCGGCCGCGGCGTGGTGCCGGTCCAGCTCGGCATGGAGGACTGGTTCGGCCTCACCGAGCACGGCATCCTCGCCACCACGGTGTCCGACGCGGCGGTCGGCTTCGCGGTGCTCGCCGGCGATGCGCCGCAGCGGCTCGTCGAGCCGTCCCGGCTGCGGATCGCCGTGGCGATGCGGTCTCCCGTGCCCGGCGTGCGGGCGGACGCCGACAACCGCGACGCGGTGGCCAAGGCCGGTCGGGCGCTGGTCAGCTGCGGCCACGACTCGGTCCGCGCCGAGGTGACCTACCCCACCGCACTGACCCTGCGGGCCACGGCCACCTGGTTCGCCGCGGCCTACCGGGACGCGCTCGGTGCCGAGCTCGACATCTCCCGCCTCCAGCCGCGTACCCGGCGGCACATCGCCCTCGGCGAGCGGGTCTGGCGCCGTGGCTGGATCCGCGAGGCCGACCGGGAGGCGTTCCGGCGCAGGTGCGCGTCGTTCTTCGCGGACGGGTCGTACGACGTCCTGCTCACCCCGGCCCTGGCCGGCCCACCGCCAGCGGCGCTGGACTGGTCTGCGCGCAGCTGGTGGGCGAACATCTCCACCTGCATGCGCTTTGCGCCGTACTCGGCCGCGTGGAACATCTCCGGCTTCCCTGCCGTCTCGGTGCCGGTCGGGGTGCGTGCCGACGGGCTGCCCGCGGCCGTGCAGCTGGTCGGGCCGCCAGGGTCGGAGCTGCGACTGCTCGCCGTCGCCGGCCAGCTGGAGATGGTCAACCCGTGGCGCCGGCACGCACCGGGCTGGCCGAGGTCGACCCGGGGCGGCGGCCCCACCTCGCTCGTCGACCCCTGACCCGTGGCGAGGCCCCGCCGCTCGCGACGGCGTGGCGGCCCGCGGCGCGGAGGCCCGGCAGGTGCGACGATCAGGGCATGAACCTCGACCTGGTAACTCTCGATGATGTCGAGGCGGCACGTGAGCTGCTGGCCGATGTTGTGCGTACGACACCGCTGGAGCCGTGCCGCCCGCTCACCGCCAAGCTGGGCGGTCCGGCCTGGCTCAAATGCGAGAACCTCCAGCGCGCCGGTTCGTTCAAGGTGCGCGGGGCGTACGTGCGGATCGCCCGGCTCTCGCCGGAGGAGCGCGCCCGCGGGGTGGTGGCCGCCAGCGCGGGAAACCACGCGCAAGGGGTGGCCCTGGCCGCCCGGCTGCTCGGTGCGGCGGCGACCGTGTTCATGCCGGTCGGGGCGCCGCTGCCCAAGCTCGCGGCGACCAAGGGGTACGGCGCCCGGATCGAGCTCGTCGGCACCACTGTGGACGAGTCCCTGGTGGCGGCCAAGGACTTTGCGGAGAGTACGGGTGCGGTGTTCATCCACCCGTTCGACCATCCGGATGTGATCGCCGGTCAGGGCACGGTTGCCCTGGAGATCCTGGAGCAGTGCCCGGAGGTCGGCACGATTGTCGCCGGTGTCGGGGGCGGGGGGCTGGTCTCGGGCATCGCCGTGGTGGCCAAGGCGCTGCGGCCGGATGTACGGGTGGTCGGCGTGCAGGCGACCGGCGCTGCGAACTTCTCGCCCTCGCTGCGCGCCGGCCGACCGGTGCGCCTGCCCTCCCTCAGCACCATCGCGGACGGGATCGCCGTTGGCTGCCCGGGTGAGCTGACCTACGTCCACGTGAGCAAGCTCGTCGACGAGATAGTCGCGGTAAGTGACGAGGACATCTCGCGGGCGCTGCTGATGCTGCTGGAGCGCGGAAAGCTGGTCGCCGAGCCGGCCGGCGGGGCCGGCGTGGCAGCGCTGATGACCGGAGCTGTCAAGGCGCAGCCGCCTGTCGTCGTGGTCGTGTCCGGTGGCAATATCGACCCGTTGTTGATGCTGAAGGTCATCCAGCACGGGCTGGCCGCCGCCGGCCGCTACCTTAGCTTCACGGTCCGTTGCGGCGACCGGCCCGGCCAGCTAGCCGCACTGCTGGCGCTGATCGCCGAGCACGGCGGCAACGTGGTCGACGTGGAGCACCAACGGCATGACCCGCGGCTGCGCCTCGGCGAGGTCGAGGTCGAGCTCTCCGTGGAGACCCGGGGTGCGGAGCACTCGGACCGGTTGGTGACGGCGCTGCGTGGCGCCGGCTACCCGGTGATGATCGAGGGCCCGCGCACCCTGCGCTGACCGGTTAGGCGAAGGGTTCGAACCTCACGACGGTGACCTTGATGTCCGAGCCGCTCGGCGCGGTGTACGTGACGGTCTGCCCGGTGCGAGCGCCCAGGATCGCCTGGCCCAGCGCGGACTCGGGGCTGTAGACGGTCAGGTCCGTGGTGGCGGAGATCTCCCGCGACCCGAGCAGGAACGTCTCGGTGTCGGCCGGGTCGTCGTCGAACTGGATCGTCACCACAGTGCCGGGCGCGACCGTGTCCGTGCTCGGGGCGTCGCCCACCTGCGCTGTCCGGAGCAGCTCCTGCAGGTAGCGGATGCGGGCCTCCATCTTGCCCTGCTCCTCACGAGCGGCGTGGTAGCCGCCGTTCTCCCGCAGGTCACCCTCCTCACGCCGGGCGTTGATCTCCGCAGCGATCGCCGGCCGGCGGGCGATGAGCTGGTCAAGCTCGGCCTTCAGCCGGTCGTGCGCCTCCTGCGACAGCCAGGTGGCAGGCGTCGGGTCGGTCGTGGCCACTACGGATCTCCTAGGGATGGGACGGACGTTCTGGCAGAGGGTCGAACTACCAAGTTACCAGTCGGGGGTAACGCATTCCGCCGTTCGATCTTGAGCTGTTCCCCGCGTGGCGGACGGGTCAGGTCCTCCGTGCCGGCCGTACCACCTGATCGACCAGGCCAGCGCGCCGCTCGGGCACACACGGATCAGACGACACGCGGATCAGCCGGCGCGCGGTCAGCTGGCGCGTGGATCGGCCGGCGCGTGGGTCAGTTGGCGCGTGGATCGGCTCGCGTGCGGGTCAGCCGGCCGGTGGCCGGCAGCGGGGGACCTCACCGGTGAACGGGCGGGCGCTGGTCGCCAGCCGGTAGCGGGTCACCACCCGACGCTGGCCAGGCTCTGCGGTCACCGTCACCTCCGTCTGCCCCACCTGTTCGCCGGAGTACGCCCGGGCGCGTACCACGCAGGTGGCGCTGCCGCCGCGCGGCACGTTGACCGCGAACTCGACGGTGACACCGGCCTCGGTGATCTCGTCGAACCGGATCACGCTCACGTCGTACGCCGGGTCGCCGTACTGCTGGTAGAGCCGCCACGCCATGCCGAGCCCGGCCGCGACCACAACGGCGGCCAGCACCCCGACCACCCATCCGGGGGTACGCCGGGCGCTGCGGCGGCGCCCGTACCGGCCTGGTGGGAATATCGGAGCGCTGGCGTGGGTCTGCGTCACTAGGAAGGTCCTCGTCGGTTCTTGTCGGCCGGGTCGGCCAGAATAGACCGGCTCCCAGCGTACGAGGGGCGCCCGCACCGGGCGCATCCAGTGCTTCTGGGCCTTGTCGGCGAGTGCTTCTGGGCCTGTCGGCGAGGTGCCGGTGGTGGGTGGGAGACAGACGGTGGTGGAAGACAATGGCGGGGAGGCAAGGGTGACCGAGCGGCTGCGTCTGATGGCGGTGCACGCACACCCGGACGACGAGTCGAGCAAGGGCGCGGCGACCATGGCGAGGTACGTCGACCACGGCGTCGACGTGCTCGTCGTGACGTGCACCGGGGGCGAGCGGGGCAGCGTGCTCAACCCCAAGATGGACCGGCCCGACGTCTGGGAGAACATGGCCGAGATCCGCCGCGCCGAGATGGACCTGGCCCGCGAGATCCTCGGGGTACGGCAGGAGTGGCTCGGCTTCGTCGACTCGGGCCTGCCCGAGGGCGACCCGCTGCCGCCGTTGCCGCCGGACTGCTTCGCCGTGCAGGATGTGCAGGCCGCGGCCAGCCGGCTGGTCCGCATCATGCGGGAGTTCCGCCCGCACGTGGTGACCACGTACGACGAGGACGGCGGGTACCCGCACCCGGACCACATCATGTGCCACAAGGTGAGCGTGGCCGCTTTTGACGCGGCCGGCGACCCGGAGCGGGACCCGGAGCTCGGCGAGCCCTGGCAGCCGCTGAAGCTCTACTACCACATGAGCTTCTCCAAGACCCGGGTGACCGCGATGCACGAGGCGATGCTGGCCGCCGGGCTCGAGTCGCCCTACGCGGAGTGGCTGGACGGCTGGGACGACAACCACCGCGACAAGAGCCACCGGCTCACCACGCGCGTCCCCTGCGGCGACTACTTCCAGGTACGCGACGACGCGCTGCGGGCGCACGCGACCCAGGTCGACCCGGACGGCTTCTGGTTCCGGGTGCCGCTGGAGGTGCAGCGGCAGGCCTGGCCCACCGAGGACTACGAGCTGGTCCGGTCCATGGTGGACACCGAGGTCCCGGAGGACGACCTGTTCGCCGGGGTCCGCGCGGTAGCGGCACAAGGCGTATGCCCGGGCGTACGGTGAGCGCATGACCACAGTGCTTGCCACGGGGTTCGGCGACGAGCGCTCGGGCGGCCTCGCCGGCCCGATGGGCCTTCTGATCATCTTGCTACTGGCTGTAGCGACGATCTTCCTGATCCGTAACATGAACGCTCGCCTACGCCGCCTCCCGGACCGCTTTCCCGATCCCGAACGACCGGAGGCGGCGGCTGAAGGGAACGATGGCGACCACGGGGAGTGAATTCCAAGTTGCACACAGCACTGAAACGCGCGGAAAACGCCTGTCTCGGGCCATCAATCGCCTAACGGCTCTGTCAACCCCTGTTGTGACAATCCCGTTTGCCTTAGCCTTCCGCCGGGGGCTTCGATCGGGACGACGGGCGGAAGGGAGCGCCGGCGAGATGCGTACCCGGCCGTATGGGTGCGAGGCGCAAGGCAAGCGGATGAGCGGATGAGCGGACCATCGCAGCGGCCTGACTCCAGGCCGACCGCTCCGAGCCGCCGCTGGACTGACGCGGCGTTGACCAGTGCGCGCCGGCTGTTCCACCGGCTGGCCGGCGTGCGCCGGCTGTACTACCCGGTGGCTGGCGTGCGCCGGCTGTACCACCCGGTGGCTGGCGTGCGCCGGCTGTACCACTGGGTGGGACTCAGCGCTGAGCCGCGCCCGGTGCGCCGCCTGTCGGTTGCGTACCTGGTGCTCGGGGCATTGGTCGTCGTTGCCGGGCTCGCCCGGGCGGAGCCGGTGCCGACCGGTTGGCTGGCCGCTGCCGTCGCCGCCGTCGTCCTGGCCCAGCTCGCCCGGCTGACCGTCCGGATCGGGTCCGGACGTCCGACGATCGCCTGGGGCGAGGCCGCGGTGATCGTGGTGCTGTACGCGGTGCCCGCGGCGTGGGTGCCCGCGGTTGTCGGCACTGGCGTCCTGCTCCGCGAGCTGCTCCGCGCGGGCTTCGGACCCCGGCAGCCGGCGGCGTTCCTGTTCCGGGCCGCCGCGTTGCTCGCCCTTGCGGCGGCCGCGGCCGCTGGCGTAGCCGGCATGGTCGCTCCGGTCTACCGGGCCGATCTCACGCCCGGTGTCGCGCTGGCCCTGACGTCGGGCGCGATGGCGTACACGGTGGTTGGTGCCGCCCTCCTCGCCGCAACCCTCACCGCCCACGGCAACTCCAGCTTCTGGACAGCACTGTCCTCAGTGGTCCGGAGCAAGCTGCTCATGGTCGTCGGCAACGTGCTCGTCGGCCTGCTCGTGGTGCTCCTCATCGACCTGGGGCAGCCACTGTGGCTGCTGATCCTGTCGCCGGGGCTGTGGCTGCTGCAGCAGACCTACGCGCACCGGCTGCGGGTGGAGGACGAGCGGCGGTTCTGGCAGTCCTTCGCCGCCGCTGCCCGGGCGCTCAACCAGCTGGACGAGTGCGGCGTGGTGCGGGCCTGCATGTCCGGTGCCCGCGAGCTGTTCACCCCGAACGAGACGGAGCTGCTCCTGGTCCGTGAGGGCGGCGCCAGGCGTAGCTTGTTGGCCAACGCCCGGGGTGAGCTCACCATCGGGGACGCGCTGTCAACCCGCGACTACAACGGGTACGAGGCCAGCCGGCGTCTGATCGTCGGCCAGGTCCACGTGGGAGACCTGTACCTGCGCTACGCCCAGCCCATCGCGCTGGACGGCCGGCGCCAGTCGGCCTTCTCCGCCTTCAGCGACGCGCTCGCCGCCGCCCTGCATGACGCCGCCACCGTTCGTGAGCTACAGGAGATCAGCGAGCGTAGCTCGCGCGAGGCGGCGCAGGACCCCCTCACCGGGCTGGCCAACCGCGGCACGCTGCTGCAGCGGGGCGACGACCTGCTCCGTAAGCTCCACCGGGACGCTCCGGCCGGGCTGCTCCTGCTTGACCTGGACCGGTTCCGTGAGGTCAATGACACACTGGGTCATGCCGCTGGTGACCAGCTGCTGCGCACCACCGCGGAGCGGCTGAGCGCCCTGGTCCAGCCGGGTGACCTGCTGGCCCGTCTCGGTGGCGACGAGTTCGCCCTGCTGCTGACCGCCCTTCCAGAGGATGTGCCAGGCCCGGTCGGGGACCGCATCCCCGCGGTGCGGCAGGCCCGCCGGCGAGCCCGTCAGGTGCTGGAGACGCTGGCCGCGCCGACCGAGGTGTGTGGCGTGAGCCTGTCCGTCGAGGCGTCGATCGGGGTGGCGGTTGCCCCGGCCGGCAGCATCGACATGACCGAGCTGCTGCGCCGCGCCGACATCGCGATGTACGAGGCGAAGCGCGGAGGCGAACGGGTCTGCCGGTACGAAGGCTCCCGTGACGACGGCAGTGCCGACCGGTTGGCGCTCCTCGCCGAGCTGCGCGAGGCGCTGAACGTCTCTGACCAGCTCGTCCTGGTGATGCAGCCGGCCGTCGACCTCACCTCCGGCCTGGCGACGGGCGTGGAGGCGCTGGTGCGCTGGCGGCACCCGCGGCGCGGCCCGCTGGGGCCGGTCGAGTTCATCCGGACCGTCGAGGACAGCGAGCTGCTCCGTCCGTTCTCGCTCTACGTGATTGACAAGGCGCTCGATGTGGCGTCCGGGTGGGCCGCCCACGACCTTGACGTACCGGTGTCCGTCAACATCTCGCCGCGTAGCCTCCTCGACCGGCGGCTGCCCGTCGACGTGGCCGAGCTGCTGCGCCGGCACCGGGTGCCGCCGCGCCGCCTCGTCCTGGAGATCACCGAGACCGTCGTGCTCTCCGAGTCGGCCGTCATCGACGAGGTGCTCGCCGAGCTGCGCGAGGTCGGGGTCCAGCTCGCGGTCGACGACTTCGGCACCGGCTGCTCGTCGCTGACGTTCCTCACCCGCATCACAGTGGACGAGCTGAAGGTGGACCGCACGTTCGTCGCCAAGATGTTCGACTCGCCGGAGGAGGCCGCGATCGTACGCACCACTGTGGACCTCGGCCGCGAGCTTGGCCTGCGGGTGGTCGCCGAGGGCGTGGAGACCGCCCAGCAGCGGGCGGCGCTGGCAGAGCTCGGCTGCACCGCGGCGCAGGGCTTCCACTTCTTCGCGCCGATGCCCGCGGAGAAGATCGGGGTCGTGCTCCGGGCCCTGCGCGCCGGCGCGGGCGCGGGCGGCCGGGTGATCCCGCTGCGCGCCGACGGCGCCTCCTGACGGGTCCGGCGGCGGCCGGACCGGCCGGTAGATACGCTGGCCGCGTGAACCGTCTCGCCGGTGCCACCAGCCCCTACCTAGCCCAGCACGCGGACAACCCGGTCGACTGGTGGCCGTGGACCGCTGAGGCGTTCGCCGAGGCGCGCCGGCGGGACGTACCAGTCCTGATCTCCGTCGGCTACGCGGCGTGCCACTGGTGCCACGTGATGGCGCACGAGTCGTTCGAGAACCAGGCGGTGGGCCGGCTGGTCAACGACCGGGTCGTGGCGATCAAAGTGGACCGTGAGGAGCGGCCGGACGTGGACGCCGTCTACATGGCGGCGACGCAGGCGATGAGCGGCCAGGGTGGCTGGCCGATGACGGTCTTCGCAACTCCGGACGGGCAGCCGTTCCACTGTGGGACGTACTATCCCCGCCCCCACTTCGTCCGCCTGGTGCAGGCGGTCTCTGAGGCATGGCGGGACCAGCGGGAGGCGGTGCTGCGCCAGGGCGCGGTGGTGGTCGAGGCGGTCGCGGGGGCCCAGCTCGGCGCGGGCGGCCGCACCAGCCCGATGTCCGCCGAGATCCTCGACGCCGCGGCCGCGTCGATGGCCCGGGAGTACGACCCGACGCACGGCGGCTTCGGCGGCGCGCCCAAGTTCCCGCCGCACCTGGGCATGCTCTTCCTGCTGCGCCACCACCAGCGCACCGGTGACCAGCGGGCGCTGGAGACGACACGGCACACGGCCGAGGCGATGGCCCGGGGCGGCATCTACGACCAGCTGGCCGGCGGCTTCGCCCGCTACAGCGTGGACGCGACGTGGACCGTCCCGCACTTCGAGAAGATGCTCTACGACAACGCGCTCTTGCTCCGTGTCTACCTGCACCTGTGGCGGCTCACCGGGGACCGGATGGCGCGCCGGGTGGCCGACGAGACAGCCCGCTTCCTGGTCCGTGACCTGTCCACCGCCGAGGGTGGCTTCGCCTCGGCGCTGGACGCCGACACCGGCGGCGTTGAGGGAGCCACCTACGCCTGGACCCCGGCCCAGCTGCGCGAGGTGCTCGGCGACGCCGACGGAGCCTTCGCCGCGGACCTTTTCGGGGTGACCGAGGCCGGGACGTTCGAGCACGGCACAAGCGTGCTGCGGCTGGCGCGGGACATCGACGCCGCCGACCCGCAGGTGCGGCAGCGGTGGCGGGCGGTCAGCGACCGGCTCCTCGAGGCGCGGCGGCGCCGAGCCCAGCCGGCCCGGGACGACAAGGTCGTGGCGGCGTGGAACGGGCTGGCCGTGACCGCCCTGGCCGAGCACGCCGCCCTGGCCGAGCACGTCACTCTCGCGGAGGCCGGGCAGGTGGCCAGCGGCGAGGCCGCGGTCGCTGCGGCCACCCTGCTCGCCGAACGGCACGTTGTGGCCGGCCGGCTGCGTCGGGTCTCGCGCGACGGTGTCGTTGGCGAGCCAGCGGGCGTACTCGAGGACTACGGCTGCATCAGCGAGGCGTTCTGCGCGGTACACCAGCTCACCGGTGACGGACGGTGGCTCGACCTCGCCGGTGAGCTGCTCGGCACCGCGCTGGACCGGTTCGGCAACGGCAAGGGGGGCTTCTTCGACACCGCGGACGACGCGGAGCAGCTGGTCGCCCGCCCGGCCGACCCGACCGACAACGCCACACCTTCTGGCCTCTCGTCGATGGCTGCGGCGCTGACCGCGTACGCCGCGCTCACCGGGTCCACCGCCCATCGCGAGGCAGCCGAGCGGGCCCTGGCCACCGTCGCCCCGCTCGCCGCCCAGCATGCCCGGTTCACCGGGTACGCATGTGCGGTCGGCGAGGCACTGCTGTCCGGCCCGTACGAGGTGGCGGTCGTCGGCCCGGACCGCGACGAGCTGGTGCGGGCCGCGTGGCGGCTGGCGCCACCGGGTGCGGTGGTCGTCTCCGGTGAGCCGGACCAGCCGGGCGTGCCCCTGCTGCGGGACCGGCCGGCCGTCGGCGGGCTCGCCACCGCGTACGTCTGTCGTGGTTTCGTCTGCGACCGGCCGGCCACCACGGTCGAGAACCTCGCCACGGTGCTGGGCCGGTAGCTCACTGCGCTTGGCGACGGCCCGTTCGGGTTTCAACCGGCTGGTGGTCCAAGAGCCCGGGTCACCATCACGATCAGCTCCTGTGGTGAGTTGGTGCAGCCGATGGCGCCACGACGGATGGCCTCCTCGACGTGCTCGGAAGCACGTGAGCCCGCATAGATGATGAATGGGGTGCGGTCCCCTTTATTCCTCAGCTTATCGAGTAATGCAAATCCCGCTCGGGGGTCACCGGGACGTCCCATATCAGAAATGATTAAGTTGAACGGCTGATATCGGACCTGTTCCAGGGCGTCATCAGTAGAGGTGCTAAGCGCGAACCGTATCCCGAGCGCCTCAAGAGCGCGTCTCTCGTAGCGGTTGTTGTCGGGGCGGTCGTCCACCCACAGCACGAGGCGACCCTGCAACTGCCGCTGAGCGCGGGCGTCAGGGACCGCTTCGGCCAGTGCCTCCGCTACCTCCGAAAGGCTCGTCTCAGCGTCCGGCGTCTCGCCCGTCGACTTCGCTATAGCCGCGCCGATCGCGGCTGCAGCCTCCACCTGCTGACGCCGCGCGGTGGCCTCCACTCCCGGAGCCCTGAAGGTGAACTCCCCAAGGTTATCGAAGAAACTCGACAGCCCGGCACGAAATCGAACCACCAGGAAGAGTGCGAATGCTGGCCAGACGAGGACGCCGAGGAGGCCAGTGATCGCCGCCACTAGGCGGATGACCTCGTCAGCTGTCACGAGTTGCTCCCGGCGGCTGGCTTTCGGGTTCGCGGTCCAGCCACGTGGCCAGACTATAGGCTGGCGGCCGATGGATACCCGTACCGGTCTGCCCGTGGTCGGCATGGTGGGCGGCGGGCAGCTCGCCCGGATGACGCACCAGGCGGCGATCTCCCTTGGCCAGTCGCTGCGGGTGCTCGCCGCCGAGCCGGACGACGGCGCGGCGCTGGTGGCCCGGGACGTGCGCATCGGGCATCACACCGACCTCGCCGCGCTGCGCGCCTTCGCCGCCGGCTGCGACGTGGTGACGTTCGACCACGAGCACGTGCCGGGCTCGCACATCCGCGCGCTGGCGGCGGAGGGGGTGACCATCCACCCGTCGGCCGACGCGCTGCGCTTCGCCCAGGACAAGCGCCTGATGCGGGAG
This sequence comes from Micromonosporaceae bacterium, assembly GCA_035649895.1. Taxonomy (GTDB): domain Bacteria; phylum Actinomycetota; class Actinomycetes; order Mycobacteriales; family Micromonosporaceae; genus DASSUC01. The sequence continues at coordinate 17,231 of DASRIS010000181.1, read as the reverse complement.
CGGCTGGGCGAGCTCGGCGTCCCGGTCCCGCGCTGGGCACCGATATCCACAATGGACGACCTGGTGCGCTTCGCTGCGGCAGCCTCCTGGCCCGTCGTGCTCAAGGCCGTCAGCGGCGGGTACGACGGGCGCGGAGTATGGACAGTGTCCAATATGGACTCTGCCGGGCCGGTGCTGGACAGTGGCGTGCTGCTCATCGCCGAGGAGCGGGTGGCGCTGCGGCGGGAGCTGGCGGTGCAGGTGGCCCGCTCGCCATTCGGGCAGGTGGCGGCGTACCCGGTGGTGGAGACGGTGCAGCGGGACGGCATCTGCGTCGAGGTGCTCGCCCCGGCGCCCGGTCTGGAGCCGGCCGTCGCGGTCGCCGCCCAGCGGCTCGCGATCGACCTCGCCACGGCGCTCGGCGTGGTCGGGCTGCTCGCGGTCGAGCTGTTCCAGACCGCGACCGGCCTCCTCGTCAACGAGCTCGCCATGCGCCCGCACAACTCCGGCCACTGGACCATCGAGGGGGCCCGCACGTCCCAGTTCGAGCAGCACCTGCGGGCGGTCCTGGACTACCCGCTGGGCTCGACCGCGCCGACCGTCCCCGCGGTGGCGATGGCCAACGTCCTCGGCGGCGCCGCGGGCGGCATGCCGATCGACGAGCGGCTGCACCACCTGTTCGCGGCCGACCCCGGGGCCCGCGTGCACCTCTACGGCAAGCAGGTACGCCCCGGGCGCAAGATCGGGCACGTGACCGTGCTCGGCGACGACCCCGCGGCGGTCCGGGAGCGGGCTGCCCGGGCGGCGCGGTGGATCCGGGAGGGCGAGCTGCGGGAGGAGGCCGGGTGCCTGACGTCGGCGTGATCATGGGAAGCGACTCGGACTGGCCGGTCATGCGCGCCGCAGCCGAGGCGCTCGCCGAGTTCGGTGTGGCGTACGAGGTCCGCGTGGTGTCGGCGCACCGCACCCCGCACGCCATGCTGGAGTACGCGGCGACCGCTGCCGAGCGGGGCCTACGGGTCATCATCGCCGGGGCCGGTGGCGCGGCTCACCTGCCCGGCATGGTGGCCTCGGCAACCCCGTTGCCGGTGGTCGGGGTGCCTGTGCCGCTGCGCTACCTGGACGGGCTGGACTCGTTGCTGTCGATCGTGCAGATGCCGGCCGGCGTGCCGGTGGCGACGGTGTCCGTCGGGGGCGCCCGCAACGCGGGCCTGCTCGCGGTGCGGATCCTCGCCGCGTCAGACCCGCAGCTGCGAGCGCGCGTCGTGGCGTTCCAGGAGAGCCTGGCGCGGCTGGTGACGGAGAAGGACGCCGCGCTGGCCGCCTCGGATCCGGTCCTGGCCGCGTCGGATCCGGCCGCGGCGGCAGCCCGTCGCCCGGGTCCCTGAGGCCCAGGTCCCTGAGGCCCGGGGTTCCCTGGGGCCGGGGTTCCCTGGGGCCCGAACTCCCGGGGCCCGAACTTCTCCCTGGGGCCCGACTCCCGTTCACCGGTTGGCGTGGTCTGGAGCGGCCGGACGGGGCGGTCAGTGGGGAAGGCGGACCGTAGGGCGTCGACCAAGTGGCTGAGCCGCGCTCCTCGTGGCTGGGTCGCGCTCCTCACTGCGCCTATCGGCGTCACCGTGTCAAGATCGCGATCTGGGTCGGGAAACGTGCAGCCGCGCTGGACAGCTTCTGTTGCCGCCGCGATCATGACCGCACGCGACTGGCTGCGAAGCCAGGTCCGGCCATTGCGCGCCATCTGCACGTCCGGAGTATCTCCATGCGGACGCCCTGCCTGGCCGGCGCTTCTAGCGCATCCGGTTGAGCGCGCCGCGCAGGCGCTGCATCTCGCGCTGGCGCTTCTCGTTGGTGGCGCCGAGCGCGAGCAGCAGCACGCCGAGCGGGATCAGCACCAGCCACACGCTGGCCAGGAACAGCTCGTGCACGGCAGCCACGGTGGTCACCACACCGCCGATGACGACCGGCGCGCGCTGGCGGCGCAGCGACCCCAGGGCGAGCGTGGTCGCGGCGGCGACGAGCAGCACCGTGCGGCGCAGCGGACCGGAGTCGGTCACCAGCACGATCACCAGGGATGGGCCGAACGCGGCGATGAGCGCCACCCCGTACGCTCCCCAGCTGCCGAGCTCGGGGTGGTGGCGCAGCTCGATCACGCCGACGACCAGGGCGAGCGCCGCGAACGGCAGGGTGTAGGCCTCCGGCACCTCGATCTGGGTGGTGCGGGCCAGCAGCCACCACGCGACCAGCTCGAAGGCGGCCGCCACCCAGAGCAGGGTGCGGCGCTGGGGAGCCGGGCGGCCTGGGCGGACCGCCGCCACACCGAGCACCGCGCCCCAGGCGGCGAGCAGCGCCGCCAGGTGCGGGACGGACCCGGCGGCGAGCACCAGGGACACCAGCGCGCCGATGTAGCCGCTCCACTCCAGGGCCGCCGCCTGGCCGCGGTTCTCCGGCCGGCTCAGCTGCGGCAGGGTGGCTGCGGTGACCAGCACTATGGCGGACACACCGAGCACGCCGAACGAGGACCAGTGCGGGGCCAGGCCCATCGCGAGGCCGGTCACGTACGCCAGGAAGTGGGCCGATACGGAGGCGAAACCCCAGCCGAGCACCCGGGCGGTGGACGTGGTGCCGCGCAGCGCCGCGACTATCCCGACCACGACGGCGCCGGCGAGGGTGACCAGGGTGGTCGAGCGGGTGGCGAGGCTGCCGGCGAGGCCCGCACCGCCGGCAGCCAGCCCGATCGTCACCACCAGGTACCGCGTGACCCGGACCGGGCGGGCGGCCTCGGTGGGTGGGGGCGGTGGGCTGAGCGCCACGCCGAGCATGCTGATCACGAAGACGGTGAGCGCGGCGACCGTGCCGACCGGCCAGGGCAGGTGCAGGCTGTACGGCGCGATCAGCAGCGTGATCGCCACGCCGGGGAGGAGGACCGGCACCACCTGGGCCGCCAGCTCGTCGCGGCTCTGGTCGCTGCGGTCCCCGAAGCCGAGCGCGGCCAGTGCGGCGGCGATGGTCAGCACCAGCGCGGCCAGCGTGCTGCTCCGGTCGCCCACGGTGTAGCCGGCCCAGTCGACGCCGGCCGCCCCCGGGCCCTGCCAGATGTGCCGCAGCGTGCGGTACGGCTCGAGCAGGGCGGCGGTGAGCGCCGGGCCGATGCTGACGACGGCCAGCAGGGCCGGGATGCCGGCGGCGGCGAGCAGCCCGGGCGTGAGCAGCCCTGCACCGGCCGGCTCGCCCGGGGCGGGACCGGTGTCGCCGACGAGCCGGCCCTGCCCGCTGCGCCATACCGAACGCCAGCGGGCGCGCAGGCGGGGAGCGGGACCGTCCGGGGGTGTCACAGCCGCGCGGTGCATCTCGGCGATCACCCCGAGCATGGCCGCGGCGGCCGCGTAGACGCCGAGGGGCTGGCCGGTGAAGACGGCGGCGATGGCGATCGCGGTGGCGGCCGCGGCGGTGCCCACCGCGGCGTAGGGCAGGTAGCCGCGGGCCACCGCCGCCACCAGGGACAGGCCGATGGCGGTCGCGGCGAACGCGGCGGGCAGGGCCGTGGTGGCCGGATGGTCCAGGGCCGCCGCGAGGGTGGCCACCGCCGCCGGCCCGGCCAGCAGGGCCGCGGCCACGGCGGCGCCGCCAACGGGCTCGAGATGGCTGCGCGTGGCGGCCGCGTGGTCGGCCCGGTCCGCCGCGGCGACCCGGGCGGAGGTTGCGATCAACGCGGCGACGGCCGCGACCCCGACCAGCGCTCCGGCGGTGGCCCACGGGCCGACCAGGCTTGCGCCGACGGCGTACCCAGCCATCGCCCCGGCGGCCCCGGCCCACGCTATGCCGGCACGGTGGGACCGGGTGACCACGGCGGCCAGGCCGAACCCGCCGGCGGCGAGCATGCCCAGCAGGATCGGGCTCCACCAGGGCAGCTGCAGCGCCGCTGGGGCGGCGACCACGGCCAGGCCGATCGTGGCCGGAACCACGCTGTTGCGGGAGCGCGGGGGCAGCGCCACCGCCGCCGCAGCCGCGAGCAGGAGCAGCGCGTACGGGGTCTGCCAGCCGTACATCCGGCCCGGCTCGACCGTCTGCGCCCAGGTCGACAGGTCGGCGGCCCAGACCGGGCTGGTCGCCACGAGCACCCGTAGCCCTCCGACCACGGCGGCCGTGCCCGCCATCACCGCGACGACCGCGCCGGCGATGGCACAGCCGACCACCGGCCCGGGCCGCCACCTTTCGGGCATCGCCCGGACCCCGATCGCCACGATCAGGACCAGCGCGGCGGTGGTTGCCAGGCCGGTGCCGGGTGCTGCCGACGCGGAGATGCGCGCAAGCGCGCCGATCGCGCCGGCGGTGACCGCCGCCGCGGCCACATCCGGCCCTTCGATCCACCGGTCCGCCCGCTGGCTCGCGTCGATCGACGGCGCGAACCACAGCAGCGCCGCGCCGACCAGCAGCGACAGCGCTACCAAGATATCGACGATCTCCGCACCATCGCCGGTGAACGCGGCGACCGTGACGGCGGCCGCCCCGACGCTGCCACCGGCAGCCAGCGGCACGTTGGTGCGGCGCTGGGCCACCTGGATCAGGGCGGCGTAGCCGAGCGAGACCGAGACGGCGAGGAAGGCTGCCGCGAGCACCGGCACGGCGTCGACGGAGGGCACGGTCACCACGACCGAGGTCGCCGCGGCTCCGGGCAGGGCGGCCGCGGCACCGCCCAGCGCCGCGTCCGTGGTGATATTGGCGTGCGGGCCGCCGGTCGCCCAGTGCGGCGCGAGCCCGATCACCCCACCGGCGAGCGCGAGCGCCATGAGCACCCAGGCGGTCAGCTCGGGGCGGGCCAGGCTGGCGGTGGCCGCGGCCAGCCCGACCAGCAGCGCCGCCCCGACCAGCACGCGGGCGGCGCGCTCGGTGGGCGCGGCCAGCCCGACGATGCCGAAGCCGACCGCGCCGGCCAGGAGCACCCACGGCGTGGTGCTCCAGCTGAGCCCGTACGAGGCCGGCGCGGCGAGGACCGCGACCGCGGCGCCGGCGGCCGTCGCCTCGCGCTGGAAGGCCGGCGGGACGGCGACCACGGCGGCCAGCGTGAGCAGCGCCGCGGCAGTGGCGATCTGCCAGCCGCCCGGCCCTACCGCAGCGGCGAGCCGGCCGGGGTAGGCGGCGACATCGGCCTCCCAGACCGGCAGCGCGGCCCGCAGTGTCGCGATCGTCGCCCGCAGGGCGAACCCCGCCACCACGAGCCCGAGGACCGCGAGCGCGATGGACGCGGCCAGCTGCGGGCCGCGGCGGGCCGCTGGCGGCAGCAGGCGCAGGCCCAGCCCGATGAGCGCGAGGATGGCGGCGAACAGCACGAGCGACCGTCCCGGCAGGGCGGCCGCGAGCACCCGCACCGCAGAGCCCAGCACGGCGAGCACCATGATCCCCGCGGCCACGTCCGGCAGCGGGCGCCGGCGCAGGGACAGCGCGCCGGCCAGGCCGACGGCGGCCGCGATCACCAGGACGGCGCCGGCCCGCGTGACCGCAGCCAGCCCACCGGCGGTGACCAGGGCGACCATCGCGTAGACGAGGGCGGCACCGACCGCCAGCCCGTGCAGCACCCAGATGAGCTCGCGCAGCCCTGAAGCCGAGGGTTCCTCGCGGGCGAGCACCCGGGCCAGCGCCACGTCGAGCGCTGCCACACCGGCCAGGACCAGCGCCCACCCTGCCGCACCCCGGATCCACGGGTAGGCCAGCAAGGGCAGCACCGGCTGCGCGGCGAGCACCGCGACGAAGGTGGGCGTGACGAGGCCGGCCACGGCCCGGTAGCCCGCAGCGACCGCACTGGTGGCGCCGAGCACCAACGCCGCGAACACCGGCCCCGGCAGCCCGACACCGGTCCGCAAGGGATCGATCTCCCAGACTGCGTACCCGGTCAGCGGGAGCAGCGCGAGACCGACCATGCAGACGGTCTCCGCCGTCGAGGTCAGCGCGCGCCGGGCCAGCACCGGCGGGACGAGCAGGATGAGCCCGGTAGCGACGGCGAGGATGGCCGCCCGGCTGACCGGCTCCAGCACGCTGGTGGCCACCGCGATGAACACCGCCGCCGCCACCCCGAGCAGCAGCGCGCCGAGCCCGAGCAGGACGTTCTGCACGGACCGGGACGAGGCCTCGGGCCGCAGGCCGGTCTCGTCCGCGTCGAGCGGCTCGGCGGCCAGGTCGTCCAGGACCGGGCCGGACGGCATGGTCCGGGTCGGGGCGGCGCGCGGCCGCCCGCCCGCTGCCGCGGCGCGCTGGCCACCGCCGCCAGCCGTACCGGTGGCCCGCCCGGTCCCCGGCGGCGAGCCGGCGCCCGGCGTGGAGCCGGGCCGTGCCCCGCCTGACCTGGCGGTGCCGGGGCGGGTCGCGGTGGACGTGTCGACGCCCGGGCCGGCCTCGGTGGTCGTGTCCGGTGCCGTGCCGCGCCCGCTCTCGTCCGAGTCCGGCTCGGCCTGGCGGGTCCGGCCACCGCGCAGCCTGGGGCGGACGTTGGCGGGCAGCAGCGACCCGACCCGCCGGGCGGCGCTGCGCTGCTTCGGCGTCCGGCGCAGCCGCTCGGACTGCGCACCCATGAGCAGGTTGCGCTGGTGCAGGGCGGCCTGCATCTTGCTGGACAGGCCGGCCCGCTCGCGCTGGATCGCCAGGTCCCGCGAGCTCATCTCGGCGATCTCGCGGTTCAGCCGGTCGATCTCCACGGCGAGCGGCGGCGGTGGGGCGCCGCAGGTCGGGCAGCCGGCGATCGGATCGGCCGGGCTGTTGCAGCGCGTGCACTGGTACATGCGCGTGCCACCTTCCGGAGGATCGGTATACGCCGGTGGTATATACGGTCTTACCTCGAGCATGCCTAGTCGACCTGCTCTTGGCCAGCCCAACATAAAGCCTGGCGGTCACCGGGCCCTGACCCGGTGACCGCCACGGTCACGTTTTGGTGTACACGAACGGCAGCTGTCCGGCCGGGCGGCAGCTGTCCGGCCGGACGGTGGGCTCAGCGGACCACGGGCCGCCCCATGCCCCGGTACTCCCAACCGGCGCGGACCCAGACCGCGGAGTCCAGGCAGTTCCGCCCGTCGATGACGCGCCTGCCCGCGACCAGGGCGCCGAGCGCCTGCGGGTCGGCGTTGCGGAACTCCTCCCACTCGGTGAGCACGCAGACCAGGTCCGCGCCGGCGACCGCGTCGTTGAGCGTCTTGGCGTACGTCGCCTGGGGCACGTCCCGGCAGGCGTTCTCGATGCCCTCCGGGTCGTACACGGTGACCTGCGCCCCGGTCCGGACCAGCCGGCGTACCACGGACAGCGCCGGGGAGTCCCGCACGTCGTCGGAGTTGGGCTTGAACGTGGCGCCGAGCACGGTCACCTTGACGCCTTGCAGGTCCGGACCGTTCGGCCCGTACGCCCGGCCGAGCAGCTCGGTGGCGAGCTGCACCACCCGCTGCCGGCGTCGCTGGTTGATCAGGTCGACCTCGTGCAGGAACCGCAGCGCCTCGCCGACGCCGAGCTCCTGCGCCCGGGCCTGGAACGCCCGGATGTCCTTGGGCAGGCAGCCGCCACCGAACCCGACTCCGGCGCGGAGGAACTTGTTGCCGATCCGCGAGTCGTACCCGATCGCCTTGGCCAGCAGCGTCACGTCGGCGCCGGTGGCCTCGCAGACCTCGGCCATGGCGTTGATAAAGGAGATCTTGGTGGCGAGGAACGAGTTGGCGGCGACCTTGACCAGCTCCGCGGTGGCGAAGTCGGTGATCACCACGGGGACCTCCCGGTCCTCGGTGGCGGCCAGGTCGAACACTCCCTTGTGGACGGAGTAGAGCATGTCGCGGGCCCACTCCGTCTTGACTCCGAAGATCACCCGGTTGGGGCGCAGCACGTCCTCCACCGCGTAGCCCTCCTGCAGGAACTCCGGGCTCCAGGCGACCTCGACGTCCGCCAGTCCGGCAGCGTACTTGTGCACGAGCTGCTCGACCCACTCGGCGGTGCCGACCGGCACGGTGGACTTGCCGACGATGAGGGCCTTGCGGGTCAGGTGCGGAGCCAGCGCGGCGACCGCCGACTCGACGTAGGACAGGTCGGCCGCCATGCCGTCGGCCCGCTGCGGGGTGCCGACGCAGATGAAGTGCACGTCGCCGAAGGCCGCCGCCTCGGCGTAGTCGGTGGTGAAGTGCAGCCGCCCCGTGCCGAGGTTCTTGTGCAGCAGCTCGTCCAGGCCGGGCTCGTGGAACGGCAGCGTGCCGGCGGCGAGCTTGTCGATCTTCGGGCCGTCAACGTCGACGCCGAGCACCTCGTAGCCCAGCTCGGCGAAGCAGACCGCGTACGTGGCGCCCAGGTAGCCGGTGCCGATGAAGGTGAGCCGGGGGCGCTGGGCCCCGGACGGTGGGGACACCGCACCGAGGGGTGGCAAGGTCTGGATGCTTGGGTACGGAATCGTCACTGCGTGTTCTCCGCTCGCACTTCGCGCCGCTATGCCGCGCCGCTGTGGACCATCACCAGCGATATGACGGTCGATGGACTCTAATCGCTGTTACCCCCACCCGGCCGGCGCACACGTGCCGGGGCAACCACCGCGACGATAGTCGGTCAGCCTACGCCCGTGCGCAAGGTGCCGGTCACTGTGGCGTACTACCCATGGCCTGGAAGATCCGCAGGTGGGGACGGGCGTGGCGGAGTGGCAGGATGGCGCAAGAGTGGCTTTAGGGCCGGCCGCAGACTGGAGATGCGCGATGGCGAGAGGTTTCGAGGCGTACCGCCTGCCCGAGCGGCACGAGGTGCTCCGCGAGACGGTTCGGGCCGTGTGCGAGGGCAAGGTCGCGCCTAATGCCGCAGAAGCGGACGAAACAGGGCGGTTCCCGCAGGCGTCGTACGACGTGCTCCGCGCGTCAGAGCTCCACGCCCCGCATATCCCGACCGAGTACGGCGGCGTCGGCGCGGACGCGCTCGCCACCGCGATCGTGATCGAGGAGGTGGCCCGGGCGTGCGCATCCTCCTCCCTGATCCCGGCGGTCAACAAGCTCGGGTCGCTACCGCTGCTGCTCGCCGGCTCGGCCGAGGTGAGGCGCCGCTACCTGCCGCAGGTCGCCCGGGGGGAGAGCCTGTTCTCGTACTGCCTGTCCGAGCCGGAGGCGGGCAGCGACGCGGCGGCGATGACCACCCGTGCCCGGACCGACGGCGACCACTTCGTCCTCAACGGGGTCAAGCGGTGGATCACCAACGCCGGAGCCGCCGACCTCTACACGGTCTTCGCCGTCACCGACCCCGCCGCGGGCACGCGGGGCATCTCCGCCTTCGTGGTCGAGCGGTCCGACCCCGGGGTCAGCTTCGGTGCGCTCGAGCGCAAGCTCGGCATCAAGGCCTCACCCACCCGCGAGGTCTACTTCGACGACGTACGCATCCCGGCCGACCGGCTGGTCGGCCAGCTCGGCGAGGGGTTCCGGCTGGCGCTGCGCACGCTCGACCACACCCGGGTCACCATCGCCGCGCAGGCGGTCGGCATCGCGCAAGGGGCGCTGGACCTGGCAAAGCGCTACGTGCAGGAGCGCCACCAGTTCGGCCGGCCGGTCGCCGACTTCCAGGGCGTCCAGTTCATGCTCGCCGACATGGGCATGAAGCTGGAGGCGGCGCGGCAGCTCACCTACGTGGCGGCGGCCAAGTCCGAGCGGGACGACGCGGACCTGACCTTCTTCGGTGCCGCGGCGAAGTGCTTCGCCTCCGACGCCGCCATGGAGATCACCACGGACGCCGTGCAGCTGCTGGGCGGCTACGGATGCACCAAGGACCTCCCGCTCGAGCGGATGATGCGGGACGCCAAGATCACCCAGATCTACGAGGGTACGAACCAGGTGCAGCGGGTCGTGATGGCACGCCAGCTGCTGCGCGGCTGACCCTCGCGCCGCCCGTCTCTCCGGTGCTGTCCCGTCGCAGCGCCACACCGGCCGCGGCGCTACCGGCGGGGGTGCCACCGGCGGGGGTGCCGCCGGCAGGTCCCACCGGCCGGGGTATGTCACCGGCCGGGCATCGTCTGGGTGTCGTCCGGGTCGTCGCCCCGGCGGTACGTGGACAGGGGCGGGCTGGCCGGCGAGTACGACGAGCCGTGCCGCGACGACCCGTAGGAGTCGTAGCCCGGCGAGTCGTACCCGCCGTAGCTGGAGGAACCGTAGCTGGACGAGCCGTAGCCGTAGGGGTCGTAGTCCCCGCCGTAGCTGCTGGTCCGTCGGGTCTCGCTCAGCGACGCGCCGCCGTACCCGGTCTGCTGGCTCGCCTCGTCCGGCTCGTAGTCGTAGCGCCGCCAGCGGCGGGCGCTGAAGATCGTGGCGAGCAGCGGCACGGCCAGCAGCGCCGCGTAGCCGGAGGCGGGCAGCCGCCCGGCACCCGACACGCCGAGGAAGTCCTCGGGCACCATGTCGCGGAACGAGTTCGCGGCGACCACCGCCCACACCGTGGCCCCGCCGAACGCGAGCCCGACGAGCACCGGGCCGAGAGGCGACAGCCGGGAGAGCACCAGCAGGCTGTAGAGTAGGCCGCCGACGCCGATGGCGACCAAGCCGACAAAGGCGGAACGGCGGTCCGGGTCGTCTGCCAACCCTTCCGCGAGCTTGCTGGCGCCGACGCCAGCACTCAGCCAGATCAACGGGGCCAGCACGAGGGAGAGCAGGACGCTGCCGAAGTGGCGCATATACCGGACGGTACCTCGTACCCTCAAGACCCCGCTCCGCTTCCGGTGCGCCCTGACCTCGTATGGCGCCTCCAGCGCGCCCTGACCTCGGGTGCCCTCGGTCGTCGTCGTACGGCGGCGTCGCCGTAAGCCTCGGGCGCCGGGAGCGGGCGGGGGTGGGTGACGGGTGGGTCAGCCGGTGTCGTCGCGCCGGGCCGGCGGCCCGGCCCAGGGGGAGTCGGCGGTCGATGCGCGCCCGGTCGGCTCCCGGGGCGGCCAGGACGGCGGCGCAGCGGACGGGGCCGGGGCGGTCGGCGCTGACGGGGCCGGGGAGAGGCGCTCGGTCGGCTCCGCCGTGGACAGGTGCCATGGCGTCGTCGCCACCTCGTCATCGGCTGTGCGCGGTGCCGAGGCGGACGGTGTCGAGGCGGACGGGGCCGGCGTGGACGGGCGCCATGGTGAGCTGTCCGGTGGGACGGTCAGCGGCTCGGTGTCCGGGTCGGTCGACTCGCCCGACGGTCCCGGCAGCACCTCGGTGTCCGGCTCGGTCTCCAGCCCCGGCTCAGCGACCGGCCAGCGCCGCCAGCGCTGGACGCTGAAGGCGGAGACCACCAGGAGCAGGCCGAGGAGCAGGAGGGTGCCGTTGTCCAAGGGGGTGCGCACGTGCACCGTCTGCCCGGCGAGCGTGAAGTCGTCCGGCAGGCCGTTGCGCAAGGACGCCGGGTCGACGAAGAGGCCCACCGCAGGCACCAGGAGCAGCAGGCCGGCGACGAGCGCGCCGGCCGGCGAGAACCGCAGCGTCGCGACCAGGCCCAGCAGGATCGCCGCGACGGCCAGGAAGGCGGCCGGCTTGAGCAGGTCCCCGGTGTAGATCGTGTCCTGCTGCTCCCACGCTGCGATGGTCTCGCTCGACTGGGGCTGGCCGATTGCGAGGAGTCCCCAGGCCAGCGGTGCTATCACGACTCCGGCGATCAGGCTCCAAAGATGACGCATGGGCGCACCGTACCGCCTCCCGAACCCCCAAGCAGCCCGCACCGGACGTCCTGCGCGCACGTCACGCTAGGTCGCAGTGCGGTTGCGCGGGATGTGTCCCGCCGGTGGCTCTTGTCCATAGTGGAGAGTAGCGGCAGGGTGGGTGGCGACAATGGTGAGCAGCGGTAGGGCGCCAGGCTCGTGGGCCGGCGGCGCGACATGATCCACATAGCACAGCGGCCGCGAACCCCTGGAGTGGACGTGACTGGGCAGCGACCGCAGGCGGGTCCGCGCGGAGGGGGCACACCGCAGTGGGTCCACGCTGCTCCGTCAGTACAAGCTGGTCAGGGGGGCTGCGGGCCGGCCGCAGTGGCCGGCCCGCGGCGTGGCTCACTCGCCCGGCGTGCCGCGGTGGCCCGCGCCGGCGTGCTCCCACCCGGCCCGGTCCCCGTGCCGCCCGCGGCACCCCCGGCCGGACCAGCCCGGCTGGTCCCGATCGGACCAGCCCTGCCCGGACCAGTCCCGGCCGGACCGGTGCCCGCGCCAGCCCCACCGCCCACCGCGCCGGTACCACGCGACATGGCGGAGCAGGCTGACCGCGAGGAGAGCGAGCAGGATCGCCGGCCAGAAGAACAGCGCCCCGGACGCCACCCACAGGCCGACCAGCACCGCCGCCGCCACGGCGACGAACGCGCCGTGCCGGCGCAGCCGGTGCCGGGCGTACGCGGCCAGCCGCGCCTTCGCCTCCGGCGTCTCCAGCAGCGCCCTCCGCCCGCCATTGGGCAGGTCCGTGGTGAGCGGGCCCAGCTCGTCCCGGTACGTCGCCGCGTAGACCGCGGCGATCCGCTCCTCGCCCTCGGCCAGGGTCAGCCGGCCCTCGCCGATGGCCACCCGCAGGATGGTGACCACGTCCTCCCGCTCCGCGTCCGAGGTGCGCACCCGGGGCGGGCCAGACGGTTGCGTCGACATCAGTGCCTCCTTGTCATGCGTCAGCTTGGTCCAGGGTGGCCGGCCGCCGGGTCCGGTCGCGTCGGCCCGCGGAGGGCATCTGAGCTGCCCTGCCCGGCGTACGTGCGGCGGGCGGGCCTACTCCCGGGGGAGTAGGCGGGGGAGCGGGCCGGTGCGGCAGGATGGCCGCAGGCGTAGCTGGAAGGGGCCGGAAGGAGAGCGCGATGACAGCAGGCGACGTGCTGTGGCGGCCACCGGCCGACGTGCGCCAGACCGCCCGCGTTGGCGACTACCTGGGCTGGCTGGCCCGGGAGCGCGGCCTGGAGCTCGCCGGCTACGACGCGCTGTGGCGCTGGTCAGTGGCTGACCTGCCGGGGTTCTGGCAGTCGGTCTGGGACTACTTCGACGTGGTCGCGCCCGCCGCGCCGGACCAGACGCTGGCCGGCCGGCAGATGCCGGGTGCGCGGTGGTTCCCCGGCGCCCGGCTCAACTACGCCGAGCACGTGCTGCGCATGCCCGGCCGGGCCGACACCGACCCGGTCGTGCTGGCCTACTCGCAGACCCGGGACCCGGTCACGCTGACCGCCGCGCAGCTGCGCGAGCAGGTCCGGCGGGCGCGGGCCGGGCTGCGCCGGCTGGGCGTCGGGCCGGGCGACCGGGTCGCGGCGTACGCCCCGAACATCCCGGAGACCTTCGTGCTCATGCTCGCCGCGGCGAGCCTGGGGGCGGTGTTCTCCTCGTGCGCGCCGGAGTTCGGCACCCGCTCGGTGGTGGACCGCTGGCAGCAGATCGAGCCGCGGGTCCTGCTCGCCGTCGACGGCTACCGGTACGGCGACAAGCTGGTCGACCGCGGCCCAGAGGTGGCCGCGATCCGGGCCGCGCTGCCGTCGCTCACCCATACCGTCTGGCTTTCCTACCTGGACCCCGGCGCGGCGCCCCCGGACGGCGCGCTGCCCTGGGCGGACCTGGTGGCCGACACCGCCGAGCCGCTGGAGCTCGCGGCCGTGCCGTTCGACCACCCGCTGTACGTGCTCTACTCCTCCGGCACCACCGGCCTGCCCAAGCCGATCGTGCACGGCCATGGCGGCATCCTGCTGGAGCACCTGAAGATGCTGGCCCTGCACCACGACCTGGGGCCGCGGGACCGGTTCTTCTGGTTCACCACCACCGGCTGGATGATGTGGAACTTCCTGGTCTCCGCGCCAGCCGTGGGGGCGAGCATCGTGCTCTTCGACGGTAACCCGGCCCACCCCGACCTGACCGCGCTGTGGCGGCTGGCCGCTGAGGCCGGCATCACCTACTTCGGCACTTCAGCGCCGTTCCTGCTCTCCTGCCGCAAGGCCGGTGTGGAGCCAAAGTCCATTGTGGACATCTCCGCCCTGCGTGGGCTGGGGTCGACCGGCGCACCGCTGCCGCCGGAGGGCTTCCGCTGGGTGTACCAGGCGGTCAGCGAGACGGTGCAGCTCCAGTCGCTGTCCGGCGGCACCGACGTGTGCACCGGTTTCGTCGGCGGCTCACCCCTGCTGCCCGTCTACGAGGGTGAGATCTCGTGCCGCTGCCTGGGTGCCAAGGTCGAGGCGTACGACCCGACCGGCCAGCCGGTCGTCGGCGAGCTCGGCGAGCTGGTGATCACCGAACCGATGCCGAGCATGCCGGTGTGCTTCTGGAACGACCCGACCGGGGAGCGCTACCGGGCGGCGTACTTCGACGTGTTCCCGGGCGTGTGGCGGCACGGGGACTGGGTGACCTTCACCGAGCGCGGCACCTGCGTGATCACCGGCCGGTCGGACGCGACCCTCAACCGGGGCGGGGTGCGCCTGGGCACCGCGGAGTTCTACTCGGTGGTCGAGGGGCTCGACGAGGTGGTCGACTCGGTCGTGGTCCACCTTGAGGATGCCGAGGGCGGCCCTGGTGAGCTGCTGTTGTTCGTGGTCCTCCGGGAGGGGCTGGAGCTGGACGAGGCGCTGCGCCGGCGGATCGCGGGCGAGCTGCGTACCGCGCTGTCGCCCCGGCACACGCCGGACGAGATCTACCAGGTACGGGCGGTGCCGCGCACGCTGAGCGCGAAGAAGCTCGAGGTGCCGGTGAAGCGGATCCTCACCGGTACGCCGGTGGACCGGGCTGCGGCAAAGGGCGCGCTCGCCAACCCGGAGTCGCTCACCGCGTTCGAGCAGCTCGCCAAGGAGCGCAGCGCGACCTGACGTCGGCCCCGCTCGGTCTGGCTCCGCTCTCCCCGCGCTTGGCCTGGTCCCGCTTTGACTGGGCTGCTCAGCCGAGCCCCACTGTCGCGGTGACCCGCTCGTCGGTGAGCCGCCGGGGCAGCCGGTCCCGGTCCAGGTGGGCGCAGAGGACCACCGAGACGCCGCCCGCCAGCGGTGCGAGCAGCCAGTCGACCGGGTCAGGCGTTGCCGCTGCGTCGAGCAGCACCCGGGCCCCGGCCGTCATGCCCAGCGCCGCGCACCGCTCGGCAGCCGCCGCGCACAGCTCGCCGTGGGAGACGCCCGGCAGCGCCGGGGACGTGGCCGAGACCGGGTACGCCGGCTGGAAGCGGTCGCCGTGGCCGCGTACCTCCAGCACGAAGTCGCTCACGCCTGGCGGCGGCTGGCGCATCGGCGTGGCGAACGGGGCCAGGGCCAGGCCGAAAATGTCGGCGGCCGGCGGCGCGGCGGGCCGGTCTGCTACTACGAACGCGACCTCAGCCGGCCCACCGTCGGCCCCGGCCGGGTCCAGGTCCACGACTACTCCGGCCGACCAGCAGCCGAGCAGGACCGCTGCGGTCTGCCAGTGCGGCGGCAGCAGCACCGCGGCCCGGTCGCCCGGGACCAGGCCGCAGCCGTCCACCAGCAGGTTGGCGGTCTTGGCCACCCAGTTGGCTAGGGTCGTCCCGGACAGCTCCGTGCGCTCGCCGGTCGCGTCGTCGTAGTACGTCAGCAGCGGCCGGGTAGGGTCGGCCGCGACGGCGGCGGTGAAGAGCGCGGAGATCGTGGCCATGCCCGACCATACCTAGGTACGGATGCTGATTACTCTCATCGGGTCGCGTCGCGGACATCTGCCTGCTGACGACGCGGCGTAGGCTGGAGGTCAACAGTCGACTCCGATGATGTAGCCGAGAAGTGCAAGGAGTTCCCGTGACCGCCGGCCGTCCGCCCCGCGTGCTCGTCGACGCCACGAGTGTCCCGGCCGACCGTGGTGGCGTCGGCCGATACGTCGACGGTCTGCTCGGCGCGCTCTGCCGGGTCTCCGGCACCGCAGTGGACCTCGCGGTGGTGGGCCAGCGCACCGATGCCGAGCGATACACCCGCCTGCTACCGGGCGTCGAGGTGATCGGCGCACCGGCCGCCCTCGCGCACCGCCCAGCCCGCCTCGCCTGGGAGCAGACCGGCCTGCCACTGCTCGCCCAGCAGGTCGGTGTGGACGTGCTGCACTCGCCGTTCTACACCTGCCCACTGCGGGCCAGCTGTCCGGTGACGGTGACCGTGCACGACGCGACGTTCTTCACCGAGCCCGAGCACTACGACAAGTCCCGGCGCACGTTCTTCCGGTCTGCCATCAAGACCTCGCTGCGCCGCGCCGCCCGGGTCATCGTGCCCAGCAAGGCAACCCGCGACGAGCTGATCCGGCTGCTCGACGCCGATCCCACCCGCATCGACGTGGCCTACCACGGGGTGGACCCGGTCGCGTTCCACGCGCCGAGCGACGACGAGAAGGCAAGGGTACGCGCCCGCCTGGGGCTCGGCGCCACGCCGTACATCGCGTTCCTCGGCGCCAAGGAGCCCCGCAAGAACGTGCCCAACCTGATCCGGGGCTGGGTGAGCGCGGTAAGCGAGCGGGAGGACCCGCCGGCGCTGGTGATCGCCGGCGGGCAGGGGCACGACGACGAGATCGACCGGGCGGTCGCCGAGGTGCCGGCGCACCTGCGCCTGCTGCGTCCGGGCTACCTGCGCTACGCCGACCTGCCCGGCTTCCTGGGCGGCGCGCTCATCGCGGCGTACCCGTCCTATGGCGAGGGTTTCGGCCTGCCGATCCTGGAGGCGATGGCGTGCAGCGCCCCGGTGCTGACCACGCCCCGGCTCTCCCTGCCCGAGGTGGGCGGTGACGCGGTCGCCTACACCAGCGAGGACCCGGAGCAGATCGGAGCCGACCTCGCCGCGCTGCTCGACGACGACGCGCGCCGGCACGCGCTGGCAAAGGCCGGCTTCGACCGGGCCAAGGAGTTCACCTGGGAGTCCAGCGCCGAGGTGCACATCGCGGCGTGGTCACGGGCCGCGGTCCAGCCCTAGCCGGCCCGGTGTCCTAAGCGCCTGGCCAGGGTCTTGTTCTTAGCCTGGTGTTGGTGCGTGTTGCCGGCGGCGTTTGACGCGCGTAGGTCGTTGCTCCAGTTGAGCGCATCACCATGAGCAGCCAGGGCCACACATGTACCCGCGCGGTGGTCCGTACGCGCGAAGCTGCCCCGGGTCGATCCGGTGCTGAGTCTGCCGTCGGACTCTACAGGTGCAGAACGGTCCACTGTAGAATTTATCGAACTTCAGTACTAGGATAGGGGTATGCGGGTGGTGTCGGCGATGATCGCGCAGGCGGTCGAGGCGTGCGCCGGGACTGCGGTGTGGGGGCTGTCGGACGGTGAGCTGGTCGCTGGGTTGGACGAGCTGTGGGTGGCGCAGCAGCGGCTGGCGGCGGTGCACCTGGCGTTGGTGCGGGAGGT
>DASRIS010000180.1:0-16300 GCA_035649895.1 Micromonosporaceae bacterium | reverse complement strand
GCGCAGGGCAACCGCGTCACCGATGGGTAGGAACGCCAGCGGCGCCTCGGTCTTGCCCGCACCCACCACCTCCAGCCGCAGCTCAGCCAGGCCGGCCAGGCGGGCGAGCGCCGGGCGGACGACATCCACCGCCTGCAGCCGCTCCAGCGGGATCGCCCGGGTACGCCGCCACAGCATTCCCTCGTACACCCGCAGCTCCCGGCCGACCACGTGGTAGCCGGTGAACCACCAGCTCACCACGGACAGCGCGCCGACACCGAGCAGCACCAGCCCGACCAGGACCAGCCAGCTGGCCAAGCCGAGCTTGTCGTACCCCTGCCAGGAGATCGCGGCGATGGCGAACAGCAGCAGCCGGATGCTGCGCAGCAGCGGGCTCAGAGGGTGCAGCCGGGTCACCGGCTCCGCGGCGTTGGTCATAGCCCCGTTGGTCATAGCCCCTCGGACCGGTCCTCGCCGAGTGCGGCGAGACGGTCGCGGAGCCGGGCCGCCTCGGCCGGCTCAAGCCCCGGCACCCGCGCGTCCGTCGCCGCCGCGGCAGTGTGCAGCTGCACCGTGGCCAGGCCGAAGACGCGCTCCAGCGGTCCCGCGCTGACGTCGACGAACTGCATGCGGGCGTACGGCACGATCGACAGGCGGCGGACGATGCGACCATGGCGTACCAGCAGGTCGCGCTCTCGTTCCGCGTAGCCCCAGGCGCGCACCGTGCGCACGATGGCGACCGCGCGGACGAGGCCGACCGCCGCCAGCACCAGGGCTGCCACGCCCAGCAGCCGCCAGTCGAGCACCCGCCAGGCGACCGCGCAGCCGAGCACCAGCGAGCCCATGCCGAGCAGCAGCGCAAGCTCCTCCACCCAGATCAGCCGCGTGGACACCGGACGCCACCGCACCGTATCGGGCCACGGGTCAAGCGCGCTCGCGAGTGGCTCGGTCACGCTGAAAGCGTATGCGACTACGGCGACGACGCCACCTCGCGGAGAAACCCGCGGGCGGACAGGAACGCGCTCAGGTGCTCGCGATGCTCGTCGCAGGCGAGCCAGGTCTTCCGCCGGTCCGGCGGGTGCAGCTTGGGGTTGTTCCAGCGCAGCGCCCACCGGGCGGGCTGGCGGCAGCCCCTGGCCGAGCAGGTGCGGGAGCCCGGTGCATCGTCGACAGCGGCCACCGGCCCAGCCTATGGCCGGTGCGGCGGAGGCTGCCGCAGCCTGGGGGGCGTCCGATGGGCGGCGGGGCCCCTCCGCCACGATCCGGGAGGTCACACGACCACGGATACGGGCTGAAATGACACGGTTAGGCGTTGCTACCGGGAGAGAGATTGGCGACGTGGGTAGACGTATAGACGTCGAATAGTCTCCGCGCCAATTAAATGTGAAGCGCCGGGCGGCCACGGGGGAAGCCGCCCGGCGACGATGAAAATGGTACCCAGCCAGCGAGTGGTGATGTCCACCCTTGGGACGTGCCCATTCGGACGATTCAGTCAGTCCGATCGGGGCTGGCGCCGGTCCGTACCGCTGCCGTCGGTCTGGTGGGGTGGGCGTGTCAGGCTTGGTGCTGTCGTACCCGCTCGACCCTCTGTGGAGGACCGGTGGCCCAGCCGACCATGCCCGCGCCCGGACCGTCACGCCCCGGCGTCCCACCGACGCCGGCCAACCCGGCCTCGCCGGCGGCTTCGGTGGCAGCCTCGCCCGCGGCCCCATCGGCGGTGTCGGCGGCGGCTTCGGTGGCGGCCCCGCCGGCGGCTTCGTCCGCGGCTTCGGCGGCGGCTTCGTCCGCGGCCTCGGCGGCGGCTCCATCGGCGGCCGGACCGCCGGCGGTGCCCGGCTCCGCGGTGACGACCCCGGCGCAGGACGCCACCCTGCTGGAACGCGCCCTGTTCGAGGTCAAGCGGGTGATCGTCGGGCAGGACCGGCTGATCGAGCGGATGTTCGTCGCGCTGCTCGCGCGGGGGCACTGCCTGCTGGAGGGCGTGCCGGGGGTGGCCAAGACCCTGGCGGTGGAGACCCTGGCGAGGGTGGTTGGTGGCACGTTCGCGCGGGTTCAGTTCACGCCCGACCTGGTGCCCGCCGACATCGTGGGTACCCGGATCTACCGCCAGTCGAGCGAGAAGTTCGATGTCGAGCTCGGCCCGGTGTTCGTCAACTTCCTGCTCGCCGACGAGATCAACCGGGCTCCGGCCAAGGTCCAGTCGGCCCTGCTCGAGGTCATGGCCGAGCAGCAGGTGTCGATCGGCGGGGAGACCCACCCGGTACCCAACCCGTTCCTGGTGATGGCGACCCAGAACCCGATCGAGCAGGAGGGCGTCTACCCGCTGCCCGAGGCGCAGCGGGACCGGTTCCTCATGAAGATCCTGGTGGGGTACCCGACGGATGCCGAGGAGCGGGAGATCGTCTACCGGATGGGGGTGACCCCGCCGGAGCCGTCGCCGGTCTTCACCTCGACCGACCTGATCAGCCTGCAGCGCAAGGCCGATGGCGTCTTCGTGCACAACGCCTTGGTCGACTACGCGGTGCGCCTGGTCCTGGCCACCCGCGACCCGGCCGACTACGGCATGGCCGACGTCGCTCAGCTCATCCAGTACGGCGCCAGCCCGCGGGCCTCGCTCGGCACAGTGCGGGCGGCCCGGGCGCTGGCGCTGCTGCGGGGGCGTGACTACGCGCTGCCGCAGGACATCCAGGACGTGGCGCCGGACATCCTGCGCCACCGGCTGGTGCTCTCCTACGACGCGCTCGCCGACGACGTGCCGGCCGACCACATCATCGGGCGGGTCCTGGCCACGGTGCCGCTGCCGACAGTCACCCCGCGGCAGAGCGCAGCGCCGGCCCTTGGGCAGGTAGGCCCGCCGCACCCGCCGGCCCTCGGGCCCGCCAGCCCGGCGCGCCAGGCGGCCCCAACCGGTGGCTGGCCGAGCCAAGGGCGACGGGCGTGACGCGCCCGCCGCTCGCCGGTGCGCTTGGTCAGGTCGCGCACGACGGCCGCCGGGAGGCGGCGTGAACCCGGGCCCGGTCCCGCTCGACACCGCCCGCGCCGAGCTGGTGCTCGGCCGGCTGCAGCTGCTCATCACCCGCAAGCTGGACGGCCTGCTGCAAGGCGACTACCTCGGGCTGCTGCCCGGCCCCGGCAGCGAGCCCGGTGAGTCACGCGAGTACCGGCCGGGCGACGACGTACGCCGGATGGACTGGCCGGTCACCGCGCGTACCACGGTGGCCCACGTCCGGCAGACCGTCGCCGACCGGGAGCTGGAGACCTGGCTCGCCGTCGACCTGTCGGCCAGCCTGGACTTCGGCACCGCCCGCTACCTCAAGCGGGACCTCGCGCTGGCCGGCGCCGCCGCGGTGGCCCACCTGACCGTACGGGGCGGCAACCGGGTCGGCGCGGTCGTCGGCACCGGCGGCGGGCACACCGTACGGCTGCCCGCCCGCCCTGGCCGCAAGGACGCGCAGGGGCTGCTGCGTGCGATCGCCGCAACCCCGGTCCGGCCGGGCCGGACGGACCTCGGCGCCCTGGTCGACCGGCTGAACCGGCCGCCCCGGCGGCGGGGCCTGGCGGTCGTCGTCTCCGACTTCCTGGTCCCACCCGAACAGTGGGAACGCCCGGTACGCAAGCTCTCCGTACGCCACGACGTGCTCGCCATCGAGGTCGTCGACCCGCGCGAGCTGGAGCTGCCGGACGTCGGCGTCATCGAGCTCGTCGACCCGGAGACCGGCGCGGTGCACGAGGTGCACACCGGGGACCGGCGGCTGCGCGACCGGTACGCCGCGGCGGCCTCCGCGCAGCGCGCCGCGATCGCCCAGGCGCTGCGCGGGGCCGGTGCCGCGCACCTGCGCCTGCGTACCGACACTGACTGGCTGCTGGACATTGTCCGGTTTGTCGCCGCCCAGCGGCACGCACGCACCCGGGGGACCACTCGATGATCCGTTTCCTGCAACCATGGTGGCTGCTCGCCGCGCTGCCGGTGCTCGCCGTCGCCGCCGTCTACGTCTGGCGGCAGTGGCACAAGCGGCGGTACGCGGTGCGCTTCACCAACGTCGACCTGCTCCGTACGCTGGCCCCGCAGGGCCTCGGCTGGCGCCGGCACGTGTCCGCCGCCGCGCTGGTCCTGAGCATGCTGGCGCTGGCCACGGCGATGGCGCGCCCGTCCGTCGACACGGAGGTGCCGCTGGAGCGGGCCACCATCGTGCTCGCCATCGACGTCTCCCTCTCCATGCAGGCGACCGACGTCGAGCCGAGCCGGCTGTCGGCCGCGCAGGAGGCGGCGAAACAGTTCGTCACGCAGCTGCCGGCCTCGTACAACCTGGGTCTGGTCTCGTTCGCCAAGTCGGCGAACGTGGTCGTCTCGCCGACCAAGGACCGGTCAGCGGTCCAGCAGGCCATCGACGGTCTTCAGCTGGCTGAGGCGACCGCCACCGGTGAGGCGGTCTTCACCGCCCTGGACGCCATCCGCACCGTGCCCACGGACGGGGCCGCCGGGCCACCGCCGGCGCGGATCCTGCTGCTCTCCGACGGGTACCGCACGTTCGGCCGGTCGGTCGAGGAGGCCGCCTCCGCCGCTGCCACGGCGAACGTGCCGGTGTCGACGATCGCCTTCGGCACCGACGAGGGCGTGGTGGCCATCGCCGGGCAGATGCAGCGGGTGCCGGTGGACCGGCTCGCCCTCGCCCAGCTCGCCGAGACCACCAGCGGCTTCTTCTACGAGGCGGCCTCCGGGGCGGAGCTGCGCCAGGTGTACGAGGACATCGGCAGCTCGATCGGGCGCCGGACGGAGCCGAGGGAGGTCACCCACTGGTACACGGGGGCCGGGCTGCTGCTCGCCCTCTGCGCAGCCGGGCTCAGCCTGCTCTGGGGCTCCCGCCTGCCATAGCCGCGAGCCTGGCACTTGGCGTGCTTCGGTCACCGTCCTCTGTTTGTCGCGGTCGTGCACTGGTCAAGGCCGCGACCTGGAGCACCGTATGTGTGCGGCCTACCGGCGCCGGGCCCGGACGTCGTAGACGAGCACGGCGGCGAACCCGATGACGAGCGCGCTCACCAGCCACGCAACAGGCTGCCACCACAGCACGGGCTGGTCTCCCTGCAACCACACCACGCCACCGGCTGCCCACAACGCCACACCTAGGGTGGTCGCGTACGCCGCCACAGCCGCCCACAACCGGCCCCATCCGGCCAGAGCGAGCATGCCGAGCGCCGCGGCGACAAGGGCCAGCCCGGCGCCCCAGCCCCGCGCGTCGAGCGCCCACCCGCCCAAGGTGGTGACCAGCGCGAGCGCCAGGGCCACATCGCCGAGCAGCCCCCGGGCGCCCGCAGTGACCGCCCTGGCCGGCGGGCCGGGTGGCGGGCCGTGCGGGCTGCTAACCGGCGGGCCCTGCGGGTGCCTGGTCGGCTGGCCGGATGGCGCGCCCGGCGGGTAGCCGGCCGGCGGCCCGGGTAGGTGGTCAGGACGAGCGCCGGGCCTGGTCGCGCCGTCGGGGTGCGGTGCGCCGGCGCCCTCGGGGAGCCCGGCGAGGGCCTTCGCGAGATGGGCGGCTGACGGGCACCGCTGCGCCGGGTCGGAGACCATCGCGTGGCGCAGCACCGCGAGCAGTCCCGCCGGCGCGCCGGGCACCTCCGGCAGCGGGTGGTCGTAGAGGACGAACATCTCGGCCAGGCTCGGCTCCCGCCCGGCCGGCCACCGCGGTGGCCGGCCGACCAGCAGCGCGTACAGGGTGGCGCCCAGGGAGTAGACGTCGCCGGCCGCGGTCGGCTCGCTGCCGTGGAACATCTCCGGCGGCGCGTACGCGGGCGTCAGCAGGCCCAGTGTGGCCGACTGCTCCACGCCGGGCCGCAGCAGTGCGGCGATGCCGAAGTCGGTGAGCACCGGCTGCCCGTCGCGGGTGAGCAGGACGTTGGCCGGCTTGACGTCGCGGTGCAGCACCCCGGCCGCGTGCGCGGTGGCGAGGGCTCCGGCGATCTTGATGCCGATCGTGCGTACCTCGTCGGGCGGGACCGGGCCGCGCTCCCGCAGCCGGGTAGCCAGCGAGCCGCCGTGGCACAGCTCCATCGCCAGGTACGGCTGCCCGCTGGGGAGCAGGCCCGCGTCGTACACCTGGATGACGTGGCGGTGGCCGGAGAGCGAGGCGGCGGCGCGGACCTCGCGCTCGAACCGGCGCCGGTCCCGCTCGGTCACCAGGGCGCGGTCGTAGATCTTGACCGCCACCTCGCGCCCGGCCATGCTGCGCTGCCGGGCACGGTAGACCGTGGCCTGCCCGCCGTAGGCGAGCAGGCCCAGGGTCTCGTACCCCGGCACCTGTACGGCGTAGTCCACACATCCTCCCCCGGACCAGTCGCGACTTCGAGGATGCCACTCGCGCGGGCCGGCGGGGCTGGAACCGGCTGAGGCTCCAGGGTGGGGACAGCTCAGGGGGTGGGTGCGGCGCTGATGAGGACGAAGACGACGACCACCCAGGCGGCGGCCAGGGTGAACCCGAAGGGCGCGGCAAAGCGGCTCATCGACGGCTCCATGGTGGGGACGGGTCTAGGACACGTACGCCGGGGAAGAGCCGTGGCCAGGCACGCTGCGCCACCGCGCGGTGCGGTGGGCGGCAGCGAGGTGGAGGATGTCAGCGGGGCTGACTGGTCCGGCCACGACTCGGGGGATCGCTATCTCGCACAGCGATCACCTCCCGTGTTCGGGCTGGGGCCAGGACCGGGCAGAGCGTACACCCCCACCCGCCCTGCTACTGCATCGG
This sequence comes from Micromonosporaceae bacterium, assembly GCA_035649895.1. Classification (GTDB taxonomy): domain Bacteria; phylum Actinomycetota; class Actinomycetes; order Mycobacteriales; family Micromonosporaceae; genus DASSUC01. The sequence goes on along the minus strand of DASRIS010000180.1, from coordinate 9,587 downwards.
CCGCTCGGCTGATCTGCGGGGGCGCTAGTCTCTTCCCGCACTGTCCTAGGTGCAGACGGCGTGAAGACGGCAGAGGAGGCGGGCGCGATGGCCCGTACGGTGTTGGTGACGGGTGGTAACCGGGGGATTGGGCTGGCGATCGCGCAGGCGTTCGCCAAGCAGGGGGACCGGGTCGCGGTGACGCACCGCGGCTCACCCGTTGCCGAGGGGCTGTTCGGGGTCGCCTGTGACATCACCGACCCGGCCGCGGTGGACGCGGCCTTCGCCGCCGTCGAGGCTGAGCTGGGCCCGGTCGAGGTGCTCGTGGCCAACGCCGGCATCACCGACGACACGCTGCTGCTGCGCATGTCGGAGGAGCAGTTCGCCCGGGTCCTCGACACGAACCTGACCGGAGCGTGGCGCTGCGCCAAGCGGGCCTCGCCGAGGATGCTGCGCGCCCGGTGGGGCCGCATGATCTTCATCTCCTCGGTCGTAGCCTTCTCCGGCGCCCCTGGCCAGGCCAACTACGCCGCCAGCAAGGCGGGCCTGGTGGGGCTGGCCCGGTCGGTCACCCGCGAGCTCGGCAGCCGTAACATCACCGCAAACGTGGTCGCCCCGGGGTACGTCGAGACGGACATGACGGCCAGCCTGCCGGAGGGTCGCAAGGCGGAGTACCTCAAGTCGATCCCGGCCGGCCGGTTCGCCGCTCCGGACGAGGTCGCCGGTGCGGTCACCTGGCTGGCCAGCGACAGCGCCGGCTACGTGTCCGGCGCCGTCATCCCGGTCGACGGCGGCCTGGGCATGGGCCACTGAACAAGCGGCCACCCCGCGTACGCGGGCATCGGGGTACGAACTATGAAGATACGGTCCGAGGAGGACGTGATGTCAGGAATGCTCGCCGGCAAGCGGCTGCTCATCGCCGGCATCCTCACCGAGCAGTCGATCGCGTTCTCCGCGGCGCGCATTGCTCAGGAGGAAGGGGCCGAGCTGGTGCTCACCGGCTTCGGCCGGATGTCCCTTGTGGAGCGCATCGCCAAGCGCCTGCCCAAGCCGGTCGGGCAGGTGATCGAGCTGGACGTGACCAAGCCCGAGCACCTGGCCACGCTCGCAGACAGGGTGCGCGAGCAGGTCGACGGCTTGGACGGGGTGCTGCACTCGGTCGCCTTCGCCCCGGCGGACTGCCTCGGCGGCAACTTCCTCAACGCCGAGTGGCCCGACGTCGCCACCGCGCTGCACGTGTCGACGTACTCTTTCAAGTCCTTGATCATGGCGTGCCTGCCGCTGATGCCGCGGGGCGGCGGCTATGTGGGCCTGACCTTCGACGCGACAAAGGCCTGGCCGGTGTACGACTGGATGGGCGTGGCAAAGGCCGGCCTCGAGTCGACCTCCCGCTACCTCGCGCGTGACCTAGGTCCGAAGGGGATCCGGGTGAACCTGGTCGCCGCCGGCCCGCTGCGGACGATGGCCGCCAAGTCGATCCCCGGCTTCCCCGGCTTTGAGGAGGCGTGGACCCAGCGGGCGCCGCTCGGCTGGGACCTCACCGACGCGGAGCCTGCCGGGCGGGCCGTCTGCGCCCTGCTGTCGGACTGGTTCCCCGCCACCACCGGCGAGATCGTGCACGTGGACGGAGGGTTCCACGCGCTCGGCGTGTGACCCGGTGGCCGCAAGCCCGCTGGCAGAGCTCCAGCGGGCTTGCGGCCGGAGCGGCTTGCGGCTGGACGGGCCGCCGCCGGATAGGCTCGCCGCGTGCGGTACGACGCCTTTGTGCTGGTCTCGTTCGGCGGACCGGAGCGCCCTGAGGACGTACAGCCGTTCCTGGCGAACGTGACCCGCGGTCGCGGGGTGCCACCGGAGCGGCTGGCCGAGGTGGCCGAGCACTACCTCAGCGTCGGCGGCGTCTCTCCGATCAACGACCAGTGCCGCCGGCTGCTTCGCGGCATCGGCAACGAGCTCGCGGCGCACGGCGTGGACCTGCCGCTCTACTGGGGCAACCGCAACTGGCACCCGCTGCTCTCGGACACCTTGCGGCGCATGAGCGCCGACGGGGTACGCCGGGCGCTGGCGTTCGTCACCAGCCCGTACGGCTCATACTCGTCGTGCCGGCAGTACCTGGACGACATCGCCACGGCCCGGGCGGCGCTCGGGCCGGAGGCTCCGGTCGTGGACAAGATCCGGCACTACGGCGACGACCCCGGGTTCGTGCGGCCGCAGGTCGACGCCGTCCGGACCGCGCTGGCCACGCTGGACCCGGCGCGGCGGGCGAGCACCCGGCTGGTGTTCACCGCCCACTCGGTCCCGGTGTCGATGGCCGCCACGGCGGGCCCTCAGGGCGGCCGCTACGAGGCGCAGCTGCGGGAGACCGCCGCCCTGGTAGCCGCCGGCGCAGCGCCTGACCTCGGCTGGGACCTGGTGTGGCAGAGCCGCTCCGGGCCGCCTTCAGTGCCCTGGCTGGAGCCGGACGTCAACGACCATCTCGCCGCGCTCGCCGACGCCGGTGTGACCGGTGTCGTGGTCAGCCCGATCGGCTTCATCTCCGATCATCTCGAGGTCGTCTGGGACCTGGACACCGAGGCAGCGGCCACCGCCAAGCGGCTCGGCCTGGACTTCGTCCGGGCGGCCACGGCAGCGACCGACCCTCGGTTCGTAGCGATGGTCCGGCGGCTGGTGGTCGAGCGGCTGACCGGCTCCGGACCCCGGGACCGGCTGGGCGCGACCGAGGTCTGGGACACCTGCCCCACCCACTGCTGCCCGGCCCCGCGCCGGGACCGCCGGACCCAGCCCCGGCCGGCCTAGCGTCCTGACCGGACGCTAGGCCGCCAGCGGCGCGTTGCAGGCGGCAACGAGCGCCCGCCGGCAGGCGGTCATCAGCGGGCGCAGGGCCGCGTCGCGCCGCTGCGCCTCGTACGTGTTCACCGCGCCGCCCGGCGCGGACTGCTCGGCGAGCGCCAGCACCCGGTCCAGCATGCTGGCCCGGGCGTAGAGCCGGCGGGCCCGCTGGTCGTACCCGGGCGGCAGGTCGCAGCCGTCGTCCCGGCGGCGCAGCGCGGCGAGCGCGCCGGACAGCTCCGGCCGCCAGCGTGCGACATCCAGGCGGGTGATGGCCGCGGTCGCCTCAGCCAGCGCCAAGGCCAGCTCGCTCTCCGCCTCGGCTGAGCTGGGCTCACTGGTACGGGTCAGCGCGGTGCCCGGCAGCGGCAGGCAGCGCCACAGCACGGTGGAGAACGTGTCCCCGGACCCGGAGGTGTGCGTGCGCACCTCCGGCACGAAGCCGTACGGCCCGGCCAGCACGCCCTCGCCGGCCAGCAGCGCCGCGCCGGTGAACGGGGTGCCCGGCCCGGGCAGGCCGCGCGGGTCGCCCGGAGCGGGCAGGACCAGCCGGACCTCGTCCGGGTGGAGCTTTGACAGGGCGGCGAGCGCGTCCCGCAGCGAGACGTCCGTCCAGGCGCCTGGCGCGTCGGCGACCAGGTGCTCCTCGCCTGCCGCGATCTCCTCGGCCACCTCGTCGTACGGCACGAGGCCAGCCCGCCAGGCGCGTACCCATGCCACGAACCGGGTGCACCGGCGGACTCCCAGTGTCGTGGCGCTCACTGCGGGAGACATGTTGGCTAGGGTACGTGCTGAGCAGGCGGGATGTCTTCCCCACGCAAGCATTACCGTTGCGGCACTTGGCTTGCTGCGTTGGTCACGTATGAAGTGTCGGGTCTCTGTGGTATATCGGGGTCTCTACGGTGTGACAGGCCCTGCGGCACTAAAGGTGTTGCCGGCTCCGGCAGCGTGTCGGGCTCCCGCGGCTGGCGGGCCCTACGGCGCGGCGGCGGCAGCCTGGCCCGGCGGCCCGCTAACGTCGCCGGTCATGGGCAGGTACGGGTCTGACGTGCTCGCCGGGGACTGGCGCCGGCGACGGGTGGTGCCCGAGGTGGACGCCGAGCCGGGGCTGGTGGTGGAGGACGCCGAGTCTGGCTTCTGCGGCGCGGTCGTCGGGTTCGAGGCCGGCGCGGTGGTGCTGGCCGACCGCAGCAACCGGCGCCGGCACTTCCCGCTACTGCCGGCCGCGTTCCTGCTGGACGGCGCCGTGGTCACGCTGCGCCGGCCGGCCGCTGCCCCGGCCCCGCCCGGCCGGCGGGTCACCGCCTCGGGCTCCTTCGCCGTCGCCGACCAGCCGGCGCGGGTCGCCCGGGCCAGCCGGATCTGGGTGGAGGGCCGGCACGACGCCGAGCTCGTGGAGCGCGTCTGGGGCGACGACCTGCGGGTGGAGGGCGTCGTGGTGGAGCCGCTGGACGGCCTGGACCACCTCGCCGGCGCGGTGCGCGGCTTCGCCCCAGGGCCTGGCCGGCGCCTCGGCGTGCTCGTCGACCACCTGGTGCCCGGCTCCAAGGAGAGCCGGCTGGTCGCCGCCGTGGCCGGCCCGCATGTGCTGGTCACCGGGCACCCGTACGTGGACGTGTGGCAGGCGGTGAAGCCGGCCCGGGTCGGCGTGGCCGCCTGGCCGGAGGTGCCGCCCGGCCGGCCGTGGAAGGAGGGCGTCTGCGCCGCCCTCGGCGTGGCTGACGTGCCGGAGATGTGGCGGCGGGTGCTCGCCGGGGTGCGCTCCTACCACGACGTTGAGACGCCGCTGGTCAACGCGGTCGAGCGGCTGATCGACTTCGTCACGGCCGACGGGTGAGGACGAACGTGGCGATGTCCAGCGCGGCCACGTCACCCTCCGGGGTACGGCGTACCTGAAGTACCTCGCCGTCGTTCATGCCCGACCGGCCGCGCCAGCGGTCCGGACCCTCCTCGGCGAACCGCCACGGCACCGCGCCCGGCACCGCCAGCGGCGTCACGACCAGCTCGCGGGCGTGCGCGTCCCAGCTGGCGGCGTACTCCTGGCCCATCCACCACCAGCGGCCGCAGAGCGCGGCGACCTGGGCCGGTGGCGGGCAGGGGGCCGCGCGCCAGGCCGGTGGCCGTGGCGGCGGCTCCCGGTCCAGCACCTCGGTGAGCAGGCCGAGCAGCTGGGTCACGAAGCCGCCGCGCATCGTGTAGGCGTTGGCGAAGGCCACGACCCCGGTCCGGGACGGCCGGTGCACGGCGAGCAGCGCGAGGTAGCCCGGCATCGAGCCGGAGTGTCCGATGTAGACCCGCTCGCCGCGGCGCCACAGCTGTATGCCGAGGCCGTGGCCTGCGGTCCAGGTGTCGATGTCGGCCAGCGCCACCGGCGCGCACATCCGGGCCAGGGTGGCCGGGGCCAGCACCGCGGGCGGCGGGTCGCACAGGAACCCGGCCCACGCGGCCATGTCGGCGAGCGTCGACCAGAGCTGCCCGGCCGGGGCCATCGCACCGGCGTCGTGGCGCGGCTCCTCGCGCAGCGTGTCGTACCACGGGTGGACGACGTAGCCGCGGGCGTACGGCGGCCGCGGGTGATAGGTGGTCCGCCGTAGCTCCAGCGGCTCCAGCAGCCGACTGGTGAGCAGGTCCGCCCACTCCTCGCCGGTTACCCGGGTGAGCACCGCGCCGAGCAGGCCGTAGGCGAGGTTCGAGTAGTGGTGGCGGTCGTGCGGCGGCAGGGCCAGCTTCTGCGGCGTGAGGCCGGCCAGCAGCGTGTCCACGTCGCAGCCCCTGGCCCGCTCCCACCACTCGCCGTCGGGCTCGCGCTGCAAGCCGCTGACATGGGCGACCAGCTGGCGTACGCAGACGCCGCCGACCGGGGCGCCCGGAAGGTGGCTGGTGACCGGGTCGTCCAGCGAGAGCAGCCCCTCGTCGCTGAGCTGCGCCACGAGGACCGCGGTGAACGTCTTGGTGACCGAGCCGATCCGGAACTGGGTCTCCGGGGACGGCACCTCCCCGGCGGCGCTGACGTGCACCAGGGTCCCGTCGCGCAGCACCCCGACGGAGAGCGACGGCACCCGGCCGCGGGCTTGGAGACGAGCGACGACATCGTCGACGCGCTGGGCGGTCCCGGCCAGGATCGACACCCCGACACCGTACCGTCGCGGGTTGGCCCGGGGTGGCGCGGACGTGCCACGATTCAGGGGTGGACGAGTGGGTGTGGTGGCTCATCGCTGGAGTTCTGCTCGCAGTCGCCGAGCTGTTCACCGGCACGTTCGTGCTGCTGATGTTCGCGACCGGTGCGCTCGCCGCGACCGGGGCCGCGGCGCTCGGCGCCCACCTCGCCGTGCAGGTCCTGGTGTTCGCCCTGGTGTCCTCGCTCGGCCTGGTCGCGGTGCGGCCGGCGATCCGCAACCGCCTGCACGCCGGCGCGGACCCGGCGCAGATGGGCCTGGAGGCCATCGAAGGCTCCGAGGGCGTGGTGCTGGAGCAGGTCGACGTCGACCGGGGCCTGGTGAAGGTGGGTGGCGAGATGTGGAGCGCCCGGTCGTACGACGCCAGACAGGTGATCCCGCCGGGGGAGCGGGTGCGCGTGATAGAGGTCAAGGGCGCTACGGCGCTGGTCTGGAGGGAATGAGTTGGGTCCCGGTGAGGTCTTCGTAACGGTGCTCATTGCGGCGCTCGCGCTGATCGTGGTGATCACCCTGATCCGTTCGGTGCGCATCGTGCCGCAGCAGCGCATGGACGTCGTTGAGCGGCTCGGCCGGTACCATCGCACGCTCAAGCCCGGCCTCAACCTGCTGGTGCCGTTCATCGACGCGGTCCGCACCAAGGTGGACATGCGGGAGCAGGTGGTCAGCTTCCCGCCGCAGCCGGTCATCACGTCGGACAACCTGGTCGTCTCTATCGACACGGTTCTTTACTTCAAGGTGGTCGACCCGGTCCGGGCCACGTACGAGATCGCCAACTTCCTCCAGGCCATCGAGCAGCTGACGGTGACCACGCTGCGCAACGTCATCGGCTCGCTCGACCTGGAGCGGGCGCTGACCAGCCGCGAGGAGATCAACCGGCACCTGTCCGGGGTGCTGGACGAGACGACCGGCCGCTGGGGCATCAAGGTGACCCGGGTCGAGATCAAGGCGATCGAGCCGCCGCCCAGCATCCGCGACTCCATGGAGAAGCAGATGCGCGCCGAGCGGGACCGTCGCGCCGCGATCCTCAACGCCGAGGGCCACAAGCAGGCGCAGATCCTCACGGCCGAGGGCGAGAAGCAGGCGGCCGTGCTGCGCGCCGAGGGCGAGCGCCAGTCGCGGATCCTGCAGGCCGAGGGGCAGGCCAAGGCGATCCGGACCGTCTTCGACGCGGTCCACCAGGCCAACCCGGACGAGAAGGTGATGGCGTACCAGTACCTTCAGGCGCTGCCGCAGATCGCGGCCGGACCGTCCAACAAGGTGTGGATCGTGCCGGCCGAGATGACCCGGGCGCTGGAGGGCATCGGCGAGGCGTTCGGCGGGCTGGGCTCGCTGCGCGGCTCCACGGCGGACGGCGCCCGGCCCGGCCGGGCGCAGCCGGCCTTGGGTGACCAGGCGGCGGCCGACCGTGACGTCGCCGACCGGGCGTCCGCGGCGGACCGTGCCGCTGCCGCGGACCGCGCCGCAGCTGACCGGGCCGCAGCCGACCGTGCGGCGGCCGTGGCGGAGGTGGAGGCCGAGGCCAACGAGGCGGCCCGGGCGGCCGAGGCGGCCGTCAAGGCGGTCGAGGCCGAGCTGGAGATGGCGAAGGTGCAAGCTTCGGGCGGCCGGCCGGAGCTTGGCAACGGCCCGGCCGCCCTGACGAGCGGGCTGGCTGGCACCCCGTCGGCGGCTGCGCCGACCGCGTCGGGCCTGCCTGACCCGCAGCGGCGGGCCGAGCCTGCCTAGCTCCATACCTACGTCGGCTGGTCCCTGACGGGTGGCCTTCCCCGCGCAGCGCGGGGAAGGCCACCCGTCAGCCGGCGAGCTGGCGCTCCCGCCGGCTCGCAGCACTGGGCGTGCTGCGACGGGCCGGCCCTGGTGTGCGGAAGAATCGGGCTCCGTGCCGGCCACGCTTGTCACCGACCCCGACGACCCGCGCCTCGCCGACTACCGGGCGCTGACGGACGTGGAGCTACGGACGCGGTGGGAGCCGCCGCACGGACTGTTCATCGCAGAGGGCGAGCTGGTGCTGCGCCGCGCCCTGCGCGCCGGCTACCACCCCCGGTCCTACCTGCTCGACGTGAAGCGGACCGGCCAGCTCGCCGACCTGACCGGCGCCGGCACGCCGGCCTTCGCCGCCACGCAGGAGGTGCTGCAGCGGGTGACCGGCTTCCACGTCCACCGCGGGGTGCTCGCGAGCTTCCACCGTAAGCCGCTTCCCCCGGTTGACGAGGTGCTCCGGCCGGCGCGGCGCGTGGCGCTGCTCGAGGACCTGAACAACCACACGAACCTGGGCGCGATCTTCCGGGGCGCCGCGGCGTTGGGGGTCGACGCCGTACTGCTCTCGCCGACGTGCGCGGACCCGCTCTACCGGCGCAGCGTACGGGTGAGCATGGGCCAGGTGTTCGCCGTTCCGTACGCCAAGGTCGACCCGTGGCCCGAAGGCGTCGCCGACGTCCGGACGGCCGGCTTCACGGTACTCGCGCTCACACCGTCGGCCGACGCCATCCCGATCCAGCGGCTCTCGCCCGCACAGCGCCGGCGTACCGCTTTGATGCTCGGCGCTGAGGGCGCCGGCCTTACCGAGGCGGCCATGCGGCTCAGTGACGCCCGCGTGGCCATCCCCATGCGCCGCGGGGTCGACTCGCTGAACGTGGCGGCCGCTGCCGCGGTCGCGTTCTGGGAGCTGGGCCGGGACGACTGACGGTGGCAACGCCGCTGGCGGGACGCGGCCCGGCGGGGCGCGTCGCAGGGTGTGCCGGTGGCGCTCGCTGTGCGGGCCCGCGTGGACGCGCCTAACGTGGGCAGCAGCGGCCCGGACCGGGTCGCGGCCAGCTACCTGGCGCTGGACACCTTCGCGGTACCCCCTGCTGCTCATCTTCGGGCTGACCGCCCTCGGGACCGGGCTGCTGCTGGGGCTGTCCAGCAGGTGGGGAGTGCTGCGCTACTGGTGGGTGGCGACCAAGCTCCTGATCAACCTGGTGCTCAGCGGCCTGGTGCTGGTCCTGCTGGAGCCCCGGGTGACCACGGCGGCGGCCGAGGCCACCCGTGTCGACCCCACGCTGGCCGACCGGCTCGGGCGGATCCCGCAGGACCTGCTGTTCCCGGCGTTCGTCTCCGGCACCGCCCTGCTCGCGGCGTCCCTCATCGCCATGTTCAAGCCTTGGGGCCTTACCCCGTACGGGCGCCGCCGCGCGGCGCCAGTAAAGGCCACAGTGGACGCCTGACCGCCTTCGGTGTCCTCAGCCGCTTTCGAGCGCGGCCTCGGCTCGCCGGGCGCGGGAGCCTCCATGGCGTTGTGCCACTCCTCCCATGACCCTTGCGACCGTCAATGCGTATCCACGTGCCGAGGCCGGGTGTGGTTCAACGCAACGGGCGCCGGTTGAGGACGGCTCTTGCCACGGTCGGGGACGGGTGCGAGCGTGCCAGGGGTAGACCTGGCGGACGCCGTACCCGGGAAGGGGTTTGACCATGACGACCGACGACCTGCTCGCCCGGCACAAGGCCGTGCTGCCGTCCTGGCTGATGCTCTACTACGACGAGCCCATGGAGATCGTCTCCGGCGAGGGCTGCCGGGTGACCGACGCGACCGGCCGCACCTACCTGGACTTCTTCGCCGGCGTGCTA
>DASRIS010000179.1:0-10436 GCA_035649895.1 Micromonosporaceae bacterium | reverse complement strand
GCGATGCGTCCACGAACTGGCCGGCCAGCGAGCTGAGCACCACGTCCATCACCGGGAACCGGCCGGCGAAGGCCAGGTCCCGGGAGGAGGCGATGTGCTCGTCGTCCAGGCCCAGGGCGCGCAGGGTGTCCCACTTGGCGGGGCTGGCCGTGGCGTAGACCTCAGCGCCCAGGTGCCGGGCCAGCTGCACCGCGGCCATGCCCACCCCACCGGCACCGGCGTGGACCAGCACCTTCTCGCCGGCCCGCAGCCGGCCCACGTCGACCAGCCCGAAGTACGCGGTGAGGAACACGATCGGCACCGAGGCGGCCTGCACGAAGGACCACCCTTCGGGCATCCTGGCCAGCGCCCGGTGGTCGGCCAGCGCGGTCGGCCCGAACGCGTCGACGACCAGCCCGAGCACCCGGTCGCCCGGGGCCACCCCGGACACCCCCGGTCCCACGTCGACGACCACGCCGGCACCCTCGGCGCCCATGCCGACCTGGCCGGGGACCATGCCCAGGCCGACCAGCACGTCGCGGAAGTTCAGCCCGGCGGCGCGCATGGCGACCCGCACCTGGCCCTCGCCGAGCGGCTGCTGCACCTGCGGCGCGGGCAGCAGCGCCAGCCCTTCCAGGGTGCCCGTGCCCGTGGTGTCCAGGCGCCACGGGCCGGCCGGCGGGACCAGCGCGGCGCCACCGGAGTCGGCGCGGGCCAGCCGCGGGGCGAGCACCTGCCCGCCGCGTACCCGCAGCTCCGGCTCGCCGGCGGCGAGCGCCGCACCCAGCATCGACTCGTCGTCGCCGTCCAGCTCGACCAGCACGAACCGGTCCGGCTGCTCGGTCTGCGCCGAGCGGACCAGGCCGGGTACCGCGGCGTGCGCCAGCTCCCCGGCCCGGGTGAGGATGGCCAGCCGCGGCGCGGCGGTCGCCTGGAGCACCTCCAGTACCCCGGCGGTCACCTCGCGCACCGCGTGCGCCAGGTCGCCGCCGGCGGCCGGTGGGCACCGGAACATCTCCACATTGGACGCTGGCGCCAGCGGCTGGGCCGGGACCGGCACCCAGTCCACCCGGAACAGCGCATCGAACCGGGTGTCCCGGGCCGCGAGCAGCTGCGCCGGCGACACCGCCCGGGACACCAGCGACCCGGCGTGGAACACCGGCTGGCCGGACGCGTCCGCCGCCTGCACCGACACCGCGTCGGCGCCGGCCGCGGCGAGGCGTACCCGCAGCGCGGTGGCGCCGGTGGCGTGCAGCGTCACCCCGGTCCAGGCGAACGGCAGCCGCAGCCCGCCGCCCGCGACCGGGCCCGCCGCCCAGCCGTGCAGCGCCGCGTCGAGCAGGGCCGGGTGGATGCCGTAGCGGGCCGCGTCGGCCCGCTGCTCCTCGGGGAGCACGACCTCGGCGAAGACCTCGTCCCCCCGCCGCCAGGCCGCGCGCAGGCCCTGGAACGCCGGGCCGTACCCGTACCCACCGGCGGCGAGACCGGCGTAGAAGCCCTCGGTCGGCACCTGCTGCGCCCCGGGCGGCGGCCACTCGGCCAGGTCGAACGCTGGCGGGTCGGCGGAGCCAGCCAGTACGCCGCTGGCGTGCCGGGTCCAGTCGGCGTGCTCGGCCTGGTCCTCGCGGCGCGACGCGAGCGTCACCGGCCGCCGGCCCGACCCGTCGGTCTCGCCGACCGACACCTGCACCTGCACCCCGCCCTGCTCGGGCAGGGCCAGCGGCAGCTCGAGGGTCAGCTCCTCCAGGTGGCCGCAGCCCACCTCGTCCCCGGCCCGCACGGCGAGCTCGACCAGCGCGGTCCCGGGCACCAGCACGGTGCCGGCGACGGTGTGGTCGGCCAGCCACGGGTGGGAGCGCGCCGAGAGCCGGCCGGTGAGCACCACACCGCCGTCGGCGAGCGCGACCACGGCGCCGAGCAGCGGGTGCGCCGTCGGTTGCAGGCCCAGCTCGACCGCGTCGGCCTGGGTGGTGGGTTGCAGCCAGAACCGCTGCCGCTGGAACGCGTAGGTGGGCAGGTCCACCCGCCGCCCGGCCAGCCGCCAGTCCACGGCGACCCCGTGCAGGTACGCCTCGGCGAGGGAGGTGAGGAAGCGGGCAGGCCCTCCGTCGTCGCGGCGCAGCGACCCCACCGCGGGGGTGTCCGGGATGCCCACAGCGAGCACGGGATGGGGGCTGCACTCGACCAGCAGCCCGTAGCCCTCGTCCTGCAACCGCTGCACCGCCTCGTGGAACCGGACGGTCCGGCGCAGGTTGTCGAACCAGTACGAAGCGTCCAGGGTGGACGGGTCCACCCAGTCTCCGGTCACCGTGGACACCATCGGCACCGTGGCCGCCTGCGGGCTGACCCCGGCCAGGGCCTCGCTGAGCTGGTCACGGATGGTGTCGATCTGCGCCGAGTGCGACGCGTAGCCCACCGCCACCCGCCGCGCCCGCACCCCGTCGGCCTCACAGCCGGCCAGCAGCTCGTCCAGCGCCTCCGGCTCACCGGACACGATGACCGTGGCCGGACCGTTCACCGCCGCCACCGACAGCCGATCATCCCAGGCCGCGATCCGCTGCCCAACCTCATCGGCAGGCAAGGACACCGACACCATGCCACCCCGCCCCGACAGCCCCACCAACGCCGCGCTGCGCAGCGCCACCACCTTCGCCGCGTCCTCCAGCGACAACGCCCCAGCCACACACGCCGCGGCGATCTCACCCTGCGAGTGCCCCACCACCGCCGCCGGCTCAACACCGTGATACCGCCACAGCTCGGCCAGGGACACCATCACCGCGAACAACGCCGGCTGCACCACCTCCACCCGCCCCAACGCCTCCTCGTCACCGAGCACATCAAGAAGCGACCACCCGGTGTGCGGCGCCAACGCCTCACCACACTCCCGCAGCCGCGCCGCGAACACCGGCGACGACCGCGCAAGCTCCAGCCCCATCCCCGCCCACTGCGAGCCCTGACCCGAGAACACGAACACCACCCGGCGGGCGTCGGGGCGCACCACACCGGTCACCAGGTTCGCCGCCGGCTCACCGGCGGCGAGAGCGGCGAGCCCGGCCTGCCCGGCCTCGCGGCTCGGCACGACCACCACCGCCCGGTGCCGCAGCGCGGCGCGGGTGGTCACCAGGGAGAACCCGATGTCAGCCAGGCGCAGCTCAGGGTCGGTCTCCACAACGGAGCGCAGCCGCTCGGCCTGGGCCCGCAGCGCATGTGGCGACCTGGCCGACAGCACCCACGGGACCGCCACCGCATCCGGGACCGAAGCGGTGGCGGCCGAGGCCGTGGCGGCAGGCTCCACGGCCGGCCCGGCGTACTCCTCCAGGATCATGTGCACATTGGTGCCGCTGATCCCGAACGCGGACACCCCGGCCCGCCGCGGCCGGCCGTTGACCGCCCACTCCTGCGGCTGCGTCAGCAGCGAAACCGCACCCGCCGACCAGTCCACCTCCGGCGTCGGCGCGTCCACGTGCAGGGTCGGCGGCAGCACGCCGGCCCGCATCGCCAGCACCATCTTCATCACGCCGAGCACGCCGGCCGCGGCCTGTGTGTGGCCCAGGTTCGACTTCACCGACCCCAGCCACAGTGGACGGCCGGCCGGCCGGTCCTGCCCGTACGTGGCGAGCAGTGCCTGCGCCTCGATCGGGTCGCCCAGCGTGGTGCCCGTACCATGCGCCTCGACAGCGTCCACATCAGAGGCTGACAGGCGGGCGGCGGCCAGGGCGTTGCGGATCACCCGCTGCTGCGACGGGCCGTTCGGCGCGGACAGGCCGCTGCTCGCCCCGTCCTGGTTGACCGCGGACCCCCGCACCACCGCCAGCACCGGGTGGCCGTTGCGCTCGGCGTCGGACAGCCGCTCCAGCAGCAGCAGGCCCACGCCCTCGCCCCACCCCGTGCCGTCCGCCGCCGCCGCGAACGCCTTGCACCGCCCGTCCGCGGCCAGCCCCCGCTGCCGGCTGAACTCCACGAACCCCACCGGCGTGGACATCACCGTAGCCCCGCCGGCCAGCGCCAGCGAGCACTCGTCCCGGCGCAGCGCCTGGCACCCCAGGTGCAGCGCCACCAGCGACGACGAGCACGCCGTGTCGAGGGTGACCGCCGGCCCCTCCAGCCCGAAGACGTACGAGATCCGCCCGGACATCACGCTGCCGGTGGTGCCGGTCCGGTAGCCCTCCACGTCCGCCGGTGACTGTTGCAGGACGACGGCGTAGTCGGTGGCGATGGCGCCCACGAAAACGCCGGTGCGGCTGCCCTTGACCGACGTCGGGTCGATGCCGGCCCGCTCGAACACCTCCCACGCCGTCTCCAGCAGCAGCCGCTGCTGCGGGTCCATGGCCACCGCCTCCCGCGGCGAGATACCGAAGAACGCCGCGTCGAAGTCGGCCGCGTCCGCCAGGAACGCGCCTTCCGTCGCGTAGGAGGTGCCGAGCTGGTCGGGGTCCGGGTCGTAGAGCCGGTCGAGGTCCCAGCCGCGGTCGGTGGGGAACCCGGACATGGCGTCGCGGCCGTCGGCGACCAGGCGCCACAGCTCCTCCGGCGACTTCACACCACCCGGGAACCGGCAGGCCATCCCCACGATCGCGATCGGCTCCTGCTCGCGTGACTCGGCCGCCCGCAGGCGCCCGCGCGTCTGGCGCAGGTCGGTCATTACCCGGTTCAGGTAGTCCCGCAGCTTGGCTTCCTCGTTGGGCATCGCCGGTACTCCCTCAACAGTCGCTGGCGCGGTGGGCAGGTCAGTCAGCTGCCGAGCTCGCGGTCGATCAGGGCGAACATCTCGTCGTTGCTGGCGGCGGCGAAGTCGGGCTGGTCGGCCCCGGCGCCGTTGTCGCTCCACCGCCACAGCAGGGCCTCCAGGCGCTGGCGCACCTTTGTCCGGGCCGTGGCGTCGGCCTCCGGCTCGAACGCGGCCAGGCTGACCTCCAGCCGGTCGAGGTCCTCGTACGCCGGCGGGATCACCTCGGCCTCGTCCAGGCGCAGCTCCAGGCGCAGGAACTGGCCGAGCGTCACCGGGGTGGGGTGGTCGAACGCGAGCGTGGACGGCAGCCGCAGCCCGGTCGCCGCGTTGAGCCGGTTGCGCAGCTCCACCGCTGTCAGGGAGTCGAAGCCGAGGTCGAGGAAGCCGCGGTCCGGGTCGATGGCCGCCGCCGACGCGTGCCCGAGCACCGTCGCCGTATGGCTGAGGACCAGGTCGAGCAGGGCCCGGTCCTGCTCGGCCCGGGACATCCGGACCAGGCGCTGGGTCAGCCCAGCCGGCCCGGCGCCGTCGGCCGCCTGCGCCGTACGCCGGGCACCGGCCCGGATGATGCTGCGGTAGACCACCGGCAGCAGGCCGTCCTCGGCCAGCCCGCGCAGTGTCCGGGTGTCCAGGCGGACCGGCAGCAGCACCGGCTCGTCCACGGTGACGGCGGCGTCGAACAGCACCATGCCCTGCGCCCCGGACAGCGGCAGCATGCCGGTGCGCGCCACCCGCGCCAGGTCACCGCGCTCCAGGTGCCCGGTCATGCCGCTGGCCTGGGCCCAGAACCCCCAGGCGAGCGAGGTAGCGGGCAGCCCCTGGCCGTGCCGGTGCTCGGCGAGCGCGTCGAGGAACGCGTTCGCCGCGGCGTAGTTGCCCTGGCCGACACCGCCGAGCACGCCCGCCGTGGAGGAGTAGAGCACGAACATGGCCAGGTCCCGGCCCTGGGTCAGCTCGTGCAGGTGCAGCGCGGCGTCGACCTTGGGTCGCAGCACCCGGTCCAGCTGGTCGGCGGTGAGCGAGGCCACCACGCCGTCGTCGAGGACCCCGGCGGTGTGCACCACCCCGGTCAGGTCCGGCACCTCGTCCAGCAGTGCGGCGAGGGCGTCGCGGTCGGCCGCGTCGCACGCCACCACGCGCACCTGTGCACCCAGCGCGCCCAGCTCCACCGCCAGGTCGGCCGCGCCGGGCGCGTCCGGCCCGCGGCGGCTGGCCAGCACCAACCGGCGTACGCCACGCGCGGTGACCAGGTGCCGGGCCAGCAGCGCACCCAGCGTGCCGGTGCCCCCGGTGACCAGCACCGTCCCACCCGGGTCCAGGGCGGGCGGCATGGTCAGCACGATCTTGCCCACGTGCCGGGCCTGGCTCATGTGCCGGAACGCCTCCGGCGCCCGGCGCACGTCCCATGTGGTCACCGGCGGCAGGTGCAGCACCCCGGTCGCCAGCAGCCGGGTGACCTCGGCGAGGATCTCGCCGAGGCGGTCCGGGCCCACCTCACGGCTGGCGTCGAAGGCGCGGTAGGTCACCCCGGGATGGTCAGCGGCGACGGCCTGCGGGTCGCGGATGTCGGTCTTGCCCATCTCCAGGAACCGTCCACCGGGGCGTACCAGCCGCAGCGACGCGTCCACGAGCTCGCCGGCCAGCGAGTCCAGCACCACGTCCATCACCGGGAACCGGTCGGCGAAGCCCGTGTCGCGGGAGGAGGCGATGTGCTCCTCGTCCAGGCCCAGCCCGCGCAGGGTGCCCCACTTGGCGGGGCTGGCCGTGGCGTAGACCTCAGCGCCCAGGTGCCGGGCCAGCTGCACCGCGGCCATGCCCACCCCGCCGGCACCGGCGTGCACCAGCACCCTCTGCCCGGCCCGCACCCCACCAACGTCGACCAGCCCGTAGTACGCGGTCACGAAGGCGACCGGCACCGACGCCGCCTCGGTGAGCGACCACTGCTCGGGCACCCGTACCAGGCCCCGGTGGTCGGCGACGACCAGCGGCCCGAACGCGTCCCGGAACACCCCCAGCACCCGGTCGCCAGGGCCGAGCGCGGGCACCTCCGGCCCGACCTCGGTGACCACGCCGGCGCCCTCGCTGCCCATCCCGACCTCACCGGGCACCATGCCGAGACCGACCAGCACGTCCCGGAAGTTCAGCCCGGCCGCGTGTACGGCGATGCGCACCTGACCGGGGCCCAGCGGCGCCTCGGCCTGTGGTGCCGGCAGCAGCGCCAGTCCCTCCAGGGTGCCCGCGCCCGCGGTGTCCAGCCGCCACGGGCCGGCCGGCGGCGCCAGGGACCCCCCGGAGTCGGCGCGGACCACCCGCGGCGCGAACAGCTCGCCACCGCGCACCCGCAGCTCCGGCTCGCCACTGGCGAGCGCCGCGCCCAGCAGTGACTCGTCGTCGCTGTCCAGCTCCACCAGGACGAACCGGTCCGGGTTCTCCGTCTGCGCCGAGTGCACCAGGCCGCGTACCGCCGCGTGGGCCAGGTTCCCGGCGCGGGTGACCACCACCAGCGTGGCGTCGTCCGCGGAGCGCAGCACCTCCAGCACCTCGGCGGTCACCTCGCGCACGGCCTGCGCGGTGTCGCCGCTGCCCGGCGGGCACCGGAACACCTGTGGTACGGCCACCGGCTCACCAGCCGGCACCGGCACCCAGTCGACCCGGAACAGCGAGTCGAACCGGTCGTCGCGGGCGGCGTGCAGCTGGGCCGGTGACACCGGGCGGAAGACCACCGAGTCCGCCCGGAACACCGGCTGCCCGGAGCCGTCCGCGGCCCACACCGACAGCCCGTCCCCACCGGTGGCGGCGAGCCGCACCCGCAGCGTGGTCGCGCCGGTGGCGTGCAGCGACACCCCGTTCCAGGAGAACGGCAGCCGCAGCCCGCCGTCGCCGGCCTGGCCGGACGGCATCGCGTGCAGGGCCGCGTCGAGCAGGGCCGGGTGGATGCCGTACCGCACCGCGTCGGCCCGCTGCTCGTCGGGCAGCGCGACCTCGGCGTACGTCTCGTCGCCGTGGCGCCAGGCCGCGCGCAGCCCCTGGAACGCCGGCCCGTAGCCGTAGCCGCCCTCGGCCAGCGCCGGGTAGAAGCCGGTCAGGTCCACCGGCTCCGCCCCAGCCGGCGGCCAGGCGCCCAGGTCGAACCCTGCTGTCCGGCCGCTGCTGAGCACGCCGCTGGCGTGGCGGGTCCACTCCGCCTGGTCGTGCCGGTCGTCGCGGCGGGAGGAGATCGTCAACGGCCGCCGGCCGGACCCGTCCGGCTCGCCGACGAAGACCTGGACGTGTACGGCGCCGTGGTCGGGGAGGGTGAGCGGGGTCTCCAGGGTGAGCTCGTCGATGTGGTGGCAGCCGGTGGCGTCGCCGGCCTGGAGGGCGAGCTCGAGCAGCCCGGTGCCGGGCAGCAGGGTGGTGGTGGCCACGGTGTGGTCAGCCAGCCACGGGTGCGTGCCGACCGACAGCCGCCCGGCCAGCACCACGCCACCGTTGGCCAGCCCCACCACCGCCCCCAGCAACGGATGCTCGCTACGGCCCAGCCCCGCGTCGGCGGGCGGGTCCAGCCAGAACCGCTGCCGCTGGAACGCATAGGTAGGCAGGTCCACCCGCCGCCCATCAGGCAGCCGCCAGTCCACCGGTACGCCATGCACGTGCGCCTCGGCCAGGGAGGTGAGGAAGCGGGTGGGGCCGCCGTCGTCACGGCGCAGGGACCCCACCGCCGGGGTGTCCGGCACACCGGCGACCAGGACGGGGTGGGGGCTGCACTCGACCAGCAGCCCGAACCCGTCATCCTGCAGCCGCTGCACCGCATGGTGGAACCGCACCGTCTGACGCAGGTTGGCAAACCAGTAGGAGGCGTCCAGGGTGGACGGCTCGGCCCAGTCCCCGGTGACCGTGGACACCATCGGCACGGTGGCTGGCTGGGGGTGGATGCCGGCCAGGTCGGCCAGGAGCTTGTCGCAGATGGTGTCGATCTGCGCCGAGTGGGACGCGTAGTCCACCGCGACCCGCCGGGCCCGTACCCCGTCGGCCTCGCACGCGGCCAGCAGCTCGTCCAGCGCGCCCGGCTCGCCGGAGACGACGACCGTGGCCGGGCCGTTGACCGCCGCCACCGACAGCCGCTCACCCCACGGCTGGATACGCCGGGCGACCTCGCTGGCGGGCAGGGACACCGACACCATCCCACCCCGCCCCGACAGCCCCACCAGCGCCGCACTGCGCAGCGCCACCACCTTCGCCGCGTCCTCCAGGGACAGCGCCCCGGCCACACACGCTGCGACGATCTCCCCTTGGGAGTGGCCCACCACGGCCGCCGGCTGCACCCCGTGGTGGCGCCACAGCTCGGCCAGGGAGACCATGACCGCGAACAGCGCCGGCTGCACCACCTCCACCCGCTCCAGCGCCTGCTCGTCACCGAGCACGTCCAGCAGCGACCACCCGGTATGCGGCGCCAACGCCTCACCACAGCGCCGCAACCAGTCCGCGAACACCGGCGAGGACCGGGCCAGCTCC
The DNA here is from genome assembly GCA_035649895.1 of Micromonosporaceae bacterium. Lineage (GTDB taxonomy): Bacteria > Actinomycetota > Actinomycetes > Mycobacteriales > Micromonosporaceae > DASSUC01. The sequence goes on along the minus strand of DASRIS010000179.1, from coordinate 1,234 downwards.
AGCCCCATCCCGGCCCACTGCGAGCCCTGGCCCGAGAACACGAACACCACCCGAGCCGCATCCCCCCGCAGCACACCACTGACCACGTTCGGCGCCGGCTCACCCACGGCCAGCGCACCCAGGCCCGCGACCAGCTCGTCACGGCCGCCACCCAGCACCACCGCCCGGTGCTCGAACACCGACCGGCACCCGGCCAGCGTGCGGCCCACGTCGACCGGCTCCAGCGCGGGGTGGGCCGTGACATGCTCACGCAGCCGTACCGCCTGCGCCCGCAGGGCCTCCGCCGACTTGGCCGACAGCACCCACGGGACCACGGCGGTGGCCATGCCCCGGTCCCCGTCCGCGTCGGGAGCCGCCCCGGCGGCCGTGCCGGGCTCCTCGATGATGACGTGCGCGTTGGTGCCGCTGACCCCGAACGAGGAGACCGCCGCCCGACGCGGCCGGCCGTTGACCGGCCAGTCCCGGGGCTGGGTCAGCAGCGACACCGCCCCGGCCGACCAGTCCACCTCCCGGGACGGCTCATCCACATGCAGCGTCGCCGGCATGACCCCGCGCCGGATCGCCTCGACCATCTTGATGATCCCGGCGACCCCGGCCGCGGCACCGGAGTGGCCGATGTTCGACTTGACCGACCCGAGCCACAGTGGACGCTCCGCCGGCCGGCCTTTGCCGTACGTGGCCAGCAGCGCCTGCGCCTCGATCGGGTCACCGAGGGTCGTACCGGCACCGTGCGCCTCCACCACGTCCACGTCGCCGGTGGAGAGCCCCGCGTGGTCCAGGGCCAGCCGGATCACCCGCTGCTGCGCCAGGTCGTTGGGGGCGGTCAGGCCGTTGCTGGCGCCGTCCTGGTTCACCGCTGAGCCGCGGACCACGGCCAGCACCCGGTGCCCGTTGCGCTCGGCGTCGGACAGCCGCTCCAGCAGCAGCATGCCGACGCCCTCGGACCACCCGGTGCCGTCCGCGGCCGAGGCGAACGACTTGCACCGGCCGTCCGGCGCCAGGCCGCGCTGCCGGCTGAACTCGGTGTAGATGCCCGGGTGGGGGATCACCGTCACGCCGCCGGTGAGGGCGAGGCCGCACTCTCCGCGCCGCAGCGCCTGGCCGGCGAGGTGCAGCGCGACCAGCGACGAGGAGCACGCCGTGTCCACCGTGACCGCGGGCCCCTCCAGCCCGAGCGTGTAGGAGATCCGCCCGGCGGCGACGCTGGTCATGCTGCCGGTGCCGAGGTACCCCT
>DASRIS010000178.1:0-47611 GCA_035649895.1 Micromonosporaceae bacterium | reverse complement strand
TCATCCTGACCAACAAGCGCGTCATGGTGGTCGCCGGCCTGATCACGCGGCGGGTCGCGATGATGCCGCTGCTGCGGGTCACCGACATGAAATATGAGCAGTCACCGATGGGCCGCCTGTTCAACTACGGCACGTTCGTGCTGGAGAGTGCCGGTCAGGAGCAGGCCCTCCGCGAGGTCAAGCACCTGCCCAACCCGAACGAGCTCTACCTGCGCGTTGTCGAGGAGATGTACGAGCCGCAGGCCGTCGAGGCGCGTCTGAGCCAGACCCCCGACGATGTCAAGGCCGACGACGGCTCCTGACGTCTGAAGGCTGACTCGGCGTCTTCGACGCTTGGAGGCTGACCCGGCGTCTCCTGACGCCTGGATGACTGACCCGGCGTCGCGATCTCCTGGGTAGGCTGATCCCGCTGGCCGACGGTCCACATCCGTCGGCCCGCGCTTGGAGGGCGAGACGTGTCTGCTCGGCCCACGGTCGAGGATGAGTTCCGTGAGTTTGTCGCGGCCCGGTCGGCTGCGCTGTTACGCACCGCCTACCTGCTCGCCGGGGACTGGTCCACCGCCGAGGACCTGTTGCAGATCGCCCTGACCAAGACGTACCTGGCCTGGAAGCGGCTGGGCGAGATCGACGCGGTCGAGCCGTACGCCAGGCGGGTCCTGGTCAACACCGCGACCAGCTGGTGGCGCCGGCGGTGGCACGGTGAGCGGCCGACGGAGGTGCTGCCGGAGCGGGCCGCGCCGGACGGGCACGACGAGCGGCTCGAACGCGATGCGCTGTGGCGGCACGTCCAGAAGCTGCCCGCCCGCCAGCGCGCCGTCCTGGTGCTGCGCTTCTACGAGGACCTGTCGGAGGCGCAGACCGCGGCGCTGCTGAACGTGTCGGTCGGCACCGTGAAGAGCCAGTGCTCGCGCGCCCTGGCCTCGCTACGCCAGCGGCTGAGCGAGGAGGACCAGGCGCGCCTGCCCCAGCCCGGGAAGCCCGCCCGGCGCCTGCCCGAGGCCGGGAAGCCCGCCCGGCTCCGGCCCGCGCCGGCGCGCCGGAGCCCTGAGCCGGAGCTGGCGCCCGCCGCCGGGCCTGCGGTCGCCGCCGGGTCCGCTGCGTCCGGGGACCGGGCCGGGGCGCCGGCGTCCGGTGGTCAGGACGGGCCGCCGGTCACCGACACCGCCGACCCGGCCGCGATGGCACTGCCTGGTCAACAATGACGAGTACACGGCGTGACAACTTCCCGCCCCTCCCCGAGCGTCCAAACGGCGTGGACCGGCTGGAGGACGCGCTACGTGGCAGCTTCGCGTATGCTGCCGGCTCCGGTCTTTCACCACGGCGGGACCTTGCCGAGGTCGCGATCCGTACCGGGCGCCGCCAGCACCGCCGCCGACTGCTGGGTGGCACGGCCGTACTGGCCGCCGTCACCCTGCTCGCGAGCGGTGGCGTGGTGTTCCTGCACCTGCCTGGCGGGCGGCCCAGGCCGGCCGCCCCGGCAGCGGCGGAACGGCCCGCGGCGGACATCACCGCGACCGAGGCCCAGGCGGAGACGCTGGTGGCGCCCGGTCCGGCGCGCACGACCCAGCCGCTGGGCGCAAGCCCCCTGCCCGTTGATGTGATCGCGGACCACCTCCTGCTGGCCCGGGAGGGCGTACGCATCGACCTGAGCCCGGTCGGCACACCGGCCGCCGGCTACCGGGTCGCCGACGGGTACCTCGTCGTGGCCACATCGGCCGGAGGCGCCACTATTTGGTTCGCCTCGGCGTCGGCCTCGCCGCGCCGGCTGGTGACCGGCAGCCTGCGCGCGGTCGCCGTCGACCCGGATGGCGCCCGGATCTCCTGGCGCGAGCCGGGCCAGGTCGGGGTCGCCACGGTGGAGGCGGGGCAGCTGGTCAAGCCGCGGTACACCACAGCCACCGCGGAGGTGCAGCCGGTCGGCTTCACCGGGCCGGCGGTGTGGCTGGCCCGGGTCCTCGCCGACGGGGCCCACGCAGGGCAGGACAGGTGGCTGCCGGACCGCGGTAGGTACGTGCCGGCCTGGGACAACGACGCCCTCGCGGTCTACGGGGCGCTGCCCGACGGGCGTACCCTCATCGGGCAGGTGGCCGGCTCGGGCTCCGGCGCCCAGCGGTGCCTGGCCATGCTGGACTCCACGACGTTGCGGGCGACCAAGACCAGGTGCGACCTTGCGCTGGCGCCGCAGTCCCAGGGCTGGCTCTCACCCGGCGGGCGGTGGCTGGTCGCCGAGGTCACCGGTCGGTCCGGGCCGGAGGCGGCACTGGTCGACCTGCGTGGCGCCTTCACCGGTCGGGTCCGGACCGTCCCGCTCGGCGCGCCGCCGCGCGGTGGGGTGATCTGGGAGGATGAGCACACGCTGGTACGTGCGCTGCGCAGCACGCTGCAACGCCTGCGCCTGGACCGGCTCTGGGACGGGCGGGGCGGCGGGGCCGAGGAGTTCCCGGTGCCGGGCGCGGCAGCCGGGGCGCGGATCCTGGTGGTCACCGGAGGCTGACCACGGCCGGCCACCCGTGCCGCCGCCGCGCGATATCACGCCGCGATCTCGTCGGGGTCCGGCTTGGGCGGGGTACGGATGACCGCGATGCCCCGGTCGAGGTCGATGTCGGCGCCGTTCGCCACGTCGACCCGGCGTCGCTTGGACTCCTCGACGTGCTCGGTCTGCTTGTGCTTGGACGGCCGGAACAAGCCGTCGATCTCGGCCAGCCCGGCGGAGACCATGGCCGTCGCGGTGCTGTCGCTGCCGCGCAGCCACTGCAGGAACCCCACCGGCCTACCCTTCACGCAACGCCGTGGCGGCGTCGGGCGGCGCCGCCGTCCCCAGTGTCGCACCCGGATGGCAGGATCGGCCATGTGCGTAGGAGATCACCAGTTTCTGGCGAAAACGGGCAGCTGGGCTTCGAGGGCATGCCGGACCGGCTTTTCAGCTGCACGCCCAGCAAGCTGTCGGCGTACGAGGACTGTCCCCGGCGGTACCGCTTCGCCTACGTCGACCGTCCGGCACCCGCCAAAGGCCCGCCCTGGGCACACAACTCACTCGGCGCGAGCGTGCACACCGCGCTGCGCAACTGGCACGGGCTGCCGCCGGCCCGGCGGCGCCGCGAGGCGCTACTGGGGCTGCTGAAGGCGACCTGGGTCGGCGAGGGTTACCGGGACGACGAGCAGCAGCGGGCGGCGTTCCGCGATGCCCTGGGCTGGCTCGAGTCCTATGTGGAGACGCTCGACCCCGAGGACGAGCCGCTCGGCGTGGAGCGGGTGGTCGGCGCCCGCACCGCCGTGCTGGCACTGTCCGGCCGGGTGGACCGCATCGACGCCCGGACCGGTCCGGACGGTGCCCCCGAGGCTGTTGTCGTGGACTACAAGACCGGCCGGGCGGGGCTGAGCGGCGACGACGCCCGGGGCTCTCGTGCCCTGGGGCTCTACGCGTTCGCCACCGAGCGGGTGTTCCGCCGCCGGTGCCAGCGGGTCGAGCTGCACCACCTGCCGACCGGAGCGGTGGCCGCCCACGAGCACACACCGGAGTCGCTGGCCCGGCACGTCCGGCGGGCCGAGGAGGCTGCCGGGGACATCGTGGCGGCGGAGCGGGCGGTGGCTGACGGGGGCGACCCTGACCAGGCCTTCCCGACCAGGCCGGGGGTCCGGTGCAGCTGGTGCGACTACCGCCGGGTCTGCCCGGACGGCGTCAATGCACCGCCGCGCGAGCCATGGGCGGGCCTGGCCACATGAGCGCGGCGGGTCAAGCCGCGACGGGTGCCGCCAGAGGTCAAGCCATGGCGGGTAGCCAGGTCACGCCATGGCGGGTAGCCAGAGGTCAAGCCATGGCGGGTAGCCAGGGGTCAGGGCGCGGCGGGTGCAGCCGTGGCCAGGCGAGCCGCCCGGGCGGTCGCCGCCTGGTAGCGGGGCCCCTCGTAGAGCCGGTGCGGCAGCATGGCCAGGGCGAGCCGCAGGGTGCGGACGTAGGCCGAGACGGTCAGGTCGGTGGTGGGCAGCCCGGGCAGCCCGTAGAGGCGGCGCGCCCACGGCGGCAGCAGCCCGACCGCCGTGGCGGCAAGCCCGTACCAGGCCAGCCGTACCGGGGTGAGGCCGAGCTTCCAGGGCATTGGCGGGTGGGTGAGGAACAGCGCGCTGTCGGCCGTTGGCGTGGTGACCCGCAGCTGCGGCCGGACCTGCCGGTAGAACTCGTCGACCTCGGCTACCGAGCCGGGCACGTCGCCAGCGGCCAGGCCGACCAGACGGGCCGCCCGGCGCTGCTCCGCATAGTACGCGTCAGCCTCGGCAGGGCTCAGCCGTACGCCGGCGCGGCGGGCGGTGGTCAGGAAGGACTCCACCTCGGTCACGTGCACCCAGCGCAGCAGGTCGGGTTCGTTGACGCGGAACCTCTCCCCAGTGTCGGGGTCGACCGCGGTCAGCCGGGCGTGCACGGCGCGGACCCGGCGACCCGCCTGCTCCGCCTCGGCGGTGGTGCCGTAGATGACCGTGGCGACGTAGTCGGCGGTACGGATGAGCCGGCCCCACGGGTCGGACCTGTAGCCCGAGTTCTGCACCACGCCGGCGAGCGCCCGGGGATGGAGCGCCTGCAGGTAGAGGGCGCGCAGGCCGGCCAGGCCGAGGATCGGCTCGGAGTGCACCCGCCAGGTGACCGACCCCGGCCCGAACAGCCCGAGGTCGTCGTCTGGCCGCGGGCGTACGCCGGCGTCCTGTGCTACCTCCGTGCGTACCTCTGCGGTGTCCGCCCACATCGACGTCAGCCCACCTCGCCTCGGTCCGTGTCGCCGCGATCCGCACCCCGCAGTGCCTGGCAGCCAGGGCACAGACCCCAGAACGTGACCTCTGCCTCGTCCACCTCGAACCCGTGCGCCTGGGCGGGGTCGAGGCACGGGGCCCGCCCAACGGCGCAGTCCACATCGGCGATCTCCCCGCAGCTGCGGCAGACCACATGGTGGTGGTTGTCCCCGGCCCGGGCCTCGTACCGGGCGGAGCTGCCGGCCGGCTCCAGCCGCCGGGCCAGCCCGGCGCGCGTCAGCGCGCCGAGCACGTCGTACACCGCCTGGGTGGAGACCGACTCCAGGCGGGCGCGTACCCGGTTGGCGATGTCGTCGACCTCCAGATGCCCGCCTTCGGCGAGCACGTCGAGGACGGCCAGCCGGGGCCGGGTGACCCGCAAGCCCCGGGAGCGCAGCAGCTCCTCCCCGTTCATGCCTTGCATCACACCATGAAGGCTGGAACGGTTCAAGATTAGAGATCTTGCGCAGATGTCGGGACGCTGTCGTAGCACCATGTACGGTCGGGAACCTGGCCAGCGCCTCCGTGCTCGGTGGTTATGAACCACGTCTTCGATCACCGCGTGCTCCACTTGTGGATAGCGGGCAGTGCAGCCGGTGCGAACGCCCGAGGCCATACACCGTGTCGACCGAGGAGGAGCTGGTGCTAGAGCAGATCATGGGCCTGCCAACGCACATACTGCTGAACCACACCGTCGTGGTCCTGGTGCCGCTGCTGGCCGCCGCCGCCGCCTGTTATGCGCTGTTTCCGGTGCTGCGGTCTCCGCTGCGCTGGTTGTCGATGGCTCTCGCGGTGGTGGCTCCGCTCTCCGCGCTGCTGGCCAAGCTCTCCGGTGACGCGTTCTTCCGGGCCCTGCAGGACTTCGAGCCGCCACGCGTCGGCGGCGAGATGGTTTCCCGGGTCCAACAGCATCAGCAGTACGGCTCGATCCTGACCTGGGTCAGCGCCGGGCTCGGCATCGCCACGCTGCTGCTCGTCTACGTGGCCGACCGGGCCCGGCGGGACGCGCAGGGAGGCGGTGGGCTCAAACCGGGCGGGGGGGCCGGCGCCCTCATCCAGAGTCGCGGCTTCTCCACCGCGTTGACCGTGGTCACGCTCGTGCTGGTGGTGGTCAGCCTGGTCCTCATCTACCTGACCGGCGACTCAGGCGCCCGGATGGTCTGGGGGGACATCCTGCGCGACTGATGGTCCCGCCCCACTGGCGGTTGCGCCGGATACGCCTCGGTAGAGCCGGACAAGCCGGTTAGAAGGACAAGCCAGTCAAAATAGGGTGCGGGCGCAGAATGCGCACAGCAGCACCAGCAGTACCGCCGCCGCGACCATGCCGACGCCGAGCGTCAACGTCCGTGCGGACCGCTCCTCGGCGTCCAGGCGCTGGTGGTCCTGGCGGGGTAGTGGTCGGGGCGGGGGTGGCTGCACCACGAGCGGCGGTCGCCAGCCTGCTGGGGGCGGGTTGGTCGGCGGCGGTCCCTGGTAGCCCGGCCCCGGCGGCATCGGGGCGCCTGTGCCGGGAGCGGCGTCGGACTCCTCGGCAGGTTCATCCGGCCGGCGCCACTGCGCGTCATCAGTCATCTGCCTCCCCGTCCGCCGTCACCTGTGCCGCGTACCAGTGTGTCGAAGCCGTGGACCAGTGTGGCGAACCCGCGCCGGCTCGGGCACGCTGGCCAGGTCGCACCGGCTGCCGGACCGGAGCGCGGCTCGCTGGGGCCGCTGTCCACGTAGGCTGCGGTCATGTCCGGTAGCACGGAGGATCCCGCTGAGCCCGCTGGTCCCGGTAGGCCCGCTGGTCCCGGTAGGGCGGAGGGCTCAGTCCGGCAGGATGCTGGTCGCCGGCCCGGGGTGGTCCGTCCCGGCGCCGCCCGGGAGGTCCAGCTTGAGGAGGCGGTCCTGCCCGACATGACCCGCGACGATACGGACGCGGGTTGGGGTGAGCGGCGCGACTCCAACGACGACCGGCTGCGGGCGGAGCGCCCGCCGCACTGGGAGTAGCACGCGCTGCGGCCGCCGGTCAGGTGGTCGGTGGGCGGGTGGCCGGCGGTCGGGCAGCGAGCGAGTCGCGGATCTCGGTCAGCAGCCGCACCTCGTCGCTGACCTCCTCCGGGGGCGGTTCCTTGCCCCGGCGGCGCAGCTCGGTGAGCCGGTTGACCGGCACCACCACGAAGAAGTAGATCGCAAGCGCGGTGAGCAGGAACGTGACCAGAGAGCTGACGAACGCGCCCCAGTCAACGATCACCTCGTCGGTGAGGCTCGCTGTGCCCGAGACCGCCCGGCCGCCGGTGAAGAGCTTGACGAGCGGCTCGATGAACGACAGGACGAACTGGTTGACCAAGCTTGCGAACGCCGCACCGATGACGATGCCGACGGCCAGGTCGACCACGTTGCCGCGCATGACGAACTCTCGGAAGCCCTTCAGCATCTCGGCTCTCCCGTCGTCCGCTGGCCAGGGTCACTGAGGGCGCACTATAACGTCGAACCGGACCGCTGAGCCAGCGCGCAGCATCGCCTTGGCCTGGAGCTCGTCCAACGCGAGATACAGCGCGGGGGCCGGGTCGGCGCCGATCGCCTCCAGCACGAGCGCACCCTCTGCGATGACCTGCCCGGTGCCGGGCCGGGCCATGAGGTCAACCCGGTCGCCGGGGCGGACGACCGCCGCGGCGGCCGGCTCGGCCAGCGCCACCGGCAGCCCGACCAGCCCGGCCGGGACCGCGAGCCGGCCCACCGGCGTAGGCGTGGCTGGTGCCGCCGGGCAGGCGGGTGGGGCGCCGGTCGGGGGGTCCAGGTAGAGCATGGCGGCGGCGAGCCCGAGCAGGGCCGCCACGACGACCGCCCGCAGCAGGGTACGGCCCGCCGGTAGCGACCACCGGCGGGCCGGGTACAGCTTGGGCTCGGGATCCAGACCACGACGGTTCACGCCGGGGACGCTAGCGGCGACGGCCGGCCCGGACGGCCGGCCCGGCGTGCCTCTGTGGACAGCTGCGGGGGTTGTGGACAGGCGTGCAGCGACGGGGTGGATCTGCTATGCGGCGTTCGCTGCGGCCTTCGCCTTCGTCGACCCGCCGTCCGGCTTGGTCGTGCCGTCCGAGCCCTTGCCGCCACCGTTCTTGCCGCCACCGTTCTTGCCGTCGGCACTCTTGCTGTCGGCGGTCTTGGCGTCGGCACCGCCGGCAGCGTTGCCCGACGCCTCGGCGGAGGAGCCACTGGTCGAGCCGGCCGCTTCCTTGGCGGGTCCGCCGCGGGAGTCCGTCCGGTAGAAGCCGGAGCCCTTGAAGACGATCCCGACGGCGGAGAACAGCTTCCGCAGCCGGCCAGTGCAGGCCGGGCACTCGGTCAGCGGGTCGTCTGTGAAGGACTGCACGGCCTCCAGCCGGTGGCCGCATGAGGTGCACGCGTACTGGTACGTCGGCACGGTCTCCTCCGGTCGGGATGCTCCTGGTCGCCGGCTTCCCGGCGGCGCCGTGACTGGCACTCGAAGTCTTCGAGTGCCAATGGTGCGTCATGGACCGGTGGTTCGTCCAGCGAATGAGGGCAACTCGACGTACCCGTCCCCGGCGGTCACCACCGCGCCAACCCGGCGATCATGCGGTTGCGCTGGTAGGGCGGGCAGCAGCTCGCCATCGTGAAGCAGCGCCACAACCGGGGTCCCGGGGTCGACCCGGGCCAGGGCCCGGTCGTACGAGCCACCGCCGCGGCCCAGGCGGAGGCCGGCCCGGTCGACCGCGACCGCTGGCACGACCACCAGGTCGGCGGTGCTGACCGCGGCCGGCCCGAGCCGTGGTCCGGCCGGCTCCAGCGGCCCGCGCGACCCCGGCCTGAGCGTGCCGGGGCCGGCGTACGCGGCCCAGTCCAGGTCGAGGTCTGGCAGCAGGACCGGGAGCAGCAGCCGGGCGCCGGCGAGCACCTCGATGAGGCCCGGGCCGCCCGGCTCGGTGCCGAACGGCAGGTGCGCCGCGACCGTGGCCGGGCGGTGCTGGCGTACCCAGTCGGTGAGGACGGCGAGCACCGCGGCGTCGGCCCGCGCCCGGACGGCGGCCGGCAAGCTCCTCCGCCTAGCCAGCAGCTGCCGGCGTAGCTCGGCCTTTGCGGCCGCGGTGGACAGCGATGGACCGGACACCAGCACCTCCAGCACCTCGCAGCCAGGATCGCACTCCGCCCGGGACCGGACATGGCCGCTGGTAGGACCCTGTCGCTGGTAGGACCCTGCGGCGGCGCGCCGGACGGCCTGCGCCCGGCCGGGCTGTGCCGGGACGGATAGTCTCGCGACATGCCGGACGACACGCCTGCCAAGCCCTTGCGGACCGACTCGGTGGCCGCGCACCCGCGCGCTGTCAAGGCGGTGATCCCGGCTGCTGGCCTCGCCACCCGGTTCCTGCCGGCCACCAAGGCCGTGCCCAAGGAGCTGCTGCCGGTGGTGGACCGGCCGGTGCTTCAGTACATAGTGGAGGAGGCCGCCGCCGCCGGCCTCAAGGACGTGCTGCTCATCACTGGCCGGGGAAAGACGTCGATGGTGGACCACTTCGACCGGCAGCCGTACCTGGAGGAGCGGCTGGCGGCAAAGGGCGACCTGGCGCGGCTCGAGGCGGTCCGGCGGCCCGCCGAGCTCGCCGAGATCTACGCCTGCCGCCAGGCGGAGCAGCTGGGGCTCGGCAACGCGGTGGGCTACGCCGAGCTGCACGTGGGAAAGGAACCGTTCGCCGTACTGCTCGGGGACGAGTTCTGCGCCGAGGACGAGCCGATGCTGCCGTCAATGATCGACCTGCAGGCCCGCACCGGCGGCATTGTGGTGGCCCTCATCGAGGTCACCGGCGACGGGATCTCCCGCCTCGGCGCGGTGAGCATGGAGCCGACCGACACACCGGACACCGTACGGGTGACCGGCATGGTGGAGAAGCCGGCGCCGGAGGACGCGCCCAGTAACCTCGGCATCATCGGTCGGTACGTGCTGCCCGCGGGCATCTTCGACGCGATCCGCCGGACCAAGCCCGGCAGCGGTGGAGAGATCCAGCTGACCGACGCGATGGCGCTGATGCTGGACGAAGGGACGCCGGTGCACGGGGTCATCTACCGCGGCACGCGCTACGACACCGGCGTGCCGCTCGGCTACCTCCAGACTGTGGTGCAGATCGCGTGCGACCGGCCGGACCTGGGGCCGGCGTTCCTGGACTGGCTGCGTAGCTTCGTGGCCGGCGCTGGCGGGGGGCGTGGGGGATGACCGCGGTCGCCGCATCGGAGCTGACCCCGCTCGCCGACTACCTGGGCAGCGTCCTGCGCCGGCTGCGTGCGTTGCCCCCGCTCGACCTCGACCTCGCCAATGCGTACGGCAACGTGCTGGCGCAGGACGTCGTCGCGCCGCACCCGCTGCCGGCGTACGACCACGCCGCGATCGACGGGTACGCGGTCCGTGCCGACGAGGTGGCCGGCGCGGACCGGGGCCGGCCGGCGCGGCTCAACGTGATCGGCGACCTGGGCGCCTCGTCGTGGCGACCCGTCCGGCTCACCCCGGGCACCTGCTTCTCGGTTGCCGCCGGTGCGCCGCTGCCGGTAAGAGCCGACACGGTCGTACCGCTGGCAGCGACCGACCAGGGCATGGCGGCGGTCGAGGTCTACCAGACGGTCCGCCGGGGCCACGGCATCCGCCGGGCGGGCGAGGAGATCGAGGTCGGGATGGTGCTGGCCCGGGCCGGGGCCACCGTGACGCCAGCCCTGGTGGCGGTGCTCGCGGCGACCGGCATCGGCCACGTCGTGGTGCGCCCCAGCCCGCGGGTGGCGGTGGTGGCGACCGGTGACGAGCTCGTCGACATCGGCCGGGCCAGCCAGCCTGGGCAGGTGGTGGACGTCAACTCGCACGCGCTCACCGCCGCGGCGGCGGAGACCGGCGCACAGGCGTACCGGGTCGGGATCTGCGACGACGACCCGGAAGGGCTGCGCGGGCTGCTGGAGGAGCAGACCGCGCGGGCCGACCTGATCATCACCACCGGAGGGACCGGGACCGGTCCGGGCGACATGGTGCGCCGGATCCTGTCCCGGCGCGAGGGCGCCCGGGCCGGCGCGGTGTCCTTCACCGACGTGGCGCTCTACCCGTGCTCGGCGCTCGGCTTCGGCACGGTCGGTGGCGAGGAGGTGCCGATCGTCTGCCTGCCCGGCGACCCGGGAGCGGCGCTGGTCGGCTTCGAGGTGCTGGCCCGGCCGGCCATCCAGCTGCTCGCCGGTGCTGATCCGGTGTTCCGGCCGAGCGTCAAGGCGCACCTGCTGGAAACCCTGGCCTCGCCGGCCGGGCTGCGTGAGTTCCGCCCGGCACACGTGGCCGAGCGGCGCGGGGGCGGTTACACGGTCCAGCCGCTGGCCGGCGGGCCGTACACCCTCTCGGGCCTGGCGGAGGCGAACGGCCTGATGGTCCTCGGCGAGCGGGTGACCAGCGCGGCGGCAGGGTCTACGGTGGACGCCCTCCTGCTGGACCGGCCGCGATGACCGCCCCGGGCTGGCCGGTGGTGCTGGCAGACGGTCCGGTGGTGCTGCGGCCCTACCGGCGGGGCGACGGCCAGGCCTGGTCCGCGGTGCGCCGCGCCAACGAGGAGTGGCTGGCCCGCTGGGAGCCGACCGCGCCCAACGGTGCCTGGTGGGAGCTGAACTCCCCGTCCGCGTTCCGCTACATCTACCGGGAGTTCCAGCGCACCGCCCGGGAGGGCGCGGCGATGCCGTTCGCGGTGTGCCTGCGCTCCGCCGACGGTCGGGAGGAGCTGGTCGGCCAGCTCACCCTCGGCAACATCGTGCGGCGGGCGTTCTGCTCCTGCTACGCCGGCTACTGGGTGGACTCACGGGTGGCCGGGCACGGGGTGACCCCCACCGCGCTGGCACTCGCCGTCGACCACGCGTTCGGCCCCGGCCAGCTGCACCGGGTCGAGGTGAACATCCGGCCGGAGAATGTGGCCTCGCGCCGCGTGGTGGAGAAGCTGGGCTTCCGGGAGGAGGCGTACCACCCGCGCTACCTGCACATCGACGGGGCATGGCGGGACCATGTCGGGTACGCGCTGACGGTCGAGGATGTCGTCGCCACAGGCGGGCTGCTGGCCCGGTGGCACCGCTCGCGGTCGGCGGCCTGACCTTGCTGGTACGGGCCCTGACCTTGCTGGTACGGGCCCCGACCTTACTGGTACGGGCCCCGACCTTACTGGTACGGGCTCGGCGCGGCTCGGTCGTCTCGGCTGGCCCGGTCGGCTCGGTGCGGTGGCGTACGCGGCGCGGCGCGGCGACAAGGTTGTTGTGTACCCGTAACCTCGGGTAACTGGACTCGCGGCAACGGGATGTGGTGACGGGAGGCTGAGTGCCGACCTCGGTGCTCCTTGCCGTCCTCGCCGCTGCCGGACTGCTCGCACTCGCGCCCGCGCTGGTCCGCCGGTACGACGCCACCGAGCGGCTGGTTGCGGAGCGGGCGACGTCGACGGCGCGCGTACTTGCGCGGCAGCGCCGTAGGCGTAGCGTGCCCGGCCGCCATCCGGTGAACCCGCCCCGGGTCCTGGTCGTCTCGCTACGGTCGGCCACCCCACCGTCCGGCGCGGGTCCCGCTGCCCGCGCCGGCTCGGCTCCTGGCTCGTTTGTACGACCCGGCCGCCCGGCTACCGGTGCCGGCCGTCCGGTGCCGGTCCGCCGGACCGTGCCACCGTCCCGGCACCGGCCGCGGCACACCCCTGCGGTCGTCCGGCGCCGCCGGGTCCTCGCCGCGCTGCTGCTGCTCAACGCCGTCGAGCTGGTCGGTGTGGCGGTCGCCGGGCCCGGGTTCTGGGTCTCCGTGGCGGTTACCGGCTCCCTGCTGGTCCTCTACGTGGTGCACCTGCGCAACCGGGCGTTGCAGGACCGCCGGCGCCGGCGCGCCGAGGCCCGGCGGGCGGCCTGGCTCGCCCAGCGCCAGGCCGAGATCCGGCAGGCTCAGGAGCGCCGCGCGGCCGCCCGGCGGGAGGCGGCGAAGCGGCTGGCAGCCCAGCGTGAGGCGGTACGGCGGGAGGCGATCCGGCGGGCAACCGCTGGCCGGGCGGCCGGAGGGTGGGCTGGCGGCCGGGCGGTCGGCGGGCAGGACGCGGTTGGCGGGGTACCGGCGCAGCCGTACTCGATCCGGTACCGCGGGCGGACCCGGTACGGCGGGTCACGGGCGGCCGGCTGACCTCGCCTTCGTCGACCTTGGGCTTGGTCCGGGCGCCGGGGCCTGAGCGGGTCTGCTAACCTTGTGCGGTCCGTCACCGGTGCAGCCGGTGGCGGGTTAGGTCGGGCCTTAGGGCCTGGTCGGGGGGCCGTAGCGCAGCCCGGTAGCGCACCTCGTTCGCATCGAGGGGGTCAGGGGTTCAAATCCCCTCGGCTCCACCCAAGATAGTCAGGTTCGGACCCCGGGCTCTCCATCAGGAGAGCCGGGGTTCTTTCGTCGCTCTGAGCTAGGTCAATGCGGACGGGCCGTTATCTGTTTCGTCGCGGAGTGTCGAGCTGGCTCCTTGTAGTGGCACCACCCGCCGGGCATCCGGGTCACGGACGGTCCATGTGGTGAGGTCAGTGCCGTTGGTGGGAGTGGCCAGCTGGGGTGGGTGGCAGCTGTCGAGCGCTTTGGTCGCCAAGGAGGTGAGCCGGGTGGTACTGGCGCGGTTCCGTTTGCTGTGGAACATGGCGAGGTCGGCCCGGTGTATTGCCTCGGCTAGGTGGGCGCATCCGTCCACCGGGGCCAAGCCGACCGAAGCAGTCACGCTTGTGTAGCAGCTTGCTACCGGTATCGGTGCGGCGAGCTCCTCGGCGAGCTGCTTGGCGGCTGGGGTCAGCCAGCCGCAGTCCTGAGCGGAGCTGGTGAACAGTCCGGCGAACTCGTCCCCGCCGAGCCGGGCGACCAAGCCGTGGCCGGCGCAGCGCTGGAACCGTCGGGCGGCGGCGACGAGGACCTCGTCGCCTACGGCGTGGCCGAAGGTGTCGTTTATCTGTTTGAAGTTGTCCAGGTCGAACACGACGACGAAGAGATGCCGCTGCTGGGCGCCGGTGACCAGTGCCGAGCCGATCTGGTAGAAGGCTCGCCGGTTGGGCAGCCCGGTCAACGGGTCGTGGCTGGCGGCATGTGAGGCTACCCGCAGCTCGTCGCGCAGCTTGGTGGCCTCGGCCTCAGCCTGGCCGGCCCGCTGGTGCCAGTGCCATCCGCCGCCTACACCCACCAGCGCGGCGACACAGGCGGAGACAGTTAAGGGGTCCAATACGGATTCCTTCTACAGTGGCGCAGTAGCTGCTTGCGGCGGGTGTCCTCCCGTCGCAACCTGGCACGTGGTGGCCGTTGTGGCCAACCACCCGTTCGGAGCCAACTTTCCGCCATGTGCTCACGTAGTGTAAACATCTCAGTGTCCGTACGTCATCATGCGTGCTAGGGGCGCTGCGCGCAAGAGCGGATGCACGTGCACATGCTAGTGCACGCCCGCTCGTGGTTGGCGGCATGCAGCCCTTCCGTCACCTGGCGGGGGCGTCACCAGGGCTGAGCGGGCCAGCACCACCACGAACGCGGTAAGCACCGGTGCGATCCCCGCCGGACGGCCACGGCAGGTGGCGCCCTTAAGAAACCAGGGCCGATGGTGACATTTCCCCGCGCTGGCTCGTGCACAGGGCACCCCCCACCGCTGACGGCGGCGTTATGTGCGGCTGCCTGCTGAGACGGATGCGCCGGCCTTCTCCCACCGTTCCTGGGTCCATGATCCGACAGCGGAGCCGTCGATTATCCCCGTGGCTGTTTCCGGTTTGTTTCTCTATCCGTCCTCTGCCGGTCCCTACATTCGCGGGCATGTCGAATACCCCTGGTGAAGGTGGGAACAGCTCGGGAAAGAGTGCCGCCATGATAGGTGCGCTCGGTCTAGTCGCCGCCGCTATCTTAGGCGGCGTCTTCATGCTGCTGAAGCCGGATCCCGGCCCCCTCATCCGACCGGCCCGCCAGTGCGGCACCGCGATGCGAGCACGCTATCGGCATACATACGCCGAAAGATCTGGCCGGAACGGCTGGCTTAGTGCGCGGTTCCGGGTGAGTGGTCGACAAGCGAGGCGGCGCTTCTTCGGCAGGCCGACAATGGCGATCTGCCTGTTTGGTACCTGAATATTCGGGGTACCGCAGACAAAACCCTTCTGGCTCGGCAGGTGCTGCTGTGACAGGAGCGGTTCAGGGGGATGCCACAGTACGGCCGTTTGAGAAGAGGTGAACGATGGCCGCGAAGAGCAAGCCGGTCCACGTCGTGCCGCATCAGGATGGATGGGCCGTGACTCGGGAAGGCAGCCAACGTGCGTCCTCGGTCCACCGTACGCAGGCTGAGGCCGCACAGGCGGGCCGGGCCGCGGCTCGCCAGGACCGGACGGAGTTCTTCCTGCACGACCGGGAAGGCCAGGTACGGGCCCGGGACAGCTACGGCAACGATCCGTACCCGCCGAGAGGGTAAAGATCCGTACCCCCGAGAGGGTGGAAGCTGAAAGAGCGGCTGCGGCTTTTCGAAGAGACGGAATGCCGCAGCCGCCGCTTTCCGGCTACACCGGCCCGAACGAGGCTGCCAGCTGCCGGTCATGCCACCGGCTCAGCATGGTGAGCGCGGCGAGCGACCCGACCAGGGCCAATGCCATGTCCCACTGGGTGTCCCACGGGTCGCCCTGCGCGCCGAGGAAGGCCGGGTCGCCGCCGGCCGCCAGGTAGGCCCCGCACCACTCCAGCAGCTCCCAGAAGGCGCTGAGGGCCAGGCAGGCGGCGACCGTCAGCGGGGCGAGCCACCCGCTGCCCCGCAGCGGCGACGTCCGCCACAGGACCTCCCGGGCCGCGATCGCCGGGCCGAAGCCCTGCATGAGGTGCCCCAGCCGGTCGTACGGGTTGCGGGCCAGGCCGAACGCGTCCTGCGCCCAGCTGCCGAGCGGGGCGCGGGCGTAGGTGTAGTGGCCGCCGTAGGCCAGGACGACCGCGTGCAGCGCGAGCACCGCGCACAACAGCGTGGTGAGCGGGAACCGCCGCCACGCCGCCAGGACGACCGCGAGGCCGGCGACCACCCAGACCGTCTCGAAGAACCAGGTCTCAAGCCGGTAGGGCCGCACCGCCGACCAGGCCAGCACGACCAGCACAGCGGCGAGCATCGCCAGCAGGACGGGGGAACGGCGCATCGCAAGACCGTACCGGGGGCGGGTTGGTCAGAGCCGGACGTCAGCGATGGCCAGATGGTGATCTGAGAAGGTGGGCACCAACCGGGCGTCGGAAGACACCGGTGACCAGCTCAGCGCGGTCTCGTCGAGAGAGAGGCCGAACGATGTGGTTACCAGGCCGTTGAGAAGAAACTGCCACTTGTTGCGGCTCCATCTGCGGGCCGCGCCTTCCCTGCTTACCTGGTTGAAATCGCCGGCCAGGATCAGCTCTCCGGTATCCACTAGCTTGTCGGCGTAGCTCCAGAACTCCGACCACATCGCCTCAACGATGTGGTCACTGTCTGCGACACCGAACTCATGGAACGGAAACAGATGCAGCGAGTAGACCTGGATCTCGCGGCCGTCAGGGGCTTGGACCGCGCAGCCTGCAGGCAGAGCACGTCTACCGGGTGCCGGTCGATGACGGAACGTACCGCTCCTGCCCTCGCCACCTCGTGGGTCCCCGCCACCCGGCGGCCGAGGATGTTCCACGTGGCGACTCTGAACGGCGTACCAGTCACGGCATCTCCTCCAGCGCGACGCGATACAGCCGGCGCAGCTCGACCCTCCAAGCCCACGGCGGACTGCTTCAACTAATGCATACGACGGCAGCCGTAGCCTTGAGGTCAATGACCGGTGATGAGGAGCGGGTCGGCCACCTCGCCGGCTGGTCGCGACTGCACGGCGGGCACCGGCCGGCCGGAGCCGTCCGGGCCTGGCTCGCCGCGATCCACCCGCTGGCGGCCTGGCTCGCCCAGCGGCGGGTCGCCCCGAACACGGTGACCATCGCCGCTCTCGGGCTCGCGGTTCTTGCCGCGCCGGTTGCGTACCAGGGTGGCGCGTGGACGGCGCTGGCCGCCGTGCTCGTGGTGGGGAGCGCCGTGGCGGACGGCCTGGACGGCGCGGTGGCGGTGCTGGCCGGCCGCGCCTCGCGCGCCGGTGCGGTCCTGGACTCGGTCGCGGACCGGCTGGCCGAGGCCGCTCTCGGGGCTGCGCTGTGGGCGGCCGGAGCGCCGGGATGGCTGGCGGCGGGTGCGACCGGGGTCGGCTGGCTGCACGAGTACCTGCGGGCGCGCGCGGGCGCGGTCGGGGTGGCGGGGATCGGGCCGGTCACCGTCGCCGAGCGGCCGACCCGGGTGGTCGCCGCCGTGGCTGGCCTGCTCGCCGCCTGGCCGCTGGGGGCCGTGGGCCCGGCCATCGGGGCGGCCGTCGGCGGACTGCTCGGCCTGGCCGGCTTGGCCCAGCTCACCGCCTGGCTGGCGCGCGCCCTCGCCAAGGGCTCCGCGCAGACGCTCCCGGAAGGCGCGGCGGCAGGGGGCGCGGCGCCAGGGGGCGCGGCGGCACGAGATGCTGCGTCAGGCGGGGCCGATGAGATCGGTGACGATCTTGGCGGAGAGCGCCACCAGGGGTAGCCCGCCGCCAGGATGGACCGAGCCGCCGACCAGGAACAGGTTCGGCAGCGGCGACCGGTTAGACGGCCGGGACAGGCCGGCCCACGGCCCGGTAGGCACCGTCCCGTAGATCGCACCGCCCGGCGCGGCGGCGTCCCGGGCCAGGTCGGCGGGTGTGCGCACCTCGCAGAAGAGCAGCCGGTGGCGCACTGGCAGGCCGCGCACGGCGAGCAGGTCGAGGACCCGGTCCCGGTAGCGTTGCGCGACGCCCGGCGCCGACCAGTCGAAGTGGTACGGCCCGGCGCCGTGTGCCGGCGCGTTCACGAGCACGAACCAGCCCTCGTGCCCGGCCGGTCGCAGGCCCGGGTCGTCGGGCGAGCAGACGTACAGGGTCGGGTCGTCGGGCGGGTGGGGCGACCGGCTGAAGATGGCGTCGAACTCGGTGTGGTACCGCCGCGGGAACAGCACTGTGTGGTGGGCGGGCCGGTGGGTCCGGCCGAGCAGGCCGAGCAGCAGGACGAACCCGGCGAGGGACGGGCGCCCGCGCCGGACCGCTGCGGGCGTGGCGTGGCGCGGACCGGCCGGCAGCAGGGCGCGGTAGACGTCGGCTGCGTCGGCGTTGGCGACCACGACGTCAGCGGGCAGCACCGCACCGTAGTCGAGCCCTACGCCGGTCGCCCGGTCGCCGGCCACCTCGATCCGGGCCACCCGGGACCCCAGCCGCAGGTCGACGCCGAGCGCGACGCAGCGGGCGGCGAGCGCCTCGGCGAGGCGGTAGAGGCCGCCGCGCACGTGCCAGGCGCCGAACGCCAGCTCCAGGTACGGGATGACGGCGAGCATGGCCGACGCGCGGCGCGGGTCGGCGCCGGCGTAGGTGGCGTACCGCTCGAGGTAGGCCCGTAGCCGCGGGTCGGCGAACCGGCGCGCGGCCACTGTGGACAGTGACCGCCACGGTGTCATGCGCAGGACCGGCCCCAGCGCCGGCGCCTGCGCGGCGAGCTGCCACAGCGATGCCGGCGGCGCCGACAGCACCTGCCGGTAGACCGCCGGCCAGGCGGCCTCGGCGTTGCGGAACAGGGCCCGCCAGGCCCGCTGCGCGTGCCGGCCGAAGAGGGCGGCGAGCCGGACGGCTGTCTCCTCGATGCCGTCCACGTCGAGCTCGGTGCCGCCGGCGAACCGGTACCGCGCCACCGGGGCCACCCGGACCAGCTCGAGCACGTGGTCGAGCGGCTCGCCGGTGTCCGCGAAGAGCTCGGCGAAGACCTGGGGCAGCGTCAGCAGCGCGGGGCCGGTGTCAAAGCGGAACCCCTCCCGGGCGTACGTGCCCAGCTTGCCGCCGACCCGGCCGGCCTGCTCGCAGAGGGTCACCGCGTGGCCGGCCGCGGCGAGCCGGGCGGCCGCGGCCAGCCCGCCGACGCCGGCGCCGATCACGACGACGCGGGCCACGAGGCGCTCACCGCCCGCCGCTTCCACTCCAGCCGGCCGGTGCGGTGTCGCCACAGCGAACCGAGCGTGAGCAGGCAGAGCGCGGCCACCGACAGGGGGTGGGCCAGCGCGTCGGCGACCCGGGCGCCGGTGCGCCACGCCGCGACCACCCGCCCGGCCACGCCGCAGAGGTACCCGGTGAGGCCAGCCAGCGCCACCGGCGCGCCCAGCCAGCAGCCGGCGGCCAGGGCGAGCGGCGGCACCAGGTACGCCGTGGCGAGCAGGCCCAGCACGGCCAGCGCGCCGGCCGGGGAGCCGTACGCGGCCCACAGCGACTTGCCGTAGCCGGCCCGGATCTCGCGCCAGCCGGCGTACATCCGGCACTGCGCCAGCGCTGTGCCGTCGGCGACGCCGCCGCGACCTCCGGTGCGCTTGACGGCGCGCAGCAGGGCGATGTCGTCGAGCACCTCGCCCCGGACCGCGGCGTGGCCGCCAGCGCGCTGGTACGCCGCCCGGCGTACCGCGAGGAGCTGGCCGTTGGCGGCGGACAGGGACGGCCGGGCGGAGCGCTCGGCGAGCCGCAGCGGCAGGAAGGTCAGCCATGACCATTGCAGCAGCGGCTGCACCAGCCGCTCGGCCACGGTCTGCGCCCGCTGGCGCGGGTAGGGCGAGACCAGGTCGAGCCGGTAGCGGTCGAGCAGCGCGACGGTCGCGGCGACGGCGTGCGGGGCGAGGACCACGTCCGCGTCGACGAACACCAGGACGTCTGCCTGCGGGTCGGCCGCGTCGGCCAGCTGCTGGCAGGCGTACGGCTTGCCGAGCCAACCGGGCGGCGGAGGGCCGCCGTGCAGCAGCTCGACGCCGCGGCGGCCGGCGGTGATCTGGCGTGCCAGCTCCGGCGTCGCATCGACGGACTCGTCGTCGAGCACCAGCAGCTGCATGTCCGGCCGCGCGGTCTGGGCCAGCAGGGCGCGCAGGCAAGGCTCCACGCGGTGCGCCTCGTCGCGTGCCGGGAGCAGCACCGACACCCGCCGGCCTGGCCGCGGCGGGGCGGCCGGTGGGCGGCGCAGCAGGACCGCGTTCACCGCGGCGTGCACGGCACCGGCCAGCGCGAGCGCCGCGCCGGTCCACGCCGCCGCGGCCACGGCGCTGGCGAGGCTGGTCACGGCACCCCTACCCGTGCGGTGCGCCGGGTCGCCGCGCGCGCTACCCGTACCGCCAGCGGGACCGCGACGGTGCCCATCGCCAGCCCGCCCCACCGGGCCGAGCCCGGCAGGTCGAGGAAGAGCGCGTGCGCGACCAGGGAGCCGGTGTACGTCCAGAGGTAGAGGGCGAGCGGCGGTGCGTCGGCCGGCCAGCCGCGCGCGGGCGCGGGTGCCCGCCGCCGGGTGTCGACCACCGCGACGGCCGCCATCAGCACCAGCGACAGGCCCAGCCAGCCCAGGTAGTTGCTGACCGGGACGCCGGGCACGCCGGGCAGTGCCGGGTCCGGGTTGCGCCAGACCCACCGGCCGGCGGCGACCATCTGCGGGTCCAGGAAGAGGTCCCAGGTCGCGAGCGCCCAGGCCGCGACCACGACGCGGGCCGCGACGGCGACATGGGCTACCGCCACGACGCGGGCGGCAGCCACGACGCGGGCGGTGGTCGGGAGGCGGGCGGTGGGCGGGCGCCGGGCCGTTGCGGGGCGGGCGTGGGCCAGCCAGCCGGCCGCGAGCCACGCCGGGTACGCCAGCATCGTCCAGGCCAGCGGCACCAGCAGCGGTATCCCGGCAGCCCGCGGGCCAAGGCCACCGGCGTAGTGGTACGCCCCGAACGGCCAGCCGGTCGCCACGCCGAGCAGCTCCATCGCGAAGCTGCCGCAGGCGACGATGGCGAGGAACGCACCGGCCCACCGGGCGCCCCGGGTGAGGGCAGCGTGCCAGAGCATGGCCGCGACGCCGGCCAGCACGGTTGCGATGGTGACCACGTCCCTGGCCGCCCCGGCGGTGACCGGGTAGAGGATCTGCACCCCGATGGCGAGGGCCACCAGGGCCCAGGCGGCGCGCATGCCGGCGTTCACCGCAGCGGGTCCCGGCCGTCGACCGTGCCGTCCGCAGCCACCACGCCGAAGCGGGCGAAGAGCTGCTCGGCGTACCACCGGTGGTCCTGCGAGCGGGCGATGACCGCCAGATGTGCGGGCCGGGCGTAGGCGAAGTCACGCGCGGCGGCGGCGTTCTCCCAGAGACTGAGCGTGCCCTGCCAGCCAACCGGCGCCTCGCCGATGCCGAAGGCGAACCGGAGCCCGGGCCGGCCGGCCAGGTCCGCGGCGACCGCCGGGACGGCCCGCCAGAACGCGGGCGCCCGCAGCCAGCGCAGCCGGGCCCGGGTGAGCACTACGACCGGCCCGCGGAACTGCCCCGGACCCGGCCCGCCCGGTCCGGCCCGGCCTGGGGCGCTGAACGGGTCACGCCGGCCCCAGGCGCCGCGTACCGCCAGCGGCCGGAGCCGCGCCCGCCAACGCTGGCTGGCCGCCCGGCGCCAGGCGGCGGCCAGCGCGGAGTGCTCGAACCGCGCTGCCGCCCCGGCATCGGCCCAGCAGGCCAGCAGGGCCCAGCGCCGCAGGTCGGTGTCAGGCAGCCCGAACCGGTCCGACCTGGTCGTGCCCAGTAGCTTGCTGAAGCCCGTCCGGCGGCCGGCCCGCCACCCGGCGGTACGTACCAGCAGCGACGGCACGGCCCGCGCGGGCACGGTCCATACGTGCAACGTGACGACCGGCCCTGCGCTCAGCACGGCGTACCCACCGGAACCTGGCATACGGTCAGCTCGTGCGGCTGGGCACCTTCAACCTCATGCATGGCCGCTCCCTGCACGACGGCCGGGTGGTGGCCGAGCGGCTGCGCGCGGCGGTCGCCCTGCTCGACCCGGATGTACTGGGCCTGCAGGAGGTGGACCGGCACCAGCCACGCAGCGGCGGGGCGGACCTGACCGCAGAGGTGGCCGCGGCGATGGGCGCGGCGCACCACCGGTTCGTGGCGACGCTGTACGGCACGCCCGGCGTCGACGGCCGGCCCGGGCCGCCCGCCGCGGCGGGCACCGCCTGCTACGGGATCGGCATGGCCAGCCGCTGGCCGGTGCGATGCTGGCACACCACCATGTTGCCTGCCGCGGCCGTGGCGGCACCGGTCTTCGTGCCGGGCCCGGGAGGTGGGCTCAGGTGGCTGCGCGACGAGCCGCGGGCGCTCCTCGCCGCGGTGGTGGAGTCGCCGGCCGGCCCGCTCACCGTCGCCACGACCCACCTGTCGTTCGTGCCTGGCTGGAACGTACGCCAGCTGCACCTGGTCCTGCGTGAGCTGGGTCGCCTGCCGGGGCCCCGGGTGCTGCTCGGCGACCTGAACCTGCCGGCGGCGGCGGTGACGCTGGTCCCAGGCTGGCGGGCGCTGGCCCGGCGCCCGACCTACCCCGCGCCAATGCCCCGGGTGCAGCTCGACCACGTGCTGACCGGGCGCCGGGGCGGCGTACTGCCGGCCGTCCGGCGCGTAGAGACGCCGGCGGTGGGGCTCTCCGACCACCGCCCGCTCGTGGTCGAGCTTGCAGGATGAGCACACCAGCCGGCCTCCAACCAACTCATGTAACGACTCAACTTCTACCCCCTCTGGGCTGGCAACGGCAACGCCGGTCGCTGAGGAGAGGGTCCGACTCATAAAACGACGCAACTCGCGAGGCGGAGCTACGCTGGGAGCGTGCGTGACCACACCGGACCCACTAGCCGTCCGGGCTGCGGCGCTCATCCGCGAGACCGGGGCGGTGGACGAGGTGGAGGCCATGATCGTCCATCGGCTGGCCGAGGCGTCACGGGCGGTGGACGAGGCACCGATCGACCCGGAGGTCCGGGCAGCCCTGCGGCGCTGGCCATGGCGGCGGCGCGGCGGCAAGCCTAGCGACCATCCTGGCCAGGCGGCAGGCCCGACGACCGCTGGGCGGCGGGGCGCAGTTGGGGATGATCGGCGCGGAAGGCGGCAGCAGGCATCCCGCCAGTACCCTGGCGGACCGGAGATCGCCGGGACCGGCGGTCACCCGGAGCTGGGAGGCGACATGGAGCAGGCGGGCGGAGGTGCCTTCGGGAGGGCTGGCGGAAGCGTCCCTCCCCGGGGCAGACGCGTCCCCGCGGTGGGCGCTGGACCGGTGACCTCGTGGGCGACGAGGCGCTGAGCGCGGGGGCGGTCGCCCGGCGGCTGGGCATCGCGGTGACCACCCTGCGCACCTGGCACCAGCGGTACGGCCTCGGCCCCAGCCAGCACCGCCCCGGCCACCACCGCCGCTACACGCCAGCGGACCTGGCCCGGCTGGAGATCATGCGCCGGCTGACCGTCCAGGGTGTGCCGGCGGCGGAGGCGGCGCGTGTCGCCATGGCCACCCGCCCCGGGGGCCGGCCGGTGGAGCCGGCCACCGGCGGGCGGTCCGGTGGTGGTCACACGATCGCGGTCGGGCGGTCTGGCGCGGTCGCCCGCGGCCTGGCCCGCGCGGCGATCCGGCTGGATGCCCCGACCATGCGGGCGATCGTCGAGCAGTCGGTGGCCGTACATGGTGTGACGCGGACCTGGGACCAGGTGGTCCGCCCGGTGCTCGCTGGCATCGGCGCTCGGCACGCGGTGACCCGCCGGCTGGTGGAGGTGGAGCACCTGCTCACCCGCTGCGTGTCCGAGGTGTTCGGGGCGGTTCCCCGGCCCGGCCCGGGCGCGGTGCCGCGGGCCTTGCTCGCCTGCGCCGACGACGAGCAGCACAGCCTGCCTCTGGAGGCGCTCGCCGCGGCGCTGGCCGAGCGGGGGGTGCCGTGCCGGCTGCTCGGTGCCCGGGTGCCGATCGACGCACTGCTCGAGGCGGTCCGGCGTACCGGTCCGGTGATCGTGCTGATCTGGTCGCACTCTCCGGACACGGCTGACCGTTCCCAGCTGCGGGCCCTGCTTGAGCTGCCGGCCCGTCCGGTCGTGGTGGCGGCCGGCGGGCCGGGATGGCCGGCGGAGGGGCTGCCGGGAGGCGTCGAACGGCTGGCCGACCTCACCAGCGCGCTGGAGATGATCGTGGTAGTCACCCAGGGCTGACCGCTGGTCAGCTCGTCAGCGTGCCGCGCAGCATGCTCCGCCCGGAGTGCGCAGGCTCGCCGTCGTACTCCTCGGCGGACACGTCCACCACCCGGTACTCGCGCAGGTCCACCGTTGCCGGCAAAGGTAGTAACGCGTCTGTACCTTCCCCGACCACTCCTACCGAGACCATCTTTCCGGTGTCCGGGTTGATCAGCCACACCTCGTAGTAGCCCGGCCGCAGCGGCAGGCCGGTCAGGTGCAGGTGGAGCCGCTCGCCACCGCCACCGCCCGCGTCGCCGAGCACGCGGGCCTCGCCGCGGGCACCGCCCGGCGCTCCAGACATGGCGGTCAGCGCGGCGGACGCGGCCACCTGCGCCGGCGGGGCAGGCTGGTCCAGGGCCCGGACCATGCCGAGGGTCGCGACGACGCCTGCCGCCGCGGCCGCGGCGGCGACGAGGGTGGTACGCCGCCACGCCCCACCCCAACCCGGGTACGCCTGCGCCGGGCCGCCGCGCCCGGCGTACCACCGCGTGGGCGGCTGCACCGCGACGGTGGGCCGGGCATCCGCCTCGACCGCAGCGGCGATCTGCCGCCAGAGCCGCAGTGGTGGCGGGGAGAGCTGGTGCGACAGCCCTTGGGTCTCGCGGCCGAGGCTGGCCACCTCCCGCAGCGCGGTCAGGTCCGCCTGGCAGGCCGGGCAGTACTCGACGTGGGCGCGTTCGGCCTCCTCGGTGACCGCCTCACCCAGCGCGAGGAGCACCAGCCGGTCGGACCCCACGTGTGGCACCGTCCACCTCCCACCGCTGTCGCAGCCGCGCCAGGCCGCGGCGCAGATGACTCTTGACCGTCCCCAGCGGCAGCTGGGTCACCGCGGCGATCTGCTGGTGGGTCAGGTCGTCGTAGAACGCCAGCTCGATGACCCGGCGCTGTTCGCCGGGGAGCCGGCCCAGCTCGTCGGCGACCACCAGCCGGTCGACGATCCGGTCCGGACCCGGCTCGGCCGGGTCGGCCGGCAGGATCTGCCGCACCGCCTCAGCCACCCGGACCTGCCGGCCGCCTTCGCGCAGCCGGTCCACCACCTTGCGCCGGGCGATGCCGAGCAGCCAGGCGAGCAGCGAGCCGCGGTCCGGGTCGTACGTGTCCCGGCCCAGCCAGGCCGCCACGTAGGTGGCCTGGGTGACGTCCTCGGCGTCCGGCACGCTGCCCAGGCTGGCTCGGGCCAGGTGCAGCACCATGCGGGCGTAGCGGTCGTACGCCTCGCGCAGCGCGGCCTCCTCACCACCGCGGAACCGTTCGCCGAGCTGGTCGTCGGGTGTCATCCCACCCCCATCGGGTCCCGTTGGGCCGACGGTGGTGCTCTACCCGTTCATTCGCTGGTTCGTCCTCTGCGCGATGCGGCGACTGTCAGTGATCTGCATCACATGTCGAACCGACGCAACTCGAATCTGCTGCGTCGATTTACATCGAAGTTCTGGTGTAGCTCCGATCGACTCCAGGAGGAGAGGTTATGCGTACCAGAAAGATCAGCGGCGCGTTGGGGGCGCTTGCCGTGCTCGCGACGGGCGGCGCAGCGGTGCTCGGCCCGGCCGGCCCGGCCGCCGCGGCGGGCAGCTCAAAGGTGTACGTAGTGCACGGCATCCCCGGCCAGGCGGTGGACGTCTACGTCAACGGGCAGAAGGCGCTGCCGAACTTTGAGCCCACGAAGGTGGCCGGCCCGCTCGACCTGCCCGAGGGCGCGTACGACATCGTGCTGACCCGCCCCGGTGAGCAGGTCACCAACCCGATCCTGTCGGTCCAGGACGCGCGGGTGCCGGGCGGGCAGAGCATCAGCCTCGTCGCGTACCTGAAGGCCGATGGCCAGCCCACGCTGACCCCGTTCGTCAACGACGTGAGCAAGCTTGCGGCCGGCAAGGCGCGGCTGGTGGTCCGGCACACCGCGGCCGCCCCGGCGGTGGACGTACGAGCCGGCGGGCAGCCGGTCTTCCCCGGCCTGGCCAACCCCAGGGAGGCAAAGGCCGACATCGACGCGGGTCCGGTGCGTGCCGATGTGGTGCTAGCCGGCTCGCAGACCGTGGTGCTGGGCCCGGCAGACCTCGACCTCGCCGAGGGTACGGCGACCGTGGTCTACGCGATCGGCTCCGCCGAGGCGCAGTCCCTGGCCATCGCCTCGCAGGCGCTGACCGGCCTGCACTCCGCGCCCGGTGCGGTCGCTGCCGGCGATGGCGGCCTCGCCGACCCCAGCCTGCCGCTGTGGTGGTACCCGGTGGCCTTCGCCGGCCTGGCGCTGGTCGTGGCGGCGGTCGTGACCGCGCGCCGGTCGGTGGCTGCCGCCGGGCACTCGCGCCGGTGAACGGGGAGGTTCCCGCTGGCGCGCTCCAGGATCCTGCTGGGGCGCGCCAGCCCCTTCGTCCTGTGGTGGGCCGGTCCCTTCGTCCTGGGGTGGGCTGGCTGCGATGGCCGGTCCTCGCCGCTGCCGGCGCGGCGTTGCTCGTCCTCGCCGGCGTGGTCGCCTGGGGGGTGGTGGGGCCGGTGCCGGCCGACTTCGGCAGCGGCACCGCCGCCGGGCTCGCCTCGCCAGCGCCGCCCGCTGCCGCGCCGCCGGCTGCCGCGCCGCCAGCGGGCTCGGCTACCTCGCCGTCTTCGCCTGCTCCGGCACCCGCTGGGTCCGCACCGCCGCCTCGGGTGAGGGTCGCCGACGGTGTGCTGCCGTCCACCATCCGCGTCCCGCCGGTGCGGCTGTCGATCCCGGCCGTCGGGGTCTCGGCCCGGGTGGTGCCGGTCGGGGTAGTCGCCGGTACGGACGAGATGGACGTGCCGCGCAGCGTCGACACGGTCGGCTGGTACCGCTACGGCCCCCAGCTCGCCTCGACGGCGGGCTCGATCGTGCTCGCCGGCCATGTGGACAGCGTCACCCAGGGGCCGGGCGCGTTCTTCCGCCTGCGCGAGGTGCCGGCCGGCGCGCGGGTGACGGTCATCGGCTCGGACGGCGCGGCGCGGACGTACCAGGTCGTGGCCCGGGAGGTCTTCGACAAGTCGGCCGTACCGCTGGACCGGCTCTTCGCCCGCGACGGCCGGCTCAGGCTGACGCTGGTCACCTGCGGCGGCGAGTACGACGCGGCCCGCCGCGCCTATCGCGGCAACGTCGTGCTGACCGCGGTGCCGGCGGGTTGAGCAGCGCCCGGCGCGCAGGTCGGAGCCGGTGCCGGCGTCGTACGGCCGGCGCACACTGGGCCGAGGAGGTGGCCAGTCATGACCGACTACGCGGCGATCGAGGCGAAACGGGACCGGATCCGTAGCGAGCACCTGCGCGAGCCGCGCCCGCCCAGCAGCGCCCGGGGGATCCACCACGTCGCGCTGCTCAGCTCGGACGTGGAACGGACCATCCGCTTCTACCAGGACCTGCTGGACTTCCCGCTCACCGAGATCTTCGAGAACCGGGACTACCGCGGCTCCAACCACTTCTTCTTCGACCTGGGCAACGGCAACCTGCTGGCGTTCTTCGACTTCCCCGGCCTTGACCTCGGACCGTACGCGGAGGTGCTCGGGGGCCTGCACCACGTCGCGATCTCGGTCGAGCCGCAGCGGTGGGAGCGGCTCAAGGAAAAGCTCGACCAGGCCGGCGTGGCGTACCTGCTGGAGAGCGGTACCTCGATCTACCTCACCGACCCGGACGGGGCCCGGGTCGAGCTGATCGCCGACCCGCTCGGCGAGATGTACGGCAACGCCGTCGCCTGAGCCTCGCCGCCAGCCGCCGCCCTGCGGTAGACGGCGCCCGCCGCAGATGCAGTCTGCCGCAGGCGCTGCCCGCCGCGGCCGCCGCTTGCGGGGTCGGCAGCCGGTGCCCGGTACGGCTGACGTAGCGTCGCGGGCGTGCGACGGGTGGCCGTGGTTGGCAACTCCGGATCGGGCAAGACGGTGCTCGGCCGGGCCTTGGCAGGACAGCTCGCCGTCCCCTTTGTGGAGCTGGACGCGATCTACCACCAGGCGCGCTGGCAGCCGCTGCCGCTGCCGGAGCTCCGCCGCCGGGTCGAGGCGCTGGCGGCCGGCGAGGGCTGGGTGGTCGACGGCAACTACTCCGCGGTACGGGACCTGGTGTGGGCACGGGCGGACACGGTGGTCTACTTCGACCTGCCGCGTCACGTGGTGATGCGCCAGGTCATCCTGCGTACGCTGGGCCGCGTCGCTACCCGGGCGGAGCTGTGGAACGGCAACCGGGAGCCGGTAGCCAGCCTGTTCCGGATCGATCCGGACCGCTCGATCATCCGGTGGGCCTGGACACAGCACGGCAGGTACCGGACCCGCTTCGCCGAGGCGGTGCGCAGCCCCGACTACGCGCACCTGTCGTTCGTACGGATCGGCAACCACGCCGACGCGCGCGCGTTGCTGGCCCGGGCAGGCCTCACACGGTGATGACGACCTTGCCGCGGGCGCGCCTCTGCTCCAGGTAGCGGATGGCGTCAGCGGCCTGGTCCAGCGGGTACGTCCGGTCGATGACCGGGGTGACCTGGCCGGCCTCGATGAGCTCCCGCAAGGACTGGAGGTCCTCCTGGCGTTCGGTCGCGAGCAGGCCGCGCAGCTTCTGGCCCACGAACGGTGACAGCACGAGTGCCCGGAGCATGCGGTCGGCGCCGCCGAGCCACCGTCCGCCTCCTTCGCCGCCGATGATGACGAGCGTTCCCCGAGGGGTGAGGGCACGCCGCAGGTACGACAGCGGCCGGTTGCCGGCGGTGTCGAGGACCAGGTCGTAGCGGCGTGCCTGGCCAGCGAGGTCGTCGCGGGTGTAGTCGACCACGTCGTCGGCGCCGATCGAGCGGACCAGGTCCGTCTTTGCCGTGCTGCACACCCCGGTGACGTGTGCGCCGAACGCCTTGGCCAGCTGCACCGCGAAGGTTCCCACGCCCCCGGCCGCGCCGATGACCAGGACCCGCTGCCCCGGCTGCACCCGCCCGACGTCGCGAAGACCTTGCAGGGCGGTGCATCCGGAGATGGGTACGGCCGCCGCCTGCTCGAAGGTGAGGTTCGCCGGCTTGCGCGCGAACCTGTCCTGCCGGGCAGCCGCGTACTCGGCGAAGGAGCCGGCGCAGGTGCCGAACACCTCGTCGCCGGGCTGGAACTGGGTCACCTTCGCGCCGGTGGCTACGACGCGGCCGGCGACGTCCGCGCCGCGGACGCGGATCTTGGGGGCGCGCAGCCCGACGGCCACGCGAACGAGGTACGGCAGGCCGGTCATGAGGTGCCAGACACTCGGGTCGACGCCGGCCGCGTGGACCTGGACGAGCACGTCGTCATCACCGGCCACAGGCTTGTCGATGTCCCTGAGCTGCAGGACGTCGGCTGGCCCGTACGTGTCCTGGACGACTGCCTTCACGGTGTCTCGCTTTCGCTGCCTGGGTGCTGGCACCTCGTCGAGCGGGACGTTGCCCGCCCAGGTGATCTGTCTCCGGGGCGGTGAGCAGCGACCCTGTTCGATAGCGAGGGTAGCCTGGCGGGTCACGCCGATGCCCTGTCGCTGAGCGTGTCGGCGACGCACCCGCGGACCGTATGACCAGCCCCGCAAGGCGCCGGCCGCGCTCCTTGGCGCGGCCGGCGGGGATGTGCGTGCGCACACCTGCGTCGATCACCTCTGTGACACGAAGAGCTCGGCGACCATGGGGGGCTCGGCGGTGGACCGTGCCGCTCGCCTGGCGGCGACCGCGACTCGAAGCGCCGGCCACAGCCGGAGGCGGCGCGAGCTGTCAGCGGCCGCGATCAGCGCGGCCAGCGCAGGGCGCTCTTCGGGTGGGACGAGCAGCACCACGATGAGGATCGGCAGGGCCGCCGTGGCGAGCTCGATCAGGGCGACCACGATCACGACGGCGGCGACGACGACGAGGATAAGAACGTTTTCGCGCATGGGAGACCTCCCGCCTGGTCCGTCCGGATAGGACGGTGACTGCGCGCAGCCGAGGTCGTCGGCTGACGCGCCATGGGTACGGGGAAGCGCTGGTCGTCGGTGACCAGCAAGGGCCGCTGTGGCCAGCAACGCCAGGGGGAGGCTGGGAGTAGTACCGCTTGCGGCGTGACGATGGCGACGACTGCCTGCACGGGACGGATGGCGCCGCGTCAGGTCTGGCTGGTCTGCCAGCAACCGCGATAAAGAGGCGAGCGTACGCCCTTCGTGCGCCATGGGATCACCAGTCCTCGACGGTCGCCAGATCGTCGCAAGGGGAGCCGTACCGTATCGATGTATAGATCAATCCAGCACGGATGGTGACGACACGCCGCCTGTCGGGCGGTGTGTAAACCGCCTCCGCCTGTATCGGGCGGAGGCGAAGGCGCCTTGATTGAATAATGAGCGAATATTTTGACCTAGTCAAGGCTACCGTGGGTCGCAACGCCGACAGATCATGCACGGTCGGTACGCCCGCGCGACACGCGGAGATGACGTTGCCGGGGGCCTGGCATCCCACTCACGACTGTGGAATATTCGGTCCGGTGAATTACGATCTTCTGAACACGAGCGACGACGCTTCGCCACAACGGACTGTCACGCTGGAGCTCATCGCCGGGCGTCCGTGTGGTGCCGGTGAGTGCCCGACGGTCTACAGGACCGACCGCGGCACGCTGGTGGTGCAGGGCTACACCTTCCAGCCGGCACACGCCGGGGTCGAGCTTCCGCCGGGTGAGCAGATGGTGGAGGTACCGATCGAGCTGGTCGCTGACTGCATCCAGGCGGTGTCGTCGTAGCAGCATCCTGAGATCAACAACTGAAGCGAGACCTAGCTAGGAGGTGGCGAGCCATGGCGACGATTCCAGCCGGCTCGCCCCCGGACGAAGAGGAGGTGCCGGTCGGAGCCGTGCTCGCGCGGCTCCGACGGCGCGCCCGTCTCACGGGTCAGGAGCTCGGCCGGCGCACTGGGATGAGCCAGGCGAAGATCTCCAAGATCGAGACCGGGGCGGCCAACCCCTCACCCGAGGATGTCGAACGCATTGCCCGCGAGCTCGGCGCGTCACAGGCCCAGATCGACCACCTCGTGCAGCAGGCCGAGCACTCCCGCAACCGCATGACGGACTGGCGGGTCGGACGCCGGGACCCGACGACGTGGCAGCACGAGATTGCCCAGCTCGAAGCGGACGCCCATGAGGTGCGCGTCTTCCAGCCGGCCGTCATCAGCGGCCTGCTCCAGACGAGCGAGTACGCCCGCGCGGTGCTCCTCTCCGTGCAGGAGGTCTGGACCGACTGGATGGCCAGGTCTTCGGGCGGTGTGGCCGAGGCGGTCTCGGCGCGGGTGCAGCGGCAGGAGATCCTGGAGGATCCGGCCAAGCAGTTCCACTTCGTGGTGCCGGAGACCCTGCTACGCAACCTGCTCAGCCGGCCCGAGGACATGCCGGGCCAGCTTCGCCGGTTGAGCGAGGTGGCCCAGCAGGACAACGTGACGCTCAGCATGATCCCCGAGGGTGAGCGGTGGCCGTACCCGCCATATCACGGTTTCTCCCTGCTCGACGACCGCCACGTGATCATCGACCTTTTTAACACCGTTGTGGTGACCGACGGCCAGTCCGACATCCGGCTCTACCGCCACGTGTTCGACACCCTGGAGAGCCGCGCGAAGCGTGAGATCGATCCGATCATCGAGAAGTACCGCCAGCGGTACCTGAGGCTCGCGGCAGAGGAGTAGCCGGCGCAGCCACCACCCCATCAGCCGCCGTCGTGCGCAAGCTGTACGTCCATCCCAGGAGCCGGCGGTAGAGCTCGGCAAGCTCGCGCGGCTCGGGACAGTCCAGCGTCACCTCGTACAGGTCCAAAGGGTCCACACCCGACCCTAGATCCAGGTGTTGAGCCACATCCGGGCGGCCCATCCGGCGTACGTCATCGACTGGCCGGTATATATCGGATAGAAGTACGCGAAGCAGAGGGCGACAAGCACCAGGTACCCCCCGGCCGCCACGGCCCCCACCGTGCGGCGGTCGGTGGCAGCGAGACTGGCTGGCGCACCCGGCCGCGGTGTCATGACCGCGCCGAGGACGTAGGCGACGGCGAGGACCAGGAAGGGCTCGGCCGGCAGCGCGTAGAAGTAGAACATCGTGCGGTTGCCGGTCGCGTAGTAGAACCATGGCAGCAGGGCGGTCAGCGCGCCGAGCCCGATGGCCAGTGCCCGCCAGTCCCGCCGGGCGATGCCGAAGAAGGCCAGCAGCGGCAGGGCGATGAGGAACGACCACCACAGCACCGGGGTGCCCAGCAGCAGCACCTCGGCCGCACAGGGCGGCGCCTCGCACGGCCCGGCGTCGGACCAGTAGAACGCGACCGGGCGGCCCAGGAGCAGCCACTGCCACGGCCACGACTGGTACGTGTGCGGTGCCTCAAGCGTGCTGTGGAAGCCGTACGCGTCGAGGTGGTAGCGGGCCAGGTTGAGCAGGGCCCCGATGACGGGCAGCTCGGTGCCGCCCTCGGCGGCGATGCGGTGCCGGCCGTAACCGGAGTCGCTGAGGAACCAGCCGGTCCAGGTGGCCAGGTAGGTGACGACCATGACTGCGACGCCGGCCAGGACCCAGCCGAGCTCGTCGAGGAACGTGTCCCGCCACGGCTTGCGTACCCCGGCCGACCGGCGGGCGCCCGCCTCCCAGATCACCACGAGCAGGATGAGGAACGACACGAAGAAAGCGGCGCTCCACTTGACCCCGAGCGCGCAGCCGGCGAAGGCGAACGCGGCCAGGCGCCACCACGGCACGCCGCCGCGCCAGGACAGCGGTGGCCGGCCGGACCGCCCCCTCCGCGTCGGGTCGCCACCCGCCTCCATGAACGCCAGCCAGCGCCGCCGCCGGGCGTCCCGGTCGAGCAGGAGGCAACCGAACGCGGCCAGCAGGAAGAACATCAGGAAGATATCGAGCAGGGCCGAGCGGGACATCACGAAGTGCATGCCGTCCAGCGCCATGAGCAGCGCGGCTGCGCAGCCCAGCGCGGTCGAGCCGAACAGCCGCCGGCCGATCCGCGCGAGCATCAGCACCGAGGCGATGCCCACCACAGCCGCCGAGATCCGCCAGCCCAGCTCGTTGTAGCCGAAGAGCCACTCACCAACAGCGATCATCCACTTGCCCAGCGGCGGGTGGACCACGTACTTGGCGACGTTGTTGTCCAGGTCCCACTCCACGCCGTGTCGCAGCAGGGCCTGCGCCTCGGTGGCGTAGTAGGTCTCGTCAAAGATCTTGCCGCGCGGATGCTCCAGGTTGACCAGCCGCAGGATCGCGGCGATCAGGGTGACCAGCCCGGCGGCGAGCCAGGAGTGCCGGTTGAGCCGGGCGTCGAAGGGCACCAGCCGGCGCCGTACCGCCTCCGGCACCTGGACCGCCGGTGCCGGCGCCCGCGTAGGCCGGTGCGGCGGGGCGACCTCCTCGGCCGCCACGCCGGTGCCGGTCTGCGAGGTCACCGCGGCGCTCACCCCGCGATCGTAGGCTGCCGATGGTAGGACCGGTCGCCCGCGGGACCACAAGGGCGGGCAGAGGAGACAGGCAGTGGACGACATCTCGGACCCCCCAGGCCTAGTGCTGCTCGGCGCCCCCCTCGGCAACCCGGGCGACGCGTCCGCGCGGCTGCGCCAGGCGCTGGCCAGCGCGGACGTGGTCGCGGCCGAGGACACCCGCCGGCTCGCCCGGCTGGCCCGGGACCTGGCCGTCACCGTTGGCGGCCGGGTGGTGTCCTACTTCGACGGCAACGAGGAGCGCCGTACCCCGGAGCTGGTCGAGGCGATGCGCGGCGGCCAGGTGGTGGCGCTGGTCACCGACGGCGGCATGCCGAGCGTGTCCGACCCCGGGTACCGGCTGGTGCGGGCCGCGCTCGACGCGGGCGTGCGGGTCACCGCGGCGCCCGGCCCGAGCGCGGTCACCACCGCCCTGGCGCTGTCCGGCCTGCCGTGCGACCGGTTCTGCTTCGAGGGCTTCCCGCCGCGCCGCCCCGGCCAGCGCCGCGCCCGGCTGGCCGCACTCGCCGCCGAGGAGCGCACGCTGGTGTTCTTCGAGGCCCCGCACCGGCTCGCCGCGACCCTCACCGACCTGGTCACGGCGTTCGGGGCCGACCGCCCGGCCGCGGTGTGCCGGGAGCTGACCAAGATCTACGAGGAGGTCCGCCGCGACACCCTGGGCGCGCTAGCGCAGTGGGCTGCGGCAGGCGAGCCCCGGGGCGAGATCACGCTGGTGGTCGCCGGCGCCGCGCCGGCCGCCGCCGAGCGCCCGACCGACGCACAGCTGCGGGCCGCGGTCGCCGGTCTCGAGTCCACGGGTACGACCCGGCGCGACGCGATCACCGCGATAGCGCAGCAGTACGGCCTGCGCCGCCGCGAGGTGTACGCGCTGGTGGTGGACGTGGGCTAGGACACCGCTACCGGCTGCGCGGCGTCTGCTGGCCGGCGGGCCGGGCGCAGCAGCACCAGCGTGACGCCCGCGGCGGCAACGGTGGCGGCGGCCCCGCCGTGTGGCTCGCGAATCGAAAGATCACCTCTCGCGGATCGAAAGAGGAGTAGCCTTGAGCAGTGTCACGCTCAGTGCTGATCCCCAGACGGGCGGC
Source organism: Micromonosporaceae bacterium (assembly GCA_035649895.1). Classification (GTDB taxonomy): domain Bacteria; phylum Actinomycetota; class Actinomycetes; order Mycobacteriales; family Micromonosporaceae; genus DASSUC01. The sequence continues at coordinate 13,268 of DASRIS010000178.1, read as the reverse complement.
GGTGGCCGTCACCGAGGCACTCACGGACACCCGCGTAGTGCTGGTCAACGGTGCCCGTCAGGCTGGCAAGAGCACCCTCGTCCGGGCGGTCGCCGGGCAACGGTCCGCCGAGTGGCGAGATCTGGACCTTCCCTCAGACGGGCGGTCGGCACTGGAGGACCCGGTAGGTTTTGTCTCTTTCGAGGACCTCATGGTCATCGACGAGATACAACGAGTGCCTGAGCTGCTTCTTGCCATCAAGGCCACGGTGGATGCGGACCCCCGGCCCGGCCGGTTTCTGCTGACCGGCTCATCCCGCCTGCTCGGGCTACGGGACCTTCCCGACACGCTGCCGGGCCGCATGGAGACCATCGAGCTATGGCCCTTCTCACAGGGCGAGATCGACGGCGCACCCGATGCTTTCATCGATGCGGTGTTCCAGCTCGGGTCCGCGGTTCGCCACGAGTCAACAGTCACCCGTGCCGACTACGCCGACCGGGTCGTGCGTGGCGGCCTGCCCGAGGCGGTTGCCCGCACCGACCCACGCCGCCGCGGCCGGTTCCACGACTCGTACGTGCAGAGCCTCATTGACCGGGAGGTCCGGCAGCTGGCCAAGATCGAGCGCTTGCCCCAGCTCACAACGCTTATCCGGCTGCTGGCCGCACGGTCGGGCATGCTGGTCGCCGCAGGCAGCCTTGAGACAGAGCTGCAGCTCTCGCGCCCGACCGTCGCCCGCTACATCCAGCTGCTTGAAGAGGTCTTCCTGGTCAAGCGCATACCAGGTTGGTCACGCAACCTCGGAACGCGGGCTACCAGCGCAGCCAAGCTCATCTTTGTCGACTCCGGGATCGCCTCGCGCCTACTGGCTGCGGACGCGCACACCCTTCGCCGGCCGGGCGCCCCGTTCGGGCCGTTGCTCGAAGGCTTCGTCCTCTCCGAGCTCGCCCGCCAGATCACCTGGTCACAGCAGCTCGTCGAGCTTTACCACTACCGCGACCACAACAAGGTGGAGATCGACGCGGTGCTCGAGAACCGTCAGCGCCAGGTCGTCGGCATCGAGGTGAAGGCCGCGTCAACGGTCAGGTCGGATGACTTCAACGGGCTACGCCGGCTGGCCGAGAAGCTCGGCGATGACTTCGTGCTCGGCGTCGTCCTTTACACAGGCAGTGCCACACTGCCGTTCGGACCCAAGCTTCGTGCGATGCCGGTAAGCGCCCTGTGGCTGCTTCACCACAACGAGCAGTCTTCCCGGTCGTGACACGAGACATGGCACCCGATAGGCCCTCACCACATGGCGGCCAGGAAGCCCAGCGGCAGCAGGAAGGGAGCGGTGAGGCTGGCGGCGACGGCGGTGCGGCGGCCCCGGTCGAGCCGGGTTGCGCCGGTGGCCCACGCGATGCCGAGGCCGCAGCAGAGCACGATCAGCAGGCCGAGCACCCAGCGCAGGTGCAACCCGGGATGGCCGGCGGCGTAGGCCCGGCAGCTGCTGGGGCCGGCGCCGCACCGGTCGGCGGAGACCATCCGGGCTGGTACGGCCGCGCCGGCCCGGCGCTCGGCCGGGGCCGCGCCCAGCATCGCGACCCGCTCGACGGTGACCGCGCGGTCGGCCGTGGTGAAGCTGGCGGTGCAGCGCTGGCCGACCCCGTTGCCGGTGCAGGTCGTGACCGTCGCGGTGCCGTCGTCGAAGTGCCCGACCGCGAGCCACAGCGGCTCGGCGCTCAGCCAGGCGAAGAACGCCGCCAGGAAGGCCAGCACGACGAGGGCGGTGAGCCCGCCGGCAACGCTACGGCGGCCGCCGCGCCTGCGGCGTACCCATGGTCGCGCCAGCGGGTGGCTCGCCGCGGCGGACGGGTCTCGGCCCGGCACGGCGGCCTCGCCTGGGTCGAGCAGGTCCCGGTCGGCAACGGCTGGCGGTCTCGGCCGGCGGGCCAGCTGAGCTGGGCGCGGGCCGCGACCGCTGCCACGCTTCGGCACCCGCGGGGTCACTGCCGGCTCTGGCAGCTGAGGGCCGGGCGCGACCTGGACCACGGCGGCGCTCGGCGGGGTGGCGGGGTCCGGCGGTGCTGCCGCGCTTGCTGGGTCGGCGGTGTCTCTCGGCTCGTCCGCCCCGCCTGGCGCCCGGCGGGGCGGCGTCGCCCACGGCCCGGCCGATGGGGCTGGCGCGGTCGAGCTCGTTGCGGGCCCAGGTGGTGTATGGCCCGTATGGTCCGCGTCCGGTCCGGCCGGTGACGCCGGTTCAGCCGGTGAACTGATCATGTTCTTCATTGGACACCGGCCCGCCGGCCGCAGGCCGGCGCCACGCCCACGGCCGGCTCGCGGTCAAGCACAGCCGGCCTGCGGCCCGTGCCCGCGGCCAGCTCGCGACCATGGCCGCGGCTAGGCTGAGGCCCATGAGCCACGTCCTCGCCGCGGTCGCCTGGCCGTACGCCAACGGCCCACGCCACATCGGCCACGTCTCCGGCTTCGGCGTCCCGTCCGACGTGTTCAGCCGGTACCTGCGGATGGCAGGTCACGACGTGCTCATGGTCTCCGGCACCGACGAGCATGGCACGCCGATCCAGGTGCAGGCAGACCGCGAAGGGGTCACCCCGCGCGAGCTGGCCGACCGGTACAACCGGGTCATCGTCGAGGACCTGCGCGGGCTCGGGCTCTCGTACGACCTGTTCACCCGCACCACGACCGGCAACCACTACGCGGTCGTCCAGGAGATCTTCGCCCAGCTGCACCGCAACGGCTACATCGTGGCCAAGACCACGCTCGGCGCCATCTCGCCGTCGACCGGCCGCACCCTGCCCGACCGCTATATCGAGGGCACCTGCCCGATCTGCGGGTACGAAGGCGCGCGCGGTGACCAGTGCGACAACTGCGGCAACCAGCTGGACCCGGTGGACCTGGTCAACCCGCGGTCGAAGATCAACGGCGAGACGCCGGTCTTCGCCGAGACCGAGCACTTCTTCCTCGACCTGCCGGCCTTCGCCAAGGCGCTGGGCAGGTGGCTGGACACCCGGGACGGCTGGCGCCCCAACGTGCTGCGCTTCTCCCAGAACCTGCTGGACGACCTGCAGCCGCGGGCGATCACCCGGGACCTGGAGTGGGGCGTGCCGATCCCGCTGGACGGCTGGCGGGACCGCACCGACAAGCGCATCTACGTATGGTTCGACGCGGTGATCGGCTACCTGTCGGCCTCGGTCGAGTGGGCGCGCCGCTCCGGTGACCCGGACGCGTGGCGGCGCTGGTGGTCCGAGCCGGACGCCCGCTCGTACTACTTCATGGGCAAGGACAACATCGTCTTCCACTCGGTGATCTGGCCGGCGCTGCTGCTCGGCTACGCAGGCGGCGGCGACCGCGGCGGCGAGCCCGGCTCCCTGGGCCCGCTCAACCTGCCTACCGAGGTGGTCTCCAGCGAGTTCCTGACCATGGAGGGGCGCAAGTTCTCCTCGTCCCGACAGGTCGTGATCTACGTGCGCGACTTCCTCGCCCGCTACGACCCGGACGCGCTGCGCTACTTCATCGCGGTGGCCGGGCCGGAGACCCAGGACACCGACTTCACCTGGGCCGAGTTCCTCCGGCGCAACAACGACGAGCTGGTGGCCGGCTGGGGCAACCTGGTCAACCGGTCGGTCTCGATGGCGGCCAAGAACTTCGGTGCCGTCCCGCACGCCGGCGAGCTGACCGAGGCCGACCGCGCGCTGCTGGAGGTCGGGCGGGCCGGGTTCGGCACGGTCGGCGGGCTGCTCGATCGGCACCGGCAGAAGCAGGCGATCGGCGAGGCGATGCGCGTGGTGGCCGAGGCCAACCGCTACCTGTCCGACCAGGCGCCGTGGAAGCTCAAGGACGACCCGGACCGGATGGGTACGGTGCTGCACACCGCGCTCCAGGTGGTCAGCGACGCGAACACGATGCTGAGCCCGTTCCTGCCGCACTCCGCCCAGAAGGTCCACGAGCTGCTCGGGGGCTCCGGAGTGCACACCCCGTTGCCGGAGCTGCGAGAGGTGTCCGATCTCGACGGTGGGCCCGACTACCCGATCCTGACCGGCGACTACTCCACCGGCGCGCGCTGGGAGTCCGTCCCGCTGCCGGCCGGCCGGCAGCTGGCCGCGCCGAAGCCGGTGTTCCGCAAGCTCGACCCGTCCATTGTGGACGAGGAGCTGGCCCGCCTGGCGGAGAGCTGATGCCGGGACCTCGCGACGCCCCGCCACCGCCGCCGGAGCCGCTCGCCGTGCCGGTGCTGGACAGCCACACCCACCTGGACATCGTCGGCGACATCGCCGGGACCGAGCCGGCCGCGCAGGTCGCCGCGGCCCGCGCGGTCGGCGTGGACCGGCTGGTCCAGGTCGGCGTCGACGTGGCGTCGTCGCTCTGGAGCGTCGAGGTGGCCAGCGCCCACCCGGCGGTGGTGGCCACGGCCGCGGTGCACCCGAACGAGGCGCCCCGCCTGCCCGACCTGGACGAGGCCCTGCGCGAGGTGGAGAAGCTGGCCGGGCACGAGCGGGTACGCGGCGTCGGCGAGACCGGGCTCGACTACTACCGCACCCCGCCGGCCGGGCGCGCGGCGCAGGAGGTGAGCTTCCGGGCGCACATCGCCATCGCCAAGCGGTACGGCAAGCCGCTGGTCGTCCACGACCGGGACGCGCACGCCGACATCCTGCGCGTGCTCGACGACGAGGGCGCACCCGAGACCGTGGTGCTGCACTGCTTCTCCGGCGACGGCGAGGTCGCGGCCGAGTGCGTGCGCCGCGGCTACGTGCTGAGCTTCGCCGGCACGGTCACCTTCCGCAACGCCGAGCCGCTGCGCGACGCCGCCCGGGCCGCCCCGCCCGGACAGATCCTGGTGGAGACCGACGCGCCGTACCTGACGCCGATGCCGTACCGGGGGCGGCTCAACGGGTCGTACCTGATCCCGCTGACGGTCCGGGCGCTGGCCGGGACGAAGGGCATGGACCTCGACACGCTGTGCGAGGCGATCTCCGCGACCGGCGAGCGTGTCTTCGGCCCGTGGACCTGAGCCAGCCCGTGGACCTGAGCCAGCCCGTGGACCTGAGCCAGCCCGGAGACCTGAGCCGGCCCGGAGACCTGGGCCAGCCCGAGCAGGTGAGCCAGCCTGGGGGCCTGAGCCAGCCCGCGGGCGGGCGGCAGCCCGCAGGAGTGAGCCTGCTCGGCCCTGGCGAGATCCGCCAGCTCGCCGCCCGGCTCGGGGTCAAGCCGACCAAGCGGCTCGGCCAGAACTTCGTCCACGACGCCAACACCGTACGCCGCATCGTGCAGGCGGCCGGGCTGTCGCCGTACGACGTGGTGCTGGAGGTGGGTCCGGGCCTGGGCTCGCTGACGCTGGCCCTGCTGGGCGCGGCCGCGCGGGTCTACGCGGTCGAGGTCGACCCGGTGCTCGCCGGTGCCCTGCCGCAGACGGTCGCTGCGCACGCCCCCGCGCACGCGGACGGGCTGACCGTCCACACCGGCGACGCGCTGCGGCTCACCCGGGCCGACCTGCCCGGCGAGCCCACCGCGCTGGTGGCCAACCTGCCCTACAACGTCGCTGTGCCGGTGGTGCTGCACCTGCTCGGCGAGCTGCCGGGCCTCGGGCACGGCCTGGTCATGGTGCAGCGGGAGGTGGCCGACCGGCTCACCGCCGGGCCGGGCAGCAAGGTGTACGGCGTGCCGTCGGTGAAGCTTGCCTGGCACGCGGCGGCCCGCCCGGCCGGCCGGGTGCCCCCGAACGTGTTCTGGCCGGTGCCGAATGTGGACTCCGGGCTCGTCGCCTTCACCCGGCACGCCCCGCCCCGGACCGATGTGGACCGGGCCGCTGTCTTTGCGGTGGTCGACGCGGCGTTCGCCCAGCGGCGCAAGATGCTGCGCTCGGCGCTGGCCGGCTGGGCCGGCGGACCGGCCGCGGCGGAGGCGGTGCTGGCGGCGGCCGGCGTCGACCCGACCGCGCGAGGTGAGGAGCTGACGGTTGCCCAGTTCGCGGTGATCGCCGCCAGCGGTGGTCGTGGCTAGCGTGGTGAGGCTAGCGGTGATCGTGGCTGGCCGCGGACGGTAGGGTGGGCGCATGTTGAGCCGACCGAGCCGTCGTTGACCGAGCCGCTCTACACCGACGAGGAGCGGGAACGTGCCCGCCTCGCCGCGTCCGGGCCGGTCAAGGTCCGCGTGCCGGCAAAGGTCAACCTCCACCTCGGCGTGGGCCGGCTCCGGCGCGACGGCTACCACGAGCTCACCACCATCTACCAGGCCATCGCGCTCTACGACGAGCTGAGCGCCCGGCGCGGGGACACGCTCACCCTCACGATGGAGGGCGAGGGCGCCGGCGAGCTGGCCCTGGACGACAGCAACCTGGTGCTCCGGGCCGCCCGGGCACTCGCCGCGCACACCGGCCGGCAGCCGCACGCCCGGCTGCACCTGCGCAAGCAGATCCCGCTCGCGGCCGGCCTGGCCGGGGGCAGCGCCGACGCCGCGGCCACGCTGGTCGCCTGCGACGCGCTGTGGGGGACCGGCCTGACCCGGGAGGAGCTGGCCACGCTCGCCGCCACGCTCGGCAGCGACGTCCCCTTCCTGGTGTACGGCGGCACCGCGCTCGGCACCGGCCGGGGCGAGACGGTCAGCCCGGTGCTCGCGCTCGGCAACGCCTGGCACTGGGTGCTCGCCATTGACCACAGTGGACTGTCCACTCCCGACGTCTACCGGGAGCTGGACCGGCTGCGCGCCACCGTGGACCTGCCGCCCGACCTTGGCCCGCCGGAGGAGCTGCTCGCCGCCCTGCGCCAGCGCGACCCCGCCGTGCTCGCCGCGGCGCTGCGCAACGACCTGGAACCAGCCACGCTCTCCCTGCGCCCCTCGCTCGCCGGCACGCTGCGCGCCGGGCGGGACGCCGGCGCTCTCGCCGCGCTGGTCTCCGGCTCCGGCCCCACCTGCCTGTTCCTCGCCCGGGACGCCGGGCACGCCGAGGCGCTGGCGAAAGGGCTGGAGGCCGGCGGCGTGTGCCGGGCCGTGCGCGTCGCCTACGGCCCGGTGGCCGGTGCCCGGGTCGTCTGAGGCCGTCTGGGGTGCGCTGAGGTGGGCAACATCGTCAACCTGGACCGGGTGTCCAAGGGGTACGGCCCGGCCGGGCAGCTGCTGGAGTCGGTCTCGCTCGGGCTCGACGACGCCGACCGGGTCGGTGTCGTCGGCCTCAACGGCGCCGGCAAGTCCACCCTGCTGCGGCTGCTGACCCGGGCCGAGGAGCCGGACTCCGGCCGGGTCACGCACCGCCGCGACCTGCGGGTGGCGGCCCTGCCGCAGGTGCTCGACCTGGACCCGGCGGCGACCGTCCGGGACGTGGTGGTCGGCACCGCCTGGCTGGGGTCAGGGTTCGCCGCCGAGCACGAGTGGGCCGGGGACGCCGGCATCCGTACCGTCCTCACCGGGCTCGGCCTGCCCGGCCTGGGCCCGGACGAGACCGTCGGCACCCGCTCCGGCGGCGAGCGGCGCCGGGTGGCGCTCGCCGCGCTGCTGGTACGCGCGGCGGACCTGCTCGTGCTCGACGAGCCGACCAACCACCTCGACGTCGCCGGGGTCGACTGGCTCGCCCGCTGGCTGCGCGAGCGCTGGCGCGGCGCGCTGGTCGCGGTCACCCACGACCGGTGGTTCCTGGACGAGGTCTGCCTGCGCACCTGGGAGGTTGCCGACCGCACGGTGCGGGCGTACGAGGGCGGGTTCGCCGCGTGGACGCTCGCCCGCGCCGAACGGGAGCGGGTGGCCGCGGCGACCGAGGCCCGCCGCCAGAACCTGCTGCGTAAGGAGATCGCGTGGCTGCGCCGCGGGCCGCCCGCGCGTACCTCCAAGCCGAGGTTCCGGATCGAGGCGGCCAACGCGCTGATCCAGGACGTGCCGCCGCCGCGGGACCAGGTCGCGCTGCGGCGGCTGGCCACCTCCCGCCTGGGTAAGCAGGTGTACGAGCTCAGCCAGGTCACCCTCTGCGGCGGGGCGAAGGTCCTGCTCCGCGACGTGGACTGGCATCTGGGCCCCGGTGACCGGGTGGCGGTCCTGGGCGCCAACGGTGCCGGCAAGACCACGCTGCTGCGGCTGCTGGCGGGTGCTCTGGCGCCGCAGGGAGGGCGCCTGGTCACCGGGAGCACGGTCCGCCCGGCGCTGCTCGCCCAGGAACCCGGGGCCCTGCTGGAGGCGGACCCAGGGCCACGGTCGCAGCGGGTGCCGGAGGCGGACCGCGGGCCGGGGCGCCGGCTGGAGGCGGACCGTGGGCCGGGGCGCCGGCTGGAGGCGGACCGTGGGCCGGGGCAGCGGGTGCTGGAGGCGGTTGAGGCGGTGGCCCGGCGGGTGCGCGTTGGCGACCGCGAGCTGTCCGCAGCGCAGCTGGCCGAGGTGTTCGGCTTCGGTGAGAGCCGGCTGTGGACCCCGGTCCAGGATCTCAGCGGCGGCGAGCGCCGCCGGCTGGAGCTGTTGCTCCTGCTCGCCGGCGAGCCCAACGTGCTGCTCCTGGACGAGCCGACGAACGACCTCGACACCGACACCCTGGCGGCGCTGGAGGACCTGCTCGACGGCTGGCCGGGCACGCTGGTGGTGGCCAGCCACGACCGGTACTTCGTGGAGCGGGTCACCGACACGGCGTACGGCCTGCTGGGCGACGGGCGGCTGACCCACCTGCCCGGCGGGGTGGTGGAGTACCTGGCCCGGGCGGGCGCGGCCGGCGAGCCGTCCGCCAAGTCGGGCCTGTCCGGTGCCAGCTCCTCTGGTGCCGGACCTGCTGGCCAGGGCGCGGCCGGCGCCGGGCCTGCTGGTCGGGGTGCGGCTGGTGCCGGACCTGCTGGCCAGGGCGGCGCGGCGCCAGCGGCCGGACGCACCGACCCGAGGGCTGCGCGTAAGGAGCTGGCCCGGCTGGAACGGCTGGTGAACCGGCTGGAACAGCAGGAGGCCGACCTGCACGCCGAGCTCGCCGCGCACGCCACCGACTACGCCCGCCTGTCCGAGCTGGACCGTAAGCTGCGCGACGTGCAGGCACAGCGGGGCCGGGCTGAGCACGAGTGGCTGACGCTCGCCGACAGCGGCACCTAGCGACCCAGGCGCTGCTGCGGCGCCGGCCGGCGAGGCTGATGTGATAATCCAGGTCAGGAGGCGACATGGCACACATGCCGATCAACCATCCGATGCGGCCCCTCTACCGGGCGCTGGCCGGGCTGGCGGCGATCTATGTCCTGGTGTTCGGCCTCGTGGGGCTGGCCGAGACCTGGGGCGAGCCGCTGTTCGGCCGGGAGCCCACGCACGCGCTCGGGCTGCGGACCAACCTCGCCTTCTCCCTGCTCTCCGTGCTGGTGGGCATTGTGGTGCTGGCGGGCCTGCTGGTTGGGCGCAACGTCGACCGCTTCATCCACCTGTGGGGCGGCTGCGTGTTCCTCGGGGTCGGCATCCTGATGCTGGCCCTGCTCCAGACGGACGCCAACTTCCTCAACTTCACGGTGGCCACGTGCATCGTGTCGTTCGTGATCGGGCTGGTGCTCTTCTCCGCCGGGCTCTACGGCCGGGTCGGCAGCCACGAGGACGAGCGCGCCGAGGAGGCGTTCCGGCACGGCGGCATCGACCCGCTGGAGCACACCTGGCAGGAGGAGCAGGCCCAGCCGCACCGGCTGGCGGACGAGAGCCGGCCGGAGCTACACCGGTTCGGCTGAGTCCCGCGGGACCAGGCCGCTCCGGCTCTGCGCGTCGGCCAGCCTCGGCGCGCGCCGGCCAAGCCTCGGCCGCGCCAGGTTCGCCCGGTTTCGCCGCCTTACGTCTTCCAAGATCACGACTGCCGCAGGGAATGTGCAGTGCGACTGCACGCTTGGCGTCCCGGATCGCGATCTTGACTGTGGCGCAGCCGTGGCGGGAAGGGGCGCAGCCAAAATCGTACTAATGTCCGAAGGTGTGCACTGGCCGGCGGGCTAGCGGGTGGCCCGGCCGACCAGCCGGGGCTTGGCCTCCAGGTGGGACAGTCCGTTCCAGGCCAGGTTGACCAGGTGCGCGGCGACCGCCTCGGTGCGCGGCTTGCGCACCTCCAGCCACCACCGGCCGGTCAGCGCCACCATGCCGACCAGGGCCTGCGAGTAGAGCTCGGCGAGCTTCGGGTCGTACCCCCGGGTCTTGAACTCGGCGCCCAGGATGTGCTCGACCTGGTGGGCCACGTCGTTGAGCACCGAGGAGAAGTTGCCGGTGGCGGACATCACCGGTGACTCCCGGACCAGCACGCGGAACCCGTCCGTCTCCTGGTCGATGTAGTCCAGCAGCGCGAGCGCCGCCTGCTCCAGCAGCTCCCGCGGGTGGCCGCCGGTGAGCGCGGTGGTGAGCCGGGCCAGCAGCGACCGGACCTCGCGGTCGACCACCACGGCGTAGAGGCCCTCCTTGCCGCCGAAGTGCTCGTAGACGACTGGCTTGGAGACCTTCGCCCGGGTCGCGATCTCCTCGATCGAGGCCGCGTCGAAGCCGCGTTCGGCGAAGAGCTGGCGGCCGATGGAGATCAGCTGCTCGCGTCGCTGCGCGGACGACATGCGGATCCTGCCCTTGCCCGGCGGGGCGCCCGTAGCAGCCGGTACGGTGCGCCCGCGCCGGTCGTCGCTGGTGCCTGCGCTCTCCGTCACGCCGGCCATCGTGCCAGGCGGGTGATCACCCGGTCGGCTTGTGCGCGAGTTTCATCGCGATCCGGTCCGGCTTCGGCCAGCGCACGTCGTACGCCCAGCGGAGCTTCTCGTAGAGCCAGATGACGCGGGCCGAGGGGTCGAGCTGCCCGCGGAGCACCCCATGCCGGGCGCTGGTCGGGTCGGCGTGGTGCAGGTTGTGCCAGTTCTCCCCGAAGGAGATCACGGCGAGCGGCCAGAAGTTCGTCGCCTTGTCCCCGTCGCGGGTCTCGAACGGGCGCGCGCCGACCACGTGGCAGATCGAGTTGATCGACCAGGTGACGTGGTGCAGCAGCGAGACCCGCACCAGCCCGGCCCAGAAGAAGGCACTCAGCGCGCCCTGCCAGGACCAGCTCAGCAGACCACCCGCGACGGCCGGGGCGAGCAGCGAGAGCGCCACCAGCCACGGGAAGAGCGAGTCCACCCGGCGCAGGTCGCGGTCTGCCAGCAGGTCAGGGGCGAACCGCTGCCGGTTGGACAGCTCGCGCTGGAACAGCCATCCCACGTGGGCGTGCCAGAGACCCTTGGCCAGGCCCCGCACGCTCGCTCCGTACCGCCAGGGGGAGTGTGGGTCGCCCTCCACGTCGGAGAACGCGTGGTGCCGGCGGTGGTCGGCCACCCACTGGGTCGGCGACCCCTGCACGGCCAGGCAGCCGGCGACCGCGAGGCTCACCCGTAGCCCCCGCTTCGCCTTGAACGAGCCGTGCGTGAGGTACCGGTGGAAGCCGGTGGTGACGCCGAGCCCCGACACCCAGTACATGACCGTGGCCAGGGCGACGTCCGTCCAGGTCAGCCAGCCGCCCCAGGCCACCGGGACGGCGGCGAGCAGCGCGCCGAACGGGATGATGACGAAGGCCCACAGCGCGGCCAGGATGCCGGCAGGCTGGCGCCCCTCAGTCAGTGCACGGGGGCTGGCGGGGCCCGGTGAGGAGCCATCTTTGGTCTGGTCGCGAACTGCGGTCGGCATGGGCACCTCGCTGCTGAGCTGGGACAAGATCGCGTTTTCTACGCTTACGTTACCGTAACCTACGGTGGCGTAGTCTGCGTTCGAAACGCCGGGTGACGGTGGGCTCCCGGCGGGTGCCCGCTACGCTTGCCAGGCGCCGCCTGCCATGCGCCGCGCAGTGGGGTGTGGGGTAATGGCAACCTGCAGGCCTTTGGAGCCTTGCGATTCTGGTTCGAGTCCAGACACCCCAGCTAGCTGGCTGAAGCCTCAACCGGCCCACAGCCACGGCTGGTCCACCGACGCCGAGGGGAGCACCACGTGACCGAGGCCCGCGCGGTGATCGTCCTCGCCGCTGGCGAGGGCAAGCGGATGCGGTCCGCGCTGCCGAAGGTGCTGCATCCACTGCTGGGCCGCACGCTGCTGGAGCATGTGCTCGTCGCGGCCGCGCCGCTGGCCGCGGCCCGCACGCTCGCGGTGGTGGGGCACGGCGCAGAGCAGGTGACGGCGCATCTGGCCGAGACCGCCCCGCACGCCGTCCCGGTGCTCCAGGCCGAGCAGCGCGGGACCGGCCACGCGGTACGGCTCGCGCTGGAGAGCGCCCCGGACTGCGGCCGTACCGTGGTCGTGCTCAACGGTGACGTGCCGCTGCTGCGCCCGCAGACGCTGGACGCGCTGGTCGCCGCGCACGAGACGACCGGTGCCGCGGCGACCGTGCTCACCGCGGAGGTGGCCGACCCGGCCGGGCTCGGGCGCATCATCCGCGACGACGCGGGCGGTCTCGCCGCCATCGTGGAGGAGCGGGACGCCACCGCCGAACAGCGGGCGGTCCGGGAGATCAACGCCGGGATCTACGCGTTCGACGGGGCCGCTCTCGCCGCCGCTCTGGGCAAGCTCACCACCCACAACGACCAGGGCGAGGAGTACCTCACCGACGTCATCGCCCTGCTCCGGGCGCAGCGGCTGCCGGTGGCCGCGTTCGTCGCGACCGACCCGGTCGAGACCCTGGGCGCCAACGACCGGACGGAGCTGGCCGCGCTCGGCGCGCTGCTGCGCGACCGGGTGAACCGGCACTGGATGCGGGCCGGGGTGACCATGATCGACCCGGCCACGACCTGGGTGGACGTCACGGTCACCCTGGCCCCGGACGTGGTGGTCGAGCCGCACACCCAGCTGCGGGGAGCCACCACGGTCGGCGAGGGTGCGCTGCTCGGGCCGGACACCACCATCGTCGACTCCACGGTCGGCCCTGGGGCGAGCGTGGTGCGCGCGCACGTAACCGGCGCCGAGATCGGGCCGCAGGCGAGCGTCGGGCCGTACGCCTGCATGCGGCCGGGCAGCAGGCTGGGGCGCAAGGCCAAGGTCGGCACGTTCGTCGAGACGAAGAACTCCTCGCTGGGCGAGGGTACGAAGGTGCCGCACCTGTCCTACGTCGGTGACGCGACGATCGGCGACCACACGAACATCGGGGCGGCCACGGTCTTTGTCAACTACGACGGCGTACGCAAGCACCGTACGGTGATCGGCCGCCACGCCCGGACCGGGGCGGACAACATGTTCGTGGCCCCGGTGGAGGTGGGCGACGGCGCGTACACCGGAGCCGGCACCGTGGTGCGGCGCAGCGTGCCGCCTGGCGCGCTGTCGGTCTCCGGCGGACCGCAGCGGACCCTGGAGGGCTGGGTGGAGCGCTACCGCCCAGGCACCCCTGCGGC
>DASRIS010000177.1:0-5481 GCA_035649895.1 Micromonosporaceae bacterium | reverse complement strand
GAGGTGCTGACCGGCACCGATGACGGCTGGTTGGGGCGGGTGGAGGTGGTGCAGCCGGTGCTGTGGGCGGTGATGGTGGGGCTGGCGGCGGTGTGGCAGGCGCTGGGGGTGGCGCCGGCGGCGGTGGTGGGGCACTCGCAGGGGGAGATCGCAGCGGCGGTGGTGGCCGGGGTGCTCTCACTGCAGGACGGGGCACGGGTGGTGGCGCTGCGGTCCCAGGCGATCGCCGGGCTGGCCGCAGCCGGCGGGATGGTGTCGGTCGCGGCACCGGTGGGGCAGGTATCGGGGTGGTTCGAGGGCCTGTCGGGTTCGGGTGGGGTAGCGGCGGTGAACGGCCCCCGGGCCACGGTGGTCTCCGGCGAGCCCAGATGGCTAGACGCGCTGGCCGCCCACGCGCAGGAGCTGGGGATCCGGGTGCAGCGGCTACCGGTGGGCTACGCCTCACACTCACCACAGGTCGACCCGCTGCGCGAGCAGATCCTGACCGACCTGGCCGACATCCATCCGGCAGACGGCCAGGTGCCGGTGGTCTCCACAGTGACCGGGCAGGTCATCAACGGCACGGAGATGACCGCGGAGTACTGGTTCACCAACCTACGCAGCACGGTCCAGTTCCAGGAGGCGGTACGCACGGCGGTGGGGCTGGGGGGTGCCGGGTTCGTGGAGGTGTCAGGGCATCCAGTGCTGACGGTCAGCGTGCAGGACGTCCTGGACCAGCTCGGGATCACCGGCACGGTGGTCGGCACGCTGCGGCGGGACGATGGTGGGCCGGAGCGGCTGCTCGACAGCGCAGCGCAGCTATGGGTGGGCGGGGTCGCGGTGGGCTGGGCAGCGGTGTTCGCCGGGCGCAGCCTGCCCCGGGTGGAGCTGCCGACGTACGCGTTCCAACGACGCCGGTACTGGCTGGCATCACCCCCAGGCAGTGCAAACCCGGCCGGGCTGGGCCTGGCAGCGGCGGGACACCCGCTGCTAGGCGCGGCGGTCGCTCTCGCCGCGGGGGACGGGCTGCTGCTGACAGGCCGGTTGTCACTGCACTCGCACCCATGGCTAGCCGACCATAAGGTAGCCGGTACGGCGCTGATGCCCGGAACCGGGTTCGTGGAGCTGGCGGTCCGGGCCGGTGACGAGGTCGACTGCCCACACCTGCGGGAGCTGACCCTACAGGCCCCACTCGTCCTGTCCGAGGAGGGCAGCGCGCACCTCCAGGTCGTCGTGACCGCCCCCGGCGACGACGGTGAGCGCAGGGTCACTGTCTACTCCCGACCCGAGGACGCCCCGGCCGGGCAGCTCTGGACCCGCCACGCCGAAGGCGTCCTCAGCCCGCACGCGCCCGAGGCCCAACCGCCTGACCTGAGCGGGTGGCCACCGCCCGGCGCACAGGCAGTCGACGTGTCAGGGTTCTACCCAGCCGCCGCGGAGGCCGGGTACGGGTACGGCGAGGCGTTCCAGGGGCTGACCGCGGCGTGGCACCGCGGCGAGGAGGTCTTCGCCGAGGCGACCCTGCCCGAGCCGTTGCACGAGGAGGCCGGCTGCTACGGCATCCACCCCGCACTCCTCGACACCGCCCTGCACGCCAACGGGCTGGGCCCCGGCGGCCAGGATGGCGCGCTGCGGCTGCCGTTCGCGTGGTCGGGGGTGTCGTTGCTGGCCGGCGGGGCACGCACCGTGCGGGTGCGGATCGTACGGACCGGTGCTGACACGCTGGCGGTGGATGTGGCGGATGCCGCGGGCCAGCCGGTGGCCGTGGTCGAGTCACTGGTGCTGCGGCCGGTCAACGTCGAGCAGCTCAGCAGCGCCGGCACCGACATGGCGCGGGACGCGCTGCTGCGGGTGGACTGGGTGCCGCTGGTGGCGACGCAGGCGCCGGACGCCGCTCAGTGGGAGGTTCTCGACTGCACGAAGCGCCCCGCCGGCACCGACCCGGGTGTGGCGCAGGCGGCCCACGGGGCGGTGCTGCGCGCCTGGCAGCGGATCCGGGACTGGCTGGCCGACGAACGGATGACGGATGCCCGGCTCGTGGTGGTGACCCGGGGCGCGGTCGCCACGCGCGTGGGCGAGGACGTGCCAGACCTCGTCCACGCTCCACTGTGGGGCCTGCTGCGTACGGCACAGTCCGAGCATCCGGAGCGGTTCCTGCTGCTCGACTTGGACCCCGGCGCCGGTGCCGACCCTGACGATGACGCCGGCGCTGGCACCAGGGCGGACGTGGCGGACGTGGTAGCCACGGCGCTCGCCGCTGGCGAGTGGCAGGTCGCCGTGCGCGGTGGACAGGCCCTGACCCCCCGCCTCGTACGGGCCGGCGACGGCGGCGGTGCGCTGGTGCCGCCGGAGGGCACCCAGGCCTGGCGGCTGGACACGGTGGGCCCGGGAACCCTGGAGAACCTGGCGCTGGTGCCCGCCCCGGAGGCGGTGGCGCCGCTGGCCGCCGGCCAGGTCCGGGTCGAGCTGCGCGCCGCCGGGGTCAACTTCCGCGACGTGCTGGTCGGGCTGGGCATGGTGCCCGGGCAGAGCGTCATGGGCAGCGAGGGCGCCGGGGTCGTCCTGGAGGTCGGCGCGGAGGTTACCGGCCTGGCTGCCGGAGACCGGGTGCTGGGCATCTTCCACGGCGGGTTCGGCCCGGTCGCGGTGACCGACCGGCGGCTGCTCGCGCCGGTCCCGCCGGGCTGGTCGTTCACGCAGGCGGCGGCGGTGCCGGTGGTGTTCCTGACCGCCTACTACGGCCTGGTCGACCTGGCCGGTGTGCAGGCGGGGGAGCGGGTGCTGGTCCACTCTGGAGCCGGCGGTGTCGGCATGGCAGCGGTCCAGCTGGCCCGGCACCTGGGAGCACAGGTGTACGCCACGGCGAGCCCCGCAAAGCAGGGTGCGCTGCGCGACCTCGGGGTGGCGCCAGAACGGACCGCGTCGTCGCGGTCGCTGGACTTCGCCGACCAGATCCTGGCGGCCACCGCTGGCGCCGGGGTCGACGTGGTGCTCAACAGCCTGGCGCGGGACTTCGTCGACGCGTCGCTGCGGCTGCTCGGCGACGGTGGCCGGTTCCTCGAGATGGGCAAGACCGACATCCGGGCAGCCGACGACGTCGCGGCGGCGCATCCGGGCGTGGCGTACCGCGCGTACGACATCGCCGAGGCGGGCCCGGACCGGATCGCGCAGCTGCTCGCCGAGATTCTGGCCCTGTTCGAGGCCGGCGCCCTGCGGCACCTACCGGTCACCACATGGGACGTGCGGCGGGCGCCGGACGCACTGCGCTTCATGAGCCAGGCCCGGCACGTGGGCAAGGTGGTGCTCACCATGCCGCGCCGGCTGGACCCGGAGGGCACCGTGCTGGTCACGGGCGGCACCGGCACCCTGGGCGCACTGACCGCCCGCCACCTCGTCGCCCGGCACGGTGTACGGCATCTCGTCCTGGCCAGCCGGCAGGGCATGGCCGCGCCCGGCGCGGCGGACCTCGCCGACGAGCTGCGGCGCGCCGGGGCCCAGGTGAGCGTCGAGGCGTGCGACGCGGCAGACCGTGACCAGCTCGCCACGCTGCTTGCGGCCGTCCCCTATGGACACCCGCTGACCGGGGTGGTGCACACTGCCGGCGTGCTCGACGACGGGACGGTCGAGTCGCTGACCGAGGAGCAGATCCATCGGGTACTGCGGCCGAAGGTGGACGCCGCAGCCAACCTGCACGAGCTCACCCGCAGCCTGGACCTGGCGATGCTCGTGCTCTACTCCTCGGTCGCCGGAGTGCTCGGCGGCACCGGGCAGGGCAACTACGCCGCAGCCAACGCGTTCCTCGACGCGCTCGCCGCTCACCGGTACGCCCAGGGGATGGCGGCCACGTCGGTGGCGTGGGGCTTCTGGGCACAGGCCAGCGGCATGACCGGGCACCTTGCCGAGGCGGACGTACGGCGGATGGCCCGGGGCGGCATCGTGCCCCTCACCGCGGCCGCCGGCCTCGCCCTCTTCGACGCGGCTCGACGGCTGGACGAGCCGCTGGTCGCGGCCGTACAGCTGGACCCCGCGGCGCTGCGGGTCGACCCGGCGCGGGTCCGTACCGTGCCTGCCCTGCTGCGCGGCCTCATCCGCATCGCCGGCCGGCGCGCGGCGAGCCGGGACGGCGCAGCCGGCCCCAGCCTCGCCCAGCGGCTCGCCGGGCTCGACCCGGCCGAGCGGGAGCGGTACCTGGCTGAGCTGGTCCGCACCCATGCGGCGGCCGTGCTGGGCCACGCCGCCGCTACCGCGGTCGACATCCACCGGCCCTTCAAGGACCTGGGCTTCGACTCGCTCACCGCCGTCGAGCTGCGCAACCGGCTCAGCACCGCGACCGGGCTGCGGCTCTCCGCCACGCTCGTCTTCGACCATCCGACGCCGACCTCGGTGGCCCGCCACCTGGCCGCGCAGGTGTCAGCGGCCGCGGCGCCGGTGGCGCAGGCCCGTCCGGCCGGGGCCACCACGGACGAGCCCATCGCCATCCTCGGCATCGGCTGCTACCTCCCCGGCGGGGTGCGGTCACCGGACGACCTGTGGCGGCTCGTGGCGGAAGGTGGCGACGCCGTCTCCACGTTCCCCACCGACCGTGGATGGGACGTCGCCGCGCTCTACGACCCCGACCCGGACCATCCAGGCACGAGCTACGTACGCCATGGCGGGTTCCTGCCCGAGCTCGGCCGGTTCGACGCCGAGTTCTTCGGTATCTCGCCGCGTGAGGCGCTGGCGATGGACCCGCAGCAGCGGCTGCTGCTGGAGGCGGCGTGGGAGGCGTGCGAGCACGCCGGCATCGCACCATCAGCCCTGTGGGGCAGCCGGACCGGTGTGTTCGCCGGTGCGCTCTCCTCCGACTACGGCGCCGAGACGATCCGGGTGGGCCGCGGCGGCGACGAGGTCGTGGGCTACTGGGGCACCGGTAACGCGGCGAGCGTGGTCTCCGGCCGGGTGGCGTACGCCCTCGGGCTGGTGGGCCCGGCGGTGACGGTGGACACGGCCTGCTCGGCGTCGCTGGTGGCGATCCACCTGGCGGCGCAGTCGCTGCGCCAGGGCGAGTGCTCCCTCGCGCTGGCCGGCGGCGTGACGGTCATGTGCACACCGGCCGGCTTCATCGAGATGAGCCGGCAGCGCGGGATGGCGCCGGACGGGCGGTGCAAGGCGTTCGGCGCGACGGCCGACGGGTTCGGCGCGGCCGAAGGCGTCGGCGTGCTGCTGCTGGAGCGGCTGTCGGACGCCCGGCGCAACGGCCACCGGGTACTTGCGGTCGTCCGGGGCTCCGCCGTCAACTCCGACGGCGCGTCGAACGGCCTGACCGCCCCGAACGGACCCTCCCAGCAGCGGGTGATCCGCGAAGCCCTCGCCAGCGCGGGCCTGTCACCGTCCGATGTGGACGCGGTGGAGGCGCATGGTACGGGTACCAAGCTGGGTGACCCGATCGAGGCGCAGGCGCTGCTGGCCACGTACGGGCAGGACCGGCCGGCGGACCGGCCGCTGTGGCTGGGCTCGGTCAAG
>DASRIS010000176.1:0-3196 GCA_035649895.1 Micromonosporaceae bacterium | reverse complement strand
GCCGAACGTCTGAAGCCTGTCACCGGCACCCCGCTTTGACCCTGTTGGGCCCTGGCAGGTATCGTTGACGGCTGTTGTGCGACAGATGCGGGCGTACCACCAGGTACGCTTGTCGTTCGTGCGCGGCACGACCAGCGTATTATCCTGCCCGGAGCGCGAGCCGTTCTCCCTGGCGGTGAGCCCCGATGCGGGTGAGCCGCTCCACACCGACGAGACAAGGTAGACCTGTGCGTACGTACAGCCCGAAGCCGGGTGAGATCGAGCGTCAGTGGCACGTGATCGACGCCGCCGACATCGTGCTGGGCCGCCTGGCCACCCACGCCGCCACCTTGCTGCGCGGCAAGCACAAGCCGACCTTCGCGCCGCACGTCGACACCGGCGACTTCGTGATCGTGGTGAACGCGGGCCGGGTGGCGCTGACCGGCAACAAGCGGCAGACCAAGGTCGCCTACCGGCACTCGGGCTACCCCGGGGGCCTCAAGCAGATCGGGTACGACGAGCTGCTCACCAAGCGCCCGGAGCGGGCGATCGAGCTGGCGGTCAAGGGCATGCTGCCGCACAACAAGCTCGGCCGTAAGCTGATCAAGAAGCTGAAGGTGTACGCCGGTGCCGACCACCCGCACGCCGCCCAGCAGCCGAAGCCGTACGAGATCAAGCAGATCGCGCAGTGAGCGCGGGCGAGGGAAACACCATGACCGAGACCACCGTGCCCACCCCGGCGATCATCGCCCCGGCCGCTGAGCCTTCTCCCAGGGTGCATCGCGGCGACCGTCCGATCCAGACGGTGGGCCGCCGTAAGGAGGCCATCGTCCGGGTGCGGCTTCTCCCCGGCACCGGCAAGTTCACCCTCAACGGCCGCGAGCTCGAGCGCTACTTCCCCAGCAAGGTGCACCAGCAGCTGATCAAGGAGCCGCTGGTGACGGCCGACAAGGTCGAGGCGGTGGACGTCATCGCCAACCTGCGCGGCGGTGGCACCACCGGGCAGGCCGGGGCGCTGCGCCTGGCCATCGCGCGGGCGCTGTGCGACCTGAACATCGAGGACCGCCCGGCGCTGAAGAAGGCCGGCTTCCTCACCCGGGACGCCCGGGTCAAGGAGCGCAAGAAGTACGGCCTCAAGAAGGCCCGCAAGGCGCCGCAGTACTCGAAGCGCTGAAACCTTTACCGTAGGCAGCCGCGGCCGGGTGCCCCTGTTCTCCAGGGTGCGCCCGGCCGCGTCGTTTGTCGCCCGGTGAGTCTCCCGTCGCCGCCCCGGTGAGCCTCCCGCTCGGTAAAGGCGGACTGGCCGCTCGGTAAAGGACTGGCCGCTCGGTGAAAGGACTGGAAATGGGTCGCCTCTTCGGCACCGACGGGATACGCGGACTCGCCAACGACGACCTCACACCCGAGCTAGCCATGGCGGTCGCGGTCGCCGCCGCGCACACGCTCGCCGAGCGGGACTCCTCGCACCGGCCGGTCGCTGTGGTCGGCCGGGACCCACGGGCCTCCGGGGAGATGCTGGAGGCGGCTGTGGTCGCCGGCCTGGCCAGTGCCGGCGCCACCGTGGTACGCCTCGGCGTGCTGCCCACGCCGGCAGTGGCGTACCTGGCCGGGGAGGTCCGGGCCGACCTGGGCGTGATGCTGTCGGCGTCGCACAACCCGATGCCCGACAACGGCATCAAGCTCTTCGGCGCGAGCGGGCACAAGCTGCCCGACGACGTGGAGGCGCAGGTCGAGGCGGCGGTCGGTCGGCCGGCTGGATGGGCCCGGCCCACCGGGGCGCAGGTGGGCCGCGTGCAAGACCTGACAGACGGGGCGCAGCGCTACGTCAAGCACCTGGTCGGGTCGGTGCCGCACCCGCTGGACGGGCTGCGGGTCGTGGTGGACTGCGCCAACGGGGCCGCCTCCGAGACGGCTCCAGCCGCGTACGAGCAGGCCGGCGCCGAGGTGGTTGCGGTAGCGGCCGAGCCGGACGGGCTGAACATCAACGACGGGTGCGGCTCCACCCACCTCGACGGCCTGCGCGCCGCGGTGCTCGCGCACCGGGCCGACCTGGGCATCGCCCATGACGGCGACGCGGACCGGTGCCTGGCGGTCGCCGCTGACGGCTCCGACGTGGACGGTGACCAGATCATGGCGATCCTGGCGCTGGCCATGCACGAGGCCGGCACCCTGACCGGAAACACGCTGGTGGCGACCGTGATGAGCAACCTGGGGCTGCGGCTGGCCATGCGCGAGGCCGGCATCACCCTGGTGGAGACCAAGGTCGGCGACCGGTACGTACTGGAGGAGCTGCGCCGTTCCGGCCTGGCGCTCGGCGGTGAGCAGAGCGGGCACGTGGTGCTGCCGGCGTACGCGACCACCGGCGACGGGCTGCTCACCGCGCTGCACCTGATGGCCCGCGTGGCGGCGACCGGCCGGTCGCTGGCCGAGCTGGCCACGGTGGTGACCAAGCTGCCGCAGGTGCTGGTGAACGTGCGCGTGGCCGACCGCGAGGCGGCCTCGACGGTGCCCGGGGTGCGCGCCGCAGTAACCGAGGCAGCCGCGGAGCTGGGCGAGTCAGGGCGGGTGCTGTTGCGCCCGTCCGGCACCGAACCGCTGGTGCGGGTGATGGTCGAGGCGACCACCGCCGAGACCGCACGCACCGTCGCAGAGCGCCTCGCTGAGGTGGTACGCGCAGCCTCCCCGACCGCGGAGTGATGGCCAGCCGCATTGCCCTCACCGTCGTTGTGTTCACCGTCGTTGTGCTCATCGTCGCGGCCAGTAGTGGTTTCGGCGGGGTCGTTGTGCGGGGTCGACCCAGGTGGGTGGGGTGAACTCTGGTCGTCCGTCGGGTGCGATGTGGACGCTCCAGCCGCCGTGGTGGAGCAGGCGGTGGTGGAAGGTACAGATCAGCGCGATATTGCTGAGGCGGGTCGGGCCGCCGTCGGCCCAGGACTGCACGTGATGGCCCTGGCACCATCGGGCTGGTCGGTCGCATCCGGGAAAGGCGCAGCCGCCGTCGCGGAGCACCAGGGCGCGGCGTAGGGCGCCGGTGACCAGCCGCCGTTGCCGGCCCAGGTCCAGCGGCTGCCCGGCTCCGTCGAGGACGGCGGGCAGGACGCGGGCGTCACAGGCCAGCCGGCGTACGGTCTGGGGGCTGAGGTTCTGGCCGGTGTCGAGCAGCCCGGGTCCGAGCTGGCGGGTCAGCAGGTCGTAGTCGACGGTGACCACGACCTGG
>DASRIS010000175.1:0-3014 GCA_035649895.1 Micromonosporaceae bacterium | reverse complement strand
CCGCTGCCGAGCGCTGGTCGATCGCGGAGCAGCGAGCAGAGGCCGTAGTGCGCTAGCTCGTGGCCGCCGGTGAAGAGGCAGCGGACCTCGCGACGGCGCTCGGGCAGGGCGGCGAGGTGACGGGCCAGCGCCAGCTCGATCACGATGCCATCGCTCCGCTCGGCGGCGCACGGCCCCCAGCCGGATTTCGGCGTCATCAGGACGATCGCCTCGTCGGCCTGGCCGGTTGTCGCCGGCAGGGCGGCGACCACGTTGGTGGCCGTGCCCGACATCCGCTGGGTCCGCACGACGAGGGTCGCACTGTCGCCAGTCGAGATGGCAGCCTCGATCGGGGTTGCGTCGCGTCGCGCCACCTGGAGGACCGGCACCTGAAACGGCCGGTCGATCCGTTCGGCGTTGCGGTGGAGCACCGCCCCCTCCGGGTCGCCGCTGATCAGGATCACGCCGGCCGGCCGCGCTTCCGCCCACGGCGTCCCTCGGCCGTGGGCGGCAATCGGCGCGTCGCGCAGCACCAGCAGGCCGCCATCGGCGTGCGTGGCGTCGTCAGTCAGGCGGCCTGCGACGCCGTTCGGCCCGGTCACACCGCCGTCGTAGAGCGGGGCACCGGTCACGCGCCGGCCGCCGATCCCGACCCAGGACGGCTCGGGCTGCACCAGCGGAAAGGAGAACGACACCTGCTCGGCGGTCAGGCCGGCCGCCTGGAGCTCGGCGACGAGCCAGTCCGAGACGGCGTTGTCGGCCGGCCAGCCGGTCCGGTGGTCGCCGAGCTCGGTGTACGCTGAGATGTCTGATGCGATGGCCTCGGCCGCGAAGCGATCTTCCACCGGCTCCCCCTTTGTTGCTGACCGGAAGTAGGATAGCCGTCCGTGGGCTGGAGGCGCGTCGCCGGGGCCGAACGATACATACCGCGTCGCCGGCGCCGTGGGGTGGAGCCGCGTCGAAGAGGTCGTCGTTTGGGGCCGCGTCGCCGGGGCCGTGGTGGGCGTCGCGTCACCCGGGCCGTGGGTTCGAGCCGCGTCACCGGGCCGTGGACTGAAGTCCACGTCTACCATTGTGCCGTCGCTACGCGACTCCGGGATGGCTTCGTCCGGTGTGGCTACGCCACACCTGGACTTTGGCAGTTTGCGGGGGCTGTGCGCGAGGTCAGAAGCGAGGCGACCGTTGACGCAGCCAGGAAGGGCGGGGTCAGGCGCGCAGGGAAGCGCTGATGGCGTTGCCGAGGGCGCCGCTGCGGGCCTCAATTAACCACCAGTCGTGGGTGGTCCTCGGGGAAACGGCCCGGAATTCGCCGCAGTGCCAGAAGGCCTGGCGGTAGCCGCGCCAGAGGGTGCCGAGCGACCAGCGTCGGGCGCCGGGCCACCAGCGGCCCGGCGGGTGGAGCGGGGCACCGTCGAGGCCCCAGGCGCGGACGCCGGCGAGGACGAGGACGGCGTAGGCCCAGGCCTGCCAGGCGGTCACGACCTCGGTGGCCGTCGGGTTCCAGCACTGGGGCTCACCGAGACCGAAGCCAGCTTTGATCTCGCGATGGCAGACCTCGATCTCCCAGCGCTGCCAGGCCCAGCCGAGCAGGTCGGGCGCCGGGTGTGGCAGCGTCCAGCCACCGTCGGGGGTCGGCACCGCTGCGACGAGCCAGAAGGTCGGCTCGCGCCGTACCCGTGGCGGCCGCACCCCGGCCACGACCAACAGGAAGAGCGGGCGGGTCGGCGCCCGCTTGACCAGGAACGGGCCCTCGACCCGGTAGCGCAGCGGGATCGACTGCCCGCGCACCGGGAGCACGGCGTGCTGCCAGCCGGTCCGCTCCTGCAGCCAGGTCGGCGGGACCGGCGCGCGCTCACCGTACTTGCGCGGCGCGCCACGCCGTGGTCGTGGCGCGGGCTCCGGCAGGCGGAACAGGGCCCGGTTCTTGGCGCAGCGGGCCAGCAGGGTCGTGCGCGGCGGCAGGCCCGTCCACAGCTCGGCCGTGTCGTAGCTGCCGTCGCCCACCGCCAGCAGCGGCTGCTCGGCCCACCCGGCGGCGTCGAGTTGGCCCCGCAGCCAGGCCAGCTCGGCACCGGCAGCCTGCGCCTCGGTCCGTGGCGCGGTCCGGGCCGGCACGGCCTTGGGCGGGAAGGCCGGCACCCAGCGCAGCGGCAGCGCCCGACTGTAGCCCTGCCGGGTGATCGGCAACAGCGCCGCCAGGTGGAAGAAGCGCTGGGCGCGGTGGATGCCCGGCTTCCAGCGCGGGGTCCGCGGCGCCTTCAGCCAGCTCGTCCCGGGCAGCGTCCGGCTCCAGCGCGGCACCTGCACCCCGTCGACCGCGACCACGTACGGCCCCGTGGCCGGGATCTCCGCCAGCGTCTGCCGCACCAGCTCGGCGCTCAGCGTCTCGAGATCGACCCGCGGCACGCTGAACAGCCGATACCAGCCGCTCCAATCCTGCTCGGTCACTCCCAGCACCAGCAGCACCTGGCTGATCGTGTGCCGGGCGAACGCGAACACGCTCCCGAACACCAGCGCCACACACCGCCGGTACGGACGCTCCTGCCGAAAGGCCGGGCGGTGCGCCGCCAGCAGCTCCAGCAGGCACCTCAGCAACGGCGCGACGGCCGGCTCCTCTGACCGCGTGGTAGCCTCTACCATGGGAACGTCCTCCGGTCGGGTTGGCTCTCACCTCCCGCACCTGCAGAGGACGTTCCCTTCTGTTGCCCACGCGGCACAGCGCCAAAGTCCAGGTGTGGCGTAGCCACACACTACGGTAGGCGTGGGTTTCAACCCACGGCGCATCGTGTGCGGAACGACCCTGAGCGACCTGGAGGGGAGACGTGGGAACGACGCGGTTCGCGCTGCATACCTGGACGCTGGATTCGACGCCGCTGCCGGAGGTGCTCCGGATCGCGCGTGAGACCGGCTGGGACGCCCTCGAGATCCGGGTGCTCGAGTTCGAGCGGGCGGCTGAGGCCGGGCAATCCGAGGACAAGGTGATCGACCTGATCCGCGCCTGCGGGCTGCCGGTCGCGGCGATGGGCGCCCGTCTC
>DASRIS010000174.1:0-43429 GCA_035649895.1 Micromonosporaceae bacterium | reverse complement strand
CGCCCTCTACAAGAGCGCCAACGGCGACACCAGCCAGGCGGCGCTGGAGACCTGGCTGACCACCAACGCCACGCCGGGTGTCGTGGGCGGTGACCTGGTCGGCACGCCGAACCGGCTCCTCTACACCAGCGGCCTCTAGCTGCGGCGGGCTGGTCGGCCGATCCCTCGGCCGGCCAGCCCGTGTCACAGTGACATCCATGACTGAGCGGGCGCGGCAGCCGGTGCCGCTGCGCGAGCGCCGGGTCGACCTGCTGTTCCTGGCGTTCTTCCTGGTGAACTTCTGCTTCATCACCTACGTCGTCGACCTCGAGCAGCTGGTCATCGACGACCCGGCACGCTTTGACTATCCACTGTGGCCGCCACCGCCGCTGGTCGACCTCGTCCACTGGTACGGCAACACGTACGACCCGCTGCTGATCGCCCGCCCGCCGTTCTGGCGCATGACGATCTGGATCGACGTGGTCTTCTTCGGCCCGTTCTACCTGTGCGCGCTCTACGCGTTCGCCCGCGGGCGGGACTGGGTGCGGCTGCCCGCGCTGGTGTGGTCCGGCACCATGCTCGCCAACGTGCTGATCATCCTGATGGAGGAGCGGTACGGCGCCCACGCCACCGACCACTTCCCGTTCGTGCTCGCGCTGAACCTGCCCTGGCTGCTCATGCCGTTCGCGATGATGTTGCGGATGCGCCGGGAGCACCCGCTCACCCGCCCGGTGGCCGTACCAGAGGACGAGCTGGGCGGCGTACCCGCAGCCACCGCCGCATGACCGCGTTCGCCCAGCGCTACGGCCCCTGGGCGCTCGTCGCCGGCGCGTCCGAGGGCATCGGGGCCGCGTTCGCCGAGGCGCTGGCCCGGCGGGGGCTGGCGCTCATCCTGGTCGCCCGGCGGCCAGGACCGCTGGCCGCGCTCGCCGGCCGGCTGCCGGCGCCGACCCTGACCGTCACCGCCGACCTGGCCACTATCTCCGGGGTCGACACGGTCACCGGGTCGGTGGGCGACCGGGAGGTCGGGCTCATCGTCGCCAACGCCGCCTACTCCCCCATCGGCCCCTTCCTCGACCGGGCCGAGCAGCAGCTGGTGACCGCGCTCGACCTCAACTGCCGGGCTCCCCTGCTGCTGGCGCACCGGCTCCTGCCGCCCATGGTGCGCCGCGGCCACGGCGGCCTGGTCCTGATGTCCTCGCTCGCCGGTCAGCAGGGCACCCCGCGCATAGCAACGTACGCGGCGACAAAGGCGTTCCTGGCGGTGCTCGCCGAGGGGCTATGGGCCGAGCTGCGCGGCAGTGGGGTGGACGTGATCGGCTGCGTCGCGGGTGCGGTGAGCACCCCGGGGCTGGCGCGCCGCACCACCCGGCGCGCGCCGGGCACCCGTACCCCTGATCAGGTGGTCGCCGCGACGCTGCGCCGGCTGGGCCGAGGGCCCCGGGTGGTGCCGGGCCCGCTCAGCTCCGCCTCCGCGGTGCTGATGTCGCGGCTGCTCCCCCGTCGGGCGGCGATCCGGCTCATCGACCGCGCGTCCCGCGACGTGGTCACCCCGTCATACGGCTCTTGCGATCCTGACTGCTAGAAGGCGGAGATTGGCGGAGCGCTTCTGTCTTGTCGTAGCCGGGTGCTTCTATCTGTGCGTGGGTTATGGCGATGACGACCTGAGCGAGAGCGCGTGTCTGGTGTGGGGCAAGTCCGGAGACCCGGGTACCGGGCCGTTGCCGTTGTGGCGGCATCTGGCCGACAGCGCCGATGTGGCTGGCCGGTTGTGGGACCGATGGCTGCCTGCGGCCGTTCAGGGGCGGATCGCGCGGGAGCTGCCCGGTGGCTCAGCCGACGGACGAAGGCTGGTGCAGTGGCTGGCCGGGGTTCATGACATCGGCAAGGCGACACCCGCCTTTGCCGGTCAGGTCCCCGTTCTCGCCAACCGGATGCGCGACCACGGGTTCGGGTTCGACCCGCGGGTCAAGGCCGACCGGCGGCTCGCTCCACACGCCACGTCAGGCTTTGTAGCCCTGAGTGACTGGCTGGTCTCCCGACACGGCTGGACGCCATTGGAGGCTGCGCCTTTCGCAGTGGTGGTCGGCGGGCATCACGGCATCCCACCGACCGACGCAAATATCGACGATGTCCGCAAGCGCTGGTATCTGGTGGATGACGCCGCCCCGTGGCGAGCGGTCCGTGAGGAGCTGCTGGGCTGGATGACCCGCCGGATTGATGTTGATGACCGGCTGGCGGCGTGGCGGCAGGTTGAGCTGTCCCAACCCGTCCAGGCGCTGGTCACCGGTGTGGTGATCGTTGCCGACTGGATCGCCAGCAACGAGGAGCTGTTTCCCTACTGGGTGCCGCAGCCGGGTGAGCCGGACCGGCTGGGGTGGGGGTGGGAGAGTCTCGACCTGCCGACGCCCTGGCGGGCGGTGGAGGCGAGATCCGACGCCGGCACGCTGTACGCCGCGCGCTTCACGCTTCCAGCCGGGGCACGACCGCACCCGGTGCAGCTGGCGGTGGTAGACGCCGCCCGCCGGATGCCCGCGCCGGGGCTGCTGATCGTTGAGGCACCGATGGGGGAGGGCAAGACCGAGGCGGCCCTGGCGGCCGTGGAGGTGCTGGCCGAGCGCACCGGGGCGGGTGGGTGCTTCGTGGCGTTGCCGACGCGGGCGACGAGCGACGCGATGTTCGGGCGGGTCCTGTCCTGGCTCAGCCGCCTCCCCGACGCCGATGCCGGCCGCGGTGCGCAGGGGGTACGGCTCGCGCACGGCAAGGCGGCGCTCAACACGGAGTTCACCCAGCTCTACTGGCGTGCAATGCCCAGCGCGATCGGGGTCGACGAGGGCGGCGCTGACATCGCGGTCCACCGGTGGCTTGCGGGGCGCAAGCGCGCTCTGTTGTCCAGCTTCGTTATCGGCACCATCGACCAGCTGCTCTTCGCCGCGCTCAAGGCACGCCACCTCGTGCTGCGGCATCTCGGGCTCGCCGGCAAGGTCGTCGTGGTCGACGAGGCTCACGCGTACGACGTGTACATGAGCCGCTATCTGGACCGCGCGCTGCAGTGGCTGGGTGCCCACGGGGTGCCGGTGGTGGTCCTGTCGGCCACGCTGCCCGCGCAGCGCCGTGCCGAGATGATGGCGGCCTACGACGATGGCCGGTTCGGAGCGCCACCCCGGCAGCCGCGCCGGCGTCGTCCGACCGTCGCGGCAGCGGCGGACCCATACCGATCGCTGCGCGAGGACCTGAGGTATCCGTTGCTCAGCATGTCCGGTGTGGGCCGGGAGCCAACGGCGGTGGCCTGCGGAAGCTCGGGCCGGAAGATGTCGGTGCGGGTGCAGCCGCACGACGATGAGCTGGCATTACTCGCCGAGACGCTGCGCAGCGCACTCGCCACCGGCGGTTGCGTGTTGGTGGTGCGCAACACCGTGGCCCGGGTCCAGCAGACCGCCGCCGAGCTTCGCGCCCGCCTCGGGCCGGATATCAGGGTGTCGGTTGCGCATTCGCGGTTCATGGGTCCCGACCGGGCTGCCAAAGACCGATGGCTGCGTGACACGTTCGGTTCGCCGCAGCATCTGGCTGCGGTGGGTGGGCAACGCCCGGAGCGCCATGTGGTGGTGGCCAGCCAGGTGGCCGAACAGTCCTTGGACATCGACTTCGACCTGCTCGTCACCGATCTCGCGCCAGTGGACCTGCTGCTGCAACGCATCGGTCGGCTGCACCGCCACGCCCGCGCCGACCGGCCCGTCCTGCTGGCCGGGCCGCGCTGCCTTGTCACCGGTGCTGGCTGGGGGACCGAGCCGCCCACGCCGGTGGCGGGTTCGGTCCGGGTGTACGGCGCGTCGGCGTTGCTGCGCGCCGCGGCGGTGCTGCGGTCCCATCTGGAGCAGGGGCAGACCGTGCAGCTGCCGGCGGATATCTCACCTCTGGTCCAAGCGGCCTACGGAGGGCAGCCGGTCGGGCCGGTGGCCTGGCAACCGGCGATGCGCGACGCCGCCGACCGGGAGGCGGGCCACGATCATGACCGGCGGCAACGGGCGGAGACGTTCCGGATAGGCCCGGTTGGGTTGCCGGGAGATCCTCTCATCGGATGGCTGGCGGCCGACATCGGCGATGCCGAGTCGGGCGGCGACGACACGCGGGGACGCGCCCATGTGCGTGACGACGGCCCGGACACGCTTGAGGTTATCGTGCTGGTTCGCGTCGATGGCCGGTTATGCACGCCCCCCTGGCTCGATAAGGGCGGCGTTGAGGTGCCAACCGAGGCGGTCCCGCCCGTGTCGTTGGCGCGCACGATCGCGTCGTGCACGTTGTCATTGCCGGCGGCCATGACAGCCGGTGATGGCTTCAGCCGGATCATCGACGAGCTAGAGGATCGCAACCGTTTTCCCGCCTGGCAGGCAAGTCCATGGCTGGCCGGGGAGCTGGTGCTCGACCTGGACGCGTTGGGGCGCGCCGAGCTGGCCGGCTTCGCCCTGAGGTACGACCAACACGACGGCCTCCGCGTCACCGGTTGACCGCGACCGGGTGACGGTTCACTGTCTGATGCCCGACAGGATGCGGCACTGGTGGCCGAAGGATGGCCCCAGACACCGGCCGCTACACCGTGCCAGCTGCACCAACCCCCGCCTACGCAGGGAGCACTGTCGATACCCGAAGCAGCAAGGGAACACCCCGCCATCGGCGGGAGGCGCTAATGTCGCACCGTCGGTGCTCGAAGTAGCAAGTTCGCCTCTCTTGCCGCTGCCGCTCGATCCGGATGGAGATGGTTCAGATGAGAGACAACGCGTCCTCCTTTCCTCTGGACGACCGGCCGTGGATCGTCGTACTCGATCGCACCGGCCAGAGTCGGCTCGTGTCACTGCGTCAGCTCTTCGCCGAGGCGGGTGACCTGCGGTCGGTCGTCGGTGACCTGCCGACACAGACGTTCGCGATCGTACGGCTGCTACTGGCGGTTCTGCACCGCGCAGTCGACGGGCCGGCCAATGGACGGGCCTGGCTCGCGTTGTGGCGCAGCCCCACCCTGCCGACAGCCGATGTCGACGCCTATCTGGACGAGTACCGGGAGCGTCTCGACCTTCTGCATCCGGCAACGCCGTTCTACCAGGTCGCCGACC
The DNA here is from genome assembly GCA_035649895.1 of Micromonosporaceae bacterium. Taxonomy (GTDB): domain Bacteria; phylum Actinomycetota; class Actinomycetes; order Mycobacteriales; family Micromonosporaceae; genus DASSUC01. The sequence continues at coordinate 38,345 of DASRIS010000174.1, read as the reverse complement.
TGCACACCGCTAGCGGCGAGCCCCCTGGGCTGGAGCGGTTGATCGCCGACGTGCCCAACGGCGCGCTGTACCTGACCTCCCGGTTAGGGGTCGGGCTGGCTCGGGTCACCCCAGCGGAAGCCGCCCGTTGGCTGGTGCACTGCCAGGCGTACGACACCTCGGGCATCAAGTCCGGCGTGGTCGGCGACCCGAGAGTCAAGGGTGGCAGGGGCTACCCGATCGGCATTGGCTGGTGCGGGACGCTCGGCGGGGTGCTCCTGGAAGGCACGAACCTGCGGGAGACGTTGCTGCTCAACCTGGTCCCGGAGGACTTCCCGTACCTTCGCCGCGGCGAGGACGACGCACCGGTGTGGGAAAGGCCACCGCACGGCCCGGCCGAGGAGCGGTCAGCACTGCGTGGCCCGTACGGGTTGCTCAGCCTCTACACGTGGCAGTCGAGGCGGGTCCGCTTGTTCGGTGACGAGGAGGCGGTCACCGGGGCGCTCATCGCCAACGGGGACAAGCTGAGCACCGAGGACCGTCACCACCTGGAGCCGATGAGCCCGTGGCGGCGCAGCACCAGCAAGGAGAAGGAGCTCAAGCGATCCCCGGTGTACGTGCCTGCGCGGCACGACTACACCCGCGCGCTGTGGCGGGGCCTGGAGGCGCTGCTGCCCGCTTCGGCGGTGAGCGCCAGCGACGGGTCGCCCATCATCGTCCCCCCGCTGGCGCAGTGGCTGGCACGAGCCCGGGTCACCGGCTACATCGACGCCGGCGCGCGGGTCACCACCCGCGCGATCGGCGTTGCCTATGGCACCCAGCAGTCCGTCGTCGACGAGGTCTTCGACGACGCGCTCACCATGACCGTCCAGGCGTTCGACCCATCCAGCGGCCTGCGCGACCTCGCCGTCGACAGCGCGGCCGATGCTGACGCCGGGGTCCGGACGCTCCGGACGCTGGCCGCGGATCTCGCCCGTGCCGCGGGCGCCCGCGGCAACACCCCCAGCGATGCCGCGAAGATGGCCGCCGAAACCGCCTACAGCGAGCTCGACCAGCTCTACCGCCGATGGCTGGCCCGCTTGGACCCGGGCACCGACCCCGCCGTGGCCCGAACCGCCTGGCAACGGTCGGTCAAGCGCACCCTCCTACGGGTCGGCGCCGGCCTCGTCGCACAGGCGGGTCCCGCGGCGTGGGCCGGACGCGAGGTCAGGGATGAGAAGACCGAGAAGACCCGGTACCTGTGCACCCCGCTGGCCGACATGCGGTTCCACCGCCGCCTCCGTCAAGTGTTGCCGCTGGCCGTCAGCTCCGAACCGCAGCCAGACGAGTCCCACGATGCTAAGGAGGTACCGGTGTGACCGCCACAGCCCGCACCGAGCACACGTCGACAGCCCCTACCGCCACGTCAGCCACCACCACCCCGGACAGCGCCGCCGCTTCCGGCAGCGCCACCGCCCAGTACCGCCGTCGCCAGCGCTTCGGGCATCATGTTGCCGGCAGGGTCGAGGCGCTGCAACGCGACGTGCGTAACCGCAGCAGTAGCGCAATCGCCATCATGGCCAGGCTGCGTGCTTCGGTCGGGAGAGCACCCGGCTACGACTACGCCGTGCTGGACGTCACGAGCGTTCCCGAGAACCTGCTTGGGTATCGACCCGGTGACGGCCCCACCGACACCGAGTGGGCCAAACACACGGCGCTCACGCTGTACGCCCTGCACCAGCAGTCGATCCACGACACGCCCATGCACCGCGACGGGCCCGGGCTCGGCACCGCCATCAGCCAGCTCGCCCGGGTCGCGGCGAGTCCGGACGCTGTTCGTCGCCGGTTCATCGCTCTCGGCACCGCCACCAGCTACGACGCCACCGTGTGCCACATCCGTGGGCTGGTCGCCCAACTGCGCGACCACAAGATCGGCCTCGACTACGGCCTGCTCGCCGACGACCTGGTCGCGCTGCTACGCCCTGGCGGACGCGACCGGATCCGGGCCGTGTGGGGCCGCGACTTCTACCGCAACGCCACGGACGAGGAAGACGCACAAGCCGAGCACAACACCGACGACACCAGCAACGACAACAAGGAGTGACCATGGTACGCACCATTGTCGATGTCCACATCTTGCAGACGGTCCCGCCGAGCAACCTCAACCGCGACGACACCGGTTCACCGAAGACCGCCATCTATGGCGGCGTCCGCCGTGCCCGGGTGTCAAGCCAGGCATGGAAGCGCGCCGTGCGGCTGGCTTTCGAGCGCCACCTCGACGACTCTCAGCTCGGTGAGCGGACCAAGCGGGTCGGTGAGGCCATCGCCGGACGGATCAAATCCATCGACCCAGATCTAGAAGACCAGTCCGCCGTACTCGCGTTCGGTGTGCTCAAGGCCGCTGGCCTGGTCAAGAAGGAGCCGAAGAACGGCGCCAACGCCGAGTCGGACTACCTGCTCTTCCTCAGCCACCGGCAGCAGCACAACCTCGCCCAGGAAGCGGTCACGGCGGTCCGCACCGGTCGCACACCTGACCCGAAGATCGCCAAGAAGGTCGCGGACACCGACCACTCCGTCGATATCGCCATGTTCGGTCGCATGGTCGCAGACGTGAGCGATATCAACGTCGATGCCGCAGTCCAGGTCGCCCACGCGATAAGCGTCCACGCCGTGGACAACGAGTTCGACTACTACACTGCGGTCGACGAGCGCAAGCACGATGCGCAGGAGACCGGCGCCGGCATGATCGGCACGGTCGAGTTCAACTCATCCACCTTGTACCGTTACGCCACTGTCGATGTCGACCGGCTCCACGAGACTCTCGGCGACGTTGCCGCCACCCGCAGCGCGGTCGAGGCGTTCCTGCTCGCTTTCACATTGAGCATGCCGACCGGCAAGCAGAACACCTTCGCCAACGGCACCCGACCCGACGCGATCGTGGTGCAGCTGCGTGACACCAGGCCGATCAACCTGGTCGGTGCGTTCGAGGAGCCGGTCGGCCAAGCCGGGCAGCCATCCGGCCGCGTCGCCCTCGCCGCAGACGCCCTCGCCGCCTACACCACCGACGTGCAGCAAGCGTTCGGCGAGGCACCGGTGGCGGCCTGGGTCACCCACGTCGGCCCGCGCACCAGCGCGTTGGCCCCGCTCGGCACCGTCCTGCCGCTGCCCGACCTGGCCGCCGCGGTCGGCGCCCGGGTCGCCGACCGGCTCGGGCAGCAACAGTGAAGGTACTGCTGCTGCGGCTCGCCGGGCCCCTCCAGGCGTGGGGGGCCAGCAGCCGGTTCGCGCGTCGGTACACCGAGATCGCTCCCACCAAGAGCGGCGTGATAGGCATGCTCGCCGCGGCGAGGGGCGTCCGTCGCACCGACCCGCTCACCGAGCTGCTCGGCCTGAGATTCGGCGTACGCATCGACCAGCCAGGCCGCCTCGTCCGCGACTTCCAGGTCGCACGTAGCCTCGACGGACGCAACAGCTTCCCCCTGACCTACCGCTACTACCTCGCCGACGCCGTCTTCCTCGCTGCGGTCAGCGGCGAACAGGCGCTGCTGGAAGGTCTCGACCAGGCGATGTCCCGGCCGCACTTCCCGCTCTACCTCGGCCGCCGCTCCTGTCCACCGGCCGGCGCGGTGAGCCTCGGCGTCCACGCCGGCACCCTCTCCGAAAGGCTAATCCACTCACCGTGGCAGGCCGCCCGCTGGCACCAGCGACAGCTCGCCCCCACCATAAGGCTGGAGATCCTGCGTGACGCCGAGCCCGGCGATGCGGTGACCGAGACCGTTCGCGACGAACCCCTCAGCTTCGACCCGACCCGCCGACAGCACACCTGGCGGCATGTCGTCCGCGCCCATGCCGACGTGGACAACCCGCACGCCAGGGTCACCGGCGACCACGACCCGATGGCCGTCCTCGGAGGATGACAACCCATGCACCTGACGCGCTTTCGCATGAACACGGCCCGTCGAGGCGCCCGGAAGCTGCTCGGCTCGCCCCAGGCGATGCACGCCGCCGTCCTGTCCAGCTTTGCGCGACGCGAGGATCACACCCGCGCAGACGCGCGTATCCTATGGCGTGTCGACCAACACGCCGACCGTCAGGTCACCCTCTACATCGTCAGCCCGGGCCAGCCGGACCTCACCCACCTGGTCGAGCAGGCTGGCTGGCCTACCACCGACACGTGGCTGACCCGGCCCTACCAACCCTTCCTCGACACCCTGCGGGCCGGGCAACGATGGGCGTTCCGACTCACCGCCAACCCGACGCGCAGCGGTCGGAAGACCGACCACGCGCCTGACACGAAACGGTTCGGCATGGTGACAGCCGAGCAACAGGCCGAGTGGCTGCGCTCACGCGGTAAGCGACACGGGTTCGCCATAGCCAGGCAGGTCGACGGCAACCCCAACCTAGTCATCCATCAACGCCGAACTCGCACATTCACCCGCAACAGCGGTGAGCGACCTGTCACTCTGGTCACCGCGACCTACGACGGCGTCCTCGCCATCGACAAGGTCGAGAGCTTCCGGACCATCCTCACCGCTGGAATCGGGCACGCCAAAGCCTATGGCTGCGGCCTGCTCACCCTGGCGCCTGTTGGGGTGACCCAGTGAAGATCCCCGGCGTACCCCCACCCGAGCTTCCCGATCTCACCCGAGCCCAGGACCGGCTCAGCTTCCTCTACCTGGAACGCTGCGTCGTCCATCGCGACGCCAACGCGATCACGGCCACCGACGACCGAGGCGTGGTCCACGTCCCCGCAGCCACGCTCGGCGTCGTCATGCTCGGCCCCGGCACAACCATCACGCACCAGGCCATGATGCTGCTGGCCGACAACGGTGCCACCGCAATCTGGGTCGGTGAACGAGGCGTGCGCTACTACGCGCACGGCCGCTCCCTGGCCCGCTCCAGCCGTCTGCTCCTGGCCCAGGCCGGTGCCGTCTCTCACCGCGATCGCCGCCTCAACGTCGCACGAGCCATGTACCGCATGCGGTTCCCTACCGAGGACACCGCGACTCTTACCATGCAGCAACTGCGTGGCAAGGAGGGCGCACGGGTCCGGCGCTGCTACCGCGAGCACTCCCAACGCACCGGGGTGCCGTGGAACCAGCGCGACTACACGCCGGATGACTTCGCCGGCAGCGACCCCATCAACCAGGCTCTGTCTGCCGCACACGCCTGCCTCTACGGCATCGTGCACGCCGTCATCGTCGCAGTCGGCGCCTCACCCGGCCTCGGGTTCGTCCACACCGGACACGAACGATCCTTTGTCTACGACATCGCTGATCTGTACAAAGCCGAAGTCACGATCCCCGTTGCCTTCGACGTCGCCGCCAGCGACTCCGCCGACATCGGCGCCGACACCCGCCGGGCCGTGCGAGATCGCGTCCATGACGGCACCATCCTCGAACGGTGCGTCAGCGACATCCGCAACCTCATCCTCACCCCATACGCCTCCGGCCCAATCGACGAAGACCCGCCGGACACCGACGCCGTGAACCTTTGGGACGAGAGCGGCGTCGAAATCCCCGGCGGGTACAACCATGGCACCGATGTGGACTTCTGATGACCGTCATCATCCTCACCGCCTGCCCAGCCGGCCTGCGCGGACACCTCACCCAATGGCTCCTCGAGATCGCCGCGGGTGTGTATGTCGGCCACATCAACGCCCGCGTACGACAGCGGCTCTGGGCCAGAGTCGTCGACATGGCCGGACCCGGCCGGGCGCTCCTGGTCTTCCAGCAACCAGGAGAGCAGCAGCTGTCCTTTCGGGTTCACGACCATCAATGGAAACCTGTAGACTTCGACGGCCTGACCCTCATCCGCCGCCCCACCGAGCGAACCACCCCCAACCCGGCGCTGCCGCGGGGATGGAGCAAGGCCGCCAAGCGGCGGCGGTTCGGCCGGCGGACACCGACCACCACGGCGTGGGGCAACGCCCCGCCCGACCAAACCGAACAAAATCCGAACAGTTGATCTACGACGCAGCAGGTCAACGAGAGTGCTCCCCGCGTACGCGGGGGTGATCCCTGTCCGGGGTGGACGCTCACGTGTCCGGCATGGTGCTCCCCGCGTACGCGGGGGTGATCCCGTGCGATAGTTTGGGGCATGACGGAGACCTGGGTGCTCCCCGCGTACGCGGGGGTGATCCCCGCACCACGCCCGACTGGCCACCCGTGAGCAGGTGCTCCCCGCGTACGCGGGGGTGATCCCCGGCGGATCCTGCGGGAGTCCTTCGGCGTTGGGTGCTCCCCGCGTACGCGGGGGTGATCCCAGGCGGAACACCTGCCGGGTCGGGTTGACGAAGTGCTCCCCGCGTACGCGGGGGTGATCCCGACGACAGCCACCTGCACATCTCGGTCAGGTCGTGCTCCCCGCGTACGCGGGGGTGATCCCGGGTCGGTGATGGTCGACGGCGACAGGTCGAGGTGCTCCCCGCGTACGCGGGGGTGATCCCAGGGCCAAGATGCGTTTGGCGAGGTCGAGTGCGTGCTCCCCGCGTACGCGGGGGTGATCCCGACAGCACGGTGGCGAGCAGCTCGGTGTCGCCGTGCTCCCCGCGTACGCGGGGGTGATCCCATCATGGCTCAGGGATGGCACAGCTTCGTCGCGTGCTCCCCGCGTACGCGGGGGTGATCCCCGCGCGACGGGCACGTTCAGCGCCTCGGCGATGTGCTCCCCGCGTACGCGGGGGTGATCCCCGGCGCGTCGGCCCGTGCAGGCGCAGGCGCGTGTGCTCCCCGCGTACGCGGGGGTGATCCCACCATGATCAGCGTCACCAACGACCGGCTGTGGTGCTCCCCGCGTACGCGGGGGTGATCCCGCAAGGACACGTCACCCGACAGGCTGATCAGAGTGCTCCCCGCGTACGCGGGGGTGATCCCGGTGGCCGCGGTCCAGTCCGACACGGTTGCGGGTGCTCCCCGCGTACGCGGGGGTGATCCCGTGCACTGGCCCGGGCGAGCAGCGTCATCGACGTGCTCCCCGCGTACGCGGGGGTGATCCCGGGTCTGCGGACGACGTGCCGTCCATCCTGGCGTGCTCCCCGCGTACGCGGGGGTGATCCTACGCTCTACCGATGGGTGCGTAGCGACTGGACGTGCTCCCCGCGTACGCGGGGGTGATCCCGGGGTCGGCCACGGCATCCCCATCGGCTCACCGTGCTCCCCGCGTACGCGGGGGTGATCCCAACGACATCGTCGTCGGCCACCTGAGCATCTGGTGCTCCCCGCGTACGCGGGGGTGATCCCCGGTCCGGGCCCTGCCCTGCCTGGTACGGCCCGTGCTCCCCGCGTACGCGGGGGTGATCCCCCCAATCAGACTCGGGTCACCCCGGATCCGATGTGCTCCCCGCGTACGCGGGGGTGATCCCGGGCTGCGGTCGAAACTCGGCGAGCTCGCCAAGTGCTCCCCGCGTACGCGGGGGTGATCCCAAACGAGTACCTGCTGTTCAATGCGGTCGATCGTGCTCCCCGCGTACGCGGGGGTGATCCCCCGGGTCGCACCGTCGAGGTCAAGGCGACGGAGTGCTCCCCGCGTACGCGGGGGTGATCCCGCGCCACGGTCCACGTTGAGACTGAGCGACCCGTGCTCCCCGCGTACGCGGGGGTGATCCCCGCACCGCAAGACCGTGGAGCGCAGCGTTTATGTGCTCCCCGCGTACGCGGGGGTGATCCCAAGTGCCTAGCGCCGTTCGACGTCCACAGCGCGTGCTCCCCGCGTACGCGGGGGTGATCCCGCGGCCGCCGCCCGCGCCCGCTCGGCATCGGTGTGCTCCCCGCGTACGCGGGGGTGATCCCTCGCCGCGGTGCCGTAGCAGCAGGGGACCAGCGTGCTCCCCGCGTACGCGGGGGTGATCCCTCGAAGAACTCGCCGCGCATGAACCGGGCGGAGTGCTCCCCGCGTACGCGGGGTGATCCCGAGATCTACTCGGTGGCGCACCTGCGGGCCCGGTGCTCCCCGCGTACGCGGGGGTGATCCGTCCCATCTGGTGTCGGTGTAGACAGCCCATTTGTGCTCCCCGCGTACGCGGGGGTGATCCGGCCGGTGCCCTGCCGGTCCTGCTCGGCGCGCCGTGCTCCCCGCGTACGCGGGGGTGATCCCGACCTGATGACCCCGATCGCCTTGCGGCGTACGTGCTCCCCGCGTACGCGGGGGTGATCCCCGGTGGTGTCGGTGACCACGACGTCGGGGAACGTGCTCCCCGCGTACGCGGGGGTGATCCCGAGCCGAGCAAGGTGCATGTGGTCGTCGCGCTGTGCTCCCCGCGTACGCGGGGGTGATCCCAGGCGGGCTCGTGCGTGTGGGGCGCCCACCTCGTGCTCCCCGCGTACGCGGGGGTGATCCCATAGGGGGCTGGGCCCCATGCCTTGCGCTTGGGTGCTCCCCGCGTACGCGGGGGTGATCCCCAGAGCCGCAGGCGGGGGGCGGCTCCAGTTCGGTGCTCCCCGCGTACGCGGGGGTGATCCCATCGCGTCCTCGGGCATCGGCCCGGTGTCCTCGTGCTCCCCGCGTACGCGGGGGTGATCCTGCTCGGTAGCGCAGGCGGCGGCATGAACGCGAGTGCTCCCCGCGTACGCGGGGGTGATCCGCAGCCGGTCGCCGTGCGGGCCGGCGACATCCTGTGCTCCCCGCGTACGCGGGGGTGATCCCGGGCCGGGCCGGGTGTCGGCGGAGGCCACGGCGTGCTCCCCGCGTACGCGGGGGTGATCCCGGCCGCGCCCAGCGCGACATCGACCAGACCCAGTGCTCCCGCGTACGCGGGGGTGATCCCCGCGCGATCTGGTCGAGCATTGCCGGCCCGTCGTGCTCCCCGCGTACGCGGGGGTGATCCCATGGCCGGGTCGGGAGCGGCGCTAAGCAGCTTGTGCTCCCCGCGTACGCGGGGGTGATCCCACAGCCAGCCCGGCCAGCCGCGGCCCGTCGGGGTGCTCCCCGCGTACGCGGGGGTGATCCCGTGACGCCAGCGAAGCTGATCGTCGCCGCGCCGTGCTCCCCGCGTACGCGGGGGTGATCCCGGCTCCTCGACAGCCGCGGATTCTGCGACAAGGTGCTCCCCGCGTACGCGGGGGTGATCCGTTGGCCAGATCCAGGATCATGGCCGGTTCCGGGTGCTCCCCGCGTCCGCGGGGGTGATCCCTGAGGAGACGAGGATGCGCAAGCTGGCCACGTGTGCTCCCCGCGTACGCGGGGGTGATCCCGCAGCAGCCAGACCGAGGCCCCACAGCCCGGCGTGCTCCCCGCGTACGCGGGGGTGATCCCCGACGAGGTCAGCTTCCAGCTCCAGCAGCTGCGTGCTCCCCGCGTACGCGGGGGTGATCCCCTGGCGCCCGAGGCGAACACCGTCATGCGCTAGTGCTCCCCGCGTACGCGGGGGTGATCCCCGGTCGATGACCCGCTCCGCCATGACCATGGGGTGCTCCCCGCGTACGCGGGGGTGATCCCGCACGCTGGACCCGTACCGGGCGCACGCGTGAGTGCTCCCCGCGTACGCGGGGGTGATCCCATCTCCGGGCCGGGGCTTGAGCGGGAGATCCTGTGCTCCCCGCGTACGCGGGGGTGATCCGTCGAAGCCATCCACCCACTCCTCACCCAGGCAGTGCTCCCCGCGTACGCGGGGGTGATCCCACCCGGATCAGCGGGCTGCCCGACCCGACCCAGTGCTCCCCGCGTACGCGGGGGTGATCCCTGGACCCTCACTGGGTTCGCGATCTGCGCGACGTGCTCCCCGCGTACGCGGGGGTAATCCCGGCTGTAAATGCAGACTGTCCAGGGTGGACCAGAATTCCCGCGTGCACGGAGGGAACCTGCGTCCCCCACGAACCCGAAAGCACGTACCTGGTGCCCCCTTGTATGAGGTTCTAATGCATATTCGCGGCCAGAATATCGATCATGACGGGCGTGGACTCGCCCCAAGCCGGGTCCGCCACAGCGGGTGGTTTCCAGGTGGGCTGGTCGGCGGTGTGCCACGCTGTCATCGTGGACGACAAGGAGATCTTGCACCGCATCACCGCCCTCGTGGGCGAGGAGCACGCCCTGCGGTCGCGCCGGCTGGCCGACGAGGTCATCTCCGAGGACGAGGCAGCCCGGCTGCGTGACCTCGAAGAGTCTCTCGACCAATGCTGGGACCTGCTGCGGCGCCGTCGCGCCGCCCGGTACGCCGGGACGGACCCGGAAGAGGTGGAGGCACGGCCCCGGGAGCAGGTCGAGGAGTACCGACAGTAGGGCCACCACGATCGTTGGACGGATACGGTGAGAACCCGCCGGCAGGAGTGTCGGTAGGCGTCCAACGATTAACAGACCCGACGGTGCCGGGGGCAAATCACTGGGCGGTGGTGGGGCGGGTGCCTATCCTGGCCACTGTCATGGGAACGCCGTCCGGCCAGGCCTCGCTCGCCGACCTGCGGACCCACCTGCCCGAGCTGATGCTGCGCGACGAGCACCGCCTGCGGCGGCGCATCGACGGCGCGCGGCGGATCCGGGACGGTGCGGCGCTGCGCAAGGCCACCGAGCAGATCGCCGCCGACATCGCCACCGCCGAGCAGCGCGTGCAGCGGCGGCGGGCCGCCGTACCCGCGGTCAGCTACCCCGAGGCGCTGCCGGTCAGCCAGCGCAGGGACGACCTGCTAGCGGCGATCCGCGACCACCAGGTCGTGGTCGTCGCGGGCGAGACGGGCTCGGGCAAGACCACCCAGCTACCCAAGATCTGTCTGGAGCTGGGCCGGGGGGTGCGCGGGACGATCGGGCACACCCAGCCGCGCCGGCTGGCCGCCCGTACGGTGGCCGAGCGGATCGCCGAGGAGCTGGGCACGCCGCTCGGCGAGGCAGTGGGCTACCAGGTGCGGTTCACCGAGCGGGCCGGCGAGGACACGCTGGTCAAGCTGATGACCGACGGCATCCTGCTGGCGGAGACCCAGCGGGACCGGGCGCTGCGCCGCTACGACACGCTGATCATCGACGAGGCGCACGAGCGCAGCCTCAACGTCGACTTCCTGCTCGGCTACGTCAAGCAGCTGCTGCCGCGCCGCCCCGATCTCAAGGTCATCATTACCTCGGCCACCATCGACCCGGAGCGCTTCGCCCGCCACTTCGACGACGCGCCCGTCGTCGAGGTGTCCGGCCGCATGTACCCGGTCGAGGTCCGCTACCGCCCACTGGTCGCTGAGAGCGACCTTGACGACGAGGACGGCGGCGAGGATGTCGTCCGCGACCAGATCCAGGCGATCTGCGAAGCGGTCGACGAGCTGTGCGCCGAGGGGCCCGGCGACATCCTGGTCTTCCTCAGCGGTGAGCGGGAGATCCGGGACACCGCCGACGCGTTGGCAAAGGCGAACCTGCGCCACACCGAGGTGCTGCCGCTCTATGCCCGGCTCTCAGCCGCCGAGCAGCACCGGGTGTTCCAGCCGCACACCGGTCGCCGGGTGGTGCTCGCGACCAACGTCGCCGAGACCTCGCTGACCGTGCCCGGCATCCGCTACGTGGTCGACCCCGGCACCGCCCGGATCTCCCGGTACAGCCACCGCACCAAGGTCCAGCGCCTGCCGATCGAGCCGATCTCGCAGGCGTCGGCGAACCAGCGCAAGGGCCGCTGCGGCCGCCTCGCCGACGGCATCTGCATCCGGCTCTACGACGAGGCGGACTTCCTGTCCCGGCCGGAGTTCACCGAGCCGGAGATCCTGCGTACCAACCTGGCCTCGGTCATCCTCCAGATGACCGCGCTCGGGCTGGGCGACATGGCGGCGTTCCCGTTCCTCGACCCGCCGGACCGGCGTAACGTCTCGGCCGGCGTGGAGCTGCTGCGCGAGCTGGGCGCGCTCGATGCGGCTCACCCCGGGCGGCTCACCCCGCTCGGCGCCCAGCTGGCCCAGCTGCCGGTCGACCCGCGCCTGGCCCGCATGGTGGTCGCCGCGGACCGCGCCGGCTGCCTGCGCGATGTGCTGGTCATCGCCGCGGCGCTGGCGATCCAGGACCCGCGCGAGCGCCCGCTGGAGCGGCAGCAGGCGGCAGCCGAGAAGCACGCCCGCTTCGCCGACCCGGAGTCGGACTTCCTGGCCTACCTGAACCTGTGGCGGTACCTGCGGGAGCAGCAGCGGGCCCTGTCGTCCAGCCAGTTCCGCCGGCTCTGCCGCACCGACTTCCTCAACTACCTCCGGGTACGCGAGTGGCAGGACGTGCACGGCCAGCTGCGCCAGATCGCGGCTGGCCTCGGCATGACCGCCGGCCCGCCCGATGACGAGGTGGACTCCCCGCGTATCCACCAGGCACTGCTCGCCGGCCTGCTCTCGCACATCGGCCTCAAGGACCCGGAGTCCCACGAGTACGCGGGCGCGCGCGGCGCGCGGTTCGCCATCGCCCCGGGCTCGGCGATGTTTCGCAGGTCCCCGCGGTGGGTCATGGCGGCCGAGCTGGTGGAGACCTCCCGGCTGTGGGCGCGCATCGTCGCGCGGGTCGAGCCGGAGTGGGTCGAGCCGCTCGCCGGACACCTCGTGCGGCGCTCGTACAGCGAGCCGCACTGGGAAAAGGACCAGGGTGCGGTGCTCGCCTACGAGCGGGTGACCCTGTACGGGCTGCCGCTGGTGGTGGGGCGCAAGGTCAACTACGGTCGGATCGACCCGCGGCTGTCCCGGGAGCTGTTCATCCGGCACGCGCTGGTGGAGGGTGACTGGGCGACCCGGCACGAGTTCTTCCATGAGAACCGGGCGCTGCTGGACGAGGTCGAGGAGCTGGAGCACCGGGCCCGCCGCCGGGACATCCTCGTGGACGACGAGACCCTCTTCGACTTCTACGACGGGCGCGTACCGGACGACGTGGTGTCGGCGCGGCACTTCGACGCGTGGTGGAAGAAGACCCGGGCGACCCAGCCGGACCTGCTCAGCTTCGAGCGGTCGATGCTGGTCAACGAGGGTGCGGGCGGCGTCTCCGAGCGGGACTACCCGGGCGAGTGGCGCCAGGGCGAGCTGCGGCTGCGGCTGAGCTACCAGTTCGAGCCGGGGACGGACGCCGACGGGGTGACCGTCCACATTCCGCTCGCGCTGCTCAACCAGGTCAGCGCCGAGGGGTTCGACTGGCAGATCCCGGGGCTGCGGGAGGAGCTGGTGACCGCGCTGGTCCGGTCACTGCCGAAGGCGCTGCGGCGCAGCTTCGTACCGGTGCCTGATCATGCCCGGGCGGTGCTCTCCCAGCTCTCCCCGGCGTCCGGGCCGCTGGTGGATGCTCTTGGGCGGGCCTTGCTGCGGATGACCGGGGTGGTCGTGCCGCGCGACGCCTGGGACGTGTCGCGGGTCCCGGACCACCTGCGGATGACCTTCCGGGTGGAGGACGAGCGGGGTCGCTCGCTCGGCGAGGACAAGGACCTCGACGCGCTGCGGCAGCGGCTGGCCCCGAAGGCCCGGGCGGTGCTGTCGGCGGCGGCAGCGGCCGAGGGGCTGGCACGGGAGGGGCTGCGCGCCTGGACGGTCGGCACCATCGAGCCGGTGGTGGAGGTGCGGCGGGGCGGGTACGCGGTGAAGGCGTACCCGGCGCTGGTGGACGAGGGTGACAGCGTGGCCTTGCGGCTGCTCGACACCGAGGCCACCCAACGCCAGGCGATGTGGCGGGGCACCCGTCGGCTGCTGCTGATCACCGTGCCGACCCCGGTGCCGCTGCTGGGCCGGCGGCTGTCCACGCCGGTGAAGCTGGCGCTGACCCGTAACCCGCACGGCGGCGTACCGGCGCTGCTGGACGACTGCGTGGCCGCGGCGGCCGACAAGCTGATGGCCGACGCGGGCGGGCCCGCCTGGGACGAGGCGGGCTTTACGGCGCTGCGCGATGCGGTGCGCGCGGGCCTAGCTGACACCACTGTGGACGTGGTTCAGATGGTGGAGCCGGTCCTGACCGCCGCGCACGCCGTCACCACCCGCCTGGCCGGCCTGTCCGCGCCCGCCTTCCAGCCGGCCCTGACCGACGTCCGGGCGCAGCTGGCCGAGCTGGTCTACCCGGGCTTCGTCACCGCGACCGGCTGGGACCGGTTGCCCGACCTGCCGCGTTACCTGCGCGCTATTGACCGTCGGCTGGAGACGCTGCCGGGTAGTCCCCAACGCGACATGGCCTGGCAGCGCGAGGTCGAGCAGGTGCGGCAGGAGTACGAGGAGTGGCGCGCGGAGCTGCCGGCGCACCTGCGTGACTCTGGTGAGGTGCGGCGGGTGCGGTGGATGATCGAGGAGCTGCGGGTCAGCTTCTTCGCGCAGGGGCTCGGCACGCCTTACCCGGTCTCCGCGAAGCGGATCTACCGAACTATGGACCAGGTCACCTATCCCGACTAGCTCGTGTTATCGCAGCGTGGGGAAGTCGTCAGAGCGTATCGTCGCCGCGGCTCAGGCGGACCGGATGCCGCTGGTCCGGATAGGATGGCGTCGTGAGCGCGGAGGCTGTCGGTCGGTACATGCCTGCTGTCGCGTCGCTCGACGACCTCACCGCGATGATGGCCGCGGACCCGCACGGGCACCGTTACGAGACCAGCCCCGAGGGGGTTCTGTCGGTCATGCCGCCGCCCGACTTTGAGCACGCCGTCATCGCGACCCGGCTCATGGCGTGGCTTATCGTGGCGGGCTGGCCGCTCGACCAGGTCACCCAGGCCGTCGGTCTTCGTATCCCGGGACCCGACGGCGGCGTGGGCGGGCGCATTCCTGATCTCACCGTGTGGAGCAGGGCGCAACCGCGCACGGTATGGCTGCCGGTCACTGATGTTCTCCTGGTCGTGGAGATCATCTCCCCGGGCTCTGAGGCCGCTGACACGTTGACCAAGCGCCGGGAGTACGCCACGGCCGGCATCCCACGGTATTGGACCGTCGACCGTGATGCTGGTCAGACCGTCACGATGTACCAGCTCGACGGCAACGGATACCAGATCCGGGCAACGACGCCGCTGAGCTGGGTCCTCAACACAGCGCCGGGGGACCACCTGAGCTCGAGCTGATCACCGCAGCCCTTGTGTGATGTCCTTCTTGCCGAAGACAGGGTCACGCCGGGTCTGTCGTCGTAGTCAACCGGGATCACATCGACGAACTCGGCAGGTTGAACGACAAGCTCAAGGCGACGGCACGGCGGCGTTAGTGAACGCGGTGGCGACCACGTCCGTGATGTTTGTCGGTGGCGGTGAGCTGACCATGACCACAACGACCACGCTGCCCTTGAAGATGCCTACAAAGGTGGCAAGGGACCGGCCGCCGCCATAGGTCAGCCCGCCGTTCTTTCCGACGTAGTCCACCTGGCTCTGCACGGAGCAGTCCCACCCGAGGCAGTTCGAGTCCATCAGGTCCTTCTGCGCGCTGTCGAGCAGTGTGGTCCCGCCGACGAGTGCGATCATGACCTTGTAGAGGTCGGCCGCGGTCCGGTGGGCGACAGCTCGGCGGGCCCGCCCAGCAACCGGCCAAGGACCACGTCGCCTGAGCCGGACCGATCGCTGAGGCGGCCCGTCCGGGCGTATTGCCGGGGAGGTGAGGCCCGGCACGACAGCGCTTGACTGGTGTAGATAATCAGAACCTCGTGTCGTGCGCTGAAAGGGCGGGTTGGATGCGCCGGATGCTCGCGGTGTTGGTTGTTCTGGTGCCGTTGGTCGTGGCGGCGCCGGTGCCGGCGTATGCCGCGCCGGCACCGACCCGGCTCATCATCGATACCGACTTCGGTCAATGGTGGGACGACGTTGCCGCGCTGGCCGCCGCCCACGCCGCCGCTGACCAGGGCCGGGCTCGTATCCTCGGCGTAGTGTCTGATGTGGACAACGAGTGGAACGCTTCCGCGTTGGACGCGCTCAACACCTGGTACAGCCGGCCGGACATCCCGATCGGGGTCACCGCCGGGGCGTTGCCGGTGTCGCAGAACTACAGCCGGCCGCTGGCCGAACGGTTCCCGCACTCCGGAGGTACGGAGGACGCCGTCGCCCTCTACCGGCGGCTGCTGCGGGCCCAGCCTGACCACAGCGTGACGATCCTGTCGGTCGGTGCGCTGACCGCCCTCGCCCAGCTCGTGCGTACCGACCCGGAGCTGGTCGCCCGCAAGGTGGCCCATACCGTGATCATGGGTGGGGAGTACCCACGCGCCACGGCCCCGGAGTGGAACTTCGGTCTCGACCTGGCCGCCACCCGCCAGGTTGTGGCCGGCTGGCCGGCGCCGGTGGTGTACGACGGGTTCGAGATCGGCGCGCGGGTGTTCGTCGGCAACAACGTGTGCACCTCGCACCCGGTGGACAGCCCGGTCCGGGTCGCGTTCGACCTGCTGTACGCCTGCGACAATGGCCAGGCCGACGGCACCTGGGACCCTACCGCCCTTTACTACGCCGTCTACGGCGCTGACCATGTGTACCGGCTGGCCGGGTACGGCGGCCACAACGTCGTCACGCCGGACGGCCTCAACTTCTGGGCTCCCGGCGGCCACAACCAGCAGTACCTGCTGCTTACCGACCCCGCCCGGCTCACCCGCCACCTCGACGCCCTGATCGACGCCCACTGACCGGCCGCACCACCAGCATCCGAGCGCCGGCCCGGTAGTCGTCCGGGCGGGAGCGCCTCGGCTGCCTTGCCGGCGGAGGGGGTGATGCACGGTCCTTATGCTCTGCCCCATCGCCGCTAGCAGAGCCTGGGTGGAAAGGCATCGCACCTGTCTGGCCCGCATCGGGCTTGCTCTGCAAGCGCAGATGGTGCAGAGCATAAGGTTCCTGCAGCACATCCCTGCACCAGGGCGCCGGCCGGTGCCCCGGTGCAGGGACTTCCGCACGCGTGGAGACAGCGGGTCAGCCGATCGGCGCCTCGAAGACGAACAGCTCGGTGCCGGCGACCTCCTCGCCGTCGTCGGGTGCGGCGAGCAGGCGCAGCTTGCCGTCGACGACCTCAAGCGCGACCGGGTTGCGGGTGACGACGTGGCCCGCCGAGGAGAACCTCGGGAACGGGATCTCGTGCAGGATGCGGTCGTCCCGCAGGTCACGCAGAGCAATCCCACCGAGCTCGTAGCTGCCGCCGTCGGGGCGTGGCAGGCTCGTGATCCCGGAGCAGACCTGCTTCCGCCAGCCCACGTAGTCGCAGTCCTGGTAGTCGATGAAATGGTCGTCGTTGGCCTGCCTGGACAGCTGGTGACCCGCCGCCGTCCACGTGTACAGCCGGCGCGATCCCCAGCTGACGCCGTGGACGATGCCGCTGACCCGGTCACGGACCACTCCGCCGACGTGGTCGCCGACCCGGAACGCCTCACTGACCTGCCAGGTCAGCGGGTCGATCCGGTACATGATGGCCTTGCTGTTCGGGCGGTACTCCGCGACCGGCACCCACACCGACTGACCGTCGAAGTCGATCCCACCGGGGTGGTAGACGGTGCCCTCACCGAGGACCAGGTCCCTGACCAGGGTGCCCTGACGGTCGATGACCAGCACGTGCCCGACGCCCCGGCCCGGCGAGCGGTCGTAGCCGTCGATGGGCTCCGGATAGCGCACCGGCGCCTCGATGATCTCGACCGTCGACATCAGGATGATGTCGCCGACCAGCGCGAAGCCTTGCGGATGATGGGTGGCGAAGCGCAGCGGAACCTTCTGCGCCAGCTGCCAGGCGGTCGACCGGGTCGTGGCGGTGAAGGCCGTGGTGACCGGGTCGTCGTGGTGCTGCTGCTCGGCCTGCGCCGATGCCGGCAGCAGGGCGGTCGCGGTAAGGGACACCGCGAGACCGGCGATGAGCACCCGTCGCATTGGCTCCTCCTCGGGGCGGGTGAACGATGGCCCTTCATTAGATCCCTTCCGCCCGTTCCGGTCCGGCCTGCCCATCCCGAGTTCCGGTGCGGCATCTGCCGCCGGTCGGGGACACTGTGCCGGTGGGCTCCCGCGCCGTCGTCCTGGTCTGCCGCGACGGCGCGGTGGCCCAGGCCCGGTTTGGCGCTACCGGCGGGACGAGCGGCGCGGTGTACACCCGCACGGGCTACCCGTTCTTCGCTCCAGATAGGACCGAGGATCTGTTGAGCCGGCTGCGTGCGGCCGTGGCAGCCGCGGGGCTGTGGGAGCGGTGGCTACGGTGCGCTGCGCGCCTGGTAACGTCCACACGCGACGGTCAGAGGGCCTGCGTCACCGCCATCCGTAACCGGCGCGTAGCGCCTGGCTGACGCGGTCGAAGCGGTTCCGGTCAAGCACCGCGCCCTCGCGCCGGATGCTGTCCTCGCGCATCGTGAGCACGCGGTCGAGCCGCACCCAGCTCGGGCGGTGCTCCGGGTCCCACGGCCCTGGGCCGAGCGCGAACCAGTGCCGCTGGCCCGCACGGTCGCTCTGGCTGGAGAGCATGAGACCGAACAGTGTCCGGCTCTCCCGCCCGATGACGAGCACGGGCCGGTCCTTGCCCTGCCGGGGACTGTCCTCGTACGGGACCCAGGTCCATACGATCTCACCCGGGTCGGCCTGGCCGTCCGGCTCCGGGGCGTAGGCCAGCTGCCGGCGGCGCAGGGCCGCGACCTGGCGCCGCCGCGCGACCTGGGCCGGGTTGGGAACGCCGGTGGGTGCCGTGGCGGATCTGCCCCTGCCGATCCGCCCGACCGTCGCCGCTATGCCCTTCAGGAGGTTCGCCACGGCGGCACGATACCCGCCCGGCGTGCCGAGGAATACGGTTGGCCGCCGATCGGATGGGCCCTACCGTGATGGACATGTTCGTCGCCCGGCTCGCACGGTCTGCGGGTGTGCTCCCGCGCCGGCCGGCGTTCGCGTGCGCGCGGCGAGCAGATCGCTGACCCTCTCCCAGCACCAGCAGGACCCGCGGGAGAGGGTGTAGCCATCCGGTTTTCCGGCCCGGTCCTGGCGCGGAGCAGTCCCAGCGGGGGTGGCGTCCCGTCCGCGTAGACCTTTCTGCCTTCCCCTTCAGCCAGATGTGGAGGCACATCAACCATGGCGAAACGCGAGTTCCTGCGCGCGAAGGCGCACCTCAACATCGGCACGATGGGTCACGTCGACCATGGCAAGACGACGCTGACCGCCGCCATTACCAAGGTCCTGGCCGACCGTGACCCGGTAACGAACCGGTATGTGTCGTTCGACGGGATCGACCGTGCTCCGGAGGAGATCGCCCGCGGCATCACCATCAACATCGCACACGTCGAGTACGAGACGGCGACGCGGCACTACGCTCACGTCGACATGCCCGGTCACGCCGACTACGTGAAGAACATGATCACGGGTGCGGCGCAGGTCGACGCGGCGATCCTCGTCGTGTCGGCGCACGACGGCGCGATGCCGCAGACGCGCGAGCACGTGCTGCTGGCCCGGCGGGTCGGTGTGCCGTACCTGGTCGTGGCCCTCAACAAGGCCGACGCGGTCGACGACCCCGAGCTGCTCGACCTCGTCGAGCTCGAGGTTCGCGAGCTGCTGACGACGTACGGATTCCCGGGTGACGAGGTGCCGGTCGTGCGGGTGTCGGCGCTGCGGGCACTCGAAGGCGACCCACTGTGGACTCGTTCTATTGTGGACCTTCTGGACGCGGTCGACCGCTACGTGCCGGTGCCCGACCGGGAGCTGACGCAGCCGTTCCTGATGCCGATCGAGAACGTGCTGACCATCTCGGGTCGGGGCACGGTCGTGACCGGTGCCGTCGAACGCGGCACGCTGAAGGTCGGTGAAGCGGTCGAGGTCGTCGGCATCAACCCGACATTGTCTACTGTGGCCATAGGGCTGGAGTCGTTCGGCAGGTCGCTGGCGGACGCCCAGGCCGGCGACGACGCGGCGGTCCTGCTCCGCGGCGTCAAGCGCAGCCAGGTGCAGCGGGGTCAGGTGGTGGCGGCGCCCGGCTCGGTGACGCCGCACCGCCTGTTCGCGGCACGGCTGTACGCGCTCACCGCCGCGGAGGGCGGCCGGCGCACGCCGTTCTTCGCAAACTACCGCCCGCAGTTCTTCTTCCGGACGACCGACGTGCCGGGGGCGGTGGACCTCGGGGAGGTGACCATGGTGATGCCGGGCGACACCGTCGACCTCACGGTGCGGCTGGGCAAGCCGGTCGCCATGGACGTCGGGCTGGGCTTCGCGGTGCGCGAAGGCGGCCGTACGGTCGCCGCCGGCACGGTGACCGGGCTGCTCGACTGAGGTACTCAAAGACCGGGGCGGGTGCCGGCCTGCCCCGGTCCCCTGTTGGGCAGTGAGCTAGCGCGGTCGAGCCCGTTGGCCGCGTCGCGGGCCCTGCGCAGGTGCCTGCCGATGGGTCCCAGTCGGCATCGTTGCCACTGCGGCGGGCAGGCCAGGGCTACCTGCGGACGCGGAACCTGAGGATGGTGACGGCGTCCGCCTGCGTGCTGCTGACTGGTTCCAGGTCGATCCTGGGTAGACCCGGGGGCGAGAAGCGGATGCCGTCGCCGAGCAGCACCGGAAGTACGTACACCAGGATCTCGTCGACGAGACCCCGCCGCAGGCACTGGCCGGCCACGTCAGCGCCGAGGATCTCCAGGTTCTTGCCGCCTGCGGCGTCCAGTGCGGTGGCGACCGCCTCCCCGATGTCACCGGTGAGGAACGTGACCCCCGGGTCCGGCGGGTCCGGCGGCTGGTGGGTCAGGACGAACACGGGTCCGGAGAAAGGGTACCCTTCATCGCTCGCTGCCGACCCCCGCTCCTTGTCGGCGTCCATCCTGTTGCCTACCTCATGGGTCCGCCGGCCGACGAGCATGGCGCCGGTGGCCGCGGCGATCTCCGCCAGCCAGTGCGCGTCCGGCGCTATGAAGTCGAAGATCCAGTCCATCGCGTCGCCCGGGCCGGCGATGAAGCCGTCGAGCGACATCGACCTGTTCACGACCACCTTGCCGGTTCCGGTACCCATGTCGCTCATTCTGCTCCCCCGAAGAGCCTTGAGATGTTTGTGGGCAGCTCAAGCCGCGCTATGCGTCGGCGGCGTCCCGTAGATCCTATGGAGCCACTCGTGGAGACCGGCGTAGTCGGCTTCTGTGAGGCTGCGCATCCCGAGCCTGGGCGCGAACCTGCATCTCACGCACGCATCTGCCGCCACGTACGGTGGCCCAGCACCGGGGCGAGCGTGGCGGTCACGTAAACAGCCCCAACGACCAGGGCCGCAGCGGTCAGGCCCAGCCCCGCCGCGACCCACCCGCCGAGCACCACGCCCAGCGGCATGCCGGCGGTCGACACGGCGGCCGCCGCCCCGAACACCCGGGCCTGCAACGGCGGCGGCACCCGCTCGTAGAGCAGCGCCCCGACGATGCTCAGCACCGGGGAGACCGCTACGCCGGAGACGAAGAACGCGACCGCCGACATCGCGAGCTCGTCACCGAACGCCACCGCGACGAACCGGGGTGGCCCGCCGGCCAGGAAACCCGCGGTAAAGACCAGGTAGCGGGAGACGCGCGGCGCGACGGCGGTGTAGACCGCGCTGCCGAGCAGCGTCCCGAGGGCGTACGCGCCGGTGAGCAGGCCGAGCCCGGCCGGTGAGCGCAGCTCGTCGTGCACCCACAGCGGGACGAACACGGCCACGTTGGCCTGGTGGCACATGTTGGTCACGAAGGTCATCGCGAGGATGCCGGTCAGCAGCCGGTCCCGCCACAGGTGCCGGACGCCGTCGTGCAGCGCGGCCAGGTAGGACCCGCCAGCCGGGCCGGCCTCGGCAGGGGACGGGTTCTCCGGCTCCGGGCGTACCATGGCCGCCACGATGACCGCGGCCAGCGCGAACGACAGCGCGTCGAGCATGATCGTGGTACGGATGCCGGCCAGCGCGATGAGCACCCCGCCCAGCGGCGCGAACACCAGGTCGCTGAACCGGGTGATGCCGTAGAAGACCGAGGTTGTCCGCAGCAGGTCAGCGCCTGCCTCCACAGTGACCGGTCGCAGCAGGACGGTCTTGGAGTTCTGGCCCATCCCGCGCAGCGCGCCGAGGGCGGCCACCAGCACCACGACCGCCCCGAGGCCACCGCGGTAGGACAGGGCGAGCAGGGCCACCACCGCCGTACTGGCGACGTCGGTGACGACCGAGGTACGCCGGGGCCGCAGGCGGTCGACGAGCGGTCCGCCCAGCGCCAGCGCCAGGATGAAGGGCAGCAGCTCGGCCGCGGCGACCACGCCCATCGCTGCGGGGCTGCCGGTGCTCACCAGCACCAGCCAGGGCAGCGCGACAAAGGTCATCTTGCTGCCCATGTCGGAGACGGCGACCGCGCCGAGCAGGCCGACCAGCCCGGTCCGGCGGCCGGGTGCCGGCACCGGCCCGGCCTGCACCGGTTACTGCTTGGCTTGGCGTACCCGGGCCTGGTAATGCGCCCTTAGCGCCTTCTTGTCCACCTTGCCCACTCCGACCAACGGGAGCGTGTCGACGAACTCGACCTGCTGCGGGGCCCACTCCTCGACGAGGTCGGTAGCCACCCGCTGGCGCAGCTCATCGGCGGTGACGCGGGCGCCCGGGACCGGCACCACGAACGCGTACACCGCCTCGCCGTCCAGCTCGTCCGGCACGCCGATCACCGCGGCGGCCCGCACCTGCGGGTGGCTGACCAGGCTGTCCTCGATCGGCCGCGAGTACGCCCGCTGCGTGCTCAGCCCGATCATGATGCAGTCCTTGATCCGGTCGACCAGGAACAGGTAGCCGGCCGGGTCGAGGTAGCCGACGTCCCCGGTGCGCACCCAGCCGTCGACGACGTACTCGCTGGTCAGCTCCTGCTCGGCCCAGTAGCCCAGCATCGTCAGGGAGCCGGCGACCCAGACCTCACCGGGCTGGCCGGGCGGTAGCACGGTGCCCTGCTCGTCCCGGACCTCGATGCGGGTGTCCCCGTACGCCTGCCCGCACGAGCTCATCAGGCCGGCGTGGGACGGTTCGCTGCCGAGATTGGGTAGCGCGGCGATGAAGGCGGCCTCGGTCGCCCCGTACACCGGCCGCACCACCGGCCCGAAGACCTGGATCGCCTGGGCCAGGCGGGACGGGGCCGCGGCCGCGCCGCCGATGGAGAGCATGGCGAGGCTGCTCGTGTCGACGGTGGGCAGGACCGGGTGGTCCAGCACCCGGTAGAGCTGGGGTGGGGTGAGGAACACGCTGGTGATCCGCTCCCGCTCGATCGTGCGCAGCATGCCCACCGCGTCGAAGGAGTCGAAGGGGTACCACGTCCCGCCGGTGCAGAGTGTGATCAAGGCGGCCACCTGGCCGCTGACGTGGCACAGCCAGGAGGCGGCCAGGTGGCGCAGCTGCGGTTCGCCCGAGTCGAGGTACTCCTCCGACAGGTCGAGCAGGGCCCGGTAGAAGCCCGGGCCATGGTGGACCAGCTTGGGCCGGTCCGTGGTGCCGCTCGTCTGCAGGATCGTCTGCGGCTCGCTGCCGGACCCGGGCAGGAGCGCCTGGGCCGGGCCGTCCGCCGCGGCAAGCGGGCCGTCCGCCGCGACGAGGAGGTCAGGGCCGGCGCCGCCGGGGCCGAGACACAGCACGCTCAGCTCGGGTACGGCCGCCGCCGTGTCCGCACCCATCACCGAGTACGACCGGGCGTCGTAGACGAACGCGCTCACCTCCGCCATGCGCAGGAAGTAGGCCCGGTGATGGTCTGGGGCGTCCGGCGTGATCCATGCCGTCCGGCAGCCGAGCAGATGGGCGCCGAGATGCAGCGTCGCGGCCTCGGGCGGGTTACCGACCAGCACGCCGACCCCGGCGCCCGGCCGCACGCCGTGCCGCAGCAGCGCCTGCGCGACAGCGAGCGACCCGGCCCGCACATCGGCGTAGGTCAACCGCTGGTCCCCGGCGACGATCGCCTCGTCGGCGCCGTACTTCTCGAATAGGTCCAGCGCCTGCCAGGCATAGCTCGGCGCCGGGCTAGCCTGCTGCTCCATGGCGCGGCGTCCCTTCCGAAGAGGCCTCGTGGGCAGTCCCTGACGCGCCGCAGGACTCCGGTAGCGAGCACGATACCGCCGCGGGTACGCCCGCAGCCACCGTTTCGCCCAGCCGCCCGGTCCGCCCCGCCGCTGCTCAGCCCATATCTCTACGGGACCGAGCCGGCCATCGCCGGGAACCGGGCCGGTGCAGACTGAGCCGGTGGAGACTGAGCCGTCGACCCGTACGGGCGAGCTGCTGGACCGGTGGCGCCAGGACCTGACCGCCTGGGCGATCCCCGACGAGATCATGGCCGGCGCGGCCGACTCGCCGTGGGTGCTCCCCCGTCAGGTCTTCGCCCGCCGGGCTGACCGGCAGGTGGCCACCCCGGCCGGGCCGTCCTTCGCCCGCGCCTGGGAGGCCCTCGACCCGCCGGGCGAGGTGCTCGACGTCGGGGCGGGCGCCGGAGCCGCCTGCCTGCCGCTGGCGGAGCGGGCATCGATGATCACCGCTGTCGATGTGGAGCCGGCGATGCTGGCGGCCTTCGCCGAACGGGCCGCCGCGCTCGGCGTACCCCATGGGGTTGTCGCCGGACGGTGGCCGCAGGCTGCGGCCGAGGCGCCAGTGGCCGACGTGGTCACCTGCCACCACGTGCTCTACAACGTCGCCGAGCTGGAGCCGTTCGTGGCTGAGCTGGTCCGGCACGCGCGGCGGCGGGTGGTGGTCGAGGTCACCGCGCGCCACCCGCTCACCTCGCTGAACCCGCTGTGGCTACGCTTCCACGACCTGCGGCGGCCGGAGGCGCCGACCGCCGACGACCTGCTCGCGATCCTGGCCGCGCTCGGGCTGCGGCCGGAGCACGAACGGTGGCTGCGGCCGGCCGAGCCCGAGCACGGCGACTTCGCCGACCTGGTCGACGTGACCCGGCGCCGGCTGTGCCTGCCCCCGGAGCGGTCGGAGGAGGTCGCCGCCGCCCTGCTCGAGTCAGGCGTGCGGCCGGGCCAGCCGCCCGACCTCGGCTCGTCAGGCCGCGAGCTGGTCACGATCTGGTTCTCCCCGACCTAGCCCGCGCGGGCCGGGAGGGCGCCGTCCGGCGTCCGGCGGCGCCCTCCCGGCCCGGTAGGCGTCGGCTACGGCCGTCCGGCGTCGCGCTTGGTGTAGTCGCAGACCCCGGTCGGGAAGATCCGCTCCAGCCGCTGCCGCTCGGCCGCGTTCGGCAGCCACGAGCCGTAGACGCCCCGGGCGATGGCGGCGGTCACGCTCTGCCGGTCACAGGCGAAGATCCCGCCCTCGATCGGCCCGCCAGCGACGATCCGGGAGGTGCTGTACAGCTTGAAGTACGCCGTACAGGGGCCGGCCGGCTGGTTGTCGAGGATGCCCGCCCACACGTGCGGGCCGGCGGCGATCTCCGTACCGGTGGTGGTGAAGCACCGGTCGGTGGCGAGCGCCGGCTTGCTGCCCTCGACGCCGAGCTTCGGGTTGGCCGCGAGGTTCGCCAGCCACGCGTCGATCACGGCGAGGGCCTGGGGGGTCTGGTCAGAGGCGCGCGCCGGCCGCGCGTCGGTGAACCAGATGACCTGGTTGCCGGCCTTGCCGTCGAAGTTGAGCATGCGCTGCCGGCTGGCGAACGACTGGTGCGAGTTGTGCATGTCCAGCTCGTGCTCGAGGTAGTGCCGCCAGTCGATGACCGGGATGTCGATGTTGCCGGTGAACACGATGCCTGACTCGTACGCCGCGGCGATCGCCTGCCGGTCGCCAGAGCGGCGCGGCGCCGGCGTGGCTCCGCCGTCCGGCGACAGCCGGATGTTGCGCGAGCTCCACGGGTCGAACTGGGCCGGGTCGGTGCAGGTCGCCGGTACGAACGGACAGCCCTCCTGGACCATCTCGCTCGACTCCTTCCAGCTGCCGACCTTGGCGTTGAGATCAAGGAACTCGGCGGGGGTGAGGTGCCCGTCCCGCAGCGCCTTCAGGCCGTACTGCACGCCGGCGTTGTCCCACGGCACGCGGGCGTATCCGTTGGGGCCCACTCCGTAGATGTTGCGCAGGTCGTCCCAGTGGCTCCACTTCACCGTCAGCATGACCCCGGGCGGGTCCATGAGGCTCCACAGTGGATCAGGCGCCTGCCACATCGGGTTCATCGCCAGCGGGGTGAGCCCGCGCCAGCCCCTGACACACTCGGTCGACCCGGCCGCGCCGGTGTACGGGTTGGCCACGGTGGCGCTGGCGTTCAGCCCGATCAGCCAGGTGCGGTTGGGCCACGAGCGCCACTTGGGGTTGGCCCGGTCGGTGACGTCCATGTAGTACTCGAGCAGCTCGCAGTCTCCGATGTGGATAGTCTGGGTGACCATGTCCGGGTACGAGTACTGCGGGATCGCCGCGTCGATCACGCGGCTGCCGTGGTTCTGCGCGTAGATGTACTGCTGGATGGCGCCGCCGGAGCCGCCGACCCCGACGGTGTAGCGCGGCACGCCATGGCCCTCGATGAAGCGCTCCTTGACCATCAGCGCCGTCTCGCCGCCCACCACCAGGTTGTAGTGGGTGGCGGCGCGGGTGCCGGTGGAGTAAAGGATCGCGTACCCGAGGGAGAGGCCCTCGTGGTAGAGCGCGCCGCCTGGCAGCCGGCCCTGGTCGTGGCCGATGGCGACGCCACCGTCGAAGCGGTAGATGGCCCGGCCGTTCCAGGCCGAGTCGTCCGGGTTGGCCAGCCCGCCGCCGGTCGCCGCCTCGGCCAGCGGTGCGAGCATGGCGATGCTGTAGATGAACCGGTTGATGGTGCCGCGCTCCCGGCGTACCACGTAGTCGACGGTCCGCCCGTCGAGCGTGGTCGTGGTGGTCAGGTCGGCCGGGCGGGCCCCACCGGCCGGCAGCGGCTTGAACGTGCCGTCGGCGGCCCGGTAGAGGTAGTCCAGTGTGGTCGGTGCGGCGCAGTCACGGCTCCAGCCGACCACGGTCGTGGTCTTCGCGCCGCTCGCGTCGAGCGCGAACACGCGCATACCCTGGCCGTTCTGGTTGTCCACCAGCGGCTGGCCCAGCCCGGCCTGCTCGGTGCGGCACAGGAACGGGT
Source organism: Micromonosporaceae bacterium (assembly GCA_035649895.1). Classification (GTDB taxonomy): domain Bacteria; phylum Actinomycetota; class Actinomycetes; order Mycobacteriales; family Micromonosporaceae; genus DASSUC01. Next base: position 11,567 of record DASRIS010000174.1, on the reverse strand, counting down.
ACTGCTGCGGCCCGGAGAACATCGGCCCGGAGATCGGGTGGTTGGTGAGCACGACCTCGGCGGTGGGGCTGTCCGGCGCGGTGGCGCGCAGCGTGTTGGGCCCCAGGCTCAGGCCGCCCAGCACGCCGCTGCGCGAGCGGGAGCCGGCGTCCGGGGCGAGCCGGGCGGTGACGTCGGCGCCGTTGAGCTCGACGCGCAGGGCGGCCGGGTCGACCTCGGTGCCGAAGCGCACCCGTATCCGGGCGTCGCCGCCGCTGACCTCGCTGGGCAGGCTGGACAGGACATCGATCTCTATCTTGGCTCCGGTGAGGGAGTCGGTGTTCGCGGTGGCCGAGGCCGGGGCGAGCGCCAGCGCGAGGACCGCCGTGCCGGCGAGCGCGACAAGGCGGGTACGGCGGCCGTACCGGCCCGTGCTCCGGCTCCGGCTGCGGGTGGCTGGTGGTGGCGCCCCGATCGTGCCAGGATCCATGATCGCCTCCGATGGTTGACGAGGCTGGTTCGCGTTTCCTGACCATGGCACGGGGTCCAGGGATTGTCGATAGCCGTCACTGCCGGCTGCCGGCTGCCGCGGCCGGCGCAGCCGGCGCGGCCGACGTGGCCGACGCGGCTGACATGTTGCCTCGGTTGCCGGGGTTGCTAGCGTGCCGGGGTGGCCCTCCCGTCCAACGACGACCTGATCGCCTCGGCCCAGGCGGTCCTCAACCCGCGGCTCGTCGCCGGCCGGCTCTTCGGGGACGTGGGGTCCACGCTGGTCACTACCGGTGGCAACCGGTACTCCGGGGTCTGCATCGACACCGGCAGCGGGACCGGCTTCTGCGCCGAGCACAGCGCCATCGCGGCGATGGTCACCGCCGGCGAGTACCAGATCGCGAAGATCGTGGCGGTCTGGCGCAGTGAGGATGGCGTCCTGTATGTCATCCCGCCGTGCGGGCGGTGCCGCGAGCTCATCCGCGCGGTGGACCCCGGCAACCTCGGCACCGAGGTGGTCCTCGGCCGGCGCCGCTCAGCTCCGCTGCGGCAGCTGCTGCCGCTCACCGAGTGGCCGGAACCGCTCGACTGATGCCGACGCCGAGGCCAATGTCAATGCCGCCGTCGCTGCCGTCGTCACTGCTGGAGCCAGGGCCCGGACCGGGGCGGGGGGTCGCGCTGGTGCGCCGGCCCAGCCATCGGCTGGCCGAGGGCCTGGTCACCTACGTCGAGCGCAGGTCGGTCGACATCGACCTCGCCGTACGCCAGCACGAGGCGTACGCCGCGGCGCTCGCCGGCTGCGGCTGGCGGGTATGCCACGTCGCGCCCGCGGATGCCTGCCCCGACTCGGTCTTCGTGGAAGACACCGTGGTGGTCTGCGGTGACCTCGCCGTGCTCACCCGGCCCGGAGCCGCGCAGCGCCGACCCGAGCTGGCTGGAGCCGAGGAGGCAGTACGCCGGGCCGGGCTGCGGGTGGTGCGCATCGAGGAGCCAGGCACCCTGGACGGGGGCGACGTGCTACAGGTCGGCGACATCGCGTACGTCGGCCGTGGCGGACGCACCAACGCCGAGGGCGTACGCCAGCTGCGCCGGCACCTCGCCGCCGAGGGGCGCGCCGTGGTCGCCGTGCCGCTGGGCCGGGTGCTTCACCTCAAGTCGGCGGTGACCGCACTGCCCGACGGCACCGTGCTGACCTGGCCAGGCCTGGTCGACACCGGGGTCTTCCCAGCGGTCCGGACGGTGCCGGAGGAGCCGGGCTGCCATGTCGTACCGCTGGGTGACGACCGGGTCCTCATCGCCGCGTCGGCGCCGCGTACCGCCGCCGTACTCGATGATCTGGGCTTCCGGCCGGTGGTCGTGGATATCGGTGAGTTCGAGAAGCTCGAGGGCTGCGTGACGTGCCTGAGCGTTCTGGTTCCGGCGGGCTGAACGGATCCATTTAAGGCACCCGCGGTTTCGTCGGTCACGGCGACCCAAGATCATCACAACTACAGGGGAACTGGGCCTGTCCGATCGGTGGGTAGCCCCAATTTCACCGAGGTTGAGCTGATCAACGACTGGGGCGGGCTCGAAGCGAGCGACGAACCCAGCGACGAACCCGAAACAGCCGATGGAGGCAGACGAAAGCAACCACGGGGACAGACCGAACAGGCCAGTGACATGACCGGCTGCCGCAGCGAGTTCGCGCAGCCGAGTTGGCGCAACCAACGGCTCAGCGCAGCTTGACGGCTCTGCACAGCCGAGGACATGACCCAGCGTCCGGCGGTGCCCGGCCCCTTGGCCGCCTGGCCGCCTGGCAGGCTGGCGGGCTGGCGGGCGTGCCCAGTCCGAGCCACCGCAGCAGCTGACGTGCGGAATGTCGCCGAATCACACTTTCGGTAATTGTACAACTTCCTTGCGTAACCACTACGGACGACACGAGAATCGACACGGTTACCCGGCCACTACAGCAGTAGCGGCGATCAATATCACGTACGCAAAGACCAGGGCAAAGCAATGATCCCGACTGGGGGGACGGGGGCGTTGTCCGGTGGGCGGCCGGCGGGGGGTTCGGCTACTCCTACTCGGAGACTTCGAAGTGTGGGTTGACGGCCGGCGGATCCGGGTCGGGCAGCCCAAACAGCAGGCGCTGCTGGCTCTGCTCGCCCTGCGGCGGGGCTCGCTGGTGCCGGTGCATGAGATCATCGATGCGCTGTGGGACGGCACGCCACCCAACCGGGTGCGCAACCAGGTCCAGGTGTACGTGGCCGGGCTCCGCCGCGCTCTCGCCGCCGCCGGAGCCGCACGGGACCTGATCAACACCCGCGGGCGGGCGTACCGTCTGGACACGCCTTCCTCAACGGTGGACCTGTCGGTTTTCGAGCAGGTCGCGGCCGCAGCGGGGCGTCTGGCGTCGGTGGGGGCGCTGCCGGCGGCGGCACGGTCGCTCGAGGCGGCCCTGGCGATCTGGCGCGGGCCGCCTCTGGGCGGGATGACCGGCCAGTTCTTCGAGCAGGCCGCGGTGGGGCTGGAGGAGCGGCGGCTGGCAGTGCTCGAGCAGCATATGGAGGTCATGCTGGCGCTCGGGCACCACGCCGGGCTGGTGAGCCGGCTACGGACCACCGTCGCCGCGTACCCGCTGCACGAGCACTTCCGGTACGGGCTCATGCTCGCGCTCTACCGGTGCGGGCGGCGGGCCGAGGCCCTGGCGGTCTACCGGCAGGGGCGCCACAGGATCGTCGGTGAGCTGGGCATCGAGCCGGGGCCTGAGCTACGCACGCTCGAGCTGTGCATCCTGCGCGGCGAGCCGGTGCCGGCACCTGCCAGCACCGGCCGGCACGGGTCATGACCCTGCGGTGTCGTCACCGGTCCGGGTCGCCACGAGATGCACGGTGGTCTCGCTGCCCGCCTGGGCGGGCGAGCTGACCTGGCGCTGCAGCAGCGCGCCGGTGCTCTCGTCGAAGGTCAGCTCGGCGGTGCCGAGCCCGCCCGCCGCGCCGAGCAGGGAGCCGCTGGGCACCAGGTACGGCACCCGCAGGGTGACCCCGGCCCGACCGGTCACGTCCCGGGTCACCCCGAGCACGAGCGTCGCACCCGATCCGGGTACAGGCGTCGCACCGCCACCGGCGGCGGCCAGCCGTAGCGCGGCTGCCCGCTGGGCCTGGCTGGTCTCCGCGCTCGCGACCACCTCGACCAGCACCGTCCAGCGCAGGGCTGCGCACTCGGTCGCGGCGAAGTTCCGGCACAGCTTCTCCAGGAGGAGGTCCAGGTCCTCGGCCTGCGCGGGGGCCCCGGTCCACGGGGCGACGACGCCGAGGGTCTGCGCGACCCAGCGTGGGCTGAGGTAACGCGGCAGCCCGTCGGTCACGGTACGCAGCCGGACCCACTCGCTCGCGATGTCGTCCACCCGCCGGTCGACCAGCCGCTGCTGGTCGGGCGAGGCAGGGTCGCCGAGGTCGCAGCGGGCCTGCTCCAGCACTGCGGTGGGAGGGGCGACCCGGTCGACCACCAGCCGGCCAGGCGCCGGGCCGCTGGTCGGGCCGGCCGGCGCCCAGGTCCGGATGACGGTGGCGGTGACCCGGCACGGTGGCGGACCCGACACGACGATGGCGAGGTCGCGCCGGTAGCCGACCATGCGGCCCGCTGGCGGGTCAGCCTGCCGGCCGGCCGCAGCGGCCAGGGCTGCGAGTGTCTCGGCGGCCGTACCTGGGCGCGTGGCCAGGTCCTGCGGCGAGGGCGAAGGCGTCCGCCAATGGTCGAGCGCGAGCGGGACCGACCCGGCCGCGAGCAGCACCAGCGCCGCTGCGGCGGCGGTGGCGACCGGCGCTCGCCACGACCTCCGCCGTGGCGAGCCAGCCGGGCCGGCCGCACCGGGCCTCAGCCGGGCTGGAGCCGGCCGCTGGCCGGGCAGCGGCTCAAGCTCCCGGCTGGGCAAGACGGTCCCGTGCGCCGGGCCGGGCTGGTGCCCCAGCCGCTCCATGATCAGGTTGAGGGTACGCCGCTCCGCCTCGGTCAACCGGTCGGCGTAGTCCGGATCCCGCCCCGTACCCATCAGCGTTCGCCCTTTCCCAGCGCCTGGACGAGCTTGCTGCGGGCCCGCGCAAGGCGCATCCGCGCCGTTCCCGGCCGGATACCGAGCTCCGCGGCGGCTTCGGTGACGCTGAGACCGCCGTACAGGATCAGGTTGACCAGCTCGCGCTCTGCCGGTGGCAGCGACGGCAGTACCGCGAGCGCCGGCCCGGCCCGCTCCAACGCATCGATCCGCTCGTCGACCTGCCCGTAGTCGTCGACCACCGGATGCCGCTGGCCGCGTAGCCGGCTCACGGCCCGTGCCTCAGCGGCGCGGCGGCGCCAGCCGCCGGCGATAAGGTTGCCGGCGATCCCGCGTAACCATGCCCGCGCGGTGCCCCGCGCGGGGTCGAAGTGGCAGGCCGACTCGATCGCCACGATGAACGTGGCTGCCACCACGTCGGCCGTGTCGTGCGGGTCGTTGAGGACCCGGCTGACATGCCGCGTCAGCGGGCGTACGTGGCGACGGTAGAACTCCTCGACCGCCGCGGGCTCGCGGTCAAGGACCCGTACCAGGTCGAGATCGTCCGCGCCGGCCAGGTCGACGTCGGCCACCACCACATTCTCCTCTTCGCACGACGAGCCGAAAGCGTCACGGCGACTGGGAGTGACGCTCTGCGCGAGCTGTGCCAATAGACAGGTGGACGACGAATGGGAGGTGCCAGATGGCGACCACGGCTCGGGCGTGCCGCCCGGCAGCTAGCAGACCCGGGTACGTCCGGAGGGGGGCGCGCCTCCGCGCGGCCGGCCTGCCGGCGGCGGCACTCACGGCGGCCGGCCTGCTGGCGGCGGCGCTCGCCGCCGGCTGCACCGGGGCGGACCGCACGCCGGAGGTGGCTACCGCGCGGACCTCGCCGCCGGCGGCCGCGGCCAGCCCCTCCGCCCCCGCCGACCCGCGCAGCGGCCTGCTGCGCTTCGTCGGCTGCATGCGCAGTGCAGGCGTCGACCTGGACGATCCCGCCCCGGACGGGCAGCTGCGGCTCCGGCCGGGCGACAAGACCGACCCGGAGTTTCCCAAGGCGTACCAGCAGTGCAAGATCCTGCTGCCGAACGAGGGCGCGCCAGCGCCGCCGTCGTTCTCGCCCGAGCAGCTGGAGATGATGCGCCGGTACGCGCAGTGTATCCGCGACAACGGGGTGCCTGACTTCGCCGACCCGGGTCCGCAGGGCTTCGTCACCGCGCCCAGGGACCCGGTCGCGGCCGAGCGGGCGTACCGGATCTGCGGTCCGATCGTCGGCGCCGACCCCCGGCAGACCGGCGGTGCCGGGTGAGCGACCGCGGTGCCGGCCGGGGCGGTGCCGGCCGGTGGGGCGATGCTGGCCGGTGGGGCGGTGCCGGCCGGTGGGGCGGTGCTGGCCGGTGGGGTCGCTGGTGGCGCCCTGCCGCGGCGGTCGTAGCCGGCGGCGGCGTCGTGGCCGTGGCGGTCACCGCGGCGGTCGGGTACGGCGGCACGAACCGGCCGGAGCCGGACCCGCGCGCCGGCCGGCAGGTGGCGACCACCCCGATCCTGCGGGAGACGCTCACCGATGTCACCGCAGTGCCGGCGCGGCTGGGCTACGGCGAGCCGGCGCCGCTCGCGTCGGGCCTGTCCGGGATGGTCACCTGGCTGCCTCCGGTGGGCGCCACGGTCGGCCTGGGCGAGCCTCTGCTACGCGTCGACGAGCAGCCGGTGGTGCTGCTCTACGGCTCGATCCCGCTCTACCGCCAGCTCGCCCGCGGGGTCGAGGGCAACGACGTGGCCCAGTTCGAGCGCAACCTGCGGGCTCTAGGCCACACCGGCTTCACCCCGGACCGGGTCTTCTCCGCAGCGACCGAGGACGCGCTGCGGCGCTGGCAGCGCAGCCTGGGTCTGGCCGAGACCGGCGTAGTCAGCCTCGGCCAGGTGGCGTACCTGCCGGGCCCCGTGCGGATCGCCCGGCACCTGGTACGCGTCGGCGCCAGCGCATCCGGTGAGGTGCTCGCGTACACCGGCACCGCGCTCGCCGTCACCGCCACTGTCCCGCTGGACCAGGCGGCCTGGGCGCGCAAGGACGCCAAGGTGACCGTCGTGCTGCCGGGCGGTGCCCAGCTGGCCGGCACCGTGGCCAGCGCCGCCCCGGCCAGCTCGGCACCGGGCGGCGACGCGCCGGCAGGTGGCGCGCCGGCAGGTGGCGCGCCGGCCGGCTCGGCGCCGGGCGGCGCATCGACGGGTTCGGCACCGGGGTCCACGGAGCCGGGCGGGCAGGCGCAGGACCCACCGGACGGCTCGGGCGGGCCCACCGTGACCGTCACGGTCCGGGTCGACGACCAGCGGGCCTTGCCGGGGCTCGCGGAGACCCGGGTCGAGCTGCGCTACGTCGCCGAGGAGCGCAAGGACGTGCTGGCCGTGCCGGTGGCCGCGCTCCTTGCGCTCGCCGAGGGCGGGTACGGTCTCGAGCTCAGCGAGGCGGGCGGCGGCAGCCGGGTGGTCGCCGTCCAGGTGGGGCTCTTCGCCGGCGGGCGGGTCGAGGTGCGCGGCGAGGGCCTCGCCGCCGGCATGGCGGTGGTGGTGCCCGGGTGAGCGGCGACGCCGCGGTCCGGCTCGAAGGCGTGTCCCGCACCTACCCGGGCGCGGTCACCGCGTTGTCCGATGTGGACCTGTCCATCGGGTACGGCGAGCTGGTCGGCGTGGTGGGGCCGTCCGGCTCGGGCAAGTCGACGCTGCTGCACATCATCGGCACGCTGGACCGGCCCACCCGGGGGGAGGTACGGATAGCCGGGTACGACGTGGCGCGGCTTACCGACCGGGAGCGCTCGGCGCTGCGGGCCGGCCGGATCGGGTTCGTGTTCCAGCAGTTCCACCTCCTCGCCGGGGTGTCCGCATTGGACAACGTGGCCGACGGGCTGCTCTACGCGGGCGTACCGCTGCGCCGCCGGCGCGTGCGGGCCGAGGCGGCGCTGGACCGGGTGGGCCTGGCGCACCGGGCGGGCCACCGGCCGCACCAGCTCTCCGGCGGGGAGCAGCAGCGTGTCGCGATCGCCCGCGCGGTGGTCGGCGAGCCGGTGCTGCTGCTCGCCGACGAGCCGACCGGCAACCTCGACTCCGCGTCCGGAGCCGCGGTGCTGGGGGTGCTGCGGGACCTCCACGCGGCCGGCACCACGGTCATCGTGGTCACCCACGACCAGCAGATCGCGTCGGCCCTGCTGCGGCAGGTACGCATGCGCGACGGTCGCATCACAGCCGGCCACGAGGAGAGCGTCCCGCCCGGCCGGTGCCCGGACGGAGACGGCACCAGGACGGAGGCGGCGCCGTGACAGCGTCACCTCCCCCGGGACGGCTGCACCGGGTCAGCCTTCGCCTGGCGCGACTGCGCTCGGCCCGGCTGCGCCCGGCTCGGCTGCCCTCGGCACGGCTGCCCTCGGCACGGCTGCGCCCGGCGCGACTACGCCCGGCCGACGTTGTCCGTGTTGGCGTCGCCGGGCTGCGCGCGCGGCCGTTGCGGGTCCTACTGTCCACCCTGGGGGTCACCATCGGCATCGCCGCGATGCTGGCCGTCGTGGGCGTCTCGGCGTCGAGCCAGGCCGAGCTGGACCGCGCCCTGGAACGGCTGGGCACCAACCTGCTCACCGTGGCGCCCGGCACCACGCTCTACGGCGACCCGGCCCCGCTGCCGGCCGAGTCCGTTGCGATGGTGGGGCGCATCGGTCCGGTCACCGCCGTCTCCGCCACCGGCCTGGTACGCGCCTCGGTCTACCGCAACGACCACATCCCGTCCGGGCAGACCGGCAGCATCGCGGTGCTCGCCGCGCGGCTGGACCTGCTGGGGACGGTGGAGGCCGAGCTGGCGGGCGGGGCCTGGCTGACCCGGGCCACGGCGACGTACCCCGGGGTGGTGCTCGGCTCTGTGGCCGCCCACCGGTTGGGGATCGTCCGGGCCGGTCCGCGGGTCTGGCTCGGCGGGGAGTGGTTCAGCGTGGTCGGCGTGCTCCGGCCGGTGCCGCTCGCCCCCGAGCTGGACGCGGCGGCGCTGGTCGGCTGGGCGGCCGCCGAGCGGTACCTCGGCTTCGACGGGCACCCGACCATGATCTACACCCGCTCGGTGGAGAGCCGGGTGGAGGCGGTCCGGGCCGTGCTCGCGGCCACCGCCAACCCGCGGGCACCGCACGAGGTACGGGTGTCCCGCCCGTCCGACGCCCTTGCCGCCCGCCGCGCCGCCGGCGAGACGCTCAGCACGCAGCTGCTTGGACTTGGCGCGGTGGCGCTGCTGATCGGTGGCGTAGGCGTGGCGAACACCATGGTCATCTCGGTCCTGGAGCGCCGGCCGGAGATCGGCCTGCGCCGGGCGCTAGGGGCCACCCGGGGCCAGGTACGGGTCCAGTTCCTCGCCGAGTCGCTGCTGCTGACGCTGCTCGGTGGGGTCGGCGGGGTGCTGCTCGGCGTCGCCGCCACGGCCGGGTACGCCGCCGCTGCCGGTTGGCCGGCGGTGGTGCCGGCGTGGGCCACCGCGGGCGGGGTGGGCGCGACCGTGGTGATCGGGGTGCTGGCGGGCCTCTACCCCGCGATCCGGGCCGCCCGGCTGGCACCGGCCGCGGCCGTGACCGCGCCCTGATACCGCCACAGGCGGGTCCCGATATCCCACAGCGGGTGTGGGGGACGGCGCCGGCCGTCCCCCACACCCACCACCGAGGTCATCCGCCGCAGTAGCTCCAGCTGCCGTTGCCGTTGAGCAGGGCGTCGTTGACCCAGCCCGCCCGGCCGACCGCCGGCACGTAGACCCAGGTCCACGTCGACCAGCCGGCGTACGAGTCGCCGACGGTGTAGCAGTAGTACTGCGCCGCCCAGCCGTACTGCAGGACGTTGAGGATCGTGCAGGACACGCCCGGCGGGTAGTGCGGGCCGGTCCGCATGTTGACGTTGCTGCCGGTGACGAAGCCACCGGTCCCGTCCAGGAACGGGTGGGGATGGCTACAGTCGCTGGCGGAGGCCGGTTGGGCGGTGGCCACCAGCATTGCGGCGGCCAGCGCCGCCGTGCTCAGTGCGGCAAGCATGCGTCGCATCGACTGAGCTCCTTTCGAACATTGAGCCCGGTTATTCGCCGCCCGACATGCTCGCCCGCCCCGCTGAATACCCGCTTAAGATCAGTTGAATGGGTCGGTCGTACGGGCTCCGGCGGGCTGTCCACACCTGCTGGCCTCTCGTACGCGACAGGTGTCCCTTGCCGGCCCTTTACCGGGGCCGGCTCACGCCAGCTGAAACCGATCCGTCTGGCCAGCGGCAACCGTTTCGCCATCGAATAAAACCGACGCCAAGGCCCACAGCTGGCCGGTTCCGGTGCAGAGCACGCTGGACCAGTGGTAGTCGAACCAGTAGTCATCGCGGTAGGACATCTGCGCGCCGTCACTGTCCCGCGCCACCGCGACAAGCACCTCGACACGCCGCCGGTGAGCCATGTGGTCCAAGCCGCTGAACCCCTCGAACCGGCCCCAGGCGGCGTGCATGCCGGGCGAGTAGCGCAGCTCAACCTGCCCGACGATGTTCCGCCGGCCGATCAGCGCGATCTTGCGGGCATGCACGGTGACCGCGTCGTGGCCACAGCCGGCCGCCTCCGGGTCGGCACCGTCCGCGACCGGCTCAGGCGGCCACGGACCGGCGACGGTGGCCCCCTCCGCCCGCAGCGCCACCGAGACCGAACGCCACCGCCTCTCCCATTCCACGGTGTCGCCACCGCAGGCGGCGACGAACGCCAAAGTCACCGGCAACGACGGGAGCACCCGCCCGGCAGCCGCCTGGGCGAGCGTTGTCCGCGAGTAGTGGGCCACCCGTTCCAGGGAGCGATAGCTGGGGCTGCCCGCCGCCGCGCGCAGTTTCCGCAGATCCTCCGCGAATTTGGCGATCTTATCGACCGTCACCCACCAATAACACGACCGCGTCAACTCATTGTCAACCGCCACCTGACAGCTTCTCTTCGCCGGCCGCGGTACCTCAGGATGCCTTCAAGGATGAATATGCGGGGGCCGACCGGGTCGTTTTGCGAATTGCCGCACCGTAAAGGAGATGTCATGGCACCAACGACCGTGCCGGTCAGGAATGGGCAAATGCGCACTGCCGCCAGCAGGCGGGCGGTTGGGCCGGCCGGCGGCGGTCACCCCCGCCCGGTCGACACGGACCGGCAAGCGGGCTGCGGCGCGTACCCGTGGCCGGGGCCGACCGCTGGGCACCGCGGTCCGGGACACCGGCCCGGTGGCATGGTGCCCGTCGCCCCGACCGACCCGCCGGTTGAGCGCTCACCGGCTGAGCGATGGATTAGAAGGTGGGCTACGCCGTAGGCTGGCACAACTGCATCAGCATCGATCAATAGGCCGGCGGAACCAGCAGCGGAGGCGAGGATGAGCGACCAGACGGCACCGACCCGACGCGGCACCGGCACCGGCACCGGCACTGAACCGGAGACACCGGTGAAGCCGCCGCGCCGGGTCCCGCCCGGGCCAGGCGTCCGGTGGCCGCTGGTCGCCGGCCTCTCCGCAACCGCAGTCGCCGTCGCCGTGGTGGTGCTGGCAGTGCTCGTCCAGCGTGGCCCCGGGACGTCAGGCGCGGCGCCCGACTTCGGCCACGTGCACGGCCTCGCCGTCGACCACGGCACCGGCACGCTCTACGCGGCAACGCATGTCGGGCTGTTCCGCATCGAGGGCGAGCACGCCGCGGTGCGGGTGTCCAAGGATGCGCCTGACCTCATGGGCTTCACCGCCGTGGGCCCCGGCCACTTCCTCGCCTCCGGCCACTCCGGCCAGGGCGGCGCCGGCCCGGCCAACCTCGGGCTGGTCGAGTCGACCGACGCCGGGGTCACCTGGCACTCGACGTCGCTGTCCGGCGCTGCCGACTTCCACGGCCTCCAGGCCGTCCACTCCATGGTGTACGGGCACAACTCCACCGACGGCGCATTCATGGTCAGCGCCGACCGGCGTACCTGGGAGCGGCGGTCGAGGGTCGCGATCGGCGCCTTCGCGGTCAGCCCGGCCGACCCGCTCCTGGTGCTCGCTACCGGGCCGGGTGGGCTGCAACGGTCGTACGACGGCGGCCACAGCTGGGCGCCCAT
>DASRIS010000173.1:0-56043 GCA_035649895.1 Micromonosporaceae bacterium | reverse complement strand
TCCCCGGCGGCGCGTTCTCGGCCTACGCGGCGCGGGAGCTGACCGTCGGCGGCACGGTGGAGGTCATGCCGCCGCTGGGCCACTTCACGACCGCGTTCGACCCGGCCCGGGTACGCCACTACGCGGCCATCGCGGCGGGCTCCGGCATCACCCCGGTGCTCTCGCTGCTGGCGACCGCGCTCGGCACCGAGCCGGGCAGCCGGTTCACCCTGCTCTACGGCAACCGGTACGCCCGGTCGGTGATGTTCGTGGAGGAGCTGGCCGACCTGAAGGACCGCTACCCGGCCCGGCTGCACGTGGTGCACGTGCTCTCCCGCGAGCCGCAGGAGGCCGAGCTGCTCTCCGGCCGGCTGGACGCGCGGCGGCTGCGCCGGGTCCTGGACACCCTCCTGCCGGCGGAGACGGTGGACGAGTGGTTCCTGTGCGGGCCGTACGCCATGGTGGTCGACGCGCGGGGGGTGCTGGCCGAGCGCGGCGTGCCGGACTCGTCCGTGCACACCGAGCTGTTCCATGTGGACGAGGGGCCGCCGGTGGCCCGCCGGCGCACCCCGGTCACGGCCGGCGCCCCGGACACCGCCGAGGTGACGATCGTGCTCGACGGGCGGGCGTCGACCTTCTCGATGGGGCGCGACGAGCGGGTCCTCGATGCGGCCCTGCGGGTGCGCAGCGAGCTGCCGTACGCATGCAAGGGCGGGGTCTGCTCCACCTGCCGGGCCCGGGTGGTCGACGGCGAGGTGAAGATGGCCCGCAACTGGGCCCTGGAGCCCGACGAGCTAGCCGCCGGGTACGTGCTGACCTGCCAGTCCAGCCCGGTCACCGACCGGGTGACCGTGGACTACGACGCCTGACCGTAGGTTGCCGCTACGACGGGTCGGCGCCTGCGCGCGGCGCGATCTCGTCCAGCGCGCGCAGGTCCTCGGGCGAGAGCCGCCAGGCGCCGGCGGCGGCGTTGGCCCGTACCTGGTCGGGGGTTGTCGCCCCGGCGATCACGCTGGCCACGGCCGGCTGCGCGGCGAGGCCGGCGATGGCCACGTCGAGCAGGGACCGGCCGCGCTCGGCGGCGTACTTCTCCAGCGCCTCGATGGTGTCCCAGGGCGCGGTGGCGAGCCGGCCCGCGAACCGGTCGCCGGCCAGCCGGGTGCCGGCCGGTGGCGGCTCGCCGCGACGGTACTTGCCGGTGAGCAGCCCGCTGGCGAGCGGGAAGAACGGCAGCAGGCCGAGCCCGAAGCGCTGGCAGGCCGGCACCAGCTCCGCCTCGATGTCGCGCTTGAGCAGGCTGTAGTTGTTCTGCGCGCTGATGAAGGGGGTCAGGTGCGCGCTCCGCGCGGTCCAGGCGGCGTCGGCGACCTGCCAGGCGGCGAAGTTGGAGCAGCCGAGGTAGCGGACCTTGCCGGCGTGGACCAGGTCATCCAGGGCCGCCAGGGTCTCCTCGACCGGTGTGCCCGGGTCCGGCAGGTGGAGCTGGTAGAGGTCGATCCAGTCGGTGCCCAGCCGGCGCAGCGACGCCTCGGCGGCCCGGACGATGTACCGCCGGGCGCCGCGGGCGCCCCAGTCCGGCCCGTTGGCCCCGCCCAGGTCGCCGCCGAACTTCGTGGCCACGACCGCCTCGTCCCGCCGGCCGGCCAGGGCCGCGCCGAGCAGCTCCTCGGACCGGCCGTGGTCGCCGCCGTAGGCGTCGGCGGTGTCGAAGAGCGTGATGCCCTCGCCGAGCGCCGCGTCCACCACGGCCTCGGTGGCCGCCGCGTCCATCCGCCGACCGAAGTTGTTGCAGCCCAGCCCCACTACGGACACCATGAGCCCGGAGCTGCCGAGCCGGCAGTAGCCCATCTCCGCCATCTCCGCAGCCTATGGCGCCCGCTGGCAGGCGGCACGGGTGGGCTGGTGGGTGGACCGGGCGGGCTCGCCGGACAGGGCTGGCAGGTGGACCCGGGCGGGTTCGCCGGGCAGGGCTGGTGGGTGGACCCGGGCGGGTTGGCCGGGCGAGCACGTACCCTGGCCGTTGTGGCTGCCATCCGGGAGATCGACGACATCCTCAGGCGCGGAGCGGACGGCGGGCGGATCGGCCCGGACGAGGCGCTGCTCCTCTACACACACGCGCCGTTCCACGCGCTAGGCGAGGCCGCCGACGCAGTCCGGCGGCGGCGCTACCCGGACAACGTGGTGACCTACCTGATCGACCGGAACATCAACTACACCAACGTGTGTGTCACGGCGTGCAAGTTCTGTGCGTTCTACCGGGCGCCCAAGCACGCCGAGGGCTGGTCCCACCCGACCGAGGAGATCCTGCGGCGCTGCGGCGAGGCGGTCGAGCTGGGCGCCACCCAGGTCATGCTCCAGGGCGGGCACCACCCCGACTACGGCGTCGAGTACTACGAGGAGCTGTTCTCCGCGGTCAAGCGGGCGTACCCGGAGCTGGTCATCCATTCGATCGGGCCGAGCGAGATCCTGCACATGGCCCGGGTCTCCGGCGTTGACGTCGGAGAGGCCATCGCCCGGATCAAGGCCGCGGGCCTGGACTCGATCGCCGGCGCCGGCGCGGAGATGCTGCCGGCCCGGCCGCGCAAGGCGATCGCGCCGCTCAAGGAGTCGGGCGAGGAGTGGCTCGCGGTCATGGAGACCGCGCACGGGCTGGGGCTGGAGTCCACCGCGACGATGATGATGGGCACCGGGGAGACCAACACCGAGCGCATCGAGCACCTGCGGATGATCCGCGAGGTGCAGGACCGCACCGGGGGGTTCCGGGCGTTCATCCCGTGGACCTACCAGCCGGAGAACAACCACCTCAAGGGGCGCACCCAGGCCACCTCACTGGAGTACCTGCGCCTGGTCGCGGTGGCGCGGCTGTTCTTCGACAACATCGCCCACCTGCAGTCCTCCTGGCTCACCACCGGCAAGGACATCGGCCAGCTCTCGCTGCACCTGGGCGTGGACGACCTCGGCTCGATCATGCTGGAGGAGAACGTCATCTCCTCGGCCGGTGCCCGGCACCGGTCGAACCTGCTCGAGCTGGTGCACATGATCCGCTCGGCGTACCGGGTCCCGGCCCAGCGGGACACCCGCTACCGGCGGCTGCGGGTGCACTGGACCCCGGCCGACGACCCGACCGACGAACGGGTCGTGTCGCACTTCTCGTCGATCGCCCTTCCCGGCGGCGGCGCGGGCCACCCGCTCCCCGTGGTCCAGGCAGGCTGAGCGGTCCAGGCCCGCTGAGGGGGGCCGTCCGCCCTGGCTACCGCCGCCGGGTCGCTCGTTCGGCCGGTAGCCAGACGGGGGCGGATCCGCTAGCGTCCGGCGGCGTCGGCCAGTTCCCTTACCCCGGGGGAGTCATGAAGGTAGGCACGCGGCGCGCCTGGGCGCGCGCTGGCGCTGGCGTGGCCGCGCAGCTCCTCACCGGCTCACTCGTCCTCACCTGCGCGCTGGTCGGCACCGGTGGGCCGGCGCAGGCTGACCCCGCGCCCCGCGCCGACCTGTCCGTGAGCGCGGCGGGCACGCCGCTCACCACGGACACCACGCGGGCGAAGGCCAGGCCGTTCAAGGTCGCCATAACGAACTCCGGTCCGCACACCGCCCAGAACGTCGTCCTGGAGGTGGACCTCGCCGGCCTGGACCGCGACCTGGTCGGCTATCTCGCACCGCGCGGCTGCCGCGGCTCCGGCCAGAAGTACCGCTGCTCCTTCGGGCCGGTCGCCTCGCACGGCGTGATGGAGTTCTCCGTGGCCCTCTACGCCAAGGGCGGGACCGGCCCGGCCGGATCCTTCGCGGTCTCGGCGACGTCAAGCACCGCAGACCCCGACCGGTCCAACAACTCCGCCGGGGTCCAGGTCGAGGTCGTCGCGCGCAGCTTCGACCTGGTCGCGGTCGCCTTCGACGTGTACGCCGACGACGACACCGAGCCGGTCGAGCTGCTGCCGGTAGCGCCCGGTCACCGCGCCTGGCTGCGCTGGTTCGCGGTCAACCGCGGCTCGGGCGGCAGCCGCGGCGGCGGTGCCACCAGGGGCGTCTCCTACACCGTTGCGCTGCCCGCGCACGTCACGTTCGCCGAGCACCGGGAGGGCTGCGCGTACAGCCCGGACAACCGCAGGATGACCTGCCAGGACCCGGACGCGGTGCTGGCCAGGGGCACCGCCAGCGGCTACGTCGCGGACCCGGTGCGGGTGGTGGTCGACCGGCTGGCCCGTGGACCGGTCCTGGTCGGCGGCACCGTCTCCGCGTACGCCCTGGAACAGCTCACTGCCGACGCGGCGGCGCGGCTGGGCGTGGCGGCCGGGCCGCGGGTCAAGGCGCTGACCGAGGCGCAGCAGGAGCAGCTGGCCGAGGCCGCACACGGCGGCAACGCGGCACGTTACGACGTCCACGTCTCCATGCGGCAGCTCGCCGCGGGCAGCGGGGGCGGCCTGCCGATCACCGGCGCCCAAGCCGGGCTGGCCGGACTCCTCGGCCTCGCGGTCCTGGCCACGGGTGGCGTGCTGCTCGTCATGGCGCGCCGCCGCCGGCTGGTCCTGGTCACGCCGGACGAGCGGCCCCCAGCCCGGTAGCGGTCACCGCCCCGCGCAGGTCACTATCCGCAGGTCACTATCCGCGGGTCGCTGCCCGCGCGGTCACTGCCCGCATGGTGGGCTGGGGCCGGATGCGCTGCCCCAACGCGGCGCCCTACCACCCCCACTGGCAGAGTGGTACGCCGTGACGCGGGCCTACCTGGACAAGTCGCCGCACGACATCGCCGCCATGTTCGACGGGGTTGCCGAGCGGTACGACCTGACGAACAGCGTGCTCTCGTTCGGCCGGGACCGAGCCTGGCGCCGGGCGACCAGGGCGGCGCTCCAGCTCGCCTCCGGCCAGCGGGTGCTCGACCTGGGCGCGGGGACCGGAGTGTCAACGGCGGAGCTGGCCCGCTCCGGCGCGTACGCCGTCGGCGCCGACCTCTCGCTCGGCATGCTGGAGACCGGCCGGCGAGCCCGCCCGCAGGTGCCACTGCTGGCCGGCGACGCCCTCGCCCTGCCCTTCCCGGACGCCAGCTTCGACGCGGTGACAATCTCGTTCGCCCTGCGCAACGTGGTCGACCCGGACGCCGCGCTGCAGGAGATGGCGCGGGTCACCCGTCCCGGCGGGCGCCTCGTGGTGTGCGAGTTCAGCCACCCGACGCACCAACCCCTGCGGACCGTCTACCTGTCGTACCTGATGCGGGCCCTGCCCGCGGTCGCCCGGCGGGTGTCCAGCAACCCGGACGCGTACGTCTACCTCGCCGAGTCCATCCGGGCCTGGCCGAACCAGGCCGGCTTGTCCGCCCGGATCGCCGAGGCCGGCTGGCAGGGCGTGGCCTGGCGCGACCTCACCGGCGGGGTAGTGGCCCTGCACCGCGCCACCCGCCGCTGACGCAGCTTCCCTCGTCCCGCCCCTTCGTCGCTGACTCGCCCCTCGCTGCTGACCGGTGCCCGCCCCTCCCCTCCACCCCGCCGTTGACCACCCGGGGACTCTCAAGATCGCGATCGTGGGGCCGGATGTGCAGTCCGGCTAAACATCTGGTGCAAACCTCGCGATCATGGTGCTAGGGCGCGCCTGCGTAAGCGGGTGATCGTGTCACTGAGCGCCAGATATCGAGGCCCGTGAGAGCATTGTCCGGATTGTACTGATGACATAGTCCGGGCGGCCGGTGAGGTCGTACCAGGTGAACCGCAGCACGGTCCAGCCCTCCGCCACCAGCCGGTTCTGCCGCTCGCGGTCGCGGGCGAAACGGTCGGCGGTGGAGTGGAACGCGCGTCCATCCAGCTCGACAACGAGCCGGGCGGCAGGGAAGACCAGGTCGCCGACTGCGATCAGGTCGCCCTTGGCATCCCAGATCCGGTGGTTGGTCACCCACCCGGGGACCCGGGCGGCGCGCAGCAGCGCCACTGCTCGGCGCTCGGCTTCGGACCGGGCACCCGAGGCGATCTTCCGCATCAAGGCGACGAGCCGGGGCGCGCCCGGGCGGCCGGCGTGCTCGTGCACCCGCCAGGCCAGCTCGCCCAGGCTCGTCCAACGTTCCCGCAGCGCATCGTCGAGCAGGTTCAGCGCGTCGGCCTCGGCGAGTACGAGCAGGCAGTCGACGATCGTTCGGCCGGTTGCCGTGACGACGGCGTCACCGGCCAGCCACCGATCCCGGGCGGACAGGTGCGAGCGTAGGTAGGTCACCCCGGACAGGCTGATCCCCCGGCCGGACCCGATCCACAGGTACGTGCCGCTGTCCGGTACCCGGATGCCGAGGCGGCGCGCGGCGGAAGGTCCAGCGAGGACGCCCGACGGTACGGCCAGCAGGGCGGCCGTGTCCCGCAGCTGTGGCGTGACCCGCGACGGCCGGAGCGAGTAGACCGTGCCGAGGATGTGGTGCCACTCGCCTGCGGCCAGGCGCCGTCGTATCTGGTACATCGAGTAGCCGCAGGCGCGCGCCTGAGCTCTGGTGAGGAGCCCGCCCTGGCGGGTGGCGAGGCTGTTGAGCCGTGCCTTGTCGTCCACGACGTAGAGCGTGCCGTCCGGCCGGGCTCCAGCTCCGGTTATCCACAGGCAGCAAGGCGCGATACCGGCAAATCGGGCGTAATTCACTACGCCCGCCCCTTCTTGGCGACCTCGCCAGCGCGATGATCGCGATGTTCGCGCCAAATGTTTAGCCAGACTGCACGTTCGGCGCTGTGATCGTGATCTTGGTGCTGGAGGGGCGCCGGAGCAGTACCGAAAGGGCGGAGGGGCGCTGGGGGCAAGGTCGGATGAGGAGGGTGCTGGGGCGGAGAGGGGAGGGGCGCCGGGGGTGGTGCCGGAGGTGCGCCGGAGGCGAGGGCGCTGAAAGCGGGTGCCGAAGGGCGTCGGCGGCGTCGGAGCGGACGGGGGTCGGGTGAGGTACGGGTGGAGGGCAGGTTAGGCGCGCCTAAGTGAGCGCCGGGGTCTGCGCCGTCTTAGACTTGCACGCCGAAGCTTGTGAAGACTTTCACGAGTACGCAACACGCAGACCGGCACGGGCACACACGGGCAGCAGGACACGGGCGGGAGGTGGCCGTGACGCCGACGCGGCATGACGCCGAGGTCGATGCCGACGTGATCATCGTCGGTGCCGGACCCGGCGGCTCCACGACCGCCTACCATCTCGCCCGGCACGGCGTGCGCGCGCTGATGCTGGAGAAGACCGAGTTCCCGCGGGAGAAGGTGTGCGGCGACGGGCTCACCCCCCGCGCAGTCACCCAGCTGGTCAAGATGGGCATCAAGACCGAGCCGGGCGATGGCTGGCTGCACAACAAGGGCCTGCGCATCATCGGCGGCGGGGTACGGATGGAGCTGGACTGGCCCGACCTGGCCAGCCACCCCAGCTACGGGCTGGTGCGCACCCGGCTCGACTTCGACGACCTGCTGGCCCGGCATGCGGTCGCGGCAGGAGCGGAGCTGCGCACCAACCACACGGTCACCGCGCCAGTGCTGGACCAGGAGACCGGCCGGGTGGTGGGCGTGACCGCGACCGTGGACGGCCAGCCGCGGACGTTCCGGGCACCGGTGGTGGTCGCGGCGGACGGGGTCTCCGGCCGGTTCCCGCTCACGCTGGGCCTGCGCAAGCGCGACGACCGGCCGATCGGGGTCGCGGTCCGGCAGTACTACCGCTCGCCGGTCCGGCACGACGACGAGTACCTGGAGTCCTGGCTGGAGCTGCGCAGCCGCGAGGGCGGGGACCGGCTGCTGCCCGGGTACGGCTGGATCTTCGGTCTTGGCGACGGCCGGGTGAACGTGGGCCTCGGCGTGCTCAACTCGTCGGTGGCCTTCGGCAAGACCGACTACCGGGCGATGCTGGCCGACTGGCTGTCCACCACCCCACCCGAGTGGGGCATGAACGACCCGGCCAACGCCGACGGCAAGCCACAGGGCGCGGCGCTGCCGATGGGCTTCAACCGGGTGCCGCACTACACCCGGGGCGTGGTGCTCGTCGGTGACTCTGGCGGCCTGGTCAACCCGTTCAACGGCGAGGGCATCGCCTACGCCATGGAGTCCGGCGAGCTGGCCGCGGAGGTCGTCGTCCAGGCGCTGGCCCGGCCCACGGAGGCGGGGCGCGAGCGGGCGCTGATGCGCTACCCCGCGGAGCTGAAGGCGCGGTACGGGGGGTACTACCGGCTGGGCGGGCTCTTCGTCAAGCTCATCGGCCGGCCAGAGGTCATGCGCGTGGCCACCCGGCACGGCCTGCCGCACCCGCTGCTCATGCGGTTCGCCTTCAAGCTCCTGGCGAACCTCACCGACCCGCGGGGCGGTGACGCCATCGACCGCGTCATCAACGCGATGACCAGGGTGACCCCGGCGGTGTGAACGCCGGTCAAGACCAATAACGTGAGCTGTTCGGGAAGGACGGAGCAGGCAGGGTCATGACACTCTCGCCGTACGTACCCATCATCGGGCTGTTCGCGGTCGCCGCGGCGTTCGCGTTGTTCTCGGTGGCGATCGCGCCGCTGCTCGGCCCGCGCAGGTACAACCGGGCCAAGCTCGAGGCGTACGAGTGCGGTATCGAGCCGACCCCGCAGCCGGTCGGCGGCGGCCGCTTCCCGGTGAAGTTCTACCTGACCGCGATGCTCTTCATCATCTTCGACATCGAGATCATCTTCCTCTACCCCTGGGCGGTGTCCTTCAACGCGCTCGGGATCTTCGGGTTCGTCGAGATGGTCCTCTTCATCGGCACGGTCCTCATCGCGTACGCCTATGTCTGGCGGCGCGGCGGCCTCAACTGGGATTGACAGATGGGCATCGAAGAGAAGGTACCGAGCGGCATCCTGCTCACCACCGTCGAGAAGCTGGTGAACTGGTCCCGCAAGTCCAGCGTGTGGCCGGCGACGTTCGGGTTGGCGTGCTGCGCGATCGAGATGATGTCGAGCGGCGCGCCGCGCTACGACCTCGGCCGGTGGGGGATGGAGATCTTCCGCGCCTCGCCGCGCCAGGCTGACCTCATGATCGTGGCCGGCCGGCTGAGCCAGAAGATGGCCCCGGTGCTGCGCCAGATCTACGACCAGATGCCGGACCCCAAGTGGGTG
The DNA here is from genome assembly GCA_035649895.1 of Micromonosporaceae bacterium. Lineage (GTDB taxonomy): Bacteria > Actinomycetota > Actinomycetes > Mycobacteriales > Micromonosporaceae > DASSUC01. The sequence continues at coordinate 47,017 of DASRIS010000173.1, read as the reverse complement.
CTGTCCATGGGCGTCTGCGCCAGCTCCGGCGGCATGTTCAACAACTACGCGATCGTGCAGGGCGTCGACCACATCGTGCCGGTAGACATGTACCTGCCCGGCTGCCCGCCCCGACCGGAGATGCTGATCGACTCGATCCTGAAGCTGCGCGAGAAGATCATGCACGAGCCGCTCGGCGAGCGCCGGCGCGTCGCGCTCGCCGCCCGTGAGGAGCGGGACGGCCGGCCCGTGGTACAGCCGTGGGAGGTGCCCTCCAGCTACCGGGTGGACAAGGCGCGGCGGGCCGAGTGGGAGCAGGCGGTCGCCGAGGGGCGCGAGGAGCAGCTGCGCATCGAGAACTGGATGCGCACCCAGGAGCAGCGCACAAAGCAGGAGGTAGGGCCGTGACCGAGTGCACCGAGCGGAGCGAGGGCCGCGAGGGCACGGCAAAGGGCGGCCCAGTCGTGACCGAGTGCACCGAGCGGAGCGAGGGCCGCGAGGGCACGGCAAAGGAGGTGCAGCGGTGACTACCGAGCCGTCCGTGCCGGTCACCGCCCCGCCGGCCGGTGCCATGGTCGGGGCGCCGGCCGACTACCCGCCGAGCAGCCGGGCCGGGCGCGGCATGTTCGGGGTGGCCGGCTCCGGCGACACCTCGGGTTTTGGCGGGCTGGTGCGGCGCCGTCCCACCCTGCCGGCGACCGAGCGGCCGTACGGCGGCTGGTTCGACGAGGTGTACGACTCGCTCGAGGCCGCCTACCCAGGGCTGGACGACGCGGTCGAGCGGGTCGTGGTGGACCGGGACGAGCTGACCCTGCACATCGCGCCGCAGCGCATCGCCGAGGTGTGCCAGGTGCTGCGCGACGACGAGGCGCTGCGCTTCGAGCTGTGCTCGTCGGTGTCGGGTGCGGACTACCCGGACGACCCGCGGGGCCGGCGGCTGCACTCGGTCTACCACCTCACCTCGATGACCTACCGTCGGCGGATCCGGCTGGAGGTCGCGGTGAGCGTGGAGGACCCGCACCTGCCCAGCGTCACCGCGGTCTACCCCACCGCCGACTGGCAGGAGCGCGAGGCGTACGACATGTTCGGCCTGGTCTTCGACGGCCACCCGAACCTGACCCGGATCCTCATGCCGGACGACTGGGAGGGCTTCCCGCAGCGCAAGGACTACCCGCTCGGAGGCGTGCCGGTCGAGTACAAGGGCGCGGAGATACCACCGCCGGACCAGCGGAGGTCGTACCAGTGAGCACGGGCTACGCGGCAGCGCGCGAGACCACCGAGGGCAAGGTCTTCACGGTCACCGGGGGCGACTGGGACTCGGTCGTCGCCGGCACCGACCCGGGCGGCGACGAGCGGATCGTGGTCAACCTGGGCCCGCAGCACCCCTCCACGCACGGCGTGCTCCGGCTGATCCTGGAGCTGGAGGGCGAGACGATCACCGAGGCCCGTACGGTCGTCGGCTACCTGCACACCGGCATCGAGAAGAACCTCGAGTACCGCAACTGGACCCAGGGCACCACGTTCGTGACCCGGATGGACTACCTGGCGCCGATGTTCAACGAGGCGGCGTACTGCCTCGCGGTGGAGCGGCTGCTCGGCATCGTTGACGACGTGCCGGAGCGGGCCACCACTATCCGGGTGCTGATGATGGAGCTGAACCGGATCGCCTCGCACCTGGTCTGGCTCGCCACCACCGGCTTCGAGCTGGGCGCGCTGTCGATCATGCTGTACGGCTTCCGGGAGCGCGAGCTCATCCTGGACATCTTCGAGCTCGCCTCCGGGCTGCGGATGAACCACGCGTACATCCGGCCGGGCGGGCTGGCGCAGGACCTGCCGGACGAGGCGGTCACCCGTACCCGCGAGTTTCTCAAGCTGATGCCCGCCCGCCTCAAGGAGTATGAGGACCTGCTCTCCGGGCAGCCAATCTGGGAGCAGCGCACCCGCAACGTGGCGGTGCTGGACGTCACCGGCTGCCTGGCGCTGGGCATCACCGGCCCGGTGCTGCGCTCGGCCGGCCTCGGCTGGGACCTGCGCAAGCAGATGCCGTACTGCGGCTACGAGACGTACGAGTTCGACGTGCCGACCACGACGACCGCGGACGTGTACGGCCGTTACGAGGTGCGCCTGGCCGAGATGCGCGAGTCGCTGCGCATCGTCGAGCAGGCCCTGGACCGGCTGCGGCCCGGCCCGGTGATGGTGGCCGACCGCAAGATCGCGTGGCCGGCGCAGCTCGCGGTCGGCGGGGACGGGATGGGCAACTCGCTGGAGCACGTCGCCAAGATCATGGGCCAGTCCATGGAGGCGCTGATCCACCATTTCAAGCTGGTCACCGAGGGCTTCCGGGTGCCACCCGGCCAGGTCTACGTCGGGATCGAGTCGCCGCGTGGCGAGCTGGGCGCGCACGTGGTCAGCGACGGCGGCACGCGGCCGTACCGGGTGCACTACCGGGACCCCAGCTTTGTCAACCTGCAAGCCATTCCGGCGATCTCCGAGGGCGGCCTGATCGCCGACGTGATCGCGGGCGGGGCCTCGTTGGACCCGGTCATGGGTGGGTGTGATCGCTGATGCCACTGCCAGAGACTCCGTCCGCGCCGGCTCAGCCGGCGCCGGCCGCGCCCGCACAGGCCCCGTCCGGTCAGGCCGCGCCAACGCAGGCCCCCTCCACGCAGAGCCCGTTCCCGGAGGCCACGCGCGAGCGCGCGCGGCAGCTCATGGCCCGCTACCCGGTGGGTCGGGAGCGCTCCGCGCTGCTGCCGCTGCTGCACCTGGTGCAGGCCGAGGAGGGGTACGTGTCCCCGGCCGGCATCGCGTTCTGCGCCGGGCAGCTCGGCCTGACCCGGGCCCAGGTGGCCGCGGTCGCCACGTTCTACACGATGTACAAGCGCCGGCCGGCCGGGGACTGGCTGGTCAGCGTGTGCACCAACACCATGTGCGACGTGCTCGGCGGGCAGCGGGTGTTCGACGCGCTCGCCGGCCACCTCGGCGTGGGGCACGACGAGACCACCGCCGACGGCACGGTCACCCTGGAGCACGCCGAGTGCCTGGCGGCGTGCGACTACGGCCCGGTGCTGACGGTCAACTACGAGTTCTTCGACAACATGGAGCCCGAGCGGGCGGTGGCCCTGGTCGAGCAGCTGCGAGCCGGCGGGCGCCCGGCGCCGAGCCGCGGCGCCCGGCTGTGCACCCTACGCGAGATGTCGTTGCAGCTGGCCGGGTTCGCCGACGAGCGGGAGGGCGCGGTGGCCGACGGCCCGGCCGGGCCGGCCACGCTGCGCGGCAACCGGCTGGCCGAGGAGCACGGCGTCTCGGTGGCCGGGTTCGACCCGCGGACCCCGATCGGGCGCCCCAACGGCGACCAGCCGGGCGGCGGCCGGCCCGCCAGCGACAAGGCCCCGGACAAGGGCGGCAAGGCCCCGGACAAGAGCGAGAAGGCTCCGGGCGAGGGCGAGAAGGCTCCGCTCACCGCGGTCCCGGTGGCGAACCAGCCGGCCAGCGACGGCAAGCCGGCCGGGGATGCGCCGCTGCCGCAGGAGGGCCAGCTCAAGGAGGTCAAGTCGTGACCGGGTGCACCGAGCGAGGCGAGGGCCGCGAGGGCACGACAAAGGAGGCACAGCCGTGACTGCTCCGTCCCGGGAGGTGCTGGCGAAGCTGACCCCGGTCCTCACCAAGCGCTGGCCGTCGCCGGAGGCCTGGCGGCTGGACGTGTACGAGCAGCTGGACGGCTACCTCGCGCTGCGCAAGGCGCTATCCGTACCCCCGGATGACCTGATCGCCCTGGTCAAGGAGTCCGGCCTGCGCGGGCGCGGTGGCGCCGGCTTCCCTACCGGCCTGAAGTGGGGCTTCATCCCGCAGAACGACGGCAAGCCGCACTACCTGGTGGTCAACGCGGACGAGGGGGAGCCCGGCACCTGCAAGGACCTGCCGCTGATGATGCACGACCCGCACGGGCTCATCGAGGGCGCGATCATTGCGGCGTACGCGATCCGGGCCCACCAGGCGTTCATCTACGTGCGCGGCGAGGCCGTGCACGCGGCCCGGCGGCTGCGCAACGCGGTGCGCGAGGCGTACCAGGCGGGCTACCTCGGGCATGACGTGCTCGGCTCCGGCTTCGACCTGGACCTGGTCGTGCACAGCGGCGCGGGCGCCTACATCTGCGGCGAGGAGACCGCACTGCTGGACTCGCTGGAGGGCTTCCGCGGCCAGCCCCGGCTGCGCCCGCCGTTCCCGGCAACGCACGGCCTCTACGCCTGCCCGACCGTGGTCAACAACGTCGGCACCATCGCCAGCGTGCCGTACATCGTGCTGGGCGGTGCCGCCTGGTGGAAGACGATGGGCACCGAGAAGTCCTCCGGCCCGATGATCTACTCGCTCTCCGGCCGCATCGCCAACCCCGGCCAGTACGAGTGCTCGATGGGCATCACCCTGCGCGAGCTGGTCGAGCTGGCCGGCGGCATGCTGCCAGGCCACGAGCTGCGGTTCTGGACGCCCGGCGGCTCGTCCACCCCGCTGCTCACGGCCGAGCACCTGGACGTGCCGCTGGACTTCGAGTCGGTGGCCGCGGCCGGCAGCATCCTCGGCACCACGGCGACGCAGATTTTCTCCGACGCCGACTGCCCGGTCTACGCGACCTACCGGTGGCTGGAGTTCTACCACCACGAGTCGTGCGGCAAGTGCACGCCGTGCCGGGAGGGCAACTTCTGGATGAAGGCCATCTACCGCCGGATCCTCTCCGGTGCCGGCACCCATGAGGATCTTGACACCCTGCTGGACACCTGCGACAACATCCTGGGCCGCTCGTTCTGCGGGCTGGGCGACGGGGCGACCAGCCCGGTCACCTCGTCGCTGAAGTTCTTCAAGCAGGACTACCTGGACTACATCGAGGGGCGTACCGCCCCGGTGTTCCGCGGGGAGCGCGACGCAGAGCTGGTGGGGGCGCACTGATGACGTCGGCGGTGGAGAGGCACACCGAGACGGTGACGCTCACGATCGACGGGATCGAGGTCACCGCGCCAAAGGGCGCGCTGCTGATCCGGGTGTGCGAGAAGATCGGGATCGAGATCCCGCGGTTCTGCGACCACCCGCTGCTGGCGCCGGCGGGCGCCTGCCGGCAGTGCCTGGTCGAGGTGGAGGGGCAGCGCAAGCCGGTGGCGTCCTGCACGCAGGCGGTCTCCGACGGCATGGTGGTGCACACCCAGCTCACCTCCGAGGTCGCCCGCAAGGCGCAGGAGGGGATCATCGAGCTGCTCCTCGTCAACCACCCGCTCGACTGCCCCACCTGCGACAAGGGCGGCGAGTGCCCGTTGCAGAACCAGGCGATGTCGACCGGCCGCGCCGACTCCCGCTTCCACGAGCACAAGCGCGAGTATGTCAAGCCGATCAACGTCTCGACGCAGGTCCTGCTGGACCGGGAGCGCTGCGTGCTGTGCCAGCGCTGCACCCGCTTCTCGGACGAGATCGCCGGCGACCCGTTCATCGACCTGATGGACCGCTCCTCGGCCGAGCAGGTCAACGTCTACCGCGACGAGGGGTACGCCGGCGGCGAGCCGGGCGATGCCGGGGACGCCCCGTTCAACTCCTACTTCTCCGGCAACACCGTGCAGATCTGCCCGGTCGGGGCGCTGACCGGCGCGCAGTACCGGTTCCGGGCCCGCCCGTTCGACCTGGTCTCCTCGCCGAGCGTGTGCGAGCACTGCGCGTCCGGCTGCGCCATGCGCACCGACTGGCGGCGCGGCAAGGTGCTGCGCCGGCTGGCCGGCGACGACCCGGCCGTGAACGAGGAGTGGAACTGCGACAAGGGCCGCTGGGCCTTCCAGTACGCGAACGCGTTCGACCGGATCACCACGCCCATGGTGCGCGACGCGGACACCGGTGAGCTGCGCGCCGCGTCGTGGTCGGAGGCGCTGCGCACCGCGGCCGAGGGGCTGCGGCGCGCCCGCGACGGCGGGACCGGCGGGACCGGCGCGGGCGGCGGGACCGGCGTGGGTGTGCTGACCGGCGGGCGGCTGACCGTGGAGGACGCGTACGCGTACGCCAAGTTCGCCCGGGTGGCCCTGCGCACCAACGACATCGACTTCCGGGCCCGGCCGCTGTCGGCGGAGGAGGCGGACTTCCTCGCCGCCAGCGTGGCCGGGGAGACCGGCGTGACCTATGCCGACCTCGAGCAGGCGGCGCACATCGTGCTCGTCGCCCTGGAGCCCGAGGAGGAGTCGCCCATCCTGTTCCTGCGGCTGCGCAAGGCGTACGCCAAGCGGAGGCTGCGGGTGACGGCGGTGGGACCCTTCGCCACCAACGGCCTGGAGAAGATGGGCGGCGCCCTGGTGGCGGCGGTGCCCGGCGACGAGCCGGCCCGCCTGGCCGACGTGGGCGGGGTGGACAACCGCACCATCATCCTGGTGGGCGAGCGTCTCGCCACGGTCCAGGGTGGACTGTCCGCAGTGGCCGACCTGGCCGCCCGCACCGGGGCCAGGCTGGCCTGGGTGCCCCGGCGGGCCGGCGACCGCGGCGCGGTGGAGGCCGGCTGCCTGCCGAACCTGCTGCCGGGCGGCCGGCCGGTGGCCGAGGCGGCGTCCCGCGCCGAGCTGGCCGGGTGCTGGGGCCTGGAAGCCGGCGTGCTGCCCAGCCAGCCCGGTCGGGACACCGACGGGATCGTGGCGGCGGCCGCCCGGGGCGAGCTCGGCGCGCTCGTCGTCGCCGGGGTGGACCCGGCGGACCTGGCCGACCCGCGGCTGGCCGAGGAGGCCCTGGACCGGGTGGAGTTCCTGGTCAGCCTGGAGATCCGGCGCAGCGCCGTGGCCCGGCGGGCGGACGTGGTCTTCCCGGTCGCCCCGGTGGTGGAGAAGGCCGGCACGTTCGCGGACTGGGAGGGGCGGCTGCGCCCGTTCGAAGCGGTGCTGGACACCCCGGCCATGGCCGACTCGCGGGTGCTCGACGCCATCGCCGCGGAGCTGGGTGTGGCGCTGGGCACCGGCACCGTGGCGGCGGTGCGGCGGGAGCTGGAGTCGCTGCCGGCGACCGGAGTGGACCGGCCGGCCGCGCCCACCGTGGCAGCGGGCGAGGTGCCCAGTCCCGGCGCTGGCGAGGCGGTCCTCGCCAGCTGGCACCACCTGCTCGATCTCGGCGCTCTGCAGGACGGCGACGAGCACCTGGCCGGCACCGCCCGGCTCGCGGTGGTGCGGCTGGGCAAGGGTACGGCGGCCCAGCTGGGCGTGCTCGACGGTGACCCGGTGACCGTGGCCACCGAGCGCGGCGCGGTGACCCTGCCGGCGCTGCTCACCGACCTGCCCGACGGCGTGGTCTGGGTGCCCACCAACTCGCCGGGCTCGACGGTGCGGCGCACGCTCGGCGCGCCGGCCGGCGCGGTCGTGCAGATCTCCGGAGGAAGCTCATGATCCTGGCGCAGGATCCGACGCTGGAGGACTTCGGCGCCGACCCGTGGTGGCTGGTCCTCGCCAAGGTCGTCGTGGTGTTCGTGTTCGCCGTGGTGATGACGCTGCTCGGGGTGTGGTTCGAGCGCAAGGTGGTGGCCCGGATGCAGGTGCGCCCGGGCCCGAACAAGGTGGGCCCGTTCGGGCTGCTGCAGACCCTCGCGGACGGCCTGAAGCTGGCCTTCAAGGAGGACATCCTGCCCCGGGCCGCGGACAAGGTGGTCTACCTGTTCGCACCCACCATCTCGACCATCTGCGCGATCACCGCGTTGTCGGTGATCCCGTTCGGCCCGATGGTGAGCATCTTCGGCCACCGCACGGCGTTGCAGGTCACCGACGTACCAGTGGCGGTGCTGGTGATCCTGGCCTGCTCGTCGCTGGGCATCTACGGCATCGTGCTCGGCGGCTGGGCGTCCGGCTCCACCTACCCGCTGCTCGGCGGCCTGCGCTCGTCAGCCCAGATGATCTCGTACGAGGTCGCCATGGGCCTGTCGATCGTCGCGGTGTTCATGACCGCGGGCTCGATGTCGACCTCGCAGATCGTGGCCGCCCAGTCCGAGGGGGCGCCGGTGTCCCTGTTCGGCCTGGACCTCACCGCCCCGGGCTGGTATGCGCTGCTGCTGCTGCCGAGCTTCGTGATCTACTTCATCTCCGCGGTGGGGGAGACCAACCGGGCGCCGTTCGACCTGCCCGAGGCCGAGTCGGAGCTGGTCGCCGGCTTTATGACCGAGTACTCCTCGCTGAAGTTCGCGCTGTTCATGCTCTCCGAGTACGTCAACATGGTGACCGTCTCGGCGGTGGCGACCACGCTGTTCCTCGGCGGGTGGCGGGCGCCGTGGCCGATCTCGCTGTGGGACGGCGCGAACTCCGGCTGGTGGCCGTTCCTGTGGTTCCTGGCGAAGGTCACCCTGTTCCTGTTCATCTTCGTGTGGCTGCGCGCCACCCTGCCCCGGCTGCGCTACGACCAGTTCATGCACCTGGGCTGGAAGGTCCTGCTCCCGGTCAACCTGCTGTGGATCCTGGCGCTCGCCGGCATCAAGACGCTGCAGCAGTCCAACGTGGACACCCGCAGCCGGCTGCTGCTGATCTCCGGTGCGGTGTTCGTGGTGGCGCTGGTGGCCATGCTGTGGCCGAGCCGGCCGGCGGGCGGGCCGGCCGAGGAGCGGGCCACCGCACCGCCGCCCGGCGGCTTCCCGGTGCCGCCGATGGACCTGCAGGTGCCACCCAGCCCTCGGGCGCAGCGGCTGACCGCCGAGCGGGAGCCGGTGACCGTGGGGGCCACCGGCGTTGCCGGCACCGGCACGGCCTCCGGCGCCGCTGGTGCCGGCACCGACGACGCACGCGACAGGGAGGTGTGACGTGGGCGCGATCCTGGACTCGGTCAAGGGCTTCGGCGTGACCTTCTCGCACATGTTCCGCAAGACGGTCACCACCGAGTACCCGAACCACCCCGAGCCGCTCGCCCCCCGCTACCACGGCCGGCACATCCTCAACCGGCACCCGGACGGGCTGGAGAAGTGCATCGGCTGCGAGCTGTGCGCCTGGGCGTGCCCCGCGGACGCGATCTACGTCGAGGGCGCGGACAACACCGAGGACGGCCGGTTCTCGCCCGGTGAGCGATACGCGTCGGTCTATCAGATCAACTACGCCCGCTGCATCCTGTGCGGCCTGTGCATCGAGGCGTGCCCGACCCGGTCGCTGACGATGAGCAACGAGTACGAGCTCGCCCGCGACTCCCGCCGGGACCTGATCTTCACCAAGGAGCAGCTGCTCGCGCCGTTGCTGCCGGGGATGGAGCAGCCGCCGCACCCGATGCGGCTCGGCGACAGCGAGAAGGACTACTACGTGGGGGCGCTGACCAACCCGGGCACGTCGGCCGGGGCCGAGCGGTCCACCATGGGCCCGGGCCGCTTCCACCTGGATGAGACGCCAGGCGTCGAGTTCCCAGGGGCTGAGCAGCACGCCCAGCGGGCGAAACACCCGGACCCGCCCGGCCTGGGCCCCGACGAGCGGGCCCAGCAGCAGGGGAGCGCGACATGAGTACGGGCACAGCGCTGCTCGCCGCCGTGGGTGAGGTGGGCGGCGGGGAGCAGTGGACCTTCTTCATCCTGGCGCCGCTGGCCCTGGTCGGGGCGCTCGGCATGGTGCTGGCCCGCAACGCGGTGCACTCCGCGCTCTGGCTGGTGCTCACCATGCTCTGCCTCGGCGTGTTCTACGTGCTGCAGGCCGGGCCGTTCATCGGCATGGTGCAGATCATCGTCTACACCGGCGCGATCATGATGCTCTTCCTGTTCGTCCTGATGCTGGTCGGCCGGGAGAGCTCGGACTCGCTGATCGAGACGCTGCGCGGGCAGCGCGCCGCCGCGATCCTGCTCGGCACCGGCTTCGCCGCGCTGGTCGGCGTGGGCACGGCCCGGGCGCTGCGGCTGGTCCAACCGACCGGCCTGGACGCGGCGAACGCCGAGCACGGCGGCAACGTTCCGGGGATCGCCGCCGCGCTGTTCACCAAGTACGTCTTCGCCTTCGAGGTCACCAGCGCGCTGCTGATCACGGCCGCGCTCGGCGCGATGCTGCTGGCGCACGTCGAGCGGCGCCGCGGTGAGCGGATGCGCCAGCCGGAGCTGATGCGGGCCCGCTTCGCACCTGGCCGGTACCCGGCGCCCAAGGCCGGGCCCGGCGTGTTCGCCACGTCCGACTCCGTCGCCACCCCGGCCCGCCTGCCGGACGGCACCCCGGCCGAGCGCAGCATCTCGAAGATCCTGCCGGCCCGGGAGCTGACCTCCGCCGAGTCGGCCCCCAAGGGCACGGAGAGGTGAGGGTCTGATGACTCCGATGTGGTACATCGTGCTCGCCGCTGCCCTCTTCACGATCGGTGCGGTCGGGGTGCTGATCCGGCGCAACGCGATCGTCGTGTTCATGTGCATCGAGCTGATGCTCAACGCGGCGAACCTGTCGCTGGTCACGTTCAGCAGGATCAACGGCAACCTGGACGGCCAGATCATGGCGTTCTTCGTGATGGTGGTGGCCGCGGCCGAGGTCGTGGTCGGCCTGGCGATCATCATGTCCATCTTCCGCACGCGGCGCTCGGCGAGCGTCGACGACGCGAACCTGCTGAAGTACTGAGGGATTCCGGCGTGGAACCGACTGTTGAATTCGCCCCCGCCACCGGGCTGCTCACCAGCATCTGGCTGCTCATCGCGATCCCCCTGGCCAGCGCGGCGGTGCTGCTGGTGCTCGGCCGGCGCGCCGACCGCTGGGGCCACTGGCTGGGCTGTGCCAGCGTGGGTACGGCGTTCGTGCTGGGCCTGGTCTACTTCCTCGAGCTGCGGGGCCTGGCGCAGCGCTCGGCCGAGCTGAGCCTGTGGAGCTTCATCCCGGTCGGCGGGCTGCAGGTCGACTTCGGCCTGCTGCTGGACCCGCTCTCCGGGGTCTTCGTGCTGCTCATCACCGGGGTGGGCTTCCTCATCCACGTCTACGCCGTGGGCTACATGGCGCACGACGAGGGGCGCCGGCGCTTCTTCGGCTACTTCAACCTCTTTGTCGCGGCCATGCTGCTGCTGGTGCTCGGCAACAACTACGTCATGCTCTACCTCGGCTGGGAGGGCGTGGGCCTGGCGTCGTACCTGCTGATCGCGTTCTGGTTCACCCGCCCGTCCGCGGCCACCGCGGGCAAGAAGGCGTTCCTGATGAACCGGGTCGGTGACGCGGGCCTGGCGATCGCCATCTTCTGGATGTTCGCCGCGTTCGGCAGCACCCAGTACGCGGACGTCTTCACCAACGTGGGTGCGCTGGGCGGGACCGCGGTCCTGCTGCTCGGCCTGCTGCTGCTGCTCGGCGCGACCGGCAAGTCCGGCCAGTTCCCGTTGCAGGCCTGGCTGCCGGACGCGATGGAGGGCCCGACCCCGGTCTCCGCGCTCATCCACGCGGCCACGATGGTCACCGCGGGCGTCTACCTCATCGCCCGGTCCAACCCGATCTTCAGCCAGAGCGCGACGCTGCAGACCGTCGTGGTCAGCGTCGGCGCGCTCACCCTGCTGGTCGGTGCCATCATCGGCTGCGCAAAGGACGACATCAAGCGGGTGCTCGCCTGGTCCACGGTGAGCCAGATCGGCTACATGTTCCTCGGCGTGGGGCTGGGCGCCGGCGCGTACGCCCTGGCCATCATCCACCTGCTGGCGCACGGGTTCTTCAAGGCCGGCCTGTTCCTGGGCGCCGGCTCAGTGATGCACGCGATGAACGACCAGGTCGACATCCGCCGCTTCGGCGGGCTGGCCCGCTACCAGCCAATCACCTGGGCCACGTTCGGGGTCGCGTGGCTCGCCATCATCGGCATGCCGCCGCTGTCCGGCTACTTCTCCAAGGAGCCGATCATCGCGGCCGCGTACGACCGGGAGGGCTGGACCGGCTGGCTCTTCGGCACCGCGGCGCTGCTCGGCGCGGGCCTCACCGCGTTCTACATGACCCGGCTGTTCGTGCTGACCTTCCACGGCCCGAAGCGGTGGACCGACGACATCGAGCACCCGCACGAGTCGCCGCCGGTGATGACGGTGCCGCTGGTGCTGCTCGCGGTCGGCTCGCTCGCCGCCGGCTGGCTCATGTCCACCTCGGTGGTGACCTGGCTGCGGCCGGTCTTCGAGCCGGCCGGGGTCGAGGAGGCGCACGGCGGCAACCTCAGCCACACCGCGGTCACCCTCCTGTCGGTCCTGGTCACGCTGCTCGGCGCGGGCCTGGCCTGGGCGATGTTCCGCACCGGCACCGCGTTGCAGGAGCAGCCCGCCGGGCAGCTGGTCACCGCGGCCCGGCGCAACCTCTACGCCGACGCGTTCAACGAGGTCGTCTTCGAGAAGCCCGGCCGGTGGCTCACCCGGGCCCTGGTCTACCTGGACAGCAGGGGCGTCGACGGGCTGGTCAACGGGCTGGCGGCCGCGGTCGGCGGCGGCTCCGGGCGGCTGCGCCGGCTGCAGACCGGCTTCGTCCGGTCGTACGCGATGTCCATGCTCACTGGCGCCGTGCTGGTCGTGGCGGCCTTCCTGGCGGTGATGGTGGGATGAGCTCGTTCCCGTTCCTGTCGGTCCTGACGCTCCTGCCGCTGGTCGGCGCGCTGGTGGTGGCCTTGCTGCCGCGGCGCAGCCCGGCGCTGGCCAAGTGGGCCGCCCTCGGCTGGTCGCTGGCGGTGCTGGTGCTCACCGCACTGATGTGGGTGGCGTTCAACGTGGACGGCGACCGGTTCCAGTTCCGGGAGTCGTACCCGTGGATCCCGTCCTGGGGGGTGCGCCTCACGCTCGCCGCCGACGGCATCGCGCTGGTGCTGATCGCGCTGGTCGCGGTGCTGGTGCCGGTCGTGGTCCTGGCCAGCTGGCACGACGCGGAGGCCGGGCGGCGCAGCGTGCCGGCGTACTTCGCGCTGATCCTGGCCCTGCAGAGCACGATGATCGGCGTCTTCGCGGCGGCCGACGTGTTCCTGTTCTACGTGTTCTTCGAGGTCATGCTGGTGCCGATGTACTTCCTCATCGGCTCGTACGGCGGGCACCAGCGCCAGTACGCGGCGGTCAAGTTCTTCCTCTACTCGCTCGTCGGCGGCTTGTTCATGCTGGCCGCGGTGATCGGGCTCTGGGTGGTCAGCGCCGAGGCCGCCGGCGAGCGCACCCTGGACTGGGCCGCGCTCACCCGGCTGGACCTGGCCACCGGCACCGAGCGCTGGCTCTTCCTCGGCTTCTTCGTGGCGTTCGCGATCAAGGCGCCGTTCTTCCCGTTCCACACCTGGCTGCCGGACGCCGGGGGGGCCGCCCCGGCGGGCGCCGCCGCGCTGCTCGTCGGCGTGCTGGACAAGGTCGGCACGTTCGGCATCCTGCGCTACTGCCTGCCGCTGTTCCCTGACGCGTCGCGCTACTTCGCTCCGCTGGCGCTCACCCTGGCACTGGTCGGCATCATCTACGCGGCCCTGCTGGCGGTCGGGCAGAACGACCTCAAGCGGCTGGTGTCCTACACCTCGATCGCGCACTTCGGCTTCATCGGCGTGGGCATCTTCGCCTTCACCACCCAGGCCGGCACCGGGGCCGTGCTCTACATGCTCAACCACGGCCTCGCCACCGGGCTGCTGTTCCTCGTGGTCGGCATGCTGGTGGCGCGGCGGGGCAGCGCGCTCGTCTCCGACTTCGGCGGGGCCGGCAAGCTGGTGCCGCTGCTCGCCGGGGTGTTCCTCGTGGCCGGGCTGGCCTCGCTGGCGCTGCCCGGCACCGCACCCTTCGTCTCCGAGCTGCTCGTGCTGCTCGGCACGTTCTCGGTGAACCAGACCGTGGCCGTCATCGCCACCGTGGGCATCATCCTCGCCGCGGCGTACGTGCTCTGGATGATCCAGCGCACCGTGCACGGCGAGCTGAACCCGGCACTGTCCACTGTGGATGGCATGCGGCGCGACCTCACCGGGCGCGAGCGGGTGGTGGTCGCCCCGCTGATCGTGCTGCTGATCCTGCTCGGCTTCTACCCCAAGCCGGTCATTGACGTGGTCAACCCCGCGGTGCAGGCCACGCTGAGCGAGGTGGGCGCCACAGACCCCGCGCCCACCTCGGTGCGCGAGGCCGCCCGGTGAGCGCTGCCGCACGCAGCGCTGCCGCACGCAGCAGGGCTGCCACGCGCATCGGGTCCGCGGTCGTGAACAGAGGAGAGGTTCAGTGAGCGTTCTCGCGCAGGAGGCGCTGCAGCTGCCGAAGATCGACTATGCGGCGCTCGCGCCGATGCTGATCCTCTTCGGGGCCGCGGCCGTCGGCGTACTGGTGGAGGCCTTTGTGCCCCGGGCCCGGCGGCACCTCACCCAGCTTTCGCTCACCCTCGCCGCGCTGGTCGCGGCGCTGGTGATGGTGGTACGCGAGGCGGGTACGCGCACCGTCACGGCCGGCGAGGCGGTGGCGGTGGACGGGCCGACGCTGTTCCTCCAGGGCGCGATCATCGTGCTCGGCATCACCTCGGTGCTGCTCATCGCGGAGCGGCGGCTGGAGGCCGGCGGGCCGTTCGTGGCGCAGGCCGCGGTGACCGTGGGCTCGGACGCCGACCGCAGGCAGGCGGCCAGCGAGCCGGGCGGCACCGAGGTCTTCCCGCTCGCGCTCTTCGCCCTCGGCGGCATGGCGCTGTTCGTGGCAGCCAACGACCTGCTGACGATGTTCGTCGCGCTGGAGGTCTTCTCGCTGCCGCTGTACCTGATGTGCGCGCTGGCCCGCCGGCGCCGGCTGGTCTCCCAGGAGGCGGCGCTCAAGTACTTCCTGCTGGGCGCCTTTGCGTCGGCCTTCTTCCTGTTCGGCATCGCGCTGGTCTACGGCTTCGCCGGCCGGGTGGACCTCGCCGGCATCAGCGCCGCCGCGCTGGCCTCGTCGAACAGCCGGGTGCTGCTGCTGGCCGGCCTCGCCATGCTCGCAATCGGGCTGCTGTTCAAGGCGGCCGCGGCGCCGTTCCACGTCTGGACGCCCGATGTCTACCAGGGCGCGCCGACGCCGGTGACCGCGTTCATGGCGGCGTGCACGAAGGTGGCGGCGTTCGGCGGCCTGCTCCGCGTGCTGTACGTCGGCTTCGAGCGGGTGGCCTGGGACTACCGCTGGGTGCTGGGCGGTGTCGCGGTGCTGACCATGCTGGTCGGCTCGATCCTCGCGGTGACCCAGACCGACATCAAGCGGCTGCTCGCCTACTCCTCCATCGCCAACGCCGGCTACCTGCTCGTCGGCGTCCTGGGCGGGGCCCGGCAGGGCCTGTCCTCCACCCTGTTCTACCTGGTCGCGTACGGCTTCACCGTGGTCGCGGCGTTCGCCGTGGTGACCCTGGTCCGCGACGCGGACGGGGAGGCCACCCACCTGTCCCGGTGGGCCGGGCTGGGCCGGCGCTCGCCCATCTACGCCGCGGTGTTCACGTTCTTCCTGCTCGCCTTCGCCGGCATCCCGCTCACCAGCGGGTTCACCGGCAAGTTCGCGGTGTTCTCGGCCGGCCTGGGCGGGGGCCAGCTGTGGCTGGTCATCGTCGGCGTGGTCACCAGCATGATCCTGGCGTTCCCGTACCTGCGGGTGGTGGTGATGATGTGGCTGTCGGAGCCGGGCGACGCCACGCCGGCGGTGTCGATCCCCGGTGCGCTCACCGCCGCGTCGCTGACCGTGGGCGTGGCGGCGACGCTGCTGCTCGGGTTGGCGCCGCAGCCGATGCTGGATCTCACAGACCGGGCCGCCGAGTTCGTCCGCTAGCGTGGCGCCGGGGCCGCGCGGGGGCCGGCCCTGTCGGGACCTGGGGGTGTGGCATGGTGAGAAGTGTGAGCGTGCTCGGGTACGCCGGTGTCCCGCGGCTGGGTGTGGGCCCAGGTAGCGCGCTGACCGCGATCGGCGTCAACTTCTGCGACCCCGGGCTGGAGGCCTCGGTCCGGCAGACCCTGGACCAGGTCGAGGAGCAGCTGCGGACGGCGGTGACCAGCAGCGATCCGTTCATCACCGAGGCCGCCCGGCACCTGGTCGAGGCGGGAGGCAAGCGGTTCCGCCCGCTGCTGGTGGCGCTTGCGGCGCACTTCGGTGACCCGCGCATGCCACGGGTGGTCCAGGCGGCTGTGGTCGTCGAGCTGACCCACCTGGCCACCCTTTACCACGACGACGTCATGGACGAGGCCCCGGTCCGCCGCGGCGCACCCTCGGCGAACTCCCGGTGGACCAACTCGGTGGCCATCCTCGTGGGCGACTACCTGTTCGCCCGCGCCGCGGACGTCACCGCTGAGCTCGGCATCGAGGGCGTGCGCATCCAGGCACGTACGTTCTCCCGCCTGGTGCAGGGGCAGCTCGCGGAGACGGTGGGGCCCCGGCCCGGCCAGGACCCGATCCAGCACTACCTGGACGTGGTCGCGGCCAAGACCGGGTCCCTGATCGCCACGTGCGCCCGGTTCGGCGCCATGTTCGGCGGCGCGCCGCCGGACGTGGTGGAGGCGGTCTCGGCGTACGCGGAGACGATCGGGATAGCCTTCCAGCTCTCCGATGACCTGCTGGACATCGCGTCCGAGTCGACCCAGTCGGGCAAGACGCCAGGCACCGACCTGCGCGAGGGCGTGCCCACACTGCCGGTGCTCTATGCGCTGGCCGCCGAGGAGGACGACGCGGCCTCGGTCCGGCTGCGCGAGATCCTCGCCGCCGGGCCGGTGACCGACGAGGCCGAGCACGCCGAGGCACTGGCCCTGCTGCGCGAGTCGACCGCGCTGAAGCGGGCCCGGGAGACCGTACGCAGCCACGCCGAGGAGGCCCGCAGCCGCCTTGCGCCGCTGCCGCTGGTCCCGGCCCGCCGGGCGCTGGAGGCGCTCTGCGACGTGATCGCGGACCGTACCGCCTGACGGCCGCGGCCGGCGGTGCCCGCCGCTGTCACGGCGGCTGGGGCGACCGGCGGGAGAGCCACATCAGGGTCGCTCCGAGCAGCATCGCGGCGGCGGCGCCGGTCCACGCCGTGGGGTAGCCGGCGCTCGCCGCGGTCGTACCGAACGCCAGCGGGCCCAGGCAGCTGCCGGCGTACACCCCGGTCTGGGTGACCGACGTGGCCGCAGCCGGGGCCTGCGGGTGCAGCCGTACCACGGCGTAGTTCAGCAGGCCGGGCCAGGCCCAGCCGATGCCGAAACCGAGCCCCACCCCGACACCCAGGGCGACCGGCCCGGGCAGCGCCAGCAGCGCCAGCCCAGCGGAGCCCACGACCAGGAAGGCCGCGACCAGCGACAGGTACCCGCCCGAGCGGCGGTCGGCGTACCAACCGGCGACCAGGCGCACGGCGATGCAGACCGTCCCGCCGCCGGCCAGCGTCAAGCCGGCCGGGCCGGGCGCGACGCCCCCGGCGACCGCCGAGTCGACGAGGAACGTGCTGAACGCCCCGGCCGCGCCCGCCGCTAGCATGGCGGCGGTGCCGAGCACCACGAGCCCGGGTGGTGGGCGCCCGCCACGGGCCGGCGCGGCCCGCCGGGCAAGCCCGTCCGGGGGTACGGCGAGCAGCGCGCCGGCCGCCAGCCCGACCGCGATGACAAAGGTCCACCGCCACCCGGCGGTGAGCGCGACCGTCGGCACCGCCACCCCGGCGAGCAGCGTGGACAGCGGGATGGCGCTCTGCTTGATCCCGAAGGACAGGCCCTGCCGCCCGGGCGGGACCCGCGCGGCGAGGCTGGCGTTGGCGGCGAGCTGCCCGACCGTGTTGGCGGGCCCGGCGGCGACCAGCAGGCTGGCCAGCGCGGGGTAGCTACGAGCGGTGGCGATGCCGCCGAGCGTGGCCGCGGACAGGATGATCGCGGCGCGCGCGGTCCGGGCGGCGCCGAAGCGCTCCACCATCGCCCCGGCCGGCACCGACGCGAGCGCGCTCACCGCGAAGTAGGCGCTGACCAGCAGTCCCAGGCCGGCGGGGTCGAAGCGCAGCTCGGCGCTGATCTGCACGGCCTGTCCACCGATGAGGAAGACCGGTAGGACACAGGCGACCGCTGTGGTGACGGCACCGATGACCGCCCGTGCCGGGCGTCCGGCCGGTACTGTCCGGCCGGCATGAGACACCACCTCGACCATTGACGAGGACGCTATGACACGAGGTAGACACACTGGGCGACGAGATACGCACTAGCGGGTGTTCTCACAGTGGCTCAAATTTCATATGGTGTAAGGCTACTGATTCTGGAGGTGCACGATGCGTGACCCGCTCGCGGAGCCTTCGGACCTGATCCGCAGCGTGTCCCGGGCGCTGCGGGTCCTGGAGGCCGTGGGCAGGTCGCCGCGGGGGCTCACCGTGAAGCAGGTCGCGCGCCGCTGCGACCTCACCGTCGCCACCACGTACCACCTTGTCCGCACGCTGGCGTACGAGGGCTACGTGATCCGCCGCGAGGACGGCACGTACGTCGTGGGGCTGGAGATCGCCGACCGGTTCCGCGAGCTGGTGGCGGCGTTCCGGGGGCCGACCGGCATCGGCGAGAGCCTGCGCCGCGCTGCGGTGGAGACCGGGTACAGCCACTACCTCGGGCGGTTCATCGGTGGGCACGTGGCGATCACGGCGGTCGCCGAGGGGCCCCGCTCGCCGTACCTGGAGGAGCTGGTGCCGGGTTTCGACGAGGGGGCGCACGCCACCGCGCTGGGCAAGGGGCTGCTCGCCACGCTCAGCGCGGACCAGCGCGCGCGGTTCCTCAAGGAGGCCGGGATGCGGCCGTACACCCCGCAGACGCTCACCTCGGCCGATGTGTTCGAGGCGGACCTGGCGGCCGGCGACAAGCGCGGCATGCAGCTGGAGATCGGACAGTACCGGCCCGGCGTCGCGTGCGCCGCGGTGCTGGTCACCGCGGACCGGGACGTGGAGCGCCGGGTGGTGCTGGCCTGCTCCATGCCGGCCGCGGAGCTGATGACCTCGGCGCGGGTCATCCGGACCAAGCTGCTGATCACCGCGCGCAACGTCGCCGACCAGCTCGACAAGGGAGAGCTGCCCGGTCCGATCTCGACATGAGGGCACCCGGCCGTGCCTGGAAAGGTCCCGCTGAACCGTGGGTAGCCGTGCTGCGTGAGACTGAGGTGATGACCGGGAGCGGTGCGTGACCGACGACGACGCGGACCTGCTGCGTGCGCTGCATGCCGAGCATGGTGACGCGTTGTACGCGCATGCGGTGCGGCTGTGCGGCGGCGACCGGCAGCGAGCCGAGGACCTGGTGCAGGAGACGCTGCTGCGGGCGTGGCGGCATCCGGAGGCGCTGGACCCGGAGCGCGGGTCGGTGCGGGCGTGGCTGTTCACCACAGCGCGCCACCTGGCCATCGACTTCTGGCGGCGCCGGTCGGTGCGGGTCAGCGAGGTGGTCACGGATGTGCTGCCGGAGCCGTCCACGGTCGACGAGACCGACCGGGCCGTGGAGGCGTGGACGGTGGCCGAGGCGCTCGCCCGCCTCTCCCCGGCACACCGGGAGGTGCTGCTGGAGTGCTTCTACCGTGGGCGCTCCGTGGCGGAGGCGGCGGCGCGCCTGGGCGTGCCGCCGGGCACGGTGAAGTCGCGCACGCACTACGCCCTGCGGTCGCTGCGGCTGGCCCTGGAGGAGCTGGGGGTGACGCGATGAGGTGCGAGTACGCCAACGAGGACGGCGTGTACGTCCTCGGCGCGCTGTCCCCTGCGGAACGGGCCGTCTACGAGCGCCATCTGGCCCGCTGCCCATCCTGTTGGGAGGCGGTGGCCGACCTCGCCGTGCTGCCCGGGCTGCTCGGCCGGCTGGACCCGGCGACCGCCGAGCAGATCGCCCAGGCGGGTGCGCCCACGGAGCCCGACCGGCTGCCCCGGCTGCTCGCGGTCGCCCGGGCCGACCGGGCCCGACAGCGGCTACGGTGGCGGGCCAGCCTGGCCGCCTTTGCCGCGTGCCTGGTCGCGGTGGTCGCCATCGAGGTGGGTACGTGGGGGAAGGCACTGGTTGACCAGCCGGACCCGGTGACTCCGGTGACCCCGGTGACCCTGGTGGCGATGACGCCGGTGAGCGGGAGCGGGGCGTTGGCCGCGGAGGTGGGGATCACCGGCACCACCGGCGGCACCCTGGTCACCGTGCACTGCTCCTACCGCTCCTACCCCAGCACCGAGCGCCGCAGGCCCTACACCTTCCGGCTGCACGCGGTCGCCGTCGACGGCACGTCGGAGCAGGTGGCCTCGTGGTCTGCGGCGGCAGGTGACGACCTGCGCTTCGAGGGCCTGACCCGGATCGACCAGTCGAACCTCGACCGGATCGAGCTGCGCCGGGCGGACGGCGCGCCGATCCTGGTCTACTCGCTGCGCTGAGCCCCGGCGGCCGGCTGAGGCAGCCATCCACGCGGTCCGGCCCCGCCGGCCTCACCCATCCTGCGAGCACCCCGCCTCACCGTCCGGCGAGCCTCCCGCCTCCCCGTCCTGCGAGTACCTCTGCGCGAGCGTGGTGAAGAGCGCGGCTGACCTGGTGGGGGCCAGCGCCGCCCGGCTCAGCCGCTCGTAGAGCAACCGGAACCGCTCGACCTGCCCCGGGTTCTCGACGTAGAGGGCGTCCTCGATCGCCTCCAGGTAGACCACGGCGGGGTCGTTGTCGGCGAAGCTCAGGATGGCGAAGGGCGACCCGACCACCGGCGTCGCCAACCGTGTGAACGGCAGCACCTGGAGGGTGACCAACGGCCGGGCGGCCAGCTGCGCCAGCCGCCGCATCTGCTCGGCCATCACCCGCCGGCCGCCCACCACCCGGCGCAGCGCGGCCTCGTCCATGACGACCTGGATGGACAGCCCGCCGGCGATCCGCTCCTGCCGGGACATGCGCAGCCGGACCCGGTCCTCGACCGTCTCCGGGCTCTCGCCGACGAACCCCGACGAGATGAGCGCCCGCGCGTACTCCTCGGTCTGCAGCAGGCCCGGCACGATCTGTTCGAATATCTGGACTCCTTGCGCCTCGGACTCCAGGCTCACATAGGTGCTGATCCAGTCTGGTACCTCGACGCCGCCGTACTGATGGCTCCACCAGCCGCGCCGGTTCGCCTCGACGGCCAGCCGCTCGAGCTCCTCCCGCTTGGCGTCCGGAGCCTCGTACGCCTCCAGCAGCTGCCGCAGGATGGAGACCTTCGGCGCGGTCTGCCCCTGCTCCATGCGGGACAGGGTCGACTTGGTGATCGAGGTCAGCTCGGAGACCGCCTCCAGCGACAGGCCGGTCTGCTGCCGCAGGCCCTTGATCTCTCGCGCGATCCGTCGGCGCAGGACGATCGGGCTGCGGTGTGTCACGGCCACAGTGTGTCAGGTCAAAGTGGCTGTCCTGCACCGGGACGCCGCACCTGTTGGTGAACGTCGATCGGATGACCGCTGCTCCGCGGCTCGTCCGTTCCCGCCGCGGCGGCGGTACGCCCGTGCCGGGGCTGGACGCGCCGCCCGGTTGACGGGCGGCGACGCTATGGCGTCGTGTCCGTCCAGCGTAGAGTGAAGGCGCTCGTTACGTATGCCAGGTGAGTCGGGGCTGACCTGCATGGATGGGCGTCAGCATCATGGTCATGACCTGGGGGCATTGGGTATGTGTCGAGCGGACAGCGTGTCCACCTGATCGGCTCCGAGCCAGGCTCTCGGAGTAGTGAGATGAGCTGCCCAGCCGGTGGGGGTTGGTCCGGTGGCCGCCAGGGCGCCACTGCCGGTGACACCGCGCTGCGGACCACGACCTGTCGAGGTCCGTTGGGCCCTCTGGGTCCGTCGTTCCCCATAGCGGGGCGAGAGGAGAGCGGCAATGGGTAGCTTCGAGCTGCCACCCGGCATGGACCTCAACGAGGTTGTCGAGGTCGATGAGCTGTCCGTCGCCACCATCGAGATCGAGGACGCCGGTCGCCGGGTCTGCCACCCGGTGCTGGACGTGACCGGCGTCCACAGCATCACCAGCCAGCCGTTCCGCCGGAGCCTGGTGTTGAACAAGGCCTGCCTCGCCTGGCTCGCCACCAGCGTGGTGCTGGTGGGCCGGCAGCTCTACGGGCCACGGTTCGACGAGGCGCTGGCGCAGTACGAAGGTCCGACGGCTGGCGAGTCCGAGTGACCGAGACCGGCCGGGGTGGCAGCCCCCCTTGATGCTCACCCCGGCCGGCCCGCTCAGTGGGAGCCGTCAGCCTTCCCGGACCGGCTCCTTGATCTCCTCCAGCTCGTTGAGCCTGGCGATGCCCGCCAGCTCGTCGTGGCGCTCGCGGTGCTGGGCCAGCGCTGCGGGACCCGGCGTGCCGAACCACTCGCTCTCCTGCCGGGGCGCGGGGACTGTCGCCCGTACCACTGCGGCCTTGGAGCGGTACGTCGTACCGAGGTTGCCGTCGTTGCGCAGCTCGCGTGCCAGCGACCGGGAGAACGCCACGGTGACCCGGTTGTTGAACGCGTGCCGGAGGGTCGCCTGTATGTATGCGCGCTGGCGGTTCCACTCCTCGTCGGTCCCGTCCTGCCGCCCGCACCGGTAGGCGTCGAGCCGATCCTGGCGACCAGCTATCCGGCCTAGCGCATAGGTGCTGGAGCCGATCAGCACGATGAGGAACAGCCCGAGCAACGGATGGGTCACGTGGCCCCCTGGGTCGCTATGTGATCGTACGCAGATGATCACCAATAATTTGCAACTCCCATCTTTCGTGTCACTGTGAGCTACTAGTATCCCCCGAACAGGTAGTCAACAAAGAGTATGGTCAGCCGCTGCGGCGCCGATCAGGTAGAGCAGTGCGTGGGTACCGATCACGTAGCGACCGCGAGTACCGGCGCACGGGGTGTCGCCCCGGCGTCCGGCGCGCTCGGCTCGTTCGCCCGAGTGCCTGGTTCCGGGGGCGTCCCGGTGGGCGCGGTGTCCCTCCCCGCGGACGCGGCCTCCCTCCCGGTGGGCGCGGTGTCCTTCCCTGCCGACGCGGCCTCCCTCCCGGTGGGCGCGGCGTCCCGCGCCCGGCCCCGGGCCAGGCGGCGTCCGTGGCGGAAGGCGTCCCAGGTGAAGACCGCCAGCGCCAGCCAGACGAGCGCGAAGCCGCCCAGGCGTAGCGGTGGCATCGGCTCCCGGTAGATGAAGACGGCCACGCACAGCTGGATGATGGGCGCGACGTACTGAAGCATGCCGAGGCCGGTCAGCGGGATGCGGTTCGCCGCGCCGGCGAACAGCAGCAGCGGTACTGCCGTGACCACGCCGCTGAGCAGGGTGAGCACGGTGTGGGTGAGGGAGACCGTGCCGACCTCCGCCCCGCCGCGCCAGGACAGCCAGCTGAGGTAGCCGACCGCTGGCAGCGCGAGCACCGCGGACTCGACCAGCAGCCCGTCCGCGGGTGGCAGCTGGAGCCGCTTCTTGACCAGGCCGTAGCAGCCGAACGCCATGGCGAGCGTGAGCGCGATGTAGGGCAGCCGGCGGTAGTCGACCGTGAGCACGGCGACCGCTCCGGCGCCGAGGCCGACCGCGGCCCACTGCGCCCCGCGCAGCCGCTCACCCAGCAGCGCCACCCCGAAAACCACCGAGACCAGCGGGTTGATGAAGTAGCCGAGCGAGGTCTCCACGATCCGTTCGGTGTTCACCCCGTAGATGTAGAGGCCCCAGTTCACCGCGATGAACACGGCGGCGAGCAGGATGCCGCCGAGAGCCCGCGGCTGGCGGGCGAGGGCGGTGACGAACTGCCAGCGGCGCAGGACCGTCAGCAGCAGGGCCACGAAGACGACGGACCACACGATGCGGTGGGCGAGGATCTCGAGCGGGCCGGCGGGCAGCAGGCTCTTGAAGTAGAACGGGAAGAACCCCCAGGACACGTACGCCGCAAGGCCGTAGAGGTAACCTCGGCGCAGCTCGCCCATGCCGACCACAGTAAGGGCTGGGAGAGAGCCCGCTCCTTTCGGATGGCGTCACGTGACCGAGGTCACCGGAGCCGGAGCTCCATCCACGTGTCTGGCTGCACCATCGGCGTGAAGCCGAACCGGGCGTAGAGGCCGTGCGCATCGGCCGTCGCCAGCACCATCCGGCGCAGCCCCCAGCCCCGGACCAGGTCGCACGAAGAGCTGACGAGCCACGTACCGAGGCCCTTGCCGCGCTCGGAGCGCTCCACGTACACGTCGCAGAGCCACGCGAACGTGGCCTGGTCAGTGACGAGGCGGGCGAAGCCCATCTGGCCGCCGTCCGGCCGGTAGAGGCCGAGGTTGACCGAGCGCGCGAGAGAGCGCTCAACAGTGTCCCGGGGGCGGCCGAGCGCCCAGTACGCATCCTGTGACAGCCACTGGTGCAGGAGGTCCACGTCGAGCCGGGTGTCGTCGTCGCAGACCTCGTACCCGTCGTCGCGGCGCAGCAGCATGAGCCGACTCCAGGTGTCAGTCCTTGTCGTCCCGCACGACCATGTTGAGCACCCAGCTGATCACCCCGACGAGCAGCGCGCCGAGGACCGCCGAGGGCCAGAAGTCCGCGACGTGGAACGGCAGCTCCAGCTCGCCCGCGATCCAGCTGGTCAGCAGGAAGAGCAGACCGTTCACCACGAGGGCGACCAGCCCGAGCGTGACGACGTAGAACATGCAGCCAACGGTCTTGATGATCGGCCGCAGCACGGCATTGACCACGCCGAAGATGACGGCGACGGCGAGGAGTGTCCCGACCTTGGTCAGGATCGAGTCGCCGCCGAGGGTGATGCCGTCGATGACGAGCGTGGCGATCCACAGCGCGAGCGCACTGATGCCGAGCCGGAGGAGGATGCCCATGCCGGCGATCGTGCCATGGGGCCGCCAGCGCGTGGGCCCCGGCGCGCCGCACCGTGCCGCCCTGCTCTGCTGCCCGCCGTGCCGTGCTGTGTGCCCTGCCACGCGGTCGGCCCTGCCACGCCGGTTGGCTAGCTTGCCGGCAGCCTAAGGTGGGCGCTGCGCCGGTCGGGCGGGAAGGCCGGAGGGACAAGGAGGACGGATGCAGTCGCGCCAGGACCAGCTTCGCTCGCACCAGTTCACAGTCCAGCGCGTGGTCGCCGCGTTGGTGACGCGCCGGACCGACCCGGTGCGGGCGCCGCTTGGCCCGATGGCGGGCGCCACCGGGGTGGGCGTGCTGGTCGCGATCCTCGCGCTGGCCGCCGTCGCCGGGTACGGCGTCCTCGTGGACGGCGGCAGGGCCGACGCGGGTACGCAGTGGCGGGACGGTGGCGTGGTGATCGTGGAGCGCGGCACCGGCGCCCGCTATGTCTATCGCGAGGGCCGGCTGCACCCGGTGCTCAACTACGCTTCGGCGCTGCTCATCATCGGCTCTGGTCAGCGCCGGGCGGTGCACGTCTCCGCAAGGTCGATCGAGGGCGTACCGCGTGGCGTGCCGCTCGGCATCCCCGGGGCGCCGGACTCCCTCCCCGAGCCGACCCGGCTCGTCGGGACGCCGTGGACGCTCTGCTCCCATCTGGTGGACTCTGGCGGCGGCCCGGTGGGCTCCGGCTCAGGCCGGGTGGGCTCCGGCGGCCGGCCCGGCGGGCGTACCGGGTCGGTGCTCTTCATCGGGGCCCAGCCGGATGGCGCTGGACCGGACGGCGGGCGCTCAATGGGTGATGCCGGCCTGCTCGTGCGCGATCCCGCTGGCGCCGTGTTCCTGCTCTGGCGCAGCCGTCGCCACCTGGTCCGCGAGCCCTCCGTCGTGCTGAGCGCTCTTGGCTGGGACGCCAGGCCCGTGACCCCGGTGGCTGCGGCGCTGGTCAACGCCCTGCCGGCAGGTGCCGACCTGGCGCGCATCCCGATCGCTGGCCGGGGCGGGTGGTCGCCCCGGCTGCCCGGCGCGCGGGTGGGCGAGGTCTTCGTGGTCGAGAGCCTGAGCGGCGGGCGGCAGTTCGCGGTCGCCCTGAGCCGCGGGCTCGCCGCGCTGACGCAGGTGCAGGCCGACATCCTGCTCGGCGACCCGCTGACCGCCCGGCTGCTCGGCCAGACCCAGCCGCGCCGGCTGGACCAGGGCACCTACGCGACCCTGCCCAAGGTGGGGGAGGTGTGGCCCCGGGGAGACCTGGCGCCGCCCGCGGCGACGCCGAACCTGACCGCGGTCACCGCGGCGGGCGGGGTGTGCGCCGAGGTCCAGGACGGCACTGGCGGGCCGGACCTGCGGGTGGACGTCCGGGTGCCAGCCGCCGAGGAGACGGCCGTGCCCGCGAAGGAGACGGCCGTGCCCGCGAAGGCGCTGGCCTCCCGCGCCGGCGGTGGCGCCGTGCGCGCTGACCGGGTGCTGGTGGCGCCCGGCCGGGGCGTGGTCGTTGCGGCGCTGGCGTCACCGCTGGCGCCGGCGGGCGCCCTCAGCCTCGTCACCGACCTGGGGGTGCGCCACGACGTGCCGCGCCACGACGTGCTGGCGATGCTCGGATACGCCGCGGTGCGCCCGGTGCGGCTACCTGCCGGGCTCGTCGCGCTGCTGCCGGTCGGCCCGGCGCTCGACCCGGCGGCGGCCCGGTCGCCTGCGGCATGGTGAGGCCGGTTCGTCCTGCTGCGCAACGGGTTGTCCACAGGGCGGCGGGTTGTCCACAGGGCGGCGAGGGGGCTACCGCGGCACGTTGCCAGCCGATACCGTCAGCCGGGTCATCGCGCGTTGTCCGCAGTGGACAGTGGCGCGGGTCCGCGACGGAGACAGGGGTGACAGCGGGTGTCCTCGGTGCACGCGCAGGCTGCGGTGATGGAGCAGGCCGCGGGGAGGTTCGACAGCGTGAACCAGTCGCTCGAGGCGATGCTCAGGCGGCTGATGGGCGAGCTTGACGCGCTCCGGCAGCAGTGGCAGGGCGCGGGCGGGCGGTCGTTCGACCAGACCCGCATCGAGTGGTCCGACGGGCAGGCCCGCCTGCACGCCGCGCTGGCCGAGACGGCGACCGCCATCCGCACGTCGGGCCGCACCTACGCCGGGTCGGATGCGGAGGCGGCCAGCCGGGCCCAAGCCGCCAGCCGCGGCGGCCTGACGCTGCCGCTGTGAGGCCCTGGGGAGGATCACGATGAGCGACGGGATGCTGCGGGTCGACTTCGCTGCCATGCGGGCGGCGAGCGATAATATCGCCTCGGCGGTCAGGACGCTCAATGAGCAGCTCAGCCAGCTGGAGCGAGACGCGGCTCCGCTCGTGGCCAGCTGGGACGGGGCGGCCCGGTCGGCGTACGACGAGCGCCAGGCGACCTGGCGCCGGGCGGCGAGTGAGCTTGCGGCGATGCTGGGCGACATCAAGCGCGCCCTGGACGACTCGACGCACGACTACGCGGCAGCGGAGCAGCGCAACGTGCGGCTGTTCCAGTAGGCAGGTAAGTGGGGTGGCGGGGCTCGGCACCGCCACCTGTCCGCTGGTCGTTGTAGGTTGTACGCGATGTGCGCAGCCCCAGGTCGGCACTGTCGGCGTTGGTGGCGGGATCGAGCGACGTTGGTGGCGAGGAGGTGGCCGTGACCGAGTGGGAGCCGGCCACTGAGACGGAGACCGCGCTGCGCGACGCGCTGCGCTCGGGTGACCAGGAGCGGTACTTCCGGATACTCGCCCGCACCGAGCTGCTCCTGCCGGTCTCCGCTGACGCGCTCGCCGGCCGCGCGCCGATCGGGTGGGGCACCTGGACGTCGGGGTCGCGCACCCACGTGCTGGCGTTCACCTCCGCCGAGGCGATGCGCGTCTGCCTGGCGGACCACGCGGGCTCAGCCCGCCGCATGATGTACCACGAGCTGGCCGCCCACTGGCCCAACCCGGACTGGTGGCTCGCGGTGAACCCTGGCCTGCCGATCGAGGGCTACCTACCGGCGTGGTTCGTGTCCCAGCTCTCCCGCGGGGAGGTGCGGCTGCCTGGCAGGGACGCCAGCACCCGCGACCGGCTGGAGCGCGTCGAGAGCTTCCAGCGCGCTCGGGCGGTGGCGGCGGTGCCCAGCCGGGTTCACCCCACCTCGCCCGGGACGGCCCCGTCAGGATCGGCCACGCCGGATGGGCGGAGCCAGGCCCGAGGAGCCGCTGCCGTGTCGCGGCCGCAGCCCGCTTCCAGAGCCGCCGGAGTGGCTCCGGTGAGCCCGGCCTCCGACGACCGTGCCGGGGAGGTACCGCGGCCTGCGCGCTCTGCCCAGATGGCTTCCGAGGCCACCGAGCCGCCGGCCGCCGCGCCTTTCCAGCCTGCGGTGCCTTCCCGACTTGCGGAGCCTTCTCAACCTGCGGAGCCTTTCCGGCCGGCTGAGCCTTCCCGAGCCGCTGAGCTTTCCCGGCCTGCTGAGCCTTTCCGGCCTGCTGAGCCTTTCCGGCCGGCCGCCGCGCCTGTGTCGCCGGGCATGCCACTCCCGCCGGTCGTCGCGCCGGCACCGACAGAGGCCGCTCGCACTGAGCGGACAGCGATCGGAGGGGGGCCGACCCGCCTGCCCTCTCGTGCGGCGGCGAGCGGGTTCGGGGCCGGCGCCGCGGCAGCGCGGGCTCGTGCACCCGGGCCAGCCGCCGACCTGTTCCGCTCGTCGCCAGGAACCGGGCGCTATGCCGTTCAGCCGGCTCCGGCCGAGCCCGTTCAGGTCGACCCCGTCCAGGTCGACCCCGTCCGGGTCGAGCCTGAGGATGCTGCGCCGACCCCCTCGATGCCGTTCCGCGCCGAGCCCGCCCGTCCTGAGCCGGCCTTTCCCAAGCTGGCCTTTCCCAAGGCGGCCTTTCCCGAGCCGGCCCTTCCCGAGCCGGAGGAGGAGCTGGCGGCCGAGGCCCGGGCGAAGCCGGCCGGCCCGGCGTTCGCGCCCGCCAACGCCGTCGAGAGCACCCTGCTGACCGCGGCCGAGGAGGGCAACACCGACTCGTTCCTCTCCACACTGCTGCTGGCGCGCGTCCTGGTGCCGGTGCCCGCCGGCGGGTCCACCGAGAACCACCCCGGTGACCCGAGCTTTGTCTGGCGTACCGAGACCATCGACGACCACCTGCATGTCGTGGTCTTCACCTCGCCGGAGCGGCTGGTCGAGCACGTGGGTGGGACGCGCGACACGATCGAGGTGAAGTTCGCCCAGCTCATCCAGCACTGGCCGGATGAGCAGTGGTCGTTCGCCGTCAACCCGGGCACTCCGGTCGGCGCGAAGCTGCCCGGCGCGCAGATCGTTGCGCTCGCGAACTGGGCCGCCGAGGTCGGCCTAGGCGCTGAGCCCACCGATGACCAGGCCACGCCCGAGACGCCGGAGCCCGACCCCCAGCCCGCCGCGGCTCCGGCCGCCACGTCGGCGGCCGGCCCGACCGTCATGCAGAAGACCGTCCCGCCGAGCCAGGTGCCGTACTACCTCGACCGGGGGTACGACCGGGTGTCCGGCTTCGTGTACCGGGCGAACGAGGTGGCGCACCTGCGTACGCCCGCCGACCTGTCCGCCGCGCTCGGTCTCGGCTGGGCGGGCTCGCCGTTCGAGGCCGGGGCCGACGAGGTGTACGTCCTGCGGTGGCCGGCCCACCGGCCCAACCTGTACCGGATCCCGTACGGCGGCCCGCATGAGGCTGCGATGCGGGCCATGAAAGGCTGGGTGATCGAACGGACCCCGTTCCGGGGCAACGGGTTCGCGCCGAGCGAGAGCGGCGACGTCATCGCGGAGTTCAAGGTGGACAGCGTGCGCCTACCGCACGGCGCCCAGCTGTGGCGGCTCACCCGGGACGGGGCGGAGACACTCGTCGCGGTCCTCGACGCGGACGGCCCGCAGTGGCGCCTGGTGGCACCGGACGGCCCAGATGCGTGACGGCTACTTCGCCCGTTGGCGGGGCACCGAGTACGAAGCGAGCCCGGCCGGTGACGAGGTCCGGCTCTACCGCAGCGAGCCAGGGGACGGCTTCGAGGAGGTCCGCCCGGGCCGGTGGCGGCGCACCGTACGCGCGGACGAGGTGGAGGACCTCTGCTACGTGCGTACCGCCTGTGTCTGGCAGGGCGAGCCGTTCATCGCGCTCGGCGAGCACGGAGGATGGGTGCGCGTGGAGTACACGGGTGGCCAGGCTCCGGTGGCCGAACGCATCGGCTTGGAGGAGTTCGACTTCGGCGTCTACCAGGGCTGGGCGCCCGCGTCCGAGGTGAGCGACGTCCGCGAGCTGCGGGTGTGAGCGGGCGCCGGGTCAGCTCTTGGCCCAGCGCAGGATCTCCCCGGTGACCTGCTCCGGCGCCTCCCGGTGCGGGAAGTGCCCAACCCCGTCAAGCAGCCGCCACTCGTAGTCCGCGACCACGTACCGGCCCGAGCCCTGGGCGGTGCGCGGCAGGATCGCCGGGTCGGCTGCGCCGTGCAGCTGGAGGGTTGGCGTGATGATCGGCTGCTGAAGGAGGCGTACGAAGCGGTAGCCGTGCAGCCGTAGTACCGACCGGAACGCCCAGCGGTAGGTCTCCAGGGCACAGAACGCGGCCTGCGGGATGAGGAACGCCTGCCGGCACCGCGCCTCGTACTCGGCGAAAGCCGCGGAGCGCACCCACGCCCGCCCGCCCCACGCCCGCAGGTACGACCCGATGAGCGCCGCGTGGTTACGGGTCAGCACATGCTCGTACCTGGGCAGCTGGAACCTCAGCAGCGGGGTGGTGGCGGCGAGCTGGCCGCGCGGGTCGGCGAAGACCGCGGACCGGGCGCGCAGCGGGTGCGCCGCGCCCAGGACCACCAACCGGTGTACGAGCCGCGGGTGGAAGGCGGCCGTGGTCCACGCCAGCATGCCGCCGTACCCGGCGCCGACCAGGGTCGCGTTGCGCTCGCCGAGAGCGCGGATGAGCCCGGTGACATCTGCCGCCATCGTGTAGCCGTCGTACCCGCGGGGTGGCTTGTCGCTGGCCCCGTACCCTCGCAGGTCCACTGCGGCGGCCCGGAAGCCGGCGTCGGCGACCGCGGCCACCTGGGTGTGCCAGGCCCACCAGAACTCGGGAAAACCGTGCAGGAACAGCACGAGCGGGCCGGCACCCGCCTCGACCACATGGAAGCGGCTGCCGTTCGCGCTGACGAACCGGTGGGTCCACGGCCCAGTGGTCAGTACGCAGGACTCGTCCACAGGCGCCATGTGGCCAGCCTAGGGCCTGCCCGGCCGAACCCTCCGGCGGCGAGGCTGCCCAGGGCTTCCGCCACCGAGGCCGGAGCCAGCGGCCGGACAGGACCTCCGGCGGCGAGGCCGGAGCCAGCGAGGCCGGACCGGACCTCCGCCAGCGATGCCGGCTGGCTCGGCGCGGGGTAACGCTGCCGCGTCGGCGGGTAACCTCGCCGCATGACGACCTGTCTCCCGGTACCCGTCGTGTCCGTCACCGGCACGCCGGCCCAGTGCGGAGCCGCCTACGGTGCGCAGACCGCCGGGCTCGTCGCGCAGATCATCGAGGCGTACCACCGGCGCTTCGCCGACCAGGCGGGGCTGACCAGGACAGCGGTACGCGCAGCCGGGGCGATCTACCAGGAGGTGACCCGGGAGCACCACCCGCGGGTCGCGCAGATGCTGGAGGGGCTGGCCGACGGGGCCGGTGTGCCGGCCGAGGAGATCTACGCGACCAACGCCCGGACCGAGCTCATCTACGGCAGCCCGGCCCAGCTCCACACCGGCTCGGCGGCGCGGGCCGCGGGCCTCGCGCGTGGGGACGGCGGCCCGGGCGTACCCAGTGGCGGCCCGTGCCCGGACGGGCCGGACGGCGGCTGCACCTCCCTCGGCGTGCTCGGGACCCACACCGCAAGCGGCCACCTGCTGCTCGCCCAGAACTGGGACTGGCACCCGGACCAGCGGGACACCATGCTGCTGCTGCGCACCACCGACGAGCGCGGCCATACCGTGCTCGCGCTGACCGAGGCCGGCATGCTCGCCAAGACCGGCCTGAGCTCGGCCGGCGTCGGGATCTGCGTGAACATGCTCGGCTGCGACCGGGACGGCCTGCCGCCAGGCGCCCGGCCCGGCGTGCCGTACCACGTGCTGGTGCGGGCGGCACTGGAGGCCGAGCACCTGCCGAACGCGCTGCGCCGGACCGTACGGCCGCCCCGCAACTCGTCGATCAACCTCCTGCTCGGGCAGGCCGGCTCCGGACCCGAGGGCGGGGAGATGGTCAACCTGGAGCTCGTGCCCGGCGACGTGGGCTGGCTGCACCCGGTCGATGGCATCATCACGCACGCCAACCACTTCGACACCCCACTGCGGGTGTACGACACGATCAAGGACTGGGGCGGCTCGTCGCTGTTCCGGGCCGCCCGGGCCCGCCGGCTGCTCACCCCGGCCGCACTGGCCGGCAAGGTCAGCGAGGACGACCTCGCCGGGGTGCTGCGCGACCACGCCGGCTTCCCGCTGGCCATCTGCCGCCACGCCGAGGAGCGGGACGCCTGGTACGACCGCGCCGAGACCGTCTACTCCGTGCTCCTGGACCTCGACGAGCGGCGGATGGCGGTGGCGGCGGGCCCACCCTGCACCGGCGACTACGCCTGGGTGGACCTCCTCCCCTGAGTGGCCGCCGGTCGACCTCAGTCCTCGTCTGCCTTGGCGGTCCCCATCCCGCTGCGGATCAGGTCCATCACCGAGGAGTCCTGCAACGTCGTGACGTCCCCGAGCGAGCGGTTCTCGGCGACGTCGCGCAGCAGCCTCCGCATGATCTTGCCGGACCTGGTCTTGGGTAGCTCCGGCACGAGCATGATCTGCCGCGGCTTGGCGATCGGCCCCAGCGTCTTGGCGACGTGGTCGCGCAGCTCCTTGATGAGCGCCTCGCCAGCACCGCCCTTGGTGTCCACGCTGCCGCGCGGGATGGTGAAGGCCACGATCGCCTGGCCGGTCACCGGGTCGGTGGCGCCCACCACCGCCGCCTCGGCGACGCTCGGGTGCGAGACCAGCGCCGACTCCACCTCGGTCGTGGAGATGTTGTGACCGGACACGAGCATCACGTCGTCCACCCGGCCGAGCAGCCAGATGTGCCCGTCGCTGTCCCGCTTGGCGCCGTCGCCCGGGAAGTAGACCCACTCGTCGCCCTGGCCCGCGCTGCCCGCGCCCACCCCGAAGCGGGACCAGTACGTGTCGATGAACCGCTGGTCGTCGCCCCAGATCGTGCGCAGCATGCTGGGCCAGGGCTGGCGTACCACAAGGAACCCGCCGCCGCCGTTGGGCACCGACCGGCCCTGGTCATCCACGACGTCCGCGACGATCCCGGGCAGCGGCTGCATGGCCGAGCCCGGCTTGCACGCGGTGACGCCCGGCAGCGGCGAGATCATGATCGCCCCGGTCTCGGTCTGCCACCAGGTGTCCACGATCGGGCACCGGTCGCCACCGATGTGCTCCCGGTACCACATCCAGGCCTCCGGGTTGATCGGCTCGCCGACGGACCCGAGCAGCCGCAGCGACGACAGGTCGAACTGGGCCGGGACGTCCTCGCCCCACTTGGCGAAGGTGCGGATCGCGGTGGGCGCGGTGTAGAGGACCGTCACCCGGTACTTCTCCACCAGCTCCCAGAACCGCCCCCGGTGCGGGGTGTCCGGGGTGCCTTCGTACATCACCTGGGTCGCCCCGTTGGCCAGTGGCCCGTAGACGATGTACGAGTGCCCGGTGACCCAGCCGATGTCAGCAGTGCACCAGTAGATGTCGCTGTCCGGCTTGAGGTCGAACACTGCGTGGTGGGTGTACGACACCTGCGTCAGGTAGCCGCCGGTCGTATGCAGGATGCCCTTGGGCTTCGCGGTCGTGCCTGAGGTGTAGAGGATGTAGAGCGGGTGCTCGGCGTCGAACGGCTGCGCCTCGTGCGCGCTGTCGGCGGTCTCCACCGTGTCGTGCCACCACACGTCCCGCCCGGG
Organism: Micromonosporaceae bacterium; assembly: GCA_035649895.1. Classification (GTDB taxonomy): domain Bacteria; phylum Actinomycetota; class Actinomycetes; order Mycobacteriales; family Micromonosporaceae; genus DASSUC01. The sequence goes on along the minus strand of DASRIS010000173.1, from coordinate 13,489 downwards.
TGCCCAGTCGACCTCCTGGCCGGTCCGCCGCACCACGAGGACGTGCTCCACGCTGGGGCAGTCGGCGACCGCCTCGTCCACGATCGGCTTGAGACCGCCCGGCTTGCCTCGGCGGAAGCCCCCGTCGGCGGTGATGACGAGCTTGGCGTCGGCATCCTGGATGCGCCCGCGCAGCGAGTCGGCGCTGAACCCGCCGAAGACCACGCTGTGGGTCACCCCGATGCGGGCGCAGGCGAGCATCGCGACCACCGCCTCCGGGATCATCGGCAGGTAGATCGCGGCCCGGTCGCCGGCCCGCAGGCCCAGGTCGGTCAGTGCGTTAGCCGCCTGGCAGGTGAGCCGGTGCAGGTCGGCGTAGGTGAGCGTGCGCTGGTCACCGGGCTCGCCCTCCCAGTGCAGCGCCACCTTGTCCCCGCGGCCCGCCTCGACGTGCCGGTCCAGGCAGTTGTACGCCGCGTTGAGCTGCCCGCCCACGAACCACTTGGCGAACGGCGGGTTGGACCAGTCCAGCACCTGGTCCCACTCCTTGGCCCAGTGCAGCCGGTGCGCCTGCTTGGCCCAGAACGCCAACCGGTCCGCGTCGGCCTCGTCGTACGCCTCGCGGGTCACGTTGGCGTGCGCGGTCAGCTCCGCTGGCGGCGGGAACTGCCGGGTCTCCTGCAGCAGGTTCTCGAGAGTCTCGCTCATCGGTCCGGCTCCCTTGTGCCTTCTTGTGTGATCGTCGTATGGGTAAGCACGTTAGTGGTGCCGCACCCGTTCGGCGAGCGGCAGCACGGGGGTGCGGCGAGTGGCCTCAGCGGAGCGCCGGGTGGCGGCCGGTCCAGATACATCTACATCCCTGGTACGGCTCCGGCCTGGTGCGGCCACTCCCGGCCTGGTGCGGCTACCCTCGGCGACCGTGACCGACCCGCTGGCCCCGCTGCTCACCCTGGCCGGCGTCGCCACGGCCCTGGACCAGGCCCGCGCCGCCGCCGACTCGGCGCTGACGCACCGCGCGCTGCGCCGCCGCGGCGGCCAGGTCGCGGCCGAGCTCAGCCTGCGGTCCGCGGTGGCCAGCGCGGCTTTGGAGAACCACCGGTACGACGTGGAGCAGGTGCGCTCCGGCGTGGTGACGGACCCGGTCGTGCAAGGGGCACTGCGGGTCGCCGCCGCACTCCCGGACCTGGTGGACACCTGGCCGCGGGCGCCGCGACAGGTGCTCGCCCGGTTGCACGTGCTCGCCGCCCGGGACGCGGTCGACGATGCCCGGCTCGGCCGGCCCGCCGGGGACCCGGCGGTCGCCGTACGCCTGGACGCCCTGGCGGACCTCGTGGCCGGCGGCACGTCCGTGCCCACCCTGCTGCTGGCCGCGGTGGTGCACGGCGAGCTGCTCGCGCTGCGTACGTTTCCTGGGCCGGGTGGCGTGGTGGCTCGCGCGGCGGCCCGGCTGACGCTGGCCGCGGGGGGTTTCGACCCGAGGGGGCTGATCGCCGCGGAGGTCGGGCACCTGGCCCGGGAGCCGGAGTACGTGGGCGCGGCGGGCGCCTTCACCACCGGCACGCCGGACGGGGTCCGGGCCTGGGTACGGCACTGCGCCGCAGCGGTGGAGCTGGGCGCAGCCGCCCTGGTCGAGCAGGCGGGCGGGGTGGACTAGACATAGCCAGCCGTGCGTGCGGAATCCCGAGCATCGCGGGACCTGGGCTATGGAGCGGGACCTTGAGCCACCGCGGATCCCGAGCCACCGCGGATCCTGAGCCATGGAGCGGGATCCCAAGCTACGGAACGAATCCGAGAAACAACGCGGAAACGTGGACGGCGCCTCACGTCGGAGGCGCCGTCACGCACGTCCATCCGGGTTATCAAGCGTGCACCTAAGTCGTTGTCAGCGGTCCTTGCGGTGCCGCCGCAACGCGCCTCCCGCGGCTGGTCGCACGTGGGTGCCCGGTGGCCGTGCACGGAGCTTGTCGAGATTGACCCGACAGGTTCCGCACTTACGTTTCTACGCCCCTCAGGGCGGACACGCCAGTCCTGATCTGAATGTGTGGCGGTCGGGCACTGCCGTGGCGTACGTGGCCAGCCGCCGGGCCCGCGTGTCCGGGGCGGCGCGGATGGGCGGTCAGGCGGGCGCGGAGCGGGAGCGGCGGCGCCGGCCGTACCACGCGATGCCGACGGCCAGTCCCACGCTCACCCCCACCATCGCCGCGGCGATGGGCACCGCTGGCCGCTCCCGCAGCCTCCGGCCGAGGGGTACGGGATGGCGGAACTCCAGCACCGGCCAGTCCCGCTCCACCGCCATCCGGCGCAGCGCCCGGTCCGGGTTGACCGCGGTCGGGTGCCCCACCGTCTCCAGCAACGGCGCGTCCGTGACCGAGTCGGAGTACGCGTACGAGGCGGCCAGGTCGTACCCGCGCTCTGTAGCCAGCTCCTTGACCGCAGTGACCTTGTGCGGACCTGCGGCGTAGAAGTCGATCTCGCCCGTGTAGCGGCCGTCGGCCACCCGCATCCGGGTCGCGATCACGTCGGCGATGCCGAGCTGCTGCCCGATCGGGCGGACCATCTCCTCGCCGGAGGTCGACACCAGCACCACGTCCCGGCCGGCTGCCTGGTGCTCGCCGATCAGGGCGGCCGCCTCGGCGTACACGTATGGGTTGATCAGCTCGTGCAGGGTCTCGGCGACGATCTGCCGGACCTGCTCCACCTGCCAGCCGCGGCACAGCTCCGCGAGGTAGTCGCGGGTGCGCAGCATGGTCTGCTCGTCGGCGCCGCCGACCCGGAACATCAGCTGGGCGTACGCGGACTTGACGACGTCACGCCTTGTGATCAGCCCATCGCGGTAGAACGGCCGACCGAATGCCAACGCGCTCGACTTGGCGATGACGGTCTTATCAAGATCAAAAAAGGCGGCGCTTCGGCCCACGGCGGGCAAGTCTAGTGGTCTGGCTCCCGCGCAGCCGTTCGTCGCCCGGGCCTCCGCCGACCGGTTCACTCACCACTATGTGGGGAAAGTCGGTCCTCTCCAGCGTGGGGAACATTTTCGTGTCCCGGCGTGTTTAGCGCACCCCACTCGACGGTTACCGGTTACTCAGGCATGCTTTAAAGAGACACGTAAGGCGTGTCGTGCAACGACCCGTAGCACCGGTGCTACAGACCCTCGGCGGTTGCACCCCCCGTGACCGCTGAGCGGGTTCGGCTCGACCCCCCCGGAGCCGGACTCCCCGACGGCCCCCGCCTCCCCCCGGCGGGGGCCGTCCCACACTTCGCACTTGTCCTGTTGCAGACGGTGGAAGTTGTGGGGCCTTTACCCGCCGCACTCCGGCGCTATACCAGATACTTAGTGATCTGCGCCACATATCCACAGGCGGCTCGGTTGTCCACAGATCAAGGTTCGCGGCCTTGGTCGGTACCGGCGTCAACGGCACGGTGTGCCGGTACGCGGAACCGACCCGTTGGAGGCCGCCATGTCGACCAAGTCCCTGGCCTGCGCCAATCCCCTGCGTAACGCGCTCGCCGTCACCGCAGACCCGGACCTGCTGGATGAGCTGCTGCGCCTGGCCGCTGCCGCTGGGGTGACGCTCGACGTCGCGGTCGACCCGGCCGCGGCCCGCAGCCGGTACGGGCCGGCGCCACTGGTGCTGGTCGGGCTCGACAGTGCGCAGGCGTGCCAGCGGGCGAGCCTGCCACGCCGCTCGGAGGTGGTCCTCGTCGGCCGGGCCGAGGACGGCTCGGAGCCACCGTGGACCCTCGCGCAGGCCCTCGGCGCAACGCATGTCGCGATGCTGCCGGCGGCCGAGCCGTGGCTGGTCGACCGGCTCTGCGACCTCGCCGCCAGGCGGGGCGCCCCGGCGGCTGCCGGCGTGGATGGGCGAGGTCACGTCATGGCGGTCATCGGCGGGCGGGGCGGCGCCGGTGCCAGCGTGCTCGCGGCCGGTCTGGCGGTGACGGCGGTGCGGGCCGGGCTCCGGGCGCTCCTGGTCGACGCGGACCCGCTCGGCGGCGGCATCGACCTCGTCCTGGGGTGGGAGGACATCGGCGGGCTGCGCTGGCCGGAGCTGCGCGAAGCCAGCGGCCCGGTGCACCCGTCCTCGCTGGTTGACGCGCTGCCGCGCCGTGGCGAGCTGGTGGTGCTCTCCTGGGACCGCGGTGAGCCGGTCGCGGTGCCACCCGAGGCGATGGCCGCCGCGGTCGACGCCGGCCGCCGGGGGCGCGACCTGGTGGTGGTAGACCTGCCACGGCGGCTGGACGACTCAGCCGCGGTCGCGTTGCGGGGGGCGGACCGCGCGCTGCTGGTCGTCCCGGCCGAGCTGCGTGCCGCAGCCGCTGCCGCCCGGGTCGCCGCGCTCGCCAGCGCCCACTGCGCGTCGCTCGGAGTGGTCGTGCGGGGTCCTGCTCCTGGCCGGCTACGCCCGCGGGAGATCGCGCGCTCGCTGGGCCTGCCTCTGGTCGGGGTGCTGCGCCCTGAGCCCGGGCTCGCACCAGCGCTGGAGCGCGGCGCCACACCAGCCGACAGCGGGCGGGGCCCGCTGGCTCTGCTCTGCCGCCGGCTGCTCACCGACCTGGTGCCGGCAGCGACCGAGGCTGCGGCATGAGCGGGAACGCAGTCGCCAGGCTCGGCCCGGATGGCGCACTGACCGCGGAGCTCGCTGCCCGGGTGCGGCACCGCTTCACGCTCAGCGGCACGGACGCGACCTCACCCGCCATCGCCTCAGCCGTACGGTCGGAGCCGGCGGTAGCCGTGCTCGGCGACACCACTGTGCTGAGGCTCGCCGACCGGGTGCGCAGCGACCTTGTCGGCGCGGGCCCGCTCGCTCCGCTGCTGGCCGACCCGGACGTGACCGACGTGCTCGTCAACGGCCCGGGCGAGGTCTGGGTCGACCGTGGCGCGGGCTTGCGGCGAGCGCCGGTCGCACTCGGCTCCGCCGACGACGTACGCCGGCTCGCCCAGCGTCTCGTCGCCGCATGTGGACGGCGGCTCGACGACGGCTGCCCGTACGCGGATGCCCGGCTGCCGGACGGCACGCGGCTGCACGCGGTGTTGCCGCCGGTCGCCGTGGACGGCCCGTGCCTGTCGCTGCGCACCTTCCGCCCACGCCCGTACACGCTGCGAGACCTGGAGCGGCTGGGCACGTTGACCGGACCCGCCGCCGAGCTGGCGGCGGCTGTGGTCACCGGACGCCTCGCCTTCCTCGTCACCGGAGGCACGGGCTGCGGCAAAACTACGTTGCTCAGCTCACTGCTCGGCCTGGTGGCCGGCCGGGAGCGGCTGGTGCTGGTCGAGGACGCGGCCGAGCTACGGCCAGCGCACCCACACGTGGTCCGGCTCCAGGCTCGAGTGTCCAATGTAGAAGGAGCTGGCGCCGTGTCCCTGCGGGACCTGGTGCGGCAGGCGCTGCGGATGCGGCCCGACCGGCTCATCGTAGGCGAGTGTCGAGGGGCGGAGATCGTGGATCTGCTCGCCGCGTTGAACACGGGCCATGACGGAGGAGCCGGCACGCTGCACGCCAACACCTCGGCGGACGTGCCAGCTCGGTTGGAGGCGCTGGGCCTGCTCGGCGGCCTGCCCCGGCCGGCGCTGCACGCCCAGGTCGCGGCGGCACTACAGGTGGTGCTGCACCTGCGGCGTACGCCCGGCGGGCGGGTCCTCGACGAGGTGTGCCTGCTGCTGCCGGCCGGCCCGGACCGGTTGGTGTCCACGGTGCCGGTGTGGCGCCGCAGCGCCGGTCCGGGGCCGGGCGCGGCAGCGTTCGGGCGGCTGCTCGCCGACCGTGGCGTGTCTCTGCCCGCGTCGCTGGCGGCTGGCCGGGGCGCCCGATGACGCTGCTGCTCGAGGCGGTCACGCTGGCGACCGCGGCAGCCGCGGTGGCTTGGCCGGCCGGTGCCGGCCGGCTCCGGCGGCACCGCCTCGGTCTGGGCACAGCCGCCCGCCCACCGTTGCTGGTCGGCGTCTGGCGCACGGCAGGGCGGCTGCGCGCGGCACCACCGGTGGCGGCTGCGGTGGTCGTGGCCGCGGCGACCCTGCTGGCCGGGCTGGCCGGCGGACCGGTGGCCGGCGGAGTGGTCGCCGTCTACACCGCCCTGGGTGCCCGGGCGCTCCTGCTCCGGCGCCAAGCCCGGTCCCAAGCCGGCTTCCGGGCACAGGCGCTGGACGACCTCGCGGACCTCGCCGCCGAGCTACGTGCCGGACGCCCGGCCCCCACCGGCCTGCCGGCACCGCCGGGCACCGGGGCGGCAGGCGGCACGGTGCGCGCCAGGTCAGCCGCTGCGGTCGCCGCCGGGTCGCCCGCCGCGGTCGCGCTCGCTGCCAGGTCGGCCGCTGCGGTCGCGCTCGCCGAGGAGACCGGCGCGCCACTGGCCGACCTGCTGGAGCAGATCGAGGCTGATGCCCGGGCGGCGGACCGGGCCGCGGCGGCAGCCACGGCGCAGACCGCCGGCGCCCGGACGACCGCCGTCCTGCTGGCCGGCCTGCCCGCTGCGGGCATCGCCCTCGGGTACGGCATCGGTGCCGACCCGCTGCACGTCCTGCTACGTACGCCGCTGGGCGCGGCGTGTGCGGCGGGTGCGGTCATCCTGCAGCTCGCCGGCCTCGCGTGGATGTCCCGGATCACCGCACCTGGAGGTGGCGCGTGAAAGCCGGCCTGCTCGCCGCCGCGGCCCTGCTCGCCGCATCCGGCCTGCTCGCCTGGCCCGTGGCCGGACGCAGCACGCACCGGCTGCGGACCGTGGCCAGGCCACGACCGGCCGGGCAGCCGGGTGACCCACGCCGTACCGCGCGGTGGGCCGCTCTGCTCGCCGGAGCAGCCGTGGCGATCGTCGCCGGTGGCTGGTGGGGCGTGCTCGCCGGTGCCGCCGGCGCTGCCGTGCTCGGTGCGGTGCTGTCCCACCTGCCGTCCCAGGCGACCCGGCAGGAGCGGCTGCGGATAGCGGCTGACCTTCCGCTCGGAGCGGACCTGCTGGCAGCCGCGCTGAGAGCCGGTGCCCCGGTGGACCGCGCCTGTACGGCCGTTGCCGCTGCCCTGCCGGGGCCGCTCGGGGAGCGGCTGGGCCGCACCGGTCGGGCGCTGCGGCTCGGCGCGGCGCCCGAGGACGCCTGGGCCTACCTGGGCACCGAGGCCGGGTGCGACCGTCTCGCCCGGGCGGCGGTACGCAGCAGCGCCAGCGGCGCGGCGCTCGCCGGTGCGCTGGTCCGAGTGGCCGGGGACCTGCGGGCGGGCCGGGCCGCGGCGGCTGAGGCCGCCGCCAGGAGGGCCGGCGTGCTCGTGGTGCTCCCGCTCGGCCTGTGCTTCCTGCCCGCCTTCGTGCTCGCCGGGCTCCTGCCGGTGATCGTCGCCCTCCTCGGCGACGTGCTCTAGAGACGCCTTCCATGAACTTCCATGCAGACCCCCAAGATCTCCAGAAAGGGAGCACTGTCATGCGCAGGCTTTGGACCCGGCTCTGTGGTGACGCCGGAATGAACACCGCCGAGTACGCCATCGGCACGATCGCCGCAGTGGCGTTCGCTGGAATCCTGTTGAAGGTGGTCACTTCGCCATCCGTACAGGCAGCGCTGACCGCGATCATCGCCCGGGCGTTGCGGTGACCGATCGGCGTGACCGTGGCTCGGCAACGGCGGAGCTCGCGGTCGGCCTGCCCGCACTGGTGGTGCTGCTGCTCGCCGGGCTCACCGCGGTCAGCGCGGTAACCACCCACCTGCGGTGCGTCGGTGCTGCCCGGGATGCGGCGCTGGCCGCCGCCCGGGGGGAGCCGGGCCAGGCAGCAGCCGGCCGCTCGGCCCCGCCCGAGTCCACCATCCGGGTGACGGTGCACGGCGACGTCGTCCACGTGACGGTGGGCGCTCCAGTGCGCCCCCTCGGTGGGCTGGTGCCCCAGCTGCGTGTGGCGGCCAGCGCGGTCGCCGCCGTTGAGCCAGGGGAGCCTGCGGCGACGGCGGCGGGCGTCGGCTCCGGTGGGCAGCAGCCCTGGCGGGACGGGCCATCCGGATGACCGCGGGCCAGGCAGTGGCCCGCGGTGACCGGGGCGCGGCGTCGGTGTGGGTGCTCGCCGCTGGGCTGGTACTCGTCCTTGTCGGAGCCCTCGCCGCGATGGTCGGTGTGGCGACGGTGGCCCGGCAACGGGCCGCCGTCGCCGCCGACCTCGGCGCGCTGGCCGGCGCCGCGCGGGCGGTGGAGGGTGCACCGGCGGCGTGTGCTGCGGCGGGCCGGATCGTCACCGCAAACGGGGCCCGGCTGACCGGGTGCCGGATCGAGGCGCTGGATGTGGTGGTGACCGTGGAGGTTGGCACGGCCGTGGGGCCGGCTGTCGCTACCGCGCGGGCTGGCCCTCAGCGTGCTGCGCCGGCGTACGCCCGGGTCGGCCCGGCCGGCAGTTTGAAGCGCGGCCGGGTCGGGTCAGCCGGCGGTTCCAAGCGCGGCCAGGACGGCGTCGAGGAGCTGCACGGCGGGGTCCTTGGCGAGCGGCTCGTTACCATTACCGCACTTGGGGGACTGTACGCAGGACGGGCAGCCGGTCTCGCAGCCGCAGCCGGCGATGGTCTCCCGGGTCGCGCCCAGCCACTCGGCGGCCGCCGTGTACGCCCGCTCGGCGAAGCCAGCACCGCCCGGGTGCCCGTCGTAGACGAACACGGTCGGCGCGTCGGTGTCCGGGTGGCGGGCGGTGGACAGGCCGCCGATGTCCCAGCGGTCACAGGTCGCGACCAGGGGAAGCAGGCCGATCGCGGCGTGCTCGGCCGCGTGCAGCGCACCGGGCACGTCGGCTGGCTGCACGCCGGCTGCGGCCAGCGCATCCGGGGAGACCGTGAACCAGACGGCGACCGTACGCAGCTGGCGGGCGGGCAGGTCCAGGGGCCGGGTGTCGAGCACCTCGCCGGAGCCGATGCGGCGGCGCTGGTACGAGACGACCTGCGCGGTCACGTCGACCTCGCCGAGGTAGAGCCCGACCGGCCCGGCGTCCAGATAGGACCGGACCGCCGCCACGGTCAGCGAGGTCACGTCCCGGGCGTGGGTGGTCCAGTCCGGCTCCTCGGCGTGCACCAGGGCGACCGCGTCGTCCAGATCCAGCGAGTCGACCACATAGGACACTCCCTGGTGCAGGTAGACCGCTCCGCTGTGCACCAGGAAGTGCGCCGAGCCGCCGTCGACGGTGCCGAGCAGCCGGCCGGTCGGCGCCTCCACCACGCAGACCGGGAGTCCGCCGCTGCCGCGCAGGTCAACGTCTGGCCGGCGGCCATGGGTCCAGAACCAGCCGGCTGGCCGGCGGCGCAGCGCCCCGCTGGCGACCAGCGCGTCAACCGCCGCCCGGGCCGGCTCACCGCCGAACACCTCCAGGTCCGCAGGCGTCAGCGGCAGCTCGGCGGCGGCACAGCACAGCTGCGGGCCGAGCACGTACGGGTTGGCCGGGTCGAGCACGGTCGCCTCGACCGGCCGGGAGAACAGCGCGTGGGGGTGGTGGACCAGGTAGGTGTCGAGCGGGTCGTCGCGCGCGACCAGCACGCACAGCGCCTCCCGGCCGGCGCGGCCCGCGCGGCCGGCCTGCTGCCAGAGCGACGCAAGCGTCCCCGGGTAGCCACAGAGCAGCACCGCGTCGAGGCCCACCAGGTCGACCCCGAGCTCCAGCGCGTTGGTCGAGGCGAGCCCGAGCAGGCGCCCGTCCAGCATCGCCCGCTCCAGCGACCGCCGCTCCTCCCGCAGGTAGCCCGCCCGGTAGGCGGCCACCCGCTCGCCCAGGCCCGGCACCGCCTCGTCGAGCGCCCGCCGGGCGAGCGAGGCGACGACCTCCGCGCCGCGCCGGGAGCGGACGAACGCGAGCGTACGCACCCCGTCGGCGACCGTGTCGGCGAGCAGGTCAGCGCTCTCCCGCAGGGCGGACCGCCGCGCCGGTGCGGCATCCGCAACCTGCGCCTGGTCGGTGCCGGCCGGCCGGGGCAGCAGCGGCGGCTCCCACAGGGCGAAGGTGAACGCGGCCCGGGGCGAGGTGTCCTCGGTGACGGGCGTGACGGGCAGGCCGGTCAGCCGCGACGCGGCCGTCTCCGGGTCGCCAGCGGTCGCCGACGCCAGCATGAACACCGGGGTACGCCCGTACCGGCCGGCGGTCCGGCGCAGCCGCCTGAGCACGTGTGCGACGTGCGAGCCGAACACGCCCCGGTAGGTGTGGCACTCGTCGACGACGACGTACCGCAGGCGGCGCAGGAAACCGGACCAGGCCGAGTGCCCCGGCAGGATGCTGTGGTGGAGCATGTCCGGGTTGGTCAGGACGAACCGCCCGTGCTGGCGTACCCACTCGCGCTCCTCACGCGGCGTGTCACCGTCGCAGCACACCGCGCGTACCGGGGGCAGCTCCAGGCTGGTGACGGCGCGCAGCTGGTCCGCGGCGAGGGCCTTGGTCGGCGCCAGGTAGAGCGCGGTGGCCTTCGGGTCGCTGAGCAGGGTGGACAGGGTCGGCAGCAGGTAGGCCAAGGACTTGCCGGACGCCGTTCCGGTCGAGATGACGACGTGCTCACCGCTCCACGCGCGGGTCGCCGCCGCCACCTGGTGCCGCCACGGTGCGGCGATGCCCCGCGCCTGCAGGGCCGCCCGCAGCTCGGCGGGGACCCAGGCCGGCCAGGCCACCGTCTCGCCGGGCCGGGCCGGCACCCGTTCGACATGGGTGACCGGACCGTCGCCGGACCTGCCCCGGACCAGGCGGTCGAGCAGCGCGGCCGGTTCCGGCGCAGTCAGCGTCACGACATGCACTGTGGCACCGGCGCGGTACGGTCGTCCAACCCGAAGATCCGGGCGTCCGGCCGTCGCGGCGGACCGTGCGCGATGGTTAGATCCCGGAAAGGGGTTCGCTGGGGCCGGGTTAGCTGCGCGCCCAGTGCTGTGCGAGCCTTGCATTCAGGAGGTACCGATGGATCTGTCGCTGTCGACGCGCACCGTTTCCGACCATACGGTGCTGCAGGTCGGCGGCGAGGTGGACGTCTACACGGCTCCCAAGCTCCGGGAACGGTTGGTGGAGCTGGTGGACGGTGGCGCCCGCAAGGTCGTGGTGGATCTGGGCAAGGTCGAGTTCCTCGACTCCACCGGCCTTGGGGTCCTGGTCGGCGCGCACAAGCGGCTGCGCGCGGCCGGCGGCCGGCTAGCGCTGGTCTGCGCCCGAGAGCCCCTCCTGAAGATCTTCCGGATCACCGCCCTCGACCAGGTCTTTCCACTGTTCGAGAGCGTGGACGCCGCCACAGCGGCGGGCGCTGACGGCCAGCTGACGTAGCTATGGCGACGGTCCGGCTGTCGTTCTCCCCGGAGCCGGCGCACGTGCGCACCGCCCGACTGGTCGGGGTGGCGGTGGCGCGGCGCGCCGGGATCGGCGGTGACCTGCTCGACGAGGTGCGCCTGGCCATCGGCGAGGCGTGCTCACGGGCGGTTGCCCTGCACCGGCGGCACGGCCTGCGGACCCCGATCTCCATGGAGATGACCGACGGCCCGGCGTACGAGGTCCGGGTGGTCGACCAGGCGCCCGCCGATGCGACGACGGCCGGCGCCGTACCGGACCTGGCTGTCACCCCTGCGGTGGACGCCATCGACGCCCCGCCGGACGGGCTCTCGGAGGAGGCGGTCGCTGCCGGCATGGGCCTGACACTGCTCGCCAGCCTGGTGGACAGCCTCGAGGTCCGGCGCGTGGCCGGCGGCACGGGGACCTCGGTGCGCATGGTCTGGCTGCCGCGGCCAACCCGGTGACATCTGGCAGCGCCGGCACCGGCGGGTCGCGATGAAGATCATCACGACCGTACGAGGCGTCGATGTGACCCTGCCAGCGGCGGACGGCTAGAGTACGCGGGTCATCACAACGTTCCTGGTCCCGCGCTCGGCGGGCGCCAGGCAGTCGCGGCTTCCCACGCTCGCGCCGCCGGCCACCGGCGGCCCACTGGGCGGGGGTGGCGCGTTCGGTACAGGAGGACATAGATGTCCGTGGAAAGCCTCGCCGCTGAGGGTGGCGAGCTGTCCCTGACCGGTGCGAACCTGTCCTACGTCGTGGTCGCCGCGGTCATCGCGCTCGTGGCGCTCGGCTTCGCGGCCGCCCTGGTTCGGGCGGTCCTCGCATCCGGCAAGGGCACGCAGAAGATGCAGGAGATCGCCGCTGCCGTGCAGGAGGGCGCGTCGGCCTACCTCATCCGCCAGTTCAAGACCCTCGCGGTGTTCGTCGTCGTCGCCGTGTTCCTGCTCTACCTGCTCCCGGTGAGCGGCGTCGAAGGCTCCGAGACGGCAGTCAAGCTCGGCCGTTCGGTGTTCTTCGTGGTGGGCGCGGTGTTCAGCGCCTTCATCGGCGGCGCGGGTATGGCCCTGGCCACGCGGGCCAACCTGCGGGTGGCAGCCGCGGCGCGGGAGTCGACCGGCGGTCGCGAGAAGGCCATGCAGATCGCGTTCCGCACCGGTGGTGTCGTCGGTTTCATGACCGTCGGTCTCGGTCTGCTCGGCGCGTCCATGGTCGTCCTGCTCTACAGCGGCAACGCCCACATCGTCCTGGAGGGCTTCGGGTTCGGCGCCGCGCTGCTGGCGATGTTCATGAGGGTCGGTGGCGGCATCTTCACCAAGGCCGCGGACGTCGGCGCGGACCTGGTCGGCAAGGTCGAGCAAGGCATCCCCGAGGACGACCCCCGCAACGCCGCGACCATCGCCGACAACGTCGGCGACAACGTCGGCGACTGCGCCGGCATGGCCGCGGACCTGTTCGAGTCGTACGCCGTGACGCTGGTGGCCGCCCTGATCCTGGGCCGGCTCGCGTTCGGCGTGGACGGCCTGGTGTTCCCGCTGGTCGTCGCCACCATCGGCGTCGTGGTCTCGATCGTCGGCGTGTTCATCACCCGCCTGCGCCCATCGGACCGCTCCGGCCTCACCGCCATCAACCGCGCGTTCTTCATCTCCGCCGCGGTCTCCGCGCTCCTGGTGGCGGTCGCCGCGTGGACGCTGCTGCCGGACACGTTCGCCGGCTTCGGCGCGGAGCACGCAGGCAAGGACGGCAACCCGCGGCTGATCGCGATCGGCGCGGTGGTCATCGGGATCGTGCTCGCCGCCGTGATCCAGGCGCTGACCGGCTACTTCACTGAGACCCGCCGCCGCCCGGTGCGCGACATCGGCCGGACCTCGCTGACCGGCCCGGCCACGGTGATCCTGGCCGGGGTGAGCGTGGGCCTCGAGTCGGCGGTCTACTCCGCGGTGGCCATCGGCGCAGCGGTCTACGGCGCGTACCTCGTCGGCGGGTCGATCGCCCTGTTCGCGGTGGCGCTGGCCGGCACCGGCCTGCTGACCACGGTCGGCGTGATCGTGGCCATGGACACCTTCGGGCCGATCTCCGACAACGCGCAGGGCATCGCCGAGATGTCCGGGGACATCGACGAGTCCGGCGCGCGTACGCTCACCGAGCTCGACGCGGTCGGCAACACCACCAAGGCGATCACCAAGGGCATCGCGATCGCCACCGCCGTACTCGCCGCCACCGCCCTGTTCGGGTCGTACACCAGCAGCATGCGCGAGGCGCTGCAGGAGGC
>DASRIS010000172.1:0-58190 GCA_035649895.1 Micromonosporaceae bacterium | reverse complement strand
ACCTGCCGAGAGTCGGGCCGGTGGCCGGCGGCGCTTTCCCGCAGAGGTACCGCAGCCGGTCTCGCCCGGGTCATCGCGGACTCCTACGACCGTCAGGCGGCCGCCCTGCTGATCGAGGTGCCAGCTTCAGATGGCGCTCTTCAGCTGGATCAGACGCAACCCAGCCGGTGACCGGCCGCTGGGAGGACTGTTCGTGATGGACGAGGCGCAGACGCTCGCCCCGTCGAGCGGCAGGACCCCGTGCACGGCGAGCTCGGTTGCGCTCGCTTCACAGGCCCGCAAGTACGGGCTCGGTCTGGTCTTCGCCACGCAGGCGCCTAAGGGCCTACACAACCAGATCTCCGGCAACGCGACCACGCAGTTCTTCGGTTTGCTCAATGCGCCTACACAGATCGAAGCGGCTCGGGAGCTGGCCCAGGCCAAGGGCGGCAGGCTGCCCGACATCGGCCTGCTGGGCAGCGGCCAGTTCTACGCTGCGGGTGAGGGGTTCTCGTTTGTCAAGGTAGACACGCCGCTATGCCTGACCCACCACCCCAAAGCACCGCTTTCTCCGGAGGAGGTGATCGAACGAGCCAGGTGTTGACCTGAGGCACCCTGTCGGTCGATCTTGCATCGGTCGATTGGTGCGGGTTGTCAGATCGAGGGATGATCAATTATTCTGTTACTTCCAGCGAGGCGCAACATCTTGCTACCCGAGCAGTACTGGCCGGAACGGGAGCGGAAGAGCGCATGCTTCGTGTCTACGATGACCTGCAGAAGCTTTATGCGGATCACGACGTCCACACTGGACAGGACTACAACACCCTGATGGCCGAGGCTCTCGGCCCCGGCTTGGCGTATGCGACTCCGGCGATGTTCGGGGTGACCGCAACCGTGCTCTCCAGCCGACGCATGATCGCCTACAACCTCGTGCAGAACTCGATCGACGAGGCCAAAGGCGCCGCGCGCATCCAGGTGATCGCGGACCGGTACGCCGCCGACACGCCGCTGGAGCGGAAGATGAAGCGGCACGTCGGTGAGGAGCTGAAACACTCCCGCCAGTTCAAGGACCTGGTCACGACCACCGGTTACGGGACCGTGGACGAGGCGGTCGACCAGGATGCCGCGGACGAGGTGCTCGACTTCGACGACGAGCTGAAGGCGTTCATCTGCCGGGTGCACTCGATCGAGATCCGCTCCTGGTCGGTGCTGCGGATGTACCAGCAGGTGCTCGGGGAGAACGAGTTTCCCCAGCTGACTGAGGCGGCCCTGCCGGTGCTCGACGACATCATGCAGGACGAGATGTTCCACGTACGATATACCGGCCAGCAGATCGACGAGTGGCTGAGAGAGGATCCCAGCCTGGCCACGACGCTCCTCGAGTGCATGTCGCACACCAACCGGGAGACCTGGCAGGACATCGCCGCGATGACCAGCTGGCTGGCCCAGCACTTTCCGCGTTTGCTCGCCGACGAGAGCGGCGATGTCGCGTTGCCCGACACCCGTTTCCTCGTCGGTGACCTGAACCCTCCCGCGACGCTCACCTAGTCGCCGGGTCGGGAGGCACACGCTGGTGGCCCGACCGGGTCACCGGTCATCTGCGGAGGGAGACGCGATGGCAAGCAAGGAACAGCTATTCCAGCGACTGGACAGCGTCCTCGGCACCCGGGTCAGCTTCCCCGGCGCCGAGCCACCGCGGTTGGTACGCGCGAACTCGGCGTTCTCGAAGCGCCAGGTTCAGGGCGACGTCGTCGTTGAGATCGACGGCAGCCGCGACGTCGTCGCGAGCGGCATCCAGCACCTGTGAGTCCAGTGGGGTCCGGGCGTGGCCGTGTACTACAGGCTCCGCCCGGGCACCGGGTGTCCGGCGCCGGCAGGGTCGATGCTGACTTCGTACACCGGTACCGGCGCCGGGACCACATTCCTTACCTGCCGCCGCCGGCCTGGGTCAGCACCGCCCCGACGCTGGCGGCAGACCGCGAAGTGGCGCTGTTCGCGCTCGACGAGATGGGCAAGGACAACTACCTGCCGATCGTCTGCGCCGCCGACCATCCCCCGGCCGAGCTGCCAGCGCTCATCGCGCCGCTGCTGACCGGACCGGTGCCCGGACTTCGCGAGCTGCGCCTGCTGGGCGACGACCCAGTGCTGCGCAAGGCACTCGGCACGCTCGGCTTCGCAGTGGAGCGGACCCAGCAGGGCATGCTGCTGCCGCTGACCGGGACTGGGGCTGGGGCTGGGGCTGGGGCTGGCAGCACGGTCCGGGCGCCGGACCTGCCGGTGCTGTCCGGCGCCCGGGTCGGCGACGCGGAACTGGCCGAGCATCACAACATCTGCTTCCGGCTGCGGCTGACCGCGCGGCATATGGCCCGGATGCGGGCGAACGCCGACTGGTCCGACGACAACCTGTTCGCCTGCCGGGACGCCGGTGGCCGGCTGGTCGCGACCCTGCGGCTGGTCGTGGACACGCTGGCGGACGGTACGGCATACGGGTTGCTGCGCGGGCTGGCCGTGCGTCCGGAGTACCGGAGGATGAGCCTGTCCCTGATGACCGGCCTGTACGGCGCGGCCCGGCGGCGTGCCCTCCAGGTCGGGGCGGTCCACTGCCACCTGCTGGTCGACCGCTCCACTCCGGACGGTGGACCGATCAAGGCGATGTACGGCTACCTGGGCTTCCGCCCGGAGACGGTGATGTTCCGGATGCGCCAGCTACACCAGGGTGACCTCTAGGCCGCACGGGTCGATGTGCAGCGTTGCGGTCCTGCGGAACCGCGCCTTGTCCCGGACCGCTTCCTGGTAGGGCGCCACGTCATCGAGGTAGTACGGGTGCGTCACGTCGTGCGCCAGCACCAGCGCGCCCGGGGCGAGCCGGTCCTGTGCCCGGCGCAGCAGGCCCAGGTAGTCCCGCTTGCCGTGCTCAGCCGAGTCGACGTCCAGGTACAGCAGGTCGATCGGCTCGGCGAACCGGTCGACGAACTCGTACGCGTCGGCGACCTCCAGCCGTACCCCGTGCTCTGGCTGGAGCGCGGCGAAGTTGGCCCGGGCCTGGTCGATGGCGGCGTCGAAGATGTCGCAGCCGGCCAGCAGCCGGGCGGTGACCAGGGGCTCGGGCGGCAGCGCGGGACCGAAGAGCCACACCGCGGCGTACCCGACGAAGGTGCCCAGCACCACACTGACCGCGGGCTGGTGGGCGGCTGCGAGGCCGAACAGCAACCGGCGGGCCAGCGGGGTCATTGTGGTGTGTGGCACCGCGAAGGTGGCCCGGACCCGCTCGTCGAGCGCGGCGAACCGGTCGGCCGGAAACGCCGGCGCCGCCGCGCCGTCTCCGAAGAAGCCGGCCGCAGCCAGCCTGGCCAGCACATCGGCGGTGATGCCGTCCAGCTCTGCCGCGTTCGCCGGCTCCTGGGCCGGTGCGGTCAGCTCGCTCGCGCCCCAGTCAGTCATCGCGTTCCCCTCCCCACCGGACATCGCATCCCCCTTCCCCACCGGATCCAGGCGTTGGCGAACATAACACCATAGGGCGCGCTGGTTCCGGTATCGCTGTAACATGGCGAGCCGTCGACTCGAGCAACGGGGGCGCTCACGTGTCGCGGGTGGTATTCATCGAGACGAGTCTGTCCGGGTCCGGGATGGCGGCGATCCGGCAGGCGCGCAGCCTGGGCTGTGACGTCACGCTGCTGACCCGCGACCTGGGTTACTACGCCGGCCGGGACGCGCTCGCCCCGGCCGAGCTGCACGCGTTCGCCACCGTGCTGCCGTGCGACACCAACAGCGCTGGCGCAGTGGTCGCCGCGCTCGCCGGCAGCCGGGTGGACGCGGTGCTGTCGGCCGGTGAGTACCACGTCGAGGTGGCCGCGGAGGTGGCGCACCGGCTCGGCGTGCCCGGCCTGTCCCGCTCGGCCGGGCACGCCGCCCGGGACAAGGTGGAGACGGTGCGCCGGTGCGTGGCCGCCGGGGTGCCGGTGCCGCGCCAGGTGGCCGTCCGCGCCGCGGGCGAGGTGCCGCCGGCCGTGCACCGGCTCGGCCTACCGCTGGTCGTGAAGCCGGTCGACGGAACGGCCAGTGTGGACGCTCGGCTCTGCACGACCGCCGCCGAGGTGGGCGAGAGCGTCGCCCGGATCCTGCGGCGCACCCACAACGCGCGGGGACAGCGCTGTGCCCGGGCCGCGCTGCTGGCCGAGTACGTGCGGGGGGCCGAGGTCAGCGTGGAGACGTTGAGCTGGGCCGGGCAGACCGCGGTGCTCGGGATCACCGCGAAACGGGTCGGCCCGCTGCCGTACTTCGTCGAGATCGGGCACACCTTCCCGGCTCCGCTGCCGGAACCGGTGGCGGACCGGTGCACCGGGCTGGCCTTGGCCGCGCTGGACGCGATCGGGCTGCGCCACGGTGCGGCGCATACCGAGCTGATCCTCGGCCCAGACGGCCCGCTGCTGCTGGAGGTGAACGCCCGGCCGGCCGGTGACCAGATCACCGAGCTGGTCCGGCTAGCCACCGGGATCGACCCGTTACGCGAGTGGGTCGCCAGCCACCTGCCCGGGATGGCGCCCCGGTCGGCGCCGACCCGCCACCGGGCGGCCACCATCCGGTACCTCACCCCGCCACCGGGCGTGGTCACCGCGGTCGGTGACCTCACCGCGGCCCGGCAGCGCAGTGGCGTGCACCGGGTCGTGCTACACGTGGCGCCCGGCGACGTCATCGCCGGGCCGCGCAGCAGCCATGACCGGCCCGGCTACGTCATCACCAGCGCGGTGGACCCGGCCGCATCCGCGGCCCTCGCCGAGTCGGTGCAGGACAGCCTGCCGATCGAGGTACGGGCGCCGCAGCTGGTGTCCTCGGCATGATCGACATCGATCGGCTCGACACCCTGGACGCGGTTGCGCCGGCCGCCTGGAACGAGCTGGTCGGCGACGGCAGCTTCTACCTCAGCCACCAGTGGCTCGCCGCGCAGGACGCCGGGCAACCGGTGGACCCGGTCTACCTGACCGCGCGGCTCGACGGGCGGCTGGTCGGCGCACTCCCCACCTACCTGGTGCATCGGGAGACGAACGAGTTCTACGCGCCGGACCGGTGCGCCGACGGCCGGTGGACCGGGCGCTACCTCATCGCCGGGGCCCGCCGGGCGTACACCAACGACGTCCTGGTCGCCGCCGACCTGCCGGCGGACCAGCGGTCGGCGGTGACCCGCGCGCTGGTGGCCGCGGCCCTGGACCGGTGCGCCAAGCACGACCTGGACGGCGCCCTCTTCCTGTACCTGGGCACTGAGGCGGCCGAGCGGCTGCACCAGTGCGCGCCGTCCCGTCCGCCGGTGTTCGCCACCGCGGACGCCGTGGTCGACCTGCCAGGCACGGGCTTCGACGACTACCTGGCCGCCCTGCCGGACAAGCGGCGACGGGAGGTCCGGCGGGAGATGGCCCGGTTCGCCACGGCCGGCCTGGCCGTCAAGCCGCTGCCGGTACAGCCGTACTGGTCGCAGCTGGCCGACATGTTCGGTGCGGTGCAGCGCCGGTACGGCCACGGCGGCGACCCGCAGCAGTGGCACCGGATCGTGCGGCGGCAGACGGTCCGGGTCGAGGCCGACGCGGTGATCCTCGGCTGCCTCAACGGCGGTGAGCTGGTCGGCGGGGTGCTCATGTTTCCCTGGCGCGGCGCCTGCTACGTCAAGCTGTGCGGGTTCGACTACGCCCGGCTCTCCGGCGCGTTCGAGTACTTCAACCTCGTCTACTACGGCGTCCTCCGCTACGCCTACGACCACGGGCTGAGCCGGGCCCACTTCGGGCGGGAGGCCGTTGAGGCCAAGCTCCGCCGCGGGGCCCGGCTTGCTCCACTGTGGGTCGTCGAGGTGCCGGTGCGGGAGGGCAGCTCCGGCGACCCGGCGCACAACGCCGTGCAGGGCCGCGCCTGGCGGGCCGGTTATCCGTGGGCGTCCAGTGCGTTCGCCGAACGCGGCTGGTCGATGTGGGGAATGTCCGAGCGACCGAAGGAGCTGGCGTGAAGGTTGTGGACGCCGACGCGCACGTGGCCGCGCGCAGCGACGAGGGCGTTGAGCTGATCAATACGGCGCTCACCACCTGGCCGGACCTGTTTCGCCGGCGCACCGACGGGGTGCCGGGCATCATGATCGAAGGGCGACCGTACCCGCAGGTCGAAGGTCCTGGCGCGGGCTGCCCACCCGGCCACGGGTTGCTCAAGGTGGACGGCATCGACCCGCTGCACCTGGACGGGGTGCTCGCCGACGCCAGCCGCGACGGCATCGAGGACATGGTGCTCTTCCCTGGGCTGGGCCATTTCGCACTGAGCATCGAGGACCGGTCAGCCTCGGTCGGGCTGGCCCGGCTGTACAACGAGTGGCTGGCCGCGTTCTGCGCGCGCAGCGGCGGGCGGCTGCACGGCGTGGGCGTGCTGCCGGTGGACTTTCCGGACGACGCGGTGGCGGTCGTCGTGCAGGCACGCGAGCTGGGCCTGGTCGCCGGGCTGGTGCCGCCCGCCCCGCGCACCGGCAACCTGGACAGCTCCCGGTTCGACCCGGTCTACCGGGCCGCGGTAAAGGCCGACCTGCCGCTGGTCGTCCACGGTGGACCCGGCATCCACCTGGCCAAGGTGGGCTACGACCGGTTCACCAACTACGTTCAGGTGCACAGTGTCAGCTTCCCGTTCGAGCAGATGTTGGCGATGACCTCACTGGTCAGCGGCGGCGTGTTCGAGCGGCACCCGCAGCTGCGGGTGGCGTTGATGGAGGCCGGTGTCGGCTGGGTGCCGTACTTCGTGGAACGCCTCACCGAGCACTACGAGCTGCGCGGTTCGTGGGTCCCGGACGGCTGGCAGCGCCCACCGGTGGAGTACCTGCGCCGGGGCAACCTGTTCGTCTCCTGCGAACCCGAGGAGTCCCTGCTGCCGGCGGTGGTCGAGCATCTGGGTGCCGACTTCATCATGTTCGCCAGCGACTATCCACACTGGGACAGCGCCTGGCCGAACAGCACGAAGCAGCTGCGTACCCGGACTGACCTGTCCGACCTGGACCGGGAGAAGATCCTGGCCGGTAACGCCCGCCGGTTCTACCGGCTCTAGCCGCGCCCTAGCCGGCGAGATGACCGATGACCGCCGCGGTCGCGGCGACGATGTCCCGGACCCGGACGAGGTCGAGCCGGTCCACCGTATCGGTGGGCCGGTGGTAGTGCGGATAGCGCAGGTCGGCGGTGTCGGTCAGCTGCACCGCCGGTATGTCCCGGTCCCAGAACGCCACGTGGTCGCTGCGCCGGAAGTTTCGCGCGCCCCGCACGTTGCGGCGGATCCAGCCACCGACCAGCGGCAGCCCGTTCGGGTCGGCCAGGGCCACCGATGCGACCCCGCTGCCGGCCAGCGCCCGGCGCAGCAGCCGTACCGGCCCGGTCGCTGCCCGGTTGTGCAGCAGGGCGGTGAAGTCACCGCGCTGCCCACGCCGGCGGATCCAGGCCACCTGGCGCGGGTACAGCAGGCCCAGGCCCTTCGACATCCGTTGGCTGCCGGGCGCCGGGTCGGTGTAGGCCAGGCACTCGAAGTTGACCGCCAGCCGCACCCGGTGCCGGGTAGCGAGCAGGTCAGCCAGTGCATATGCGCCGAAGAAGCCCAGCTCCTCCAGGTCGGTGACCGCGTACACGACCGTCCGGTATGGACTTCTTGCGGCCAGCAGGTGAGCCACCTCGGCAAGCGCAACGACCGAGGCGGTGTTGTCGTCGGCGCCGGGCGAGTCCCGAACCGTGTCGTAGTGCGCCAGCAGCACGATCGCCTCGCTGGCGAGCCCCGGCTGGGTGGCCAGCACGTTGACGCCGTCCAGCCGGTCGTAACGCACCTTGTCAAACGGCTCGTGGTCACGGTAGCCGGTCACCCCGGTGACGCTGACCGGCTGGCGCTCGGCGGCCAGCCCGGCCGCGGCGAACCAGCTCTCGACCAGGTCCGCGGCGGCGCGCATCCGGTCCGGCGAGTGCAGGCTGCTGCGCGGTGCTGGCAACGCGGCCACCCGCTCCCGCAGCCGGGCGACGTCGACCTCACCGGCCAGCTCGGCCGCTGCGGCGCGGACATCACCAGTACGCAGCACTGCTCCCTCGGTCGGCTGGCTCGCGGGCGTCGCGGCATCGACAATACCCGGGTGACTTCGGAGGATATTGGTGGCTGAGCAACGCCGGGGCATCGGCGGGCTGTTCCCAGACAGCTACGCCGGCCGGGTGCTCGTCCTGGTCGCCCTGGTCGACTCGGTCGGCACCGGGCTCTACCTGGCCAGCTCCGTGCTGTTCCTGACGCGTGCCGTAGGGCTCACCGGAGCCGAGGTCGGCGCCGGTGTCGCGGCCGGGGCGGTGGTTGGTTTCCTGGCCAGCGTGCCAGCCGGGATGCTGGCCGACCGGCGCGGCGCCAAGAACGTGCTGATGGCCCTGCAGGCGTGGCGGGGCCTGTGTTTCATGGCCCTGGCGTTCGTCGGGTCGTTCTGGCAGTTCCTCGTGGTGTCCATCCTGCTCGGGCTGGCAGACCGGGGGGTCGGCCCGGTCACCCAGGCGGTGGTCGGTGCCGCGGTCGAAGGCCGCTCGCGGGTGCAGGTGCTCGCGTTGATGCGGTCGGTGCGCAATGCGGGGTTCGGTCTCGGCGCGGCACTGAGCACCGCGCTGATCGCCGTGGACACCCCGACGCTGTACCGCGGGATGATCCTGGCCGACGCGGCGTCGTTCTTTGTCGCGGTAGCCGTCCTGGCCAAGGTGCCGGTGCCCGGCCGGCCGGAGGTCAGGGCCAAGGCGCTCTTCGGCGGGGCGCGGGTCTTCGCCGACCGGCCCTACCTGGTGCTGTCAGGGCTCAACGGGGTGCTCACCCTGCACATGACGCTGCTGGCGGTCGGTCTTCCACTGTGGACAGCCGAGCACACCAGCGCGCCGGTGTGGGTGGTCGGGGTCATGGTGGTGGCCAACACCTGCCTATCCGTGCTGTTGCAGGTCTGGGCGGCGAAAGGCTGTGAGGACCCGCGGGTGGCGGTACGCCGCGGGGTATGGGCCGGTGTCGCGCTGGCCTGCTGTGTGGTGCTGCTGCCGTTCGCCCCCGGCCGGCCGGCCGTGCTGGCCGCCGGGCTGATGCTGCTCGCCGCGGTCCTGCTCACGCTGGGCGAGCTGTGGCAGTCCGCATCCGCCTGGGGACTCTCCATCGACCTGGCCCCGGAGGCGTACCGGGGCGAGTACCTGTCCGCGTTCAGCCTGGGCCGGTCACTGCAGGAGGCGATCGGGCCGGTCGTGGTGACCGCGCTGGTGATCCCGTACCCAAGTCTCGGCTGGCCGCTCCTTGCGGTGACGTTCGTGGTCGTCGGGCTGGCCATCGCTCCGGCCGCCGAGGCGCTGATACGGCGGGCACCGGTGGCCGCCGCACCCGGGCCGGCGTGAGGCGATGGAGCTTTTGCTGATCGGGGCCGGCGTGCAGGGCACCCCCTACGTGTCCGCGGCGCGGCGGCTGGGCGCCCGGGTCCGGCTGGTGGAGACGGAGCGGCAGCTGACCCGGCTGGCCGGGGAGGTCGACGAGGCGATCATCACGCCGGGCGAGACCGACGAGGACTGGGCCGCAGCGGCCTGCGCCGCAGCGGTACGCCGCCGGCCAGACGGCGTCCTCGGCTTCAACGAGCCGCAGGTGCTCGCGGCCGCGCTGGTCCAGGATGAGCTCGGGCTGCCCGGTCCGGGCCTGCGAGCGGCGGTCATCTCCCGCAACAAGGGCCTGCAGCGCGGTCGGTTCCGGGCGGCCGGCGTGCCACAGCCGGAGCACCTGCTGGTGGACGACCTCGCGGCGGCCCGCGGCTGGGCACTTGCCCGGTTGCCGGTGGTGGTCAAGCCGCTGTCGCTGGCCGGCAGCGCAGGGGTGGTGCAGGTCGCCGACCCCGCCGGGTACGACCGGCTGGCCGTCGCCAGGGCCGGGCAGCGACTGCTCGTCGAGGAGCAGGTGACCGGGCCGGAGTACAGCTGGGAGGGGCTGGTCCGGGACGGCACCGTGCTGTTCGGCAACGTGACCGAGAAGGAGACGCTCGGCCCACCCGGCTTCGTGGAGGTGGGCCACCGGGCCGGGTACCGGTTCGCGCCGGAGCCGCAGGCCGCGGTGGACGCGATGGTCCGGTCCGTACTCGCGGCGATGGGCGTCGGCAGCGGCATCGTGCACCTGGAGCTCGTGCTGACCGGGACCGGCCCGGTGCTCATCGAGATCGCCGTCCGGACCCCGGGCGACTACCTGATGGACGTGGTGTCGCTGACCACCGGGGTGGACCTGTACGACGCGGTGCTGCGGATCGCGCTGGGCCTGCCGCTGGAGGATCCGCTCGGTCCACCGGCGCCAGTGGCGTACGCCGCCTCCTGGATGGTGACCGCCGATCCCGGGCGCATCGTCGAGGTGTCCGGCCTGGACGAGGTGCGCCGGCAGCCGCACGTGGCCCGCGCCCGGCTGCGTCGTAGCCTGGGCGATGTCGTCGCGCCGGTGCGGTCCTCGGCGGACCGCATCGGCCACGTGCTGGTCAGCGCCCCGACTCCGGCGGAGCGGGACGCGGCGCTGGAGTTCGCCCGGCGCCACCTCCGGGTGACCACGCAACCACAATCGACGGACGGAGACACCGGTGGACGAGGACCTGCGGAAGCTGCTCGCCGACCTGTACGCGGACGGGGAGGCGTATGACGCGGCACAGCCCGACCGGCTGCGCCGCCGGCGCAACCTGGAGCCGGAGTCAGCCGCGCTGCTGACCCTGGTGCTGCGCATCGCCGGCGCCCGCCGGGTGGTGGAGATCGGCACCTCGAACGGGTACTCGGCGATCTGGCTCGCCGACGCGCTGCGGGATACCGGCGGCCGCCTGGTGACCGTGGACATCGAGGAGTGGTCGGGGGTGCACGCCAACCTGGCGCAGGCCGGCGTGGCGTCCATTGTGGAGACCAAGCTGGCCGACGGTGGGGAGTACCTGTCCGGTCTCCCGGACGGCAGCGTCGACCTGCTGTTCCTGGATGCCGAGCGGGTCGAGTACCCGGGCTGGTGGCCACATCCGGCGCGGGTGCTGCGGCCGGGTGGCGTGCTCGCGGTCGACAACGTGCTGTCCCACCCGGACGAGGTGGCCGGGCTCCTCGACCTGGTGGCCGCGGACGGCGGCTTCGTCGGTAGCACCGTGGCCGTCGGCAAGGGCCTGTACCTGGCCTGGCACCGGGCACAGCCCTGACCAGCCTCGGCGAGGGCAGCTGGGTCAGGCCGGCGGCTCGCGCGGCTCCAGCGGTTTCGTGGCCGGGCCGTGCAGGACCGCGCCGTCCGGGCTGAACCGCGAGCCGTGGCAGGGGCAGTCCCAGGTGCGCTCGGCGTCGTTGAAGGCCACGATGCAGCCGAGGTGGGTGCAGGTCGCGGACACGGCGTGCAGCCGACCGTGGTCGTCGCGGTAGACGGCGTACCGCTGCCCGCGGTTGCGCACGACGGCACCGGAGCCGGCCGGCACCTCCGTGACCGAGCGCGGCCCGGACCGTCGCAGCCGGTCGCCGATGAACCGGCGCGCGACGGCCAGGTTGGCCCGCAGGAAGCGGCCGGCCTCGGCGACCGGGTGGATGCGGCGCGGGTCGTAGAGGTCTGCCCACTCCGGCCTGCCACCGTCGATCAGCGCGGCCAGCAGGCGGCCGGCCATCACGCCGGTGCTCATCCCCCAGGCGTTGAAGCCGGTGGCGACGTACACGTGCCGCGCGCCGAGGTGGAACGGGCCGACGTACGGGACCCGGTCGGTGGTCATCGTGTCCTGCGCCGCCCAGTGGTACGCGAGCGTCGGCACGCCGAAGTGCTCACCCGTCCAGTCGGCGAGCGCCCGCAGCCGCTTGGCGACGCCCGGCGTGCCAGGCTGGAACGCCTCGCCGGTGACGATCAGCAGTCGCTGGCCGTTCCCGTACGGCGCGGTGCGCACCGACCGGGTCTCCTGCTCGCTGGTCAGGTACATCCCATCGGGGTCTGCGCCGGCCGGGATGACCCCGGCGACGACGAGCTCCCGCCGGGGCGCGAGGCGGGCGAACAGCAGCGCGCGATCGAACACCGGATAGTGCGTCGCGACCACCACGTCGCGAGCCGTGACGGTGGCGCCGGACTCCGCGCGTAGCCGGCACGGCTCGCCCACGTCGAGGTCGACGATCCGGGTCCGTTCGTAGATCCGCCCACCGCGGCGGACCAGCTCGCCAGCGAGCGCAAGCAGGTAGCGCCGGGGGTGGAACTGCGCCTGCCCGTCGACGCGGATCGCCGCCGCTACCGGGAACGGCAGGCCGGTCCCGGTCACCGCCGAGGCGGGCAGGCCGGCCTGCTGGGCAGCGGCCACCTCCGCCTCGATCTCGCCGACGCGCTCGCTCGATGTGACATAGGTGTACGCCGGCCGGCGCTCCAGGTCGCAGTCGATGCCGAGCTCGGCGACCGTGTTCGCGACGTGCTCGACGGCGTCGGTCTGCGACTGGGCATACAGCTGGGCGGCCGTGGCGCCGAACGTCGTGCGGAGGTGCTCGTAGATCAGGCCGTGCTGGACCGTCAGCTTCGCCGTGGTGTAGCCGGTCGTGCCCGCCACGATCCGGCCGGCCTCCAGCACCGCCACCGATCGACCGGTGCGCACCACCTCCCAGGCCACCGACAGGCCGGCGATGCCGCCGCCCACCACGGCAACATCGACCTCGGCCTCCCCGCTCAGCGACGGGTAGCTGGTGGCTTCGGTGGAGTCCACCCAGTACGACTCCGCAAGGCCCGGAACGGTAGTCACCGTCCCGCTATACCCGCTGGAGCATCCGGCGACACCGGCACCGAGCCGGTGGCCGTCGCCAGGATCAGCTTGAACCGGAGTCGGGATAAAACCGTACTTACCTGGGTGAGGCACAGTCCGGCAGAAGGAGGACTCGTCATGATCCAACGACTGCTCCGCGCGGCTGCGGCCGGGGTCCTGGTCGCTGCGGTGCTGGCCGGCGCGCCGGCGAGCGCACAGGGTGGGCCGACGATGCTGCATCCGAACCTGGCGGTCCGCACGGCCGCGACCGGGCTCGTCACCCCGACCACGATGGCGTTCCTCGGCCGGGACGACCTGCTGGTCCTGGAGAAGGTCACCGGCCGGGTCCAACGGGTGATGGGCGGCGCGGTCCACGGCACCGTGCTGGACCTCGCCGTGAACTTCGGCTCCGAGCGGGGCCTGCTCGGCATCGCGCTGCACCCGAGCTTCCCCGCGAACCCAGGCGTCTATCTCTACTGGACGGAGAGCACGACAGGCGCGGACACCAGCGTCCTCGCCGAGACCCCGCTGCTGGGCAACCGGGTCGACCGCTATGTGTGGGACGGGTCGGCGCTGATGTTCGACCGCAACCTCATCCGGATCCGCGCGCTCCAGATGGACGCCGGCCAGCCGGCCCGGGGCAACCACGACGGCGGCGTGCTCGCGTTCGGGCGCGACGGCAAGCTGTACGTCTTCGTCGGCGACCTCGGGCGCCGCGGTCACCTGCAGAACCTGACCTGCGGGCCGACCGCCGTCTGCCCGGGTCCGGTCGTGCCCGACGACCAGTTTGGCGGCCCGGAGCCGGACAACGCCCACCTCAGCGGCGTCGTCCTGCGGGTCAACGATGACGGGACCGCACCGACCGACAACCCGTTCTTCGGCGCGGGAGCGGTTGTCGGTGGCGAGGTCGGCGCCAACCTGCAGCGGATCTTCTCCTACGGCCACCGCAACAGCTTCGGCATGGCGGTCCACCCCAGCTCCGGCGCCGTGTGGCTGCAGGAGAACGGCGACGACAGCTTCAGCGAGCTCAACCGGGTCACCCCCGGCATGAACGGAGGATGGGTCCAGATCGCCGGCCCGGTATCCCGGGTCGCCCAGTTCAAGGAGATCGAGACGACGTTCGGCGGCCGGAACCTGCAGCAGCTACGGTGGCCGCCGACCAACATCGCGGACACCCCGCAGGACGCGCTCGCGCGCCTGCATACCCTTCCCGGGGCGCACTACAGCGACCCCCAGTTCAGCTGGAAGTGGGAGGTGGCTCCGGGCGGCATGGGGTTCGTCGCCGGCCGGGCGCTCGGGGCCCAGTTCGAGGGCGACCTGTTCGTCGGTGCTGCGACGGCCAACCTCAACGGCGGCTACCTGTTCCACTTCAACCTGACCGGCAACGGCACGAAGATCGCCGTCGACGATCCCCGGCTGGCGGACCGGGTCGCGGACAACCTGGCCAAGCACGACATCACCGAGAGCGAGAGCCTGCTCATCGGCCGGGACTTCGGCGTCGTCACCGACATCGAGACCGGCCCCAACGGCAACCTGTTCGTCGTCTCCATCACCGGGGGCGTGATCTACGAGATCTACCGGTCCTGACCGCGGACGTTTGTTGCGGCGGCGGCTGCGTCGCCGCCGCCGCAACAAAGCTCAGTCGCTACGGCGGAAGGCGCCGGTCGTAGTTCTGCGCGAGCAGTGCGGTGGCTAAGCTGACGCTGAGTCGCTGCGCGACAACCTACGAGACTGGGGAGCCGCCAACTCTGGCTAGGAACGCGACCTCCCAGTCCTCCGTATTCTTCTGATCGACCCATAGTTTCCATGCGTACCGACCGGGCTGCAGCAAGAGCGGCGGAATATTTATCGCGATGGGTGCCTCTAGCTGCGTCCCCTCGGGAAGGTCCGGCGGGCGCTCGACCTCGAGCTCACCGGACAGCTCAACCGGCGCCAGCTGCCCGGTCAGGTTCGGCTGGGTCACGGTCTCTCCATCGATACCAACCAACCGAATCCTGAAGCTTATTTTAGAGTTGGCATGAGACCAGGGCACCTGTAGCAGAATCGCGACTGCGGAGGGCGGCGTCGGCGTTCCGGTAATGCTCCAGCCGCCACCTGAGATGAACAGTTTGCCGTCCGCGACCTGAGCGTGGTCGCAGAGCATCATCGTGACCCGGACCTGGGCAGTGGTCACAAGGGACTCCAGTACGAGCTCAACCGGCGTGCGCTGCGGTCGAGCGTACTGTGAAGTGCCCGGCAGGCCGGGTCAGGGGTCCGGTTGTCAGGGTTCCCGCAGCCTTCGTTCCCTGGGTCACCAACCTACGCCAGGAGGTGGAGCCGGCAGAGACGATCTCGGATGCCGCGGTGGCGGTCCACACGGGTTCGATGTCCGGAACGAGGTTGACTACGTCAACGGGCTGCTCGAAGTAGAAGGCAAGACCATCCCGCACCTGGTCCCGCAGCTCGTTGAAGGTGGCTGCCGCAGCGGAGAAGCCCGGTGCGTCGGGGCACTCAGCCCAGCAGCCCTCGGGCTCCCAATGATAGATCACTGCAACTCGCCTCATCATCACCCCTTGAGTATCCGGTGCGCTTCCTCTTCGTCAAGGCCGATGTCCGACATAAGGATCTTCCGCACCAGGCCCGGAGCTATTGAAGCGGCATCATGGAACGCGAAGGTCAGGTCGGGCCGTCCTGGCGCACTCAGCCGGCGGTGCGATCCCCGCTGCCGCACAACCCGATACTCCAGCGGCTTACGAC
Source organism: Micromonosporaceae bacterium (assembly GCA_035649895.1). Lineage (GTDB taxonomy): Bacteria > Actinomycetota > Actinomycetes > Mycobacteriales > Micromonosporaceae > DASSUC01. Next base: position 42,742 of record DASRIS010000172.1, on the reverse strand, counting down.
GAAGGACCGCTAGAAGGTCACGGCCGGTCATCGCGGGGAACGTTGGCACGAACACGGATGTTCTCACGCAAGCCGCCGCCGGATCCAAACGCCACACGCCCCTGTTGCAACCGGCCCGGCTTGGCTTGGGCGAGCGCTGAATGGCTGCAGGAGCCAGCAATATGCTTCAGCCGGCGACCGCCTCTCGCGGGGCCAGCACGGCGACCGCCCCGGCCAGCACCTCAACGGTCAGAGTGCCCGGCGGGTCGGCGGTGACGTCCCCGTCGGACTCGACGACCAGCGGCTGGCCGTCCAGGCGTTCGACGACCACGCGCCGCCCGGTCGCGTAGGTCACGTGCGGATCGGTCAGGTGGGTGCCCGCCTGTGCCGCGGGGACGAACCCCATCAGCTTGCCGGGCGGCATGGACGCCACGACGCAGACGTCCAGCAGGCCGTCGTCGAGGACCGAGCCTGGCATCAGGTAGAGCATGCCGGCGGCGCGGTAGCGGCCACCGCCGACGTTGACCAGCAAGGCGTCGCCCGTGAAGACCACCGCGTCGTCGACCCGGACCCGGGCGGGGAAAGAGGGTGGGCGCGCCAGCATCGCGGCAGCCCCCGCGTGGTAGCGGGCGACACCGGAGACACCGGACGCCGCCCCGGCCACCAGCACGTCCGCGAGGAAGCCGGCCGACACTCCGAGCAGGGCGTGCTGACCGTCCTCCACCACGTGCAGCACGTCGAGGCGGCGTACCCGGGATAGGGCCGGATCCAGCGCCTCCGCGACGACCTGCGCCACGCCCCGCTCGCCCCACAGCCCGCGGCAGAACGAGTTCCCGCTCCCTCCGGGGAGGGTCAGCAGCAGCGGCACAGGATCCGGCCGCGCCACCAGCCCCTCGGCGATCTCCCGGACCGTCCCGTCCCCGCCGATCCCAATGACCAGGTCGCAGTCATGCCGGGCGGCCACTGTAGAGGCATCACCGGGGCCGGCGGTCCAGAACACCGCGCAGTCGGGGATCTGCCGCCGGCACTGCGCAACGACGGAGTCGACCAGGTCGGTGGTTGTCGTGTCGGCCGCAGGGTTGGCCACGACCACGGCTCGGCTCAGCGGCCGGACCGCGTCGACCTGGTGCGAGCGCGTCGGCTGGGTCCTCATGAGACGGCCCGTCCGGTCAGGGTCGCCTGGTATGCGCGGGTCGTCCTGCGCAGGTGGTTGAAGATCTCGACGTACGACTGCCACATGGAGACCTCGTGGTATGCGATGTCGTGCTCGCGGCAGTACGCCATGACGATCGGTCGCGCCCGCCGCAGGTTGACCCGGGGCATGGTCGGGAACAGGTGGTGCTCGATCTGGTAGTTCAGCCCGCCGAAGAGGAAGTCGTGCAGGCGCGAGGAGCGGATGTTGCGGGCGGTGCGCACCTGGCGGGTCAGCCAGTCCCAGTCCTCGTCGGGTCGCTGGATCGGCATGCCCTTGTGGTTCGGCGCGAACGACAGTCCGATGTAGAGCCCGAAGACCAGCTGGTGCACCAGGATGAATACGACCGCCTTGCCCGGCGACATGACCGCCAGGACGACCGCGAGATACGCCACGATGTGCGCCGCGATGAGCAGGCCCTCCATCAGAGGGCGTCGCAGGCTGCGCTCCCGGACCGACTTGAGGCTGGCGACGCGCAGCCCGAGCGACTCGGTGGTCAGCAGCGGATAGAACAGCATGTGCTGATGCCGGACGATGAACTGCTTGACCGCACCCTTGCGGGTCGGCCCCTGCTCCGGGATGAAGATGACCCGGCGCCGGGTGATGTCGGAGTCCCGTACCAGGTGGTTGGGGTGGCTGTGGTGCTTGTTGTGGTGCCCGACCCACCAGCCGAAGCTGAACCCCATCAGGACGTTGCCGTGCGCCACGCCGAGGATGTTCATCCAGCGGCGGCTGCGGGTCACCTGGCCGTGGCCGATGTCGTGGCCGACGAAGCCGGTCTGTCCGTACCAGAGGCCGAGCAGCGACGCGACGGCGAGCTGCCACCACGAGTCACCCACCCGGAAGACGAGTGCCCAGATCGCCAGCAGGACAACAAGGTTCAGCACAATCTTGAATACGTAGTAACCGGGCCGGGTGTCGAGCAGGCCGGCTTCGCGCACCCGCCGTGCCAGCTCCCCGAACCGGTCGCCCACCCGTCCGTACTCGATGTCGGTGCTCGGCTTGGGCACGTCCGAGCCCGGTGTGGCGATGATGGCCTGGCTCATCCTGACACCCTCTCGTTCAAAGAGCCTCTTTCGTGTGTTACGCCGGAGCCGGGCCGGACCCTTGACCGACGGGCGGGAGCGTCAGCGTGGCGTACCGGCGGTCGTGCCAGATCAACGGCCGGCCGGACCCGCGGTGGGCGACCATCACCTGGCCGACCGCCACGCAGTGGTCGCCGTAGCGGCTCTCGCCGGCCAGGAAGCAGACCGACCACGCGAGCACGTCGGTCAGCACCGGCACCCCGAGCACATCCCGGTACGTCCGGTCGAGGAAGCGCTGCGGGTCGTGGCCCGGCCGGCTGAACACGTCGGCCGTCGCCGCCTGCTCCTCGCGCAACAGGTGCACGGCGAACGCGCGCTGCGTGCGGATCGCGGCCAGCGTGGCGGAGCCGGCGGCCACGCAGACCAGCAGCATGGGCGGCCGTAGCGACACCGATGTCACCGACGAGGCCGTCAGACCAACCGGGTCCCGGCCGGCGCGGGAGGTCACGATCGTCACGCCGGCCGCGAGCATGCGGTAGAGGCGCAGGCACGCCGCCGCACCAGGACCCGGCTCGTCGGCCAGCTCGGCCGGGCCGGGCCGGGCGGATGTCTCTACAGTGGACCGGCTCACGGCAGCACGCCGGCCGGTTCGCGGGGCTCCACCGGTACGACCTCACCGAGCAGCCCGCGCAGGATCAACGTGACGTTGGCGCGCAGCGTCGACGACGCCACCGGGTCGAGCAGCTCGGCCAGCGTGGGGATGCCGAGGTCGAACTGCGCCTCGAAGGTCACCTCGCTGCCGCCGTCGGCCGGCTCGACCCGCCACGACCCGGTGAAGCTCACGAAGTCACCGGTGAGCTGCTCGAAGTCGATGGCCCGGTGTTCCGGATCGAACCGGTCCCGCTCGGTCCACCGCAGCAGGCCTTTGCGGAACCGCACCGTCCACTCGGACACGAGCCGGCCATCGGGCTCCGGCGGGTGCACGACGACCTCGCGTACCGCGTCGGTCAGCTCGACGTAGGAGGAGAAGTCGCTGATCCGGCGGTACGCCTCGGCCGGCGCGATGTACGGCGCAAGCATGCGGACTACGACGTTGGGCACGGCGTACCTCCTTGGTGCTCAGGGAGTGAGGTCAGGCGCGGGCCGCGACCGCGGTCAGCGCCTCTTCAAAGGTGGTGAGGAAGGTATCGATCTCGGCGTCGCCGAGGATCGCAGGCGGTGTGAGGCGCAGCACCCCGGACGCGTTGAGCGAGTGGTTGACGAGGATCCCGCTGTCGACCAGCTCGAGCACGAGCTCGGCCACCGTGGCCTGTGACCCGCACTCGACGCCGATGAGCAGGCCCAGCCCGCGTACCTGGGTCACCACGCCGGCCCCCCGCTGCGCGCACGCGTCGCGTACCCCGGCGAGGATCTGGTCGCCGAGCTTGGCGGCCCGGGGCACGATGTCCTCGTCGAGCATGGTCCGGACCGTCGCCTGCGCGGCGGCGCAGGCCAGCGGCGAGCCGCCGAAGGTCGACGAGTGCAGGAACGGGTCGCGGCTGAACGGCTCGTAGATGTCGGCCCGGGTCACCGCCGCGGCGACCGGCACCACCCCGCCCGACAGGCCCTTGCCGACCAGCAGGATGTCCGGCACGACGGCGTCGAGGTCAACACCCCACCAGGCGCCCAGCCGCCCCATACCGGTCTGGATCTCGTCGACCACGAGCAGTGCGCCGTACGCCCGGCAGAGCGCCGCGACACCGGGCAGGTAGCCGGGCGGCGGGATGACGACGCCGCCCTCGCCCTGCACCGGCTCGACCACGACGCACGCCCGCCCGGCGCGGGCCGCCACCGCTCGCTCCAGCTCCGCCAGGTCGCCGTAGCTGACTGCGGTCGTCTCCGGCAGCAGCGGCGCGAACGGGTCCTGGTAGAGCGGGTTCGAGGTGAGGCTGAGCGCGCCGAGGGTCTTGCCGTGGAAGCCGTTGCGGGTGGTGACTAGCGCGTTGCGGCCGTGTGCCCGGGCGAGCTTGAGCGCCGTCTCGGTCGCCTCCGTGCCGGAGTTGACAAAGTGGACATAGTCGAGCCCGTCGGGTGTCACCCCGGCCACCGCCGCGGCGGCGCGAGCCTGGACCGGGTCGAGGAACACCCGCGTGGCCAGCGGATGCCGGTCCAGCTGGCGGTGCACCTCGGCGACGACCCGCGGGTGCCGGTGCCCGAGCAGGAAGACGCCGTACCCGCCGAAGTCCAGGTACCGCCGGCCGTCGGCGGCCACCACCCAGGCCCCGTCCGAGGACACCTCGACCACACCGCCGAGCAGGTTGCTCAGCGCCGCCCGGCCGGTGCTGACGTGACGGAGGTACAATGTGGACACTTCATCGGCTGGGAAGGTGTCGCGCATCTCGTGTCTCCGCTCAGGCGATCGTGAGTGACTCGCCGACCAGGTACCGGGCGAGCGGGCCGGACATCTTGCCCCGCGTGGGCGGGTGGAAGCCGAGCGCGTTGACGCACGCGGCGAGGTAGGCGACCTCGTCGGTGCCGATGAAGTTCACGCCGCCGAGCAGCTCCACCGCCCGCTGTGCCGCCCGGCCGACCGCGTCCTGCACGGCGTACCGGACGAGCAGCGAGTCGGCCAGCAGCCGGGCGTCCCCGCCGGCCTGCGGAAGCTGGCGGGCGATGTTCTCAAGGGCGGCCATCGCCGGTTCGGTCTCCGTGACCAGCCGCACCCGGTCCGCCGCTGGGATGCGCTCGTTGTGCAGCGCGCGTTCGACGAGTGCGCTCACCGCACCGAGGTAGCTGGCGGAGATCAGCAGCTCGAACCAGAGGAACCCGATGATCTGGACCTCGCCGAGCGACTGGCCGCCCGACACGTCGGTGCGTACCACGAGGTCGTGGGGCACGAGCACGTCGTCGATCGTGACCTGGTCGCTCTCCGTCCCAGCCAGCGCGAAGGTCCCCCAGAACGGGCTGACCGTCAGCCCCGGGGTGCCCGCCGGGATCATCACGACGGCCAGCTGCCCGCCCTCGCCGTCCTGGCGGGGCACCATGACGCTGGCGGTGAGGAGATCCATCGAGCGGGACAGGCTGCACGGGCGCTTGACCCCGCTGACCCGTACCCCCTCCGGCGTCACCGTCGCCGTCATCGTCGGGTGCAGGATGCCGACGTCCGGGTTACCTTCGGCGAACCCGGAGGCCAGCAGCTTGCCGCCGGTCGCCACCGCCTCCATGAGCATCCACTCGAAGCCGTTGCTGACCTCGCTGAGCGCCACGATGCTGGCCAGCGAGAAGTGGTGCATGGCGGTGGCCACCGCCAACGAGGGCGACCGCGCACCGATCGCGCGCTGCACCCGGATCGCCTCGACCGCGTTCGCCCCGCTCCCGCCATGCGCGGTGGGCACCAGCAGGCCCGGCCCGCCGCAGGCCCGGAACGCCGCGATGCCCGGACCGCCCGGCCGCTCCAGCTCCATCAGCGGCGTCGTCTCGAGCTTTTCGTCGAGGCCGTGCAGGATCTTGCGTACGGTGGCGCGCTCGCGTTCGAGGTACCTCATCCCGCCCGTCCTCTGCTCCTCGCCCGTTGTCGGGTCTTACGCGAGCAGGGCCGGCCAACCCCCGGCGGTCGACGACTCTTCCAAGGCGGTCAGATCAACGAGAAGCCTTCGCCGCGCGCGGAGTAGGACACAAGATCAGCATATGCGGTCCCAAGCGAGCAGCGGGTTCACATGGGTGCCCGCCCAGCCTGAGCGGACCGAAGAAGTTCGGTGCCGTCGTCTACGTCAAGCCCGGCAACGGCGGCCTCACGCTACGCCTACGGCCAGACGACGTTGACGACCTCGACGACAAGCGGATCAGGCTACGCAACGTCGCTCCGACACAACCGTACGCAGTGAACTGTCCGCTCAACGACAATGAGGCAGTCGATCTTGCAGTCGACCTCACTGAACGCGCGCTCCGAAAGGTCCGCGGCAGATAGCGACGCGTTAGCCGAAGGTGTCAGAAGCCAGGGACCCGTTAAGGAACGGATATGCCGCTAACAGTACGAATGGCGATCAAGCTGGTCGAAGCCGACGGTTGGCAGCTCGTACGCGTCAGGGGCAGCCACCGGCACTACGTTCATCCGACGAAGCCCGGCATCGTCACGATCGCGGGTAAGCTAAGCCTGGACCTGCCGCCCGGGACGGCGAGAAGCATCCTTAAACAAGCAGGACTGGTTGGGGGTGGGTAACCGTTGAACGCCTACGCGGTGATCATTGAACAGTCCGAGAGTGGCACCTTCGGCGCCTGGTCTCCTGACCTTCCGGGCTGCGTGGCCGTGGGAGAGACCGCCGAGGAGTGCGTCGCGGAGATGCGTGAGGCGATCAAGGGACATCTGGAGCTTCTTGCAGAGAGAGGTGAACCGGCCCCCGTCTCGGCCGCTGTCGGCGTAGATCTCATTGAGGCGGCATAGGGCGCAATGCCTCGCAGGGGCGGTAGCTCATGTCTGGGCTGTGCTGGGCACCGGCGCCACCCGCTCGCGGTGGCCGGGCACGCCCGCATCGACCCGGCGGGGCTCCTTGGCGCCCCTTGGCCAGGCAAGGTAGCTGCGAAAGGCCATCGGTAGGCCGCGTGCCGCCAGCAGGTCCGGCGAGTCCATCACCTGTATATGCAGGTGCGGCTGCGTACTGTTGCCGGAGTTTCCACAGGTCGCGACCTGCTGGCCGGCCGTGACCCGGTCGCCCGGGCGCACCAGCAACGACCCGGCCCGAAGATGGGCGAGCACCACGTACGGACCACCGTCGTGCAGCGCCAGGACGACGTGGTTGCCGGTGACCGCGCCCAGGCCGCGGCGCAGCCTGGACCCCTGCGTCAGCAGGTAGGTCAGGACGCGCAACGGCGACCGCCGGGCCCGCTGGTCCGGCTCACCGTCGTGCACCGCCACGATGTGCCCGTCGACGGGCGACAGGATCGGCCGACCGAAGGCGAAGAACCGGCTGGCCGGCTCGGTCGCCAGCAGGGTCCGCCAGTCGTGGACGGCGGCAGTGCGCCGCCGGGCGTCCGCCGCAGCGAAGTCGATCGCGAACGTCTGCCCGAGGAAGTGCGTACCGTGGCTGGGCACGCGTCGGGCGGGGGTGTTGACGGCCAGCCATGAACCCTCGAACGGCAGGGCCAGCACCACCGGCGGCTGGTGCGGGTCTGGCCGGTACGCCGCAGCGGCGCGCATCGCCTCGACCATCCCGGTCAGCTCCTCGCGCACGCGCCGCCGCTCCTCCCCGTCCCTCGCCGGAGCAGAGGGCACTGGTACGCCCAGACCCGTCTACTCACGTTCGGCATAGCACACGGTACGGTCAGTGCGCCTCGTCCGGTGGTGGCCGGTGCGCCCCATCCTGCCGGTGCGCTTCGTCCTGGTGGTACGACCCGTTCTGGCGGCGGGCCCGCTCCTCGATCACCCGCTGTAGCAGCAGCAACCGGCGACGTACGCTCTCGATCTCGTTCACGCATCGGCGCGCCCGTACCCGCAGTGCCGTCATCTCGTAGTCCAGCTCGATCATGTCGAGCAGGTAGCCGATGTCCTTCTGGTCCGCCATGGCTGTCCCCCGTGGGGCGTTTCCGGCTCGCCTGTAAAGTCCCAAAAGATCAGGTGCCCGCCCCATCCACAGGACAAACGTCATCGGAGCGTCCAGATCTCACCCGTACGGATGAGGTGGGCGCCGCTACCCGCTGACTGCGCGTAGTGCAGAATCGGGCCGGTCATCGCTGAGCTGGTCGACAGGGGGCGGGCGTGAGCGTTTCCTTTGACATCGACCGATCCGGTGGAGCGACCATCGTCCAGATGCACGGTGAGGTCGATCTCGACGCCGCGGACGAGGTGCTGGAGAAGCTGCGGGAGGCCATCCTCGACGAGTCCGACCAGCCGGTGGAGCGCGTGATCGTCGACCTGTACGACGTGTCGATGCTGGACTCGACCGGGGTCGGTGCCCTGGTCGCCGCGTACAACGTCGCCACCGAGCAGGGCGTCAAGCTCGTGGTGATCAACGCGCGGGGCATCGTGCAGCGGGTGCTGCGTATCGCCGGGGTGCTGGAGATCCTGACCAGCACCACCCCGCACCGCGGCCGCCCCAGGCGCCGTTCGTGACGGCGTTGCGACGGCAGTGCCCGGACCGTAGCGGCGGGGTCAGGCCGCCCGGCGGCGCAGCGTCGCAACGGCAGAGCCGGCCAGCGCGAGCAGGCAGTCGGAGAGCTTGCCGTCCTCGATGGCGGCTCCGAACAGCGCCGCCCCGGTCGACCGGTCGCCGTTGGCGTACGCGCTGACGAAACGGGCCACCCAGCGGGCGTCGTACCCCGCCTCGTCTATGCCGGGGAAGTCGAGCGTCCAGGCGCCCAGCGGCGTGTCCGCCCCGACCATGGTCGCGGCCAGGCACCACGCCAGGTCATACGCCCCGGCGAGCCCCGACCGGTCCACCACCGCGTCGAACGTGCCCACCACCCGGTCGGTGTCTCCGGCGAGCACCGAGCCGAGCACGAGCTGAGCGTCGGCGTAAACATCCGGCGGAATGCTGGTCACATCGGGCAGCCTAGGTCGCCGCGTCAAGCCCTGCTCAGGATGAGCCCTGCTCAGGATGAGCCCTGCTCGGAACGAGCCCAACTTCCGGATGAGCCCAGCTCGGGCGCGGAAGCGAGGGTCAAGGGGTCCGCAGCAGGCAGGTGAGCCGGGCGGTGCATACCCTGGCGCCGGCCTCGTTGGTGATGACAATCTCATAGGTGGCCACTGTGCGCCCCAGGTGGAGCGGGGTGGCCACGCCGGTGACCACCCCGGACCGCACCGACTTGTGGTGCGTCGCGTTGAGCTCCACACCCAGCGCCAGCCGCCCACCGCTGCTGAGACCATGCAAGGTCGCGCCGATCGAGCCGAGCGTCTCGGCCAGCACGCACGATGCGCCACCGTGGAGCAGCCCGTACGGCTGGGTGTTCCCGTCGACCGGCATCGTGCCGGCGACACGCTCCGGTGAGGCCTCGGTGAGCTGGATGCCGAGCCGGTCGGCGAGCGCTCCGGTCCCGGCGTACACCTCAGCTAGCTGCTCGGCAGGGGCTGACATGGTGCGTAGGGTACGCCGGCACCGACGCGCGCGAGGCAGCGGGAGTCACACCGCAGGTGCCGGACGTACTAGGGTGCGTGCGGACTCTCGATCGAAAGGACGCTCGATGACCCCGTCTCGCGCCGTCGCCGTCGTCGCAGCTGTCGCCGCATTGCTGGGCACTACTGGATGCGGAGGGAAGGACCAGGCCGATCCGCTCACGGCGACCCAGGGGGTCCGGCTCTACGGTTCGGACGGCAACATGACCAATGCTCTGGGTGTGGCCGTGGAAGACTACCCAGGGCTGCTCGCGGGGATGAAGGGCACGGCTCCGATGACGCCGCTGTCCCACGAGTTCCGCGCCAGGCTCGAGAGCGTCAGCCGGGGGCTGGTCGATGTCAACTACGCTGGCGAGGCGTACGACGCCGTCATGATCACCGCGCTCGCTGTCCAGGTGGCCCGGACCACCGAGGGCCGGGTGGTGCGCAGCTACGTCAACGGCATCACCACGGCAACGACAGTCGGTGACAAGCCCGCCGAGGTCTGCGACACGTTCAAGGAATGCCTTCAGGTGATCGGGAAGAACGACGGTACGGACTTCCGGTACCAAGGCGTGTCGCTACGTCGCGGCGGCTTCACCGAGGCCGGGGAGCCGTCCACCGCGATGTACGGTGCCCTGCGGTTCAGCAGCGACAACCGCATCGACCCCGGCAAGATTGAGTTCGTCGGCGCGGGCAGCGAGGCGGACACGACCAAGGCGAAGCCGCCTGCCCCGCCCCCGGTCAACAAGCCGGCGTTCGGGGTCCCGCTGACCTTCGGCACCCTGCTGCCGAAGACCGGGCAAGGTTCGGGCATCTACCCACCGATGATGGCCGCCATCACCCTCGCGATCACGGAGATCAACGATGCGGGTGGCGTGCTGGGCAAGCCGGTGGTGGTGGAGCACAAGGACGACGGCACCTCCGCCGAGAAGGCCAAGGCGGCCACCGAGGAGCTGATCGACAAAGGCGTCGACGTCATCATCGGCGCTGGTGGGTCCAGCGTGTCCAAGGCGGTCCTGCCGCAGGTCACCGCGGCCGGCGTAATCATGATCTCGCCATCGGCCACGTCCGACGAGCTGACCGCCCTACCCGACGCCAACCTGTTCTTCCGTACCGCGCCGCCGGACACGTTGCAGGCCAAGGCTCTCGCCGATGTGGTCCTCCGGGATGGTGGGCAGAAGCTCTTCATCGTCGCCCGGGAGGACTCATGGGGCACCGGCCTCGCGGCCAGCCTCCGTACCGACCTGGTGGCCTCAGGCATCAAACCGGTGAACATCAGGATGTTCATGTACCGGCCCGGTGAGTCGGCGGAGCAGCTGCCAACCCTGGGCACGCTGCCGGACCAGGTGCTGGCGTTCCAGCCGGACGGCGTGATCATCCTCGGCTTCGGCGAGACCGCACACGTGATCCTGATGCTCGTGCGTAAGGGCATCGTGCTGCGCCGTTAGGGCTCCCTCCGTCGCCTCACCGGCCACTACGCCCCAGCGGCCGGTGAGGCGTGGTGGCCGGTGGCGTAGTGGCCCGGCTGGCACGTTGAGTAGCGGTTCCGGATGGCACGTTGCCGGGACACAAGACGCAGCGGACACGCGTACGGTCGTCGCATCCCGAGGAGGAGAGGATCACGGATGAGCGAGCTGGACGAGCCCACGCTGGTCGAGGAGCACCCGGACGAGGCCACCCACGCCGAGGGCTTCGGGCCCGCCGACGGTTACGGGCACCCCGAGCAGTACGGCCACCCCGAGGGGTACGGGCTGGACAGCTACCCGGGTGACGAGCCGCACCACGACCCGCACTCGATCGTGGAGCGCTACCCGGACGGGTCGACCACCACGGCCGTCGACTACGACGGCGACGGCTACGCCGACGAGGTGCAGCATGACCGGGACTCCGACGGGTACGCCGAGACGACGTACCTGGACAGCGACGGCGACGGCCGGATCGACGCGATCCTGCGCGACCACGATGACGACGGGCATCCGGAGACCCTGCTGGCTGACCAGGACGGCGACGGCAAGGTGGACTACGTCGCGCGGGACGTCAACGAGGACGGCCGGATCGACTCGGTGGTGGCGGACACCGACCACGACGGCAAGGCGGACACCTACGTCCGCGACACCGATCTCGACGGCAGGCCCGACCTGATGATCGTGGACGCGGACGAGGATGGCATTCCCGACGTGGTCGGCCGGGACACCGACGGCGACGGCGTCCTGGACGAGGTGGCGTACGTGGACCCGGACGCGAGCCCGTACGTCACGCACTGAGCCAGCGGCCGGCCGGGGCACGGCTCCGGCCGGGCCACGGCTCACGACGGCGCACGACGCCCCCGCGACAAGCGGCGCGGGGGCGTCGTGCTACGCGGCAGCATGTCGCGTGCGGCGTCGTGGCGTGCGGCGTGCGGTCCCGTCGGGGTCAGCTCTTGGGCGCCCGCCCGCGCTCCAGGAACGCCGTCATCCGCCGGCGCTTCTCCTCGTCCTCGAAGAGCACCGCCTGCGCGACCAGGTCCACCTGCGGGTGCGCGGCGGCCGGGGCGTCAACGGCCAGCTTGGTCAGGCGCAGCGCGAGCGGCGAGGCGCGCGCGATCTCGTCGAGCAGCGCGTGGGCCACATCGAGCAGCCCGGCCGGCTCCGCCACGACCCGGTTGACCAGGCCGATCCGCAGCGCTTCTGCGGCATCGACCCGCCGCCCGGTGAACAGCAGCTCCTTGGCGCGCGCCTCGCCGACCAGGGCTGGCAGCCGGTAGGTCGCGCCGGCTCCGGCGATGATGCCCAGGTGCACCTCGGGCTGGCCGAACACCGCCCGGCTCGTGCAGACCCGCAGGTCGCAGGCGTACGCCAGCTCGGCACCGCCGCCCAGCGCCGGCCCGTCGATGGCCGCCACGGTCGGCAGCGGCAGGGCCCGGATGCGCGCGAAGAGGCCCTGGTTGATCGCTGCCAGGGCCTCCAGCCGGCCCCGCTCGCGCAGCTGCGCGATGTCGGCGCCGGCCGCGAAGATGCCCTCGGCGCCGCCGGTGAGCAGCAACAACCGCGGGGACTCCGCCAGCCGCTCGCACACCGCGTGCAGCTCCTCGACCATCGCCGCGTCGATCGCGTTGCGCCGGTCCGGCCGGTTGAGCGTGACCACCAGCCGGTCCGCCCGCTCCTCCAGCAGCAGCGCGGTCACTGCTTCACACCGCCTTCCCAGCGGTAGAAGCCCTCGCCGCTCTTACGGCCGAGCCGCCCCTGGGCGACCATCCGCTCCAGCAGCGCCGGTGGCGCGAACCGGTCGCCGTAGGCCTGCGCCAGCGTCCGGGCGATGTCCAGCCGCACGTCCAGCCCGACCACGTCGGTCAGCTCCAGCGGCCCGACCGGGTGCCGGTAGCCGAGCACCATCGCCTTGTCGATGTCGGCCGCGTCGGCGACCCCGTCCTCGACCATCCGGATCGCCTCCAGGCCCAGCAGGACGCCGAGCCGGGACGTGGCGAAGCCGGGCGCGTCGCGTACCGTGACCGGCTCCTTGCCCAGCCGCCGGGCAAGCGCGACCGCGGCCGCGGTGGTCTCCGCCGCGGTGGCCGGCCCGACCACCACCTCGACCAGGGTCATCGCCCACACCGGGTTGAAGAAGTGCAGGCCGCAGAAGCGCTCCGGGTGGGCGAGCCCTGCGGCGAGCGCACCGATGGAGATGCTCGACGTGTTGGAGGCGAGCAGCGCCGGCCCGGTGGCCTCGGCCGCGGCGAGCACCGCGGCCTTGAGGTCGGGGCGCTCCGGCACCGCCTCGACGACCACGTCCGGCCCGCCGGCCACCTCCGCGACGTCAGGCCGCAGGACCACGCGGGTACGCCTGGCCGCCGCCTCGGACGCTGCGAGCTTGCCCCGCTCGACCGCGCGGTCCCACAGCCCGCTGAGGGCGGCCGTGGCCGCCTCCGCCTGCTGCGGGTCCACCTCGACCAGCTCGACGTCGTACCCGGCGCCGGCCGCCGCGTAGGCGATGCCGACCCCCATGGTGCCCGCGCCCACCACCACGAAACGCTCAGTCACAGGCGAGAGCCTAGGGCGTCACAGGCGCATGCCCAGGGCGCGGCGCGCGCCACCTGCCGACCGTGCCCTACCGTGACGAGGTCAGCAGTGGCACTGCCGAGAGGACCGCGATGAGCGAGAACGTCGAGACCCGCGGCGAGGAGCGGGTCGACCTGATCGTCGGGGACACCAACCAGGACGGCAAGGCCGACCTGTGGGTCGCCGACACTGACGGGGACGGCAAGCCAGACCTGTTCCAGTTCGACACCGACCACGACGGCAAGGTCGATATCACGATGGTCGACAGCGACCAGGACGGCACGCCGGACGAGGTCGTGGATGGCGATGGAGGCCACGCCCCGACCCTCTGAGCCGGGCGGCACGCAACCGGATGGGAGGGTGTGCCGGGCCTTATGCTCTGCTAGCGCAGATGGGGCAGAGCATAAGGGGGTACGGGCCACCCTCCCCTTCTGCGCGGTCGTGGCTCAGCGCTGGCGAGCGGGCTAGCGCAGCACCAGCTCTGCGACGTAGATCGGCGCGTCCGCGGCGTCCACCGTCCCGATCCGCCACGGGCTGTCGTGCACCAGCTGGTCCAGCTCCTCCACCGAGCAGAGCAGGTAGTCGAACCACGGCGTGGCGAGACCCTCGTAGCGCGACCGGATCCGCAGCTGGCCGGGCAGCCGCCCGCGGTCCCGGTTGTGCTGGTGGTAGGCGAGATGGGCCGGGTCCGTGGTGCCGTACGGGTCCGTCCCCTGGGCGACGATCCGGGCGCCGGGACGGGCCTGCGCGGCCAGCGCGGCCAGGAGGACCGGGGCGCGCTGGCGCGACTCCAGCAGGCCGAGGTTGTTGCCGAAGAACGCGAACGTGTCGTACCGGCGGCCGGACCGGGCATGGTCGTCCACTGTGGTGCAGACGGTGTCCCGTACCCCGAGCTGGGCGGCGACCTCGACCGTGCCCGGCGAGATGTCCAGCGCGGTGACCTGGGCCCCCCGGTCCTGCAGCGCCAGCGCCACCCGGCCGGCGCCGGCACCCACGTCGAGCACGTGCCCGTCGCACCGGTCCAGTGCGCGGCGCTCCCAGTCGTACCACTCCGCCGGGCCGGCCAGATAGCGCGCCGCCGGCACCCCGTTGATGAACCCGTCGTCGCGTTCCACGATCTCGATGACCGGGCGGGGCACCCGCCCGGCGTACGTGGGCCGGGGGCCGCGGCCAGCTCGCTCCGCGAGCGCGGCCCGCATCAGCTCGCCGAACGCGTCGCCAACCCGCGGCGCCTCGCCCAACGCGTAGCCAACCCGCGGCACCTCACCCACCGCGTCACCAGCCCGCGGCCCGGCCGTGCCGGGCGGGCCGGTCCGGAGCTCGTCCACCATGGCGACACGCTATCGGTACGGTTGGCGCATGACGATCACGGTCGCAGACCTGGCGGCGAGCAAGTACGTACTGCTGACGACTTATCGCAAGGACGGCCGCCCGGTGGCCACCCCGGTCTGGGCCGTCCCCTATGATGACGGGCTGGCGGTGTGGACGGCGGTCAGCTCGGGCAAGGTCAAGCGGGTCCGGCGTACTAGCGAGGTCACCGTCGCCTCGTGCGACTTCCGCGGTGGCAGCGTCGGGCCGGCGGTGGCTGGCCGCGCCCAGGTGCTGGACGCGGCGGGCACAGCGCGGGTGCGGCAGGAGCTCAAGCGCAAGTACGGCATCTCCGCCCGGCTCACCTTCGCCTTCAGCGCGCTGCGCCGCGGGTCCACCGGCACCGTGGGGATCACGGTGGCACCCCGCTGACCTCAGGCCCTCTGAATACGTCAGGGGCGAGGCACGCTATCCGCGTTCCTCGCCCCTGATCCGACGGCCGGCGTCGACCAACGATCGGCTGCCGTCACTCGCCCGGGCGCTGCTGAGGGATCTGTCCTTGCAGCAGGGCTCGCACCTCTGACTCACGGTAACGACGATGTCCGCCGAGCGTACGGATCGCGCTTAGCTTGCCCGCCTTGGCCCACCGGGTCACAGTCTTCGGGTCGACACGGAACATCGACGCTACCTCGGCCGGGGTGAGCAGTGGCTCAGGTTCGTGGGTACGCGATGCCATCGGTCACTCCTCCACAAATACCTACAAACGACGGCCGGGGTCCCGCCGGCCGACGCGCTTCCATGGTCCGGCTAGTCCCCGATGTCCGACATGGGCCGAACGGACGGACGTCCGTGGATGGATGGATGATGATTTCTGACCCAGATTGTCCAGTTAGTTGCACCGCTCCAACAACTGGACAGCCCGCCATCGTCCGACGAGCTTTTCGTAGGCCTCGGTAGCCGACTCCGCGTCGCCGGCGGCCAGCCCGGCAAGACCGGAAGCGACCAGCCCTGGCGAGTCGTCATCACGTAGGGCGTCGTCGCCGAGCAGGCTCACCAGCCCGCCGTAGTCCAGCTCAACGACCGAGCGCGGGTGGAAGTCCTCCAGCCAGCGGGTGCCCTCCTCGACCGCGGTCGTGACCGGCGTGTCCCCGACCGACCTGCGCAGCACCGCGCACGCCCGGTGCGCCCGGCGCCGGGCCCGGGAGATCTCCGTGCGGTAGCGCAGCGCCCGCCGGCCCGGCCGCAGCGACAGCTCCCGCTCGTCAAGGTCCACGAACACGAACCAGCGCAGGGGTACGCCCCACGTGGCGATCTGCTCGTGCACCCGGGGCATGCCGCGCTCCAGCACCCGGGGGCCGCTGCGCCAGTCGTCCACAACGGTCTTGGCCAGGCCGGCGAGCACCGGGGGCACGAACGCGTCAGCGATCACCGAGGGCACCCCGTCGCGCGCGTTCAGCGCCGCCTCGGCCACCCGGAACCGCAGGTTCCACGGGCAGATCAGCAGCGTGTCGTCGGTCTCCAGGACGTACGCCTCGTCCGGCAGGTCGGGCAGCCGGGTCCAGCCGGCGCCGAGCGCCTCCAGCACGGCGGTGCGCTGCCGGACCGGGCCTTCGCTCGGGGCGACGGCCCGCCCTTCCTTGACATATCTGCGCCAGTAGACCTGCCGTTCCCGATCGAAGGCGGTCAGCGGCTCGTACACCCGGAGATATGCGGCGAACAGCGACGGCACGCCGCGATCCTCGCACGACGCGGCTGTCGGCGTCGTCGTACGTCGCTCGACCCGCGGTATCAGCGCAGCGTAAGGGCGCGCTCAGTCCGGTTGGCCACACTAGGCTCGGGCACAAAGCCGGCGGTCACCCACCGGCTCGGGCCGGCGCACCGCTGGCCGAACCGGCGGCTCGCCCCACAAGGATGAGGCGCCATCCACCGCTTTCAGGAGCAGACATGGGCGTTTTCTCCCAGGAGACCGGCCACGAGCAGGTGGTCTTCTGCCAGGACAAGCACACCGGCCTGCGGGCCATCATCGCGATCTACTCCACAGCACTCGGTCCGGCGCTCGGCGGGACGCGCTGCTACCCGTACCAGACCGAAGCCGAGGCGGTCCACGACGTGCTCCAGCTCTCCCGCGGCATGGCGTACAAGAACGCCCTCGCCGGCCTGGACCACGGCGGTGGCAAGGCGGTGATCTGGGGCGACCCGGAGCAGGTGAAGACCGAGGCGCTGCTGCGCGCGTACGGCCGGTTCGTCGACTCGCTCGGCGGGCGCTATATCACCGCCTGCGACGTCGGCACGTACGTCCAGGATATGGACGTGGTCGCAAAGGAGACCCGGTTCGTCACCGGCCGCTCGGTGGAGGACGGGGGGGCCGGCGACTCCTCGGTCCTTACCGCCTGGGGCGTCTTCCAGGGCATGCGGGCCGTGGCCGAGCACCTCTGGGGCTCGCCGTCGCTGTCCGGGCGGCGGGTCGGCGTGGCCGGCCTGGGCAAGGTGGGGCGCGTGCTGGTGCCGCACCTGCTGGAGGACGGGGCGCAGGTGGCCGCCACCGACGTGAGCGAGAAGGCCCTTGCCTGGGCCCGCGAGAACCACCCCGAGGTCGACCTGGTGCCGGATGTCACCGCCCTGATCACGTCGGACATCGATGTGTACGCGCCCTGCGCCCTGGGCGGCGCGCTGAGCGACGAGACCGTGCGGGTGCTGCGCGCCAAGGTGGTCGCCGGCGCCGCCAACAACCAGCTCGCCCACCCGGGCGTCGAGAAGCTGCTGGAGGAGCGGGGCATCCTCTACGCGCCGGACTACGTGGTGAACGCGGGCGGGGTGATCCAGGTCGCCGACGAGATCGGAGGGTTCAGCTTCGAGCGGGCCAAGCTGCGGGCCACGCGGATCTTCGATACCACCAGGCAGATCCTGGCGTCGGCCGCGTCCGAGGGGGTCCCGCCGGCGGTGGCCGCGGACCGGCTCGCCGAGCGCCGGATGGCCGAGATCGGGCGGCTGCAGGCGATCCGGGTGCGCTGACCCGCCCAGCCCGGTCGGACCGGGGATCCGGTGTCCGCCATCGCGTGCCGGATCCCCTGTTCGGCCGATATTTGTCACGAGCGGTTAGGGCCGGCGCACCTTACTGTCATAATCCGGACGCGGCCCGGGCCGCCAGGAAAGGCCCGAGGTGTCGAAGGTGCTCCCCCCCATGTACCGTAAGACCCACGAGAGATGCCTGACGTCATCGGGGGCCCTGGCGGCTGCCCCGTCATTGAAGTGCGAGGGGGTCGAGCCATGGGGCGCGGCCGTGCGAAGGCCAAGCAGACAAAGGTGGCCCGGGAGCTGAAGTACCACTCCCCGAACACCGACCTCGCCGCGCTGCAGCGCGAGCTCTCCGCCGCCGGTAGAAAGCCGGACGATGATTTCGACGACTACAACCAGTACGCCGACGATCCGGATGAGGACGCCGACGACGCCCAGAACTGGGCGTCGCGCAGCGGCTGACCCCCGGCGCGCGAAAGAGCACGCGGTCGACCGCGTGCTCTCGCATGTCCGCGTACCGAGGCTCCGTGCGGTCAGGGCTCCGCGCGGCTAAGGCCCCACGCGGCCAGACGCGGTGCCGGGCTACCGCGGTGGCCTGTTGGTGAACTGGAAGAACGTCGGGAACGCGTCCTCGAACGGCCGCCAGCCCGGGCTGGTCGGGATCTCGTGACCGGCCTGCGCCGCCCGGGCGAGCCAGGTCGCCTCCGCCTCGGCCACCAGATCGGCGACGCCCGGTCCCATCGCGCGTACGCGCTGCGCGAGAGCGTCAAACGTGTCGGACATGGTCCAGCACTCCCTCCAGTAGGCCGATCTTGCTGTTGCGGCAGTGGTTGGTCTGCGTACCATCGAAACGCCCGTGCTCGAAGAAACGGTTGGCCGCGTGGCCACCGCCGCAGAAGCCGAAGTACGGGCAGCTGCTGCGGCACTCCTCCACACCAGCCAGGTACTCCGCGATCCACCCGCTGGGCCGGGTCACCGCAGCGGTGACGATCTCGTCCAACCGGGTGTCCAGCACACTGCCGGACGCGAACGGTCCGTGCCGCTCGTCGCTGAAGCCGGCGAGCTCCGGCGAGAGCAGCACCACCGAGCCGTCGTACCCGATCGCCGGGATCGGGTCGATCTGCCGCGGCAGCACCTCGTCCGCCCGGTCGACCAGCACCGCGCCGGCGTACCGTACCGCCCACTCGATCTCCCGCAGCTCGATGCGGGGGTCGGCCCGCCAGGCCCGGGTCAGCTCGGCCCAGAACCCGCGCACCGCCTCCTGGCTGCGCGCGTTGGAGCGGGTGTTCACGCCCTCCTGCTCCTCCACGTTGATGCCGAGCGCGTGGCAGCCCAGCTCCAGGAAGTAGCGGTACAGCTCATCCGCGAGGCCGGGCTCTGGTGTGGAGACCACGCACAGGGCCGCGAAGGCGATGCCGTGCCGGCGCAGCGCGTCGACACCGCGCCAGATCTTCTGGTACGCCGGCCGCCCGGCGCGGTCCACCCGCTGGCCGGTGCGGTGCGCCGGACCGTCAACGCTGAGCCCCACCCGTACGTGGTGCGCCGTGAAGAACTCGCACCACTCGTCGTCGACGAGGGTGGCGTTGGTCTGCACGTGGTGCTCCACGCCCTCGAACGGGGCCATCAGCGCGGCCAGGTGCGCCGCCCCGGCCGCGAGCGGCTCGCCGCCGTGCCACACCACCGAGAACCGGTCCGCGGCCGCCGCCCAGCCGTTGACCGTCGCCGCCACCGCCTCGGCCACCGCGACCGGCATGCGCCGGTCAGCCGCGCGGTGCGGCAGGTAGCAGTAGGTGCAGTCGAGGTTGCACAGGGTTGTGGGCTGCAGGATGACGTACGACGGAACCGCCGCAATGCCGCGCATCCCGGTGAACCTCAACGGTGCGGCGGGCACCGGTCCCTCCCCGTGGTCGGCGTCGATGGACCCCGTTCAGGCTATGGGTACCGGCCACTTGGGTGAAGACCTGTTCACGTATGGATATGTCGGACTAGGTCAACCGCGGGTGTGCGAGCCCAGCATCTGGACGACGCCCGTACCGTCGATGATCTCGCCCACCTGCCAGGCGCCCACGCCGCGCCCGCGCAGGAACGCCAGCGCCCGGTCGCAGTCGACCGCGGACACCACGGCCAGCATGCCGACGCCCATGTTGAAGGTCGACTCCATCTCCTGGTTCTCGATGCGGCCCTTGCTCTGGATCAGCTCGAAGACGGGTGACGGGCGCCACGTCGACCGGTTCACCACGGCGTCCACGTGCTCGGGCAGCACCCTGGCCAGGTTGCCGGGGATCCCACCGCCGGTGACGTGCGCGTACGCCCGTACGTCGCACTCCTTGATCAGGTCCAGGCAGTCCTTGGAGTAGATCCGCGTCGGGGTCAGCAGCTCCTCGCCGAGCGTGCGCTGGCGGCCCAGCTCCTCCACGACCGTGTCCAGCCGCATCCGGCCGGCGCCCAGCAGCACGTGGCGGACCAGGGAGTAGCCGTTGGCGTGCAGGCCGGACGAGGCCATCGCGATCACCACGTCACCGACCTCGACCCGGTCCCGGCTCAGGATCGCGTCCGCCTCGACCACGCCCACCCCGGTCGCGGACAGGTCGTACTCGTGCGGGCGCAGCACCCCAGGGTGCTCCGCCGTCTCCCCACCGATCAGCGCGCAGCCCGCGGTGCGGCAGCCGTCGGAGATGCCGGCGCCGATCTCGGCGACCCGCTCCGGGACGACCTCGCCGCAGGCGATGTAGTCCTGCAGGAACAGCGGCTCCGCCCCGCACGCCACGATGTCGTCCACGACCATCGCCACCAGGTCGATGCCGACCGTGTCATGGATGTCGAGCTGCTGGGCGATGACGAGCTTGGTGCCCACGCCGTCGGTCGAGGACGCGAGGACCGGGTTGCGGTACTTGCGCACGTCGAGCCGGAACAGGCCGGCGAAGCCACCGACGTCGCCGACCACCTCCGGCCGTAGTGTCCGGTGCACCTTGGACCTCAGCAGCGCCACCGCGCGCTCGCCGGCGTGGATCGACACGCCCGCGTCTGCGTAGGTGACGGTGCGCTTGCGGGACTGGCGGCCGCCGGCGCTCCATGGCTGGCGCTCAGCGCTGGCGCGCTCGGTCACGTGCGTCACGGTTTCTCCCCTTACTTGCCGAGTCTCGCGCCCGACAAGGCGCGAGTGCGGTCTCGACGTGGTGATGTCGTTACGGGCGCAGGAGGGCGTCCGACCCACCCGCACCCGCCGTGACCGGCCTGGACCGGTCGCCGCTGTATGTTTGCCGACCGGCGGACGGCTCCCGCTCTGCGTCGAGGGCGACCCGGCGCCCCACGCCTTCGAGCAGGTGCTTGCCGATGAGGTTCCCTGCCGGCAGCTCGATCGGGTAGGCCCCGTCGAAGCAGGCCCGGCACAGGCGTGTGGCCGGTTGCTCGGTCGCGGCGATGAGACCGGGCAGTGATACGTACCCAAGCGTGTCAGCCCCGATGGAACGGCGGATGCCCTCGGTGTCCAACCCGCTGGCGATCAGCTCCGCCCGGGTGGCGAAGTCGATGCCGTAGAAACAGGGCCAGCGTACCGGCGGAGCCGAGATGCGTACATGCACCTCGAGCGCGCCCGCCTCGCGCAGCATGCGGACGATGGCGCGCTGGGTGTTGCCGCGCACGATCGTGTCGTCCACCACGACGAGGCGCTTGCCGCGCACGTTGTCGCGCAGCGGGTTCAGCTTGAGCCGGATGCCCAGCTGGCGGATCGTCTGGGACGGCTGGATGAAGGTACGGCCGACGTAGGAGTTCTTGACCAGGCCCGACCCGTACGGGATGCCGGACTCCTGGGCGTAGCCGACCGCGGCCGGGGTGCCGGACTCGGGCACCGGGATCACCAGGTCGGCCTCTGCGGGGTGCTCCTGGGCCAGGCGGCGGCCGATGGCCACCCGGGCGCTGTAGACGTTGCGGCCCGAGATGGTCGTGTCCGGCCGGGCGAGGTAGACGTACTCGAACAGGCACCCCTTGGGCTCCGGCGCGGCGAAGCGGGCCGAGCGCAGGCCGTGCTCGTCGATGGCGAGCAGCTCGCCCGGCTCGACCTCGCGCACCACGCTGGCGCCGACGATGTCCAGCGCCGCGGTCTCGCTCGCCACCACCCAGCCGCGCTCCAGCCGGCCCAGCACCAGCGGCCGGACCCCGTACGGGTCGCGGGCCGCGTACAGCGTGGTCTCGTCCATGAAGACGAAGCTGAACGCACCGCGCAGGGTGGGCAGCACCTGCAACGCCGCAGCCTCGACGGACAGGTCGGGGCGCCCGGCCAGCAGCGCGGTGACGACGGCGGTGTCCGAGGTCGCACCGGCGATGTCCAGGCCCGCCTCCCGGGCGGCCCGGGCCAGCTCGTCGGTGTTGACCAGGTTTCCGTTGTGGGCCAGGGCGACCGCCGTCGGGGCGCTGTTGGCCCGGATGGTGGGCTGGGCGTTCTCCCAGGTGGACGCGCCGGTGGTGGAGTAGCGGGTGTGCCCGATCGCGACGTGCCCGCGCAGGCTGGCCAGCGTCGGCTCGTCGAAGACCTGGGCGACCAGGCCGAGGTCCTTGAAGACCACGACGCCCGAGCCGTCCCCGACCGCGATGCCGGCGGCCTCCTGGCCCCGGTGCTGCAACGCGTAGAGCCCGAAGTAGCTGAGCTTGGCGACCTCCTCGCCAGGCGCCCACACCCCGAAGACACCGCAAGCATCCTGCGGGCCCGGCCGCTGGGGGTCGAGGTCGTGGCTCAACCGGCCGTCGCCTCGGGGCACCTGCCGCTCCTTTAGCCTCGGCGGCAGCCATTAGGCAGCCACCGCCACCGGGGTACGAGACGACAGTGTACGCGAACAAAGGGTCCTGACGCAGAGCCATCTTTTGTGTGCGATTTGTCGATGCGTGCTGCATGGTTGTGGCATGAAGGGGGATCGTGTAGAGATAGTCGTCGATTCGGCCGCCGGCGGTTCCCCGCTGCGCTACGAGGTGACGGCGACCCGGGCCGGGCGCCGGGTCGAGGTCGCCATCGGCCGCGGTGTGGTGGAGGTGTCAGAGGTGACCCGCGGTGGCACCGCGGTACGCACCGCCCGGTTCATGGCCAGCCGGGTGCTGGCCCTGGTGGAGCACCCGGCGGACCGCGGGCCACGCCCTGACGACGCCTCGCCGGCCTGAGCCCACGCCCTGCTGTTGCGGGTCGGCTCTGGGGCGGCAGGTAGCCCAGCGCCGGCGGTCAGCTTGGCGCGTGCGCGGCAGCCGTCGGCAGGTCGAAGTTGGCGTGCGCGGCGACCCGGCTGGTGTCGACGTGCAGCAGGTAGCCGGTGCGGCAGGCCAGCGCCCGGCGTACCGCGGGCAGCACCTCCTCGACCCGGCTCACCCGCTCCGCCTCGAGCCCGAACGCCTCGGCCCACCGTACGAAGTCCGGGTTTACCAGGTCGCAGGCGCAGTCGACGCCGGGGAAGGTGCGGGCGCCCTGAGTGCGGATCGCGCCGTACCCGCCGTTGTCGGCCACGATGACCGCGGGTGCCCGGCCGGCGATGCGGGCCGCCGCAAGCTCGTTCCCGGTCATCAGCAGCCCCCCGTCACCGACCACGGCGACCACCGTCCGCTCCGGGTGGCGCCGGACCGCGGCGACCGCACCCGGCACGCCGAAGCCCATCGCCCCGTCGGCGAGCGAGAGCAGCCGTTGCCCCTCCCGGATGTGCAGGTAGCGGTGGACGAAGCCGCCGAAGTTGCCGGCGTCCAGGGCGACGACGGCGTCGTCGGGCAGGCACCGGTCCAGGGCGATGGCCACGTGCCCGAAGTCCACCCCGTCGGGGCGTACCGGCGGGGCGGCCTGGCTCAGCTCGCACTCCAGGGCGCGCCAGCCGTCCATCCACTCCTGCCGGGACGGCGGCTGCCCGGTCCACTCCGCCTCGGCCAGGATCTCCAGGACGGACACGGGGTCGGCGACCAGGTGCTCCCCGGGGCCGGCCGGCTCGGGGTGCACGGTCACCAGGGGCTGGCCGGAGTACCAGCGGGCCAGGTGGACCTCGCAGGGCAGGCTGCCGAGGAACACCACGAGGTCGGCGTCGGCGAGCCTGGCCCGGGTGGCGGGGTGGGTGGCCTGGTGCAGGTCACCGGCGTAGCTGGGCAGCCCGTTGTGCAGCAGGTCCTGCTGCTTGTTGCCGAGCAGCACCGGGACGCCGGCACTGCGGGCCAGCCGGTCGAGCAGGACCGAGGGAGACCCGCCCGGGCCGCGCCGCAGGATCCGGCCCGCGACAACGGCCGGCCGGCGGGCGGCGGTGAACGCCTGCCGGACCCGTTCCGCCGCGGTCCGCTCGGCCTCCCCGGGCAGCTCGGCGCTGTCGAAGCTCCCCGCGGCGGCCCGGCCCGGCGCGTGGTCGCCGACCTGGCTAGAGGGGACCGTCTCGCCCCACACGTCCTGCGGTACGACGAGCACGACGGCCTTGGCGGCGGTGGCACCGAGCGCCTCGGCGGCCTGCGCCAGGTACTTCGGCAGCGCGCCCGCCTCCTCGACCGTGACCACCACGGCGACCCCACCCAGCTGCGCCTCGGGGCTGGTGGCCTGGTACCCGGTCCGCGGGTCCTGCCCGCGCCGCGGTGCCCCCATCACCACCAGGACCGGAGCCGGGTCGCTGCGGGTCGCGTCCAGGGCGATGCTGACGTTGGCCGCCCCAGGCGAGCGGTTGACCGCGACGAGGCCGGGCCGGCCGGTGAGCCAGGCGTCGGCGACGGCGGCGAAGCCTGCCCCGGCCTCGTGCCGCATCGGCACGAGCTCTATCCCGGTCTGCCCGGCGAGGCTCACCAGCGGCAGCACCGCCTCTCCGGGCACCGTGAACATCCGGTCGCAGCCGAGCGTCTCCCGCAGGAAGCCCACGATGACCTCGGTCACCGACCGGTCCGCGGAGCCGGCCGCCACCTGCTGCTGCCCGGGCTCGAGTGATGTCATGCGGCACTCCTCAACGTTGCGTGTGGAAAGCGGGACTCTTCGGGCCCGGTGTGGCCGGGCCGGCGGTGGTTCATGCCGGGCTCCCCCGGCGCCGGGCGGCCAGCAGGGACGGCACCGGATCGGTGCCGTCGGCCGCGGCTATGTGCAGCAGGTCCTGCGTGTTGCGGCGGACCCGCTCCTCGACCCAGTCGAACAGCCAGGCCGCCGACTGCCGCGGGGACAGCTCGGAAGGCAGCGTGCCGGTCAGCGCGCAGCCGGCGGCCGCCGCGGCGCCCACGTTGGCGACCACGTCCGGTATCACCGTGATGCCTTTGGCGTACATCGCCGCCTTGGCCTGCGGAGCGCAGCACAGGTTGCCGCCCTCGATCACCAGGCCGGCCCGTACCCGGTGCACGTTCCCGGCGTGGATCGCGTCCATGTTGGCGGCGAGGACCAGCACGTCCGCGTCGACGTCCAGCCACGCGTCGTGCTCCGGTGACACGGTGACCGAGCCGGGCAGGCGGGACCGGTCGATCGTGCCGGCGGGGTCGGTGACCGAGAGCAGCTGGGCCACTGGCAGCTGGTCGGCGGCGCTCACCGTACCGAGCACGTCGGCGACGCCCACGATGCGGTGGCCGTGGTCCTCGAGAAACCTCGCGACCGCCCGGCCGACCGCGCCGAACCCCTGCACCACGACCCGGCGCGCCGCCGGCTCGGGGCCGCTCTTGAGGGCGGTCAGCGCGGCCACCCCGATGCCGTACCCGGTGATGTCGACCAGCGGTGCCCAGAACGTGTCCCAGTCGGCGGTGAGGCGGGAGGCGCGGGCGTGCCGGCGCGCGTCGTACCCGGCGGCGTCGTAGACGACGGCCCGGTCGGCCGGGCTCACCCCGAGGTCGCAGCCGAGGTGGATGCCGCCGCGCAGCAGCGGTGCCACGGTACGGCCGAAGTCGCGCAGGGTCTCCTCCCTCGGCCGGCCCTCGACGGACACCACCCCGGCCTTGGCACCGCCGATGGGCAGCCCGACCAGGGCCAGCTTCGTGGTCATGCCGCGGGCCAGGGCCCGGACCTCGCCCTGCGTCACCGACCTGGTCATCCGGGTGCCACCCATCGCCATCGAGTCGACCAGCGAGTCCGCGACAACCCACCCTCTCAGCAGCTCTGAGGCTCCCCCGACGGTCACGCACAGCGCGGGGCGGTCATCGTACCCGTCCTGGTCGTGCGCTCCGGCACTCTCGTCGACGCGGCGTTGCGTAGCTGTGTCCATTCCTTCGGCACTTCCAATCACGGTTGAAGCAGCAACCTGAGCCGCCGGCTCGCCAGGCGGAGCCCGAGCCACCCCATGAGCGTCAGGAAGCCCACGTGGATGAGGAGGCCGGGCGTCAGGTGACCGGCCACCAGCGCTCGCTGGAGGGCGATCCCCTGGTAGAGCGGGCTGAGGCGGAGCAACTGGGCGAGCAGGGAGGGGTAGCGGTCGATCGGGAAGAACGTGGCAGAGAAGAGGAACAGCGGCGTGACCACCACGTGCACGTAGTCGAAGTCGACGTACGACCGCATGAAGGTGGCCAGCCCCAGGCCGGCGCCGGCGAAGGCGAAGCCGATGAGGGTGGCGGCGGGCACCGCGAGCACACACCAGGCCGAGCCGGTCAGGCCCATCGCGGCCATCGTGGCCAAGAACACGCATGCGTACGCGGTGGTGCAGGCCAGCGCCCAGGCCAGCTCGCCCCGGACCATGTCCCGCACGTCCAGGGGTGTGGTCAGCATCGCGTCGAACGTGCCCGCGTACTTGAACTTGTGGAAGAAGACGAAGGTGGTGTTGATCACTGCGGTGTTCATCGCGGAGACCGCGAGCATCGCCGGCGCCAGGAACTCCTCATACGAGACCGCCCGGCCGTCCGGCGCGGACACCGGGCCGACCAGGGCGGTGAGGCCGACGCCGATGGAGAGTAGATAGAGGAGTGGCTCGACGAGCCCGCTCAGGAACAGCGGCCACATCCGCAGGTTGGCCCTTGCGTTGCGCTCCAGGACCCGCAGCACCCCGCGGTCCGCGGCGAGCAGGTTCGTGATCATGCCGCCAGCCGCCTCGGGAACGTGCGAGCACCCCACCAGGCGCCCAGCGCCAGGTAGCCGGCGAGGACGGTGGTGTGCCCGGCGCCGGCCAGGACCCCCAGCGAGCCGGTGGTCGCGCCGCGGCACAGCTCCACCGCGTGCCAGAGCGGCGCCACCCCGACCAGCAGCCGCAGGGCCCCGGGGAGCTGGTCAACCGGGAAGAAGGTGCCCGAGAGCAGGAACATGGGCACCACGACCAGCCGTTCGACAAGCTCGAACGACTGGTCCGAGTCCTGGGTGGCGGCGAACGCCGCCAGCGGCGTGGCCACGGCCAGGCCACCGAGGACCGCCGCCGGCACGGCCAGCACGCCCCACGCCGACGGGACCGCGCCGAGCAGCACGGCGGCGACCAGGAACGCCACCGCGTTCATGGCGAGGCGGATGCCGATCCACAGCACGAAGCCGCCGTACACGTCCATGGGGGCGAGCGGCGTCGCGGTCGCGGCGTGGAACGACCCGGTCCACTTCATGCCCCCCATCACCGGCCAGGTCGCCGCGCCCGCGGCGAACTGCACCGCGGCGCCGGCGAGCAGGCCGGGCGCGACGAAGACGAGGTAGCCGAGCCCGGCGAACGCGTCACCGCGCTGGTCTACCATGCCGCCGAGGCCAAGACCCATCGCGGCCAGGACCAGCCAGGGCAGGGCCACCCCGGTGAGCGTGGTGCCACGCCACATCCGCGCCCACACCCGAGCCTCCCGCTCGACCTGGGCGAGCACCGGCCGCACCGCCACGACCCCCGCTCGGTCCCCGCGCCTGCGTACGGCCGGCTTCTCTGGTCCTTGGGTCATCGAGGTCCTCAGTCCGCCAACGACCGGCCGGTCAGCGTGAGGAACACGTCCTCCAGCGAGGTGGGCCTGATCCGCGTCGACGCCGCCTGGACCCCGCACGCGGCGAGCTCGGCCGCGCACCGTTCGCCGTCGTCGGCGTAGAGGAGGATCCGGTCGGCGAC
Source organism: Micromonosporaceae bacterium (assembly GCA_035649895.1). Classification (GTDB taxonomy): domain Bacteria; phylum Actinomycetota; class Actinomycetes; order Mycobacteriales; family Micromonosporaceae; genus DASSUC01. The sequence continues at coordinate 15,164 of DASRIS010000172.1, read as the reverse complement.
CGAGGCGACCCGCCCGGCGGCCGAGGCGGCGAGCCGGGCTAGCGCGGCCTCCTGCCCGGCTCGGGTGGTGAACCGCAGCTCGACGACGGAGCGGGTGGTGTAGCGCTCGATCAGCGCCCGCGGCGAGCCCTCGGCCACGATGCGGCCCTGGTCCATGAGCACCAGCCGGTCGCAGAGCTGCTCGGCCTCGTCCATGTAGTGGGTGGTGAGCACCAGCGTGACGCCGTCCCGCTTGAGCTGGTACAGCCGGTCCCACAGCAGGTGCCGGGCGTGCGGGTCGAGGCCGGTCGTCGGCTCGTCGAGCAGCACCAGGTCGGGGCGGTTGATCAGGGCACGGGCGATGGCCAGGCGCCGCCGCATGCCGCCGGAGAGGGTCTCCACCCGCTCGTCGCGCCGGTCGTCGAGCTGGGCGAAGCGCAGCAGCTGGTCGGCCCGGTGGCGGATGTCGCACCGGGGCAGGCCGAAGTACCGGCCGTAGAGGAAGAGGTTGTCCGCGACGCTGAGCTCGGTGTCCAGGTTGTCGTCCTGCTGGACCACGCCGAGCCGGGCCCGGATGCGGCGGCCGTGGCGGGCCGGGTCCATGCCCAGGACGCTCAGCTCCCCGTCGGAGCGGGGCGACACGGACGCGATCATCCGCATGGTCGATGTCTTGCCAGCGCCGTTGACGCCGAGGAACCCGAAGAACTCCCCCGCCCGCACGCTGAAGTCCACGCCGTCGACGACGACCCGCTGGCCGAACTGCTTGGTGAGCGCCTTGGCCTTGATGAGGGGTGCGTCGGACCGGTCGCGGGTCATCCGGCGCCACCCACCCCGCCGCCCAAGGCCTGCCACCCGCCACCCGGGGCCTGCCACGCCTGCCACCCGCCACCCGGGGCCCGCCACCCGCCGGCCTGGCCCCGACCCGGCATAGCCAGGGCCGCACAGCCGGCAGCGGGTCGAGCGGCCGGCTTGGCCAGCCGCTCGACCCAGTGTGCTAACGCCACGACCGGTAGGCGATCTCGGTCAAGCCCGACCCGGCTAAAGGCCGAGCGCCGACTGGAGGTCACCGACACGCGACGGGCTCTCCCAGGTGAACTCCTCGTCAGCACGGCCGAAGTGTCCATAGGCGGCGGTCCTGCGGTAAATGGGCCGGATCATATCCAGGTCCCGGATGACAGCTGCCGGCCGAAGGTCGAATATCTGGCGGACCGCATCGGTGAGCTTCATCGGGTCAACGGTCTCGGTGCCGAATGTCTCCACCAGGATCGAAATTGGTCGGGCCACGCCGATAGCGTATGCGACCTGCACCTCGCACCGTTTCGCGGCGCCGGAGGCGACCACGTTCTTCGCCACCCACCGGGCCGCATAGGCGCCGCAGCGGTCGGTCTTCGACGGGTCCTTTCCGGAGAATGCGCCACCGCCGTGACGGGCATAGCCGCCGTACGTGTCGACGATTACCTTGCGCCCGGTCAGGCCGCAGTCGGCGTGCGGGCCACCGCGGACGAACGCGCCGGTCGGGTTGACGATCACCCGGTAGTTGTCGTCGGCGAACTGCTCCGGCACGAGCGGGCGGATCACGTGCTCGACCAGGTCCGGCTTGATCTGCGTCTCACCGTCGTAGCCCGGCGCGTGCTGGGCCGAGATGACCACGGTACGCAGGGCGACCGGCCTGCCGTCGCAGTAGTCGAAGGTGACCTGGGTCTTCCCGTCCGGGCGGAGGTAGGGCACGGTGCCCGCCTTGCGCACCTCGGCCAGCCGGCGGGCCAGCCGGTGCGCCAGCCAGATCGGCAGGGGCATCAGGTCCTCGGTCTCCTCGCACGCGTAGCCGAACATCATGCCCTGGTCACCGGCGCCCTGGCCGTCGATGTCGTCCGCGGCGTCGCCGAGCCGCTTCTCGTACGCGGTGTTCAGGCCCAGCGCCACATCGGGGGACTGCGGGTCGATGGAGGTGATGACGCGGCAGGTGCTGCCGTTGAGCCCGACCGACTCGTCGTCGTAGCCGATGCTGTTGATGGTGTCCCGGACGATCTGCTCGTAGTCGATGTCGGCCGAGGTGGTGATCTCTCCGGCGACCACGGCGAGGTTCGTGTTCACCAGGGCCTCGCAGGCCACCCGGCCAGCCGGGTCCGCAGCGATGATGGCGTCCAGGATCGAGTCGCTGATCTGGTCGGCCACCTTGTCCGGATGTCCCTCGGTGACCGATTCTGACGTGAAGGTCCACTGGCTCACGGCGTGTTTCCTTCTCTCTAGGAAAGTCAGGAACAGCTGGCGGACAAAGCAGTACGAGAATTGACGGTAAGCACCGTCCAGTCCGATAACGTGCGGCCCGGATAGATGGATAAGCTCGGTCCGTTCGCCACGCTGCCAGGTGGCGAGTTTGTCAACGGTGGACAGGCACTACTGCCACCCCGATGCACCGCCCGTCCGTCCATACCAGACGTGCTGCATCCGACAGATCCCCCGCTCGGCCCACCGTAACCTCCGTTGGATCGGTTACGACATTTTTGATGGGGCGTCGCCCAAGCGCAAGAGCTTCCAGAGAACTCAGGAAATACGCCCAGTTCAGATAGGGTCCGCCGCCGGAGGGCACCGGCCGCCGGAGGGCACCGGGCCGCCAGCGGTCACGGGCCAGGCGGCGGCCGGGCCGCCCGAGCCTGAGCCAGCGGCGGCGGCGGCGGCGAGTTCTAGCCGACGCGGCTGCCTAGCCGGCGCGGCGGAACCAGGTCACGGCGGTGGGCTTGGGCCACGGCGACGGGCTTGGGCCACGGCGACGGGCTCAGGCCAGCGGCAGGTAGGGCGACAGGTCCGCCCGCGCGCCGCTGGCCCGCAGCAGGCCTGAGCCCACCGCGTCGGCCCAGGGCATCCGCCCGGCGGCCACTCGTACCCAGGTGACTGGATCTGCCTCGACGACGTTCGGTGGGGTCCCCCGGGCGTGTCGTGGACCCCCAACGCACTGGATTGCGCCGTAAGGTGGGACCCTGACCTCAACCGATCGGCCGGGCGCGCGCCGAGCCAGCTCTGCGAGCAGTGTCCGGGTCGCGTCCCGCAGCACCGCCGGCTCAGGCTCGCGGCCGGCATCGATCGCCGCGACCGCCGCCGCGACCGCCCGGGAATTACCGTACGCAGGGGACACATCGGGACGATACAACCTGTATGACGGACACTTCGTCCCTCCCCCGCCTTCCGCACATGCCATCAGACAAGGCATAGTGGCCGACGGTGCATTCGCATGATGGGTGGTGACCGGTAGGCCGTGGACACGACTACACACCGACGGGCATGGATGCTACGAGCCGGTGTGGTGATGGCTCTGGCGACGGCCGTGTCTCTCGGCGTAACCACCCCCGCACTCGCGGCAGACGTCAACGTCAACGTCATCTCCTTCGCCCCCACCTCAATCGGTGCTGGCGAGGAGACCACGCTCAAGTTCAGCGTGGGACTCAACGGGGGACCCGACCCAGTCACGCTCACCGTCAGCGTCACCTCGAACAACGCCAAGGTGGCCTGCAACGGAACCTGCTCCTGGCCGCCCGAGAGCTTCCAGCCGGGCGCTCCCCCCAAGGAGTACGAGGCCAGGTTCCGGGTATCGGGTACCACCACGATCGGCCCCGGCGAGTCCGCAATCCTCACCGCCAAGGTCGACGGCGGCGGAGGCGACCAGGAGCAACGGACTCTGGCCCTCAAGCCGCCGGACGGGCCGAAGACCGTGACCGAGGTCAACGGGTACGTCCGCGACCTGGCCACCGGCCGGGCGATCAGTGACGCGATCGTCGGCCTGCTGGACTCGGTCGGCCACAACTACACCACGACCACGAACAGCTCGGGCTTCTACCGGTTCGTGTCCAGCGCCAGCAAGCCCATCTCGCCGGGCACTCTCACGATCGGCGCCACCAAGGACGGCTTCTCCACCGGCAGCCCCAAGACGGTTGACGGGCGGGCCGGGCAGGCGGTCCGGGTCGACATCCGGATGGAGTCGTCGACCGCGCCGACCACTGAGGCGACCCTGTCCCCGGCACCGGAGGCCACCGAAACCGGCGGTCCGATCGAGGCTGAGGAGATCGCCGACACAGCCGCCCCGGTGAGCAGTGAGGAGTCGGGCGGCGGAGGCCTGTCGTGGATGCTGATCATCCTCGGCGGCCTGCTCGTGGCGCTCGGGGTCGGCGCGATCGTGCTGCTGGTCCTGCGCCGCCGCGACGACAGCGAGGACGACGAGGAAGACGACGAAGAGGACGAGCCAGTCGGCGCCGGTCGGCGCGGCGGCCTGCCGCCCCAGGCCGGCCGCAGTGTCTACCGCAGCGGCGGCATGGAGCCGGCGATGCCCGGCCGGCCCGGGGACCAGACCATGCTGGCCCGTCCGGGAATGGCCGATGCACCAACGATGATGCACACCCGTGCCGGCGCCGCCGACTACGGCCCCGACCCGTACGGCGGGCGGCCGTCACCCCGGCCTCCGCAGCCTGGCTATGCAGCCCCCGGCCCGGCGTACGGCGCACCAGCCCCTGGCTACCCGGCCGGCCCACCCGGGGCGGGGGCGTACGGGAGCCCGGCCCACCCGCCGTCCCCGGCCGGCTACCCGCCCGCGTCCCGAGGCGGTCCGGAGGGCTACGGCAGCCCCGCCTACCCGCAGGAGTACGGCGTGGACCGGGGCTACGGCGGTGCTGCTGGCGGCGGCTACGCCCCGAACGAGCCGGCCCGCTACAACGATGGGTACGGCGAACCTGGGTACGGGCCGAGCGGCGGCGGCGCGCACAGCGCCTACGAGCCGGGCTACGGCCAGGAGCCGGGTTACCCGGCATCGCCGGCCGGAGAGCCTGCTGGATATGGCGCCAACGGCAGCGGCTATGGAGCCGGCAGCGGCTACGGGGCTAACGGAAGCTACGGCGCCAACGGCAGCCAGGGTCCCAATGGCAGCTACGGGCCGGCCGGCGGGTACCCCGCGGGTGGCGACTACGGGTCGGGCAGCTACCCGGCCGGCGGGTACGGCGGTGGCGACCAGGGGTACGACCCGCGCTCCTACGACGGCGGATACGACCGTGCCCCGGACCAACGGGGCGGGTACGACCAGCAGAGCTACGGCCAGAGCGGCTACTACGACGAGCAGCCGCCCGGTCGGCGGGCCGCAGCGCCGCAGCACCCGGCCCGCGGCGATGGCCGGCAGCTGGACTGGCTCGACGACACCTGACAGCGGCTGGCACGCTGCGCCCCCCCGGCGTGGCATCACCGTGGCCGGTGGCCGTGGCCTCACGTCACGGTGGTAGCGCCGCCGTGAACGCACCGCCGCGCAGCACCGGCACCACACCGGAGACATCGGCCTGGATCGCGATCTCCACGTCAGCGGCGTAGCCGTGGTCGACCAGCTCGCGCCCTGACACGCAGCCGCGCACCGCTGCGGCGACGTCCCCGACCGCGGCGAGCGCTGCCAGCGCCACTGCCGCCTCCACCGAAAGCCCGCCGGGTGCACCGGAGAGCCCGTCCAGCACGGCTGCTGCGCCAAGCAGGTCCTCGACTGCGGGCCGCAGCGTGCCGTCCGGCCAGCGTTCGCCGGCCGCGATGACGCCCACCGCGGTGGCGGGCGTGCCGTACCCCTGCGCAAGCAGCCATCGCGCGACGGCGCGGGCGTTGCGCAGGCACGCCGACACCACCGGTACGCCCATCGAAGCTGCCGCGGCGCAGATGGCAGAGCCGTTGGGCGACGGCAGTACCAGGTCGGCGACGACCGGCGCCTGAGTGAGCGCCGCGGGCGACAGCGACCAGGGGTGGTCTGGCGTGGCGGCCGAGCGGCCGGCCGCGACCTCGGCACCGACCCGCCGGGCGTACTGGCTGGCATGCCCCTTCCAGGGGAACGGGTGCACCCGCATGCCGCGCCCGACCGCCACGTCCACCGCCGTGGTGAACGAGAGCACATCGACCACGGCCAGGACGGCGCAGGTCCGGGCCAGCTCCGCCGCGCCGGAGGGACCCCAGTCGAAGCGGGCGCCAGTGCCCGGCTGGGTGAACACCGCCTCGCCGCCCACGAGGTCAGTCCTCCCGGGGCGGCTCTCCGCCACTCGGCCGAGCCGGCTCGGCCGCGCTCCCACCACCTTGGTCGGCTTCCGCGGCGGGGCCGGCCAAGGCCGGTGCCCCGGCGGTCTGGGCGGGGCCGGTCAAGGCCGGCGTCCCGGCGGTCTGGGCCGGCTCAGTAACAGCAGCCGGCTCCGCGGCAGGGGGGGACTCCGCGTCGATAGCCAGCTCCACGTCGACAGCAGCAGGCCCGGGCACGGCAGCCGGCTCCGCCGTGACCACGGGCTCAGCACCAGCACCAGGTGCGGCGGCGGGAACGGCTGGCTCCGCCGCTGGCGGGTCGAACAGCGCCGGCAGCGTCCTCGAGTACGCCTCCCTCAGCTCCGGCAGCGGGACGACGAACAGGTCCCGTACGTGCAGCGCGCCGCTGTCCGTGTCCACCACGCCAAGCGGCGTCCAGGGCACCGCCTGCTCGCTGCAGAGCGCGGCGAACGCCTTGTCGTGGCCGCGTGGCACGGTGACCAGTGCCCGCCCCGCAGACTCGCTGAACAGGAAGACGAACGGCTCCGCCCGCTCGGGCAGGGCCACCCGGGCGCCGACGTTGCGGCGCAGGCAGGACTCGACGAGCGCCTGGGCCAGCCCGCCGTCGGAGAGGTCGTGCGCCGCGGTGATGTGCCCGGCGGCGGCCGCGGCGATGAGGACCGCGCCCAGCGCCCGCTCCCGGGCCAGGTCGACCCGGGGCGGCGTGCCGCCGAGGTGGCCGTACGTCAGCCAGGCCCACTCCGAGCCGGACAGCTCCGGTCGGGTGTCGCCGAGCAGGATGATCGCGTCCCCGTCAGCGGCGAACCCCATCGACACCCGATGCGAGACATCTTCGAGCACGCCGAGCACGCCAACCACGGGCGTGGGGTTGATGGCGGCGGCCCCGGTCTGGTTGTAGAAGGAGACGTTGCCGCCGGTCACCGGGATGCCCAGCTCGGCACAGCCGTCCGCGAGGCCGCGCACCGCCTCGGCGAACTGCCACATCACCGTCGGGTCCTCGGGGGAGCCGAAGTTCAGGCAGTTGGTGACGGCGATCGGCGTCGCGCCGGTGGCCGCCACGTTGCGGTACGCCTCGGCGAGCGCGAGCTTCGCCCCGGCGTACGGGTCGAGCCGGGTGTACCGCCCGTTGCCGTCCACCGACACCGCGACGCCGAGCCCCGAGTCCTCGTCCACGCGCAGCACGCCCGCGTCCTCCGGCTGGGCGAGCACGGTGTTGCCGAGCACGTACCGGTCGTACTGCTGGGTCGCCCAGCTCTTGTCGCACAGGTTCGGCGAGGCGACCAGCCGCAGCAGGGTGGCCCGCAGCTCCTCCGGGGTCCGGGGCCGGGGCAGCGTCTCGGCGCGGTCGGCCTGGAACAGGATCAGGTCACCCGGCTCGCGCATGGGCCGGGCGTACACCGGGCCGTCGTCGGCGAGCGAGGCCGGCGGGACGTCCGCCACCGTGGCCCCGCGCCACCGCACCACCAGCCGGCCCGGCCCGTCCGCCGGCGGCTGCGTGACCGTGCCGACCACGGTCGCGAGAACGCCCCACTTCTCGCAGGTGGCGCGCATGGCCGGCAGGTGCTCCTGGGCCACGATGAGCAGCATCCGCTCCTGCGACTCGCTGGCCAGGATCTCCTGCGGCTCCATCGACGGCTCCCGCAGCGGCACCTGGTCCAGGTCGACCTCCATGCCGGTGCCGGCCGCCGCGGCGGTCTCGGACAGGGCGCAGGTCAGCCCGGCCCCGCCCAGATCCTGGATGCCGGTCACCAGGCCCGCCTGGTAAAGCTCCAGACACGCCTCGACCAGCAGCTTCTCGGTGAACGGGTCACCGACCTGCACGGACGGGCGGCGGGCTGCCGAGGAGCCGTCGAAGGCCGCGCTGGCCAGCACGGACACGCCGCCGATGCCGTCCCGGCCGGTCTTCGCGCCGACCAGTACGACCGCGTTGCCCGGCCCGGCCGCCGCCTTGTGCTGCAACCGGTCAACCGGGAGCACCCCGACGCAGAGCACGTTGACCAGCGGGTTGCCCTGGTAGCACGGATCGAAGACGATCTCACCGCCGATGTTGGGCAGGCCGAGGCAGTTGCCGTAGCCGCCGACGCCGGCCACCACCCCGGACACCACCCGGGCGGTGTCCGGATGGTCCGCGGCGCCGAAGCGCAGCGGGTCCAGCAGGGCGACCGGCCGTGCACCCATCGCCAGGATGTCCCGCACGATCCCGCCGACCCCGGTGGCCGCACCCTGGTACGGCTCCACAAAGGACGGGTGGTTGTGCGACTCCACCTTGAAGGTGACGGCGAGCCGGTCGGAGACCCGCACCACGCCCGCGTTCTCGCCGATGCCGGCGAGCAGCCGGTCGGATGGCGGGTTCTTGTCACCGAACTGGCGCAGGTGCACCTTGCTCGACTTGTACGAGCAGTGCTCGCTCCACATGACCGAGTACATGGCGAGCTCGGCCAGGGTCGGCCGGCGGCCGAGGATCTCGCGGATCCGCTCGTACTCCTCCTCGCGCAGCCCCAGGTCATGGTAGGGCTGGTGCTCGCCGGGAGTCTGCGCCGCCCGCTCCACGGTGTCGACCACCAGCCCGGCCGCCACGGGTCCGGGCGGCCCCAGGCCGGGCGCCACCGGGCCGCCCGCCACCGGCCCGGCCGCCGTCGGGCCGGTGGTCGACCCGGCCTGGGTGGCGGTCACGCCGGCGCCCCGGTGAGGTACTTCAGCAGCGAGGTGAAGAAGCTGAGCCCGTCGGTGGAGGGCCCGGTCAGCTCCTCCACCGCGTGCTCCGGATGCGGCATGACGCCCACCACGTTGCCCGCCTCGTTGCTGATGGCCGCGATGTCACGCTGCGAGCCGTTGGGGTTGCCGCGGATGTAGCGGGCCACGACGCGGCCCTGCGCCTCGAGCTCGTCCAGCGTGCGCCGGTCGGCGACGTAGCGCCCCTCCCCGTTCTTCACCGGGACCAGGATCTCCTGGCCGACCGTGAGGTCGTTGGTCCACGCGGTGGTCGCCGACTCGATGCGCAGCAGCTGGTCCCGGCAGCGGAAGTGCAGGTGGCTGTTGCGGGTCAGCGCCCCGGGCAGCAGGTGGGCCTCGCAGAGGATCTGGAAGCCGTTGCAGATGCCGAGCACCGGCATGCCGTCCTGCGCGGCCAGCGACACCACCTCCATCACCGGCGCGAACCGGGCGATCGCGCCGCAGCGCAGGTAGTCGCCGTAGGAGAAGCCGCCGGGCAGCACCACCGCGTCGACCCCGTGCAGCTTGCGCTCGGCGTGCCAGAGGGGGACCGGCTCGGCGCCGGCCCGCCGCGCCGCCCGGGCGGCGTCACCGTCGTCCAGCGACCCGGGGAAGGTGACCACCCCGATCCGGGTGGTCATTTCTCCACCCGGATCGTGTACTCCTCGATGACCGGGTTGACCAGTAGCTTGTCTACGATCTCGCGGGCTGAGTCCAGATGAAGGCCGGCCGACTCGCCCTCGCCACCCCCGACGAACTCGATCTCGATCCGCTTGCCGATGCGCACGGAAGCAACATCCGAGACCCCGAGCCGGGGCAGTGCGTTCGCGACCGCCTGGCCCTGCGGGTCGAGAATCTCGGGCTTGAGCATGACGTCAACGACCACGCGAGGCACACTGCACTCCTGAGAATGTCCAGCGCCGGGCACGTCGCCGTTCGGCGCAAGGCCAGCTCAGACTACCGGTTAGAGCAACCCGTCCGGGCAGCGGCCGGCGGCTCACCATACGCCGGCCGCCGTGACCACGGCGAGCACCGCGCAGACCCCCGCGGCCAGGTAGCGCACCAGCGCCAGCCGGACCCGGCGCAGCAGCCACCGCCCCAGCAGCACCGCCGCCCCGGAGACCGCGGCGAGCGCCGCGAAGGCCCCGACGAACACGGGTACGGCCGGCCGCCCGCTCGCCACCAGCCCCGCGGTGAGCAGCTGGGACAGGTCCCCCCACTCGGCCGTGAAGAGCACGGCGAAGCTGGCGAGCGCAGCCCGTACGCCGGTCCGGCGCGCGCCGGCGCGTTCGGCGTACTCGCGCTCCTGTTCTTTCTCCTCCGCCCTGGCCCGGCGCGCGCCGCGGAGCAGGACCACCGCGCCGGCCGCGAAGAGCACCGCGGCCACCAGCTGGACCGGCCGGCGCGGCAGCAGCCCGAGCAGCTGCCCGGCCGCCACGGCGATCGCGCACTGCACCGCGAACGCGGCGACCACGCCCAGCCACACCGGCAGCGGGCGGTAGCGGGTGGCGAGCACCAGCGTGGCGACGAACGTCTTGTCCGGCAGCTCGACCGGCGCGACGAGCACGAACGCGGTGAGCGCGGCGAGCGAAGGGTCCACCTCGCGCGGAGATTGCTAGAGGATCGGCGCCGGGGCGTACCCGGCCGCCTCGGGGTGGGCCGCCACCACCGCGCTGATCCGGTCGGCCACGGCCCGCACCTGCGCGGTGGCTGCACCGGTAAATCCAGCAGGATCCGCGACCAGGTCGTCGATCTCCGTGCGGGTCAGCCGCAGCCGCCCGTCCGCCGCCAGCCGATCGAACAGGTCATTTTCGGTGATCGCCTTCTCCCGCATGGCCAGCGCGACCGCGACCGCGTGCTCTTTGATCGCCTGGTGCGCCGCCTCCCTACCCGCGCCGCGGCGCACCGCGCCGGCTAGGATCCGGGCGGTGGCCAGGAATGGCAAATAGCGATCGAGTTCGCGGGCGACCACGGCCGGATAAACTCCGAACTCGTCCAGCACTGTAAGGAACGCCTGGAACAGCCCGTCAAGGGCGAAGAACGCGTCGGGTAGGGCCACCCGGCGCACTACCGAGCAGGACACGTCGCCCTCGCTCCACTGGTCGCCGGCGAGCTCACCGATCATGGACAGATATCCGCGGACCACCACGGCCAGACCGTTGACTCGCTCGCAGGTACGGGTGTTCATCTTGTGCGGCATCGCCGACGAGCCCACCTGGCCCAGCTGGAAGCCTTCAGTGGCAAGCTCCTGCCCGGCCATCAGCCGGATCGTGGTGGCCAGCGAACTCGGCGCGGCGGCGGCCTGGGCCAGCGCGGAGACCACATCGAGGTCGAGCGAGCGGGGATAGACCTGGCCGACGCTGTCCAGCACCCGGGTGAAGCCAAGGTGCCGGGCGACCACCGCCTCCAGCTCAACCAGCCGGACCGGGTCACCCCCGAGCAGATCCAGCTGGTCGGCGGCAGTACCGACCGGGCCCTTGATCCCACGCAGCGGGTAGCGGGCGAGCAGGTCAACCAGGCGCTCATAGGCGATGAGCAGCTCCTCAGCCGTGGAGGCGAACCGCTTGCCGAGCGTGGTGGCCTGCGCCGGCACATTGTGCGTTCGGCCCACTAGGACCAGAACCTCGTGCTGCACCGCGAGCCGGTCCAGCCGGGCCAGCGCCGCTACCACCCGATCCCGCACCAGGTGCAGGGATGCCCGGATCTGTAGCTGCTCCACGTTCTCGGTGAGGTCCCGGGAAGTCATCGCCTGGTGCACGTACTCGTATCCGGCCAGCGCCGCGAACTCCTCGATGCGGGCCTTCACGTCATGCCGGGTTATCCGCTCCCGCGCTTCGATCGAGCCGAGGTCGACCCGGTCGAGCACTGCCTGGTACGCCTCGACCACTCCATCCGGAACGGGCACGCCGAGATCCCGCTGGGCTCGCAACACGGCCAGCCACAGCCGGCGCTCGGCCCGTACCTTCTCCTCCGGCGACCAGATCGCGACCAGCTCGGGCGAGGCGTAGCGGGTGGCGAGCACGTTGGGGACTGGCACGGGCCCATTCTCCCCTGAGTCCGTCGCCCCACGGCTATGCGCTCCCTTAGCCTGAGCCGTCACGCCAGGACGGGCCGTTCAACGATCGCGCACACGCCCTGGCCGCCGGCGGCGCAGATGGAGATCAGGCCGCGTCCGTGCCCCTTCTCGGCGAGCAGCTTGGCCAGGGTCGCCACGATCCGCCCGCCGGTGGCGGCGAACGGGTGCCCGGCCGCGAGCGACGAACCGTTGACGTTGACCCGGGTCCGGTCGATCGTGCCTGGCGGGGCGTCCAGGCCCAGCCTCTCCTTTGCGAAGGCGGGGTCCGCAAGCGCCTTCAGCGTGGCCAGGACCTGGGAGGCGAACGCCTCATGGATCTCGTAGAAGTCGAAGTCGGACAGGGCGAGCCCGGCGCGGGCGAGCAGCCGCGGGATCGCGTACACCGGGGCCATCAGCAGCCCCTCGCGCTCCTGCACGGCGCCGTTGCCGGCGGCGCGCCCGTGCACGAAGTCGACCGCGGCGGTCTCCGCGGTGGTGAAGTAGGCGAGCACCGGCAGCCGGCGCTGCGCCGCCCACTCCTCGCTCGCCAGCAGCACAACCGCGGCCCCGTCGGTCAATGGCGAGGAGTTGCCAGCGGTCATCGTGGCCCGGTCCGCGTCGGGCCCGCGGGTGCCGAAGACCGGCTTGAGCGCGGCGAGCTTCTCCAGGCTGGTGTCGGCGCGCAGGTTCTGGTCGCGGGTCAGCCCGAGGTACGGCGTGACCAGGTCGTCGAAGAAGCCCCGCTGGTACGCGGCGGCGAGGTTGCGGTGGCTGGCCAGGGCCAGCTCGTCCTGCTCCTCGCGGCCGATCCCCCACCGCAGCGCGGTGATGGCGGCGTGCTCCCCCATGGACAGCCCGGTACGCGGCTCCGCGTTGCGCGGCGCCTCCGGCCGCAGCGCCTGCAACGGGCGCAGCTGCGCGGCGGCGCGTAGCCGGTCACCCGTCGAGCGGGCCGCGTTGATCTCCAGCAGCGTGCGCCGGGTGCGCTCGTTGACCGCGAGCGGGGGATCGGACGTGGTGTCCGCCCCGCCGGCGATCCCCACCTCGATCTGGCCGAGCGCGATCTTGTTGGCGACCAGGATCGCCGCCTCCAGCCCGGTGCCGCACGCCTGCTGGATGTCGTACGCCGGGGTGTGCGGGTCCAGCCGCGAGCCGAGCACGCACTCGCGGGTGAGGTTGTAGTCGCGGGAGTGCTTGAGCACCGCGCCCGCCACGACCTCACCGATCCGCTCACCGGCCAGCCCGAACCGGGCGACCAGGCCCTCCATCGCCGCGGTCAGCATGTCCTGGTTGGACGCTGCCGAGTAGTGGCTGTTGGAGCGGGCGAAGGGGATGCGGTTGCCTCCGATGATCGCTACCCGACGCACGCTTCGCTCCTCGCCTTGCGCTCAACCTACTCGCCAGTAGGCTACGCCCATGACCGACCGGTACGCCAGCTTCGCGAACTCCGGCCCCGGCCGCGCGATCCTCAAGCGGCTCGGCCTGCCCACCCCACCCCACCTCCGCCGCTTCCGGCCCGAAGAGCCGCTGCTGCCTGGCCCGGTGCTGGTCGCCGGAGAGGGCCGGCTCGGCCCGGCCATCCGCGACGCGCTGGAGGGCTGCGAGGTCGTCGAGAAGGCCGACGCGCCGGTAGGTGCGATCGTCTTCGATGCAACGTCCGTCACTGACTCGAGCCGCCTGCGCGCGCTCTACGACACGTTCCACCCGTACGCCCGCTCCCTGCTTCCCTCCGGTCGGTTGGTGGTGCTGGGCACGCCACCCGACGCGTACAGCTGGCCAGGGCCGGCGCGGCGAGGTCGCGCCGGTGAGCCGGGGCACGGGGCCGGCCCGTCGCCACTGGCCGGCATCCGCGAGGCGGTCGCCCAGCGGGCCCTGGAGGGCTTCGTCCGCAGCGCGGGCAAGGAGTTCGGCCGGGGCAGCACCGCGCAGCTGGTGTACGTCGCCCCGAGCGGCGAGGACGCGATCGGGTCCACGCTGCAGTTCCTGCTCTCCGGGCGGTCGGCGTACGTCTCCGGGCAGGTGATCCGGGTCGGCCCCGCCCGGCTGCCGGCGCCCGCGGTGCCGCCCCTGGACGCCAAGGTCGCCCTGGTCACCGGCGCCGCACGCGGCATCGGTGCCGCCATCGCGCAGGTCCTGGCCCGGGACGGGGCGCACGTTGTCTGCCTGGACATGCCCGCCTCCGGGGAGGCGCTCGCGGACGTGGCCAACTCGGTCGGCGGCACCGCGCTCCAGCTCGACCTCACCGCGGCCGACGCGCCGGACCGGCTCGCCGAGTTCGTGGAGACCCGCCACGGCGGGGTCGACGTCGTCGTGCACAACGCGGGCATCACCCGGGACAAGACGCTCGGGCGGATGGCGCCGGACACGTGGGACGCGGTGATCGAGGTCAACCTGGTCAGCCAGGAGCGGGTCACCGAGATCCTGCTCGCCCGGGACCTGATCCCCAGCGGGGGGCGGATCATCTGCGTGTCGTCGGTCTCCGGCATCGCCGGCAACCGGGGGCAGACCAACTACGCCACGTCCAAGGCGGGCGTCATCGGCCTGGTGCAGGCGCTGGCACCGGCACTGCGCGAGCGGGAGGTCACAGTCAACGCGGTCGCCCCGGGCTTCATCGAGACCACGATGACCGCCGCCATGCCCGTGCTGGTCCGCCAGGCCGGCCGCCGGCTGAACAGCCTGGGGCAGGGCGGGCTGCCGGTGGATGTGGCGGAGACCGTCGCCTGGCTCGCCGCGCCGGACTCCGCCGGCGTGACCGGCAACGTGGTACGGGTCTGTGGCCAGAGCCTGCTCGGAGCATGAGTCCGTGTCCACAAGCCTGCTCCGTGTTCCCAACCTGCTCCGTGTCCACAAGCCTGCCCGGACCTACTAGCCCGCCCGGATCCACTGGCCCGCCCGATCCACTATCCTGCCCGGATCCACCAGCCTGCCCGGAGCGTGAGACAGTGTCTACTGTGGAGCTGTCCCGGCCGCCTACCTTGGCGGCCCTCTACCGCCGCGCTGCGCTACGGGCACTGACCAGGCGCTCGACCGGCAGCGTGCCGGAGCGCACCCTGGTGCTGCGGGGGGTCACCGTGGACCGGGGCCGGCTCGCCGCCTACGACCGGGCCTGCGGGTTTCCGCTCGCCGACCCGCTCCCGCCGACGTACCCGCATGTGCTTGCGTTCCCACTGGCGATGGAGCTGATGTCCGCCGCCGACTTCCCGTTCCCGGTGGTCGGCCTTGTCCACCTGACGAACCGGATCACAGTGGCCCGGCCGGTCCTGGCCGGCGAGACGCTGGATCTGGCCGTACACGCCGAGAACCTGCGCCCGCACGACCGGGGACGGCAGGTCGACGTGGTAGCGGTGGCCACAGTGGACGGTGTCCAGGTATGGCG
>DASRIS010000171.1:0-37659 GCA_035649895.1 Micromonosporaceae bacterium | reverse complement strand
TCGACACCGGCATCCGGTTCACGCACACCGACTTCGGTGGCCGGGCGGTGACCGGGTTCGACGCGATCGACGGCGGCAGCGCCGACGACTGCCACGGGCACGGCACGCACGTGGCCGGCACGACCGGCGGCACGGCGTACGGCGTGGCCAAGGGCGTGACCCTGGTCGGCGTACGGGTGCTGGACTGCAACGGGTCGGGCACCTACGCGCAGGTGATCAACGGCATCAACTGGGTCACCGGCGACCACGACCCGGGCGAGCTGGCCGTGGCGAACATGAGCCTCGGCGGCCCGGCCGACACCGCCACCGACAACGCGGTGACCAACTCGATCAACGACGGCGTGACGTACGCGCTCGCGGCGGGCAACTCCAACGCGGACGCGTGCACCTCGTCGCCGGCGCGTACCCCGGCGGCGATCACGGTCGGGGCGACGCAGAACAACGATGCCCGGGCGTCGTTCTCCAACTGGGGCACCTGCCTGGACATCTTCGCGCCCGGCGTGAACATCACCTCGGCGTGGCACTCCTCTGACACGGCGACGAACACGATCAGCGGCACCTCGATGGCGAGCCCGCACACCGCTGGCGTGGCGGCGCTGGTCGTGGCGCAGAACCCGTCGTTCACCCCGCAGCAGGTGCGCGACAACATGGTGAACAACGCCACCCCGAACGTGGTGACCAGCCCGGGCACCGGCTCGCCGAACCGGCTCCTGTTCGTGGTCAACGGCGGCACGCCGGGCAACGACTTCTCCATCTCGGTGTCGCCGAGCTCCGGCTCGGTGGTGCGGGGCGGGTCGGTCAGCGCCACGGTGTCCACCGCGACGACATCCGGTAGCCCGCAGACGGTGAACCTGTCCGCGTCGGGCCTGCCGGCGGGTGCGACTGCGGCGTTCAGCCCGTCCACGATCACCTCGGGCCAGTCGTCCAGCCTGACCATCGCCACCGCCACCACCACGCCGACCGGGACCTTCCCGATCACGATCACCGGCACCGGCACCTCGGCGACCCGGACCACCACCTACACCCTCACCGTGACGGGTACGGGTGGCTGCGGCAGCCCCGGCCAGAAGCTCGCCAACCCGGGCTTCGAGTCCGGAGCGACCGGGTGGACGGCGACCGCCGGTGTGATCGGCCAGTGGGGTGGCTCCGGCCAGCCGCCGCGCTCCGGCACGTGGAACGCGTGGCTCGCCGGCTACGGCACCACCCACACCGACACGCTCAGCCAGGCGGTCGCGCTGCCCAGCGGCTGCACGTCCTACTCGCTGAGCTTCTGGCTGCACATCGACACGGCCGAGACGACCACCACGATCGCGTACGACACGCTGCGCGTGCAGGTGATCGCCGGCGGCGTGACGACCACTCTCGCCACGTACTCCAACCTGAACAAGGCGGCCGGCTACCAGCTGCGGTCGTTCAACGTGGCGCAGTGGGCCGGCCAGTCCATCACCCTGCGCTTCACCGGGACGGAGGACTGGTCCCTGCAGACCTCCTTCGTCATCGACGACACGGCCCTGAACGTGTCGTGACGTGGCACCACCCGGCCTGTCCCGGGTCATGAGCGTCGAACGGCCTGGGACAGGGCGGTGGGAACGAACCGACCCGGGGAGGTCGGGCTGGGCCCCGGTGCGGCATGCCGCACCGGGGCCCCGGTCCGCAAGACCGTGCCCTGCACGCACCAGGTTCGGCCCGCCCGCAGCAGACCGTGCCCGCACGGACCAGACCGGACGCCCGGGTGCAGAGACCAGGACCGTCCGAGAGACCGGAGGACATCGTGAGAAGGCTCGCCACCGCCGCCATCTTCGCGGCGGCCATCGCCACCGTCGGCGCGGTCCCAGGCATAGGCCTTGCGCTGAGTGGAGCAGCGCAGCTCCAGGCCACCGGCGCCGGAGCACCGGGCCAGATCCGTAGCGGCGGTGCCCAGGTCATCGCCGGCTCGTACCTGGTGGTGCTGCGGGACGGCGCCGCAGCCGGCCGGGTCGCCGAGCTCGCCACCAGCCGCGGCGCCCGGATCGGACACCGGTACTCGGCGGCGCTGCACGGCTTCGAGGTCGCCGCGGACGAGGCGACCGCGCAGCGGCTCGCCGCGCATCCGGCCGTGTCCTACGTGGAGCGCAACGCGACCTACCGGATCAGCCAGGCCGACCGGGTGCCGCAGGCCACCACGACGCCCACCGGCGGCACGCAGCTGAACCCGCCATGGGGCCTGGACCGCATCGACCAGCGGTTCCTCCCGCTGAACGCGAGCTACACCTACCCGAACACCGGAGCCGGGGTGCGGATCTACGTGATGAACACGGGGATCCGGTTCACCCACGTCGAGTTCGGCGGACGGGCGGTCAGCGGCCGGGACGTCATCGACAACGACAACGACGCCAGCGACTGCAACGGCCTCGGAACCCACCTGGCCGGCATCGCCGGTGGTGCCACCTACGGGGTGGCCAAGAGCGCCACGCTGGTCGCCGTACGCCTGGTGAACTGCCAGGGGAGCGCCTCCATCGCGCAGGTCGTGGCGGGCATCGACTGGGTGACCGCGAACGCGGTCAAGCCAGCGGTGGCGCTGCTGACCGTCGGCGGCAGCGCCACCGCGACCTTTGACGCCGCGGTCCGCAGCTCCATCGCCTCCGGGGTGACCTACGTGGTGGCGGCCGGGTCGAGCAACAGCGACGCGTGTAGCTTCTCACCCGGCCGGGTGGCCGAGGCGGTCACGGTGAGCGCCGCCGACTCCAACGACAACAAGACCTCGTTCACCAACTTCGGCACGTGCGTGGACATCTTCGCGCCGGGCGTGTCGATCACCTCCGCCTGGTACACCAGCAACACCGCCATCTCGACGATCAGCGGCACGTCGACGGCTGCGGCGCACGTGGCCGGGGGTGCGGCGCTCCTGCTGGCCGCGAGCCCGACCTGGAGCCCGGCGCAGGTCGCGGCCGGCCTGTTCACCAACGCGACGCTGAACGCGGTGAACAACCCCGGCGCTGGCACCCCGAACCGGCTGCTCTACGTGCGGTTCGCACCCCCCAACCCGTGCTCCCGGGCCAACGGGGCCAACGTGGCGGTCCCCGACTTCCCGGGCGCCGCGGTGAACAGCACCGTCACGGTCTCCGGCTGCGCCCGGGCGCCCTCGACGGCGGCCACCGTCGAGGTCCACATCCTCCACCCGTTCCGCGGTGACCTGCAGATCGACCTGGTCGCCCCGGACGGTTCGGCGTACCGGCTGCTGAGCCCGAGCGCGGACAGCGGGGACAACATCCACACCACGTTTGTGGTGAACCTCTCGGCGGAGCTGGCCAACGGCTCCTGGCGGCTGCGGGTCACGGACTGCCGGACCGGCAACACCGGGCAGATCGACGGCTGGGCGCTGAACCTCTGAGCGGCTGAGGACACCGGCCCGGCTACCCGATGCGGCGTCCGTCGTGCTGTGCTTTCCGGCATGACGGACGCCGCTGCCGTACCCGTGTCTGGACCTGGACCTGGCCGGACCGAGCCAAAGATCGAGCTGCACGTCCACCTGGAGGGGACGATCCGCCCGGCCACGCTGCTGGCGATCGCCCGCCGCAACGGGCAGCCGCTGCCCGCGGACACCGTGGACGACCTCGCCCGCCTCTACGAGTTCACCGACTTCGCCCACTTCATCGAGGTGTGGATCCTGACCACCAACTGCCTGCGCACCGGTGACGACTTCCGGCGCGTGGTGGTGGACTACGCGGCCGAGGCGGCCTCGTTCGGGGCGGTCTACCTGGAGGCGATCTTCTCGCCCTGCGAGCGGGTGCAGCGCGGCATCGCCTGGGACGAGATCTTCACCGGCTACACCGAGGGCGCCGTCGAGGCGTACGAGCGGCACGGCGTCACCATCCGCTTCACCCCGGACATCTACCGGACCCTCGACCCGGGCATCGCGCAGGAGTGCGCCCGGACATGCGTGCGGTACCGGGACCGCGGGATCGTCGGCTTCGGCCTGGGCGGCATGGAGCCGGCCGGCCCGGCGGCGCCCTACGCCCAGGCGTTCGCGATCGCCCGCGAGGGCGGGCTCGCGCTGGTCCCGCACGCAGGGGAGGCCGCCGGCGCCGGCTCCGTCAAGGAGATCCTCGGGTACGAGCCAGCGCGCATCCGCCACGGCATCCGGGCGGTCGAGGACCCTGGACTGCTCACCGAGATCGTCGACCGGGGCGTCGTGCTGGACGTGTGCCCGACGTCCAACCTGCGTACCCGGGTGGTGGCCTCGCTCGACGAGCACCCGCTGCCCCGGCTGCGGGCGGCCGGGGTGGCCTGCACGATCAACACCGACGACCCGGCCATGTTCGGCACGGACCTCGGTCGGGAGTACGAGGTGGCGGCGGCGCACGGGGTGAGCGCGGCCGACGCGTACGCGGCGGGCCTGGCCGGTGCGCTGTGTGACGACGCCACCCGTGCCCGCCTGGCCGACCTCGCCCCGGCCTGACCCCGCACGCTGGCAACCTGGTGCCGATGATCGAAAGACGTCTACCCTTGCCGGGTATGGCGGACTCGATGCGGTTCGGGTTGCTCGGCGCGCTCGAGGTCACCGACGGCGACGGCGGCCGGTTCACGCCGACCGCGCCGCGGCTGCGTACCGTGCTCGCCCTGCTTCTCATGCGGCCTGGTGCGTTGGTCACTGTCGCCGAGCTGGTCGGTGAGCTGTGGGGGGTCGCCCCGCCGCCGACCGCCGCGAACACCGTGCAGGTCTTCGTCTCCCGGCTGCGCCGGCTGCTGGCGCCGGCCTGCGGCCCGGACCGCCCGGACCAGCTGCTGCGCACCTGGCCGGGCGGCTACTGCCTCGGGATAGCCCCGGAGCAGGTGGATGCCCAGCGGTTCGAGCGCCTGGCCGGCGCCGGCCGCCGGGCGCTGGCGGCCGGGGACGCGGCCCGCTCGGCGGCCGCGCTGCGCGCCGCCCTCGCCCTGTGGCGCGGCCCGGCGCTCGCCGACGTCACCGAGGGCGAGGCGCTGCGGGCGTACGCCGCGGAGCTGGGCGAGGAGCACCTGCTGGTGCAGGAGCAGCGGATCGAGGCGGACCTGGCGCTGGCCCGGGACCGCGAGCTGGTCGGCGAGCTTCGTACGCTCACCGCGAACCACCCGCTGCGGGAGGCGTTCTGGCGGCAGCTCCTGCTGGCGCTGTACCGGTCCGGGCGGCGGGCCGAGGCGCTGGACGCGTACCAGCGGCTGCGCCGCCTGCTCGTCAACGAGCTGGGCGTGGAGCCCGGCGGGGACGTGTGCCGCGTGCACCGCGCGATCCTCGCCGGCGACCCGCCGGACCAGCTGGTGCCGGCCGGCGCCGGGGAGCGCGCGGTGGTGGCGGTTGCCGGGTCGCGGCTGCCGGCCGACATCGCCGACTTCACCGGCCGCACCGAGGCGCTGGCCGCCATCCGGTCCGCCATCCCGGCCGCCCGGCTGGCGGCCGCGGTCCCCACCTGCGGTGCCGTGCCGGTCGTGGCGATCAGCGGCAAGGCCGGCTGCGGCAAGACGACGCTGGCGGTGCACGCCGCACACCTGCTGCACACCGCGTTCCCGGACGGGCAGCTCTACGCGCACCTGCGCGGAGCGGCGGGCCCGCCGGTCGAGCCCGCCGAGGTGCTCGCCCGCTTCCTGCGCGCGCTCGGGCTGGACGGCGCGACGATCCCCGAGACGGTCGACGAGCGCAGCGAGCTCTTCCGGGCCCGGCTGGCCGGCAGCCGGGTGCTCGTCGTGCTCGACGACGCCGCCGGCGATGCGCAGGTCCGGCCGGTGCTGCCCGGTGCGCCCGGCTGCGCCGTACTCGTCACGAGCCGGGGCCGGCTCTGCGGCCTGGAGGGTGTGACAGCGCTGGAGCTGCCGCTCTTCGCCCCCGATGAGGCGCTGGAGCTGCTGCGCCGCGTGGCCGGGGGCGAGCGGATCGGGGCGGAGCTGGGCGCGGCCGGACGCATCGCCCGCCTCTGCGGCCTGCTGCCGCTCGCGGTCCGGGTCGCCGGCGCGAAGCTCGCGGCCAAGCCGCACTGGTCAGTCGGTGACCTCGCCGACCGGCTCGCCGACGAACGCCGCCGGCTCGGCGAGCTACAGGCCGGCGACCTCGATGTGCGGGCCAGCATCGCGTTGAGCTACCAGGCGGGGACGCCGGCCGACCGGCGTACCTTCCGGCTGCTGAGCCTGGTCCCGGCGGCGGACTTCCCGGCCTGGGTGGTGGCCGCGCTCGCCGGCACGGACCTGGCATCCGCCGAGTCCACGGTGGAGCGCCTGGTCGACATGCAGCTGGTGCAGGCCGCCGGGCGCGGCCGGTGCGGGCAGCTGCGCTACCAGCTGCACGACCTGCTGCGGGTGTACGCCGCCGAGCGGCTGGACATCGACGAGCCGCGGCCCGAGCGCGAGGCGGCCCTCGACCGGCTCCTCGGCGCGTACCTGGATCTCGCCCGGCTCGCCGACGCCGCGCTCCAGCCGGGCCGGCTCTCCGGGGCCCGGACGGCACCGGCCGGCCCGTGGCCGGTCGCCCCGCGCCTCGCCGCGCAGGTGTCAGGCGCCCCGCTGGCCTGGTACGCCACCGAGCACCGCGCCCTGCTCACGACCGTGGCCCGGGCCTACGCCGCCGGCCGCTGGGAGTGCACCTGGGCGCTGGCCGACTACGTCGCCGGCTTCCTGGAGCTGCGCACGTACTGGGATGATCTGCACAGTCTGGCCGCCCTGGCGCTGGACGCCGCGCGCCAGGGCGGCAGTGCGGCCGGCGAGGCGGTGGCCCTGCGGGTGCGCGGCAGCCTGCTCTGGGACCAGAGCGATACGGCGGCGGCCGCCGACTGCTACCGCCGCAGCGTCGAGATCCTGGCCAGGATCGGCGCGCGGCACGACCGGGCGCACGCGCTCGGCGAGCTGGCCTCGTTGAGCCTGCACGCCGGTCGCTGGGAGGACGGTGCGGCGTACCTGGACGAGTGCCTGCCGGTGTTCCAGGAGCTGGACGACCGGCGGGGGCTGGCGTACGCGTGCCGCACCAGGGCCATGTACCTCAGCGACCGCGGCCGGCCGGATGAGGCGCTGGAGTACTTCGGCCGGTCGCTGGCGTACTACCGCGAGCTCGGTGACCGTCGCTGGGAGGCGTACGTCCTGTTGCTGCGCTCCGGTCCGCTGTGGCGCAGGCGGCGGCTGGACGAGGCCGCGCAGAGCATCACCGACTGCCTGCCGATCCTGATGGCACTCGCGGACCACCGCTGGCAGGCGTACGCCCTGCGCCGCCTCGGCGACGTGCGGCGGGACCAGGGCCGGCCGGTCGATGCCCGGTCGTGCTACCGGTACGCGCTGGAGGTGCTCGAGCGCCTCGGCGACCGCATCGCGCGCGCTGACACGCTGCGCGCCCTCGCCGAGCTGTGCCTTGCCGAGGGCGCCCTCGCCGAGGCGCGGGAACGGCTCGGGGAGAGCCTGGCGATCTTCCGCGATCTCGGGTACGCCCGGGGCCAGCCGTTCGCGGTCCTCGGTCTCAGCCGGGTGGCCGCGGCCGAGGGCCGCCACCTCGCCGCCGCGGCACTGGCCGAGCAGGCCTTGGCGGCGTTCCGGGCGTTCGGGTTCCCGCTGTGGGAGGCGCGGGCGCTGACGGTGCTCGGCGAGGCGGTCGCGGCGGCGGGGGACCTGGCCACGGCCAGCGGGCACTGGCACCAGGCGCTGGCCCGCTTCCGTGACCTCGGCAGCCACGAGGCGGACCGGGTGGTCGAGCTGCTGGCCACCGGCGTCGGCGTCGGCTGACCCGCCTCGCCGGTGGCCCGCGTCTCGACCATGGTCACAGCAGCGCGCGGACGTCGTCACGCAGCCGGGGCAGCCGCGCGTAGAGCCGGTCGCCTGGGCACTCCGTGGCGACGAAGTCGCGGTGGCCGAAGATCCGGCCGGGCGCGATGCCGTACTGCTGGCAGATGTAGGCGCACATCTTCACGAGCTTGTTGTAGTGCCCGTCGAGGATCTGCACGCTCGTGTAGGTGCCCTCGTTCTCGATGCCGACCGACTCCTCGTTCTGCCCGGTGCAGTGCGCGCCGAGCACATGGTCGGCCCCTTGGACGAGCTCGGTCTTGCTGTGGTGGCGGCCGGTCATGATGTGACCGCCCCGGCTGATCGTGAACTGCTGGCCCGAGTCGATGAAGCCGCGGGCGAAGTGTGCCTGCTGGATGTTGCGGGCCACCTGGAACGCGTGCGCGAGGGAGAGGTCGTTGCTGTTGGACCCGGCGGTGTAGTGTACGACGATCTTCGTGGGGCGCGGGTCGAGGATCTGGATCGTGCCTCGTGGCGGCTCGGCACCCCACTCGCTGGTGCTGTGGATCGTGGGCTGGGCCACCGCCAGTGCCGCCGCCGGGCGCCACAGCTGCGCACCGGCGGCAACCGCGAAGGCACCGGTGAGCACGCCGCCGCGGAGGAGCAGCCGGCGGGGCAGGCCGCCGGGCCGAGCGTCGTCGGTGCCGGTCGGGTCCTCGCCGAGGATCGGCTCGCCGAGCGGGTCGGGTAGGCACATGGCGGTGGCCCTCTCTGCGGGATGGTCAGGACCGGGCAGGTCCGGGTTCCGCCCTGGCTACGCCGCCAGGTCCGGGAACGGCGCGTCGATCCGGTTTCCGGCGGTGACCCGGTTGTAGCAGGTGTACCCCTGGTTCAGCGCGTTGTGCACGGCCCCGTAGCGGCGCACCTCGAAGTGCAGGTGCGGCCCTGTCGAGTTGCCGCTGGAGCCCATCCGGCCGATCCGCTCCTCGCGGGAGACCTGCTGGCCGACGGAGACCCGGAAGCCGGCCAGGTGCGCGTAGCGGGTGGTGTAGCCCTGCGGGTGGTCGATGATCACGATGCGCCCGTAGCCGCTCATCGTGCCGGCGAAGGTGACCGTGCCGCGGTAGGCGGCGTAGATGGGGGTGTCCATGGCGTTGGCGATGTCGATGCCGTCGTGGTTGTCGGCGTACCCGCTGCACCGCCAGTCGATCTTCGACGTGACAGTGCCCGAGGTGGGCTGGTGCATCGCGCCGACGTCGGCGTACGCCGGCGCGGCGCCCATCGCGACGGTCGTGCCGACGCTGAGCACGAGCATCGCGAGCAGGGTACGGACGGTCCGCCTCATACCTTGGATGCCTCCTTCCGGGACGGCATGGCCGCCTGGCGCGCCCTGGCGGGGCGGCATGCCTGGTGAAGGGGTTTGCCTGGCCACGATCCGCGGCCAAGGGCGAAAGATCCGCCGATATCAATGGTGGAGGGGTGTCCTGGCCAGCGGCTGAACGATCGCTGACCGCCCTCAGCCCCGGGCTTGCTGCCCTGGCTGCGCGCCTGGTCAGACGAGGCGGAGCCAGAGGTTCAGCCCACCTGGCACCTGGACCGGCAGACAAAACAGCCGGGAGGGGATCTCCTTCGGGCGACGCCGGCTCGCGGTGCCTTGCGGACGAACCAAAGCCCGCCGGGCTCCGAACGACTGCGATGACCGGTTTAGATCGTGATGATCGGCGGGTCGTCGCCCAACGCCGCGTACTGCTTGGTCAACAGCTCGACCCAGGCGTGACCCACCTGCGCGCCACCAGCAGCGAGCACGGTCAACGGCGCGGTGAAGGCAGCGTCGTTCTCCGCTACCTGCGTCAACGGAGTACCGACGAGCTACCCGGGTGGATGCCGGCTCAAGACTGCTCAGCGGTACCCGACACGGTCACGCAGCCTGCCGGGCGGCGGCGGACCTGACAACGAGGGCGGCATGACCGTACCGGTCGTACCGCCCTTAGCTACCTTGGTGGGGAAGGAGGGAGTTGAACCCTCACGCCCTTCCGGGCACACGGACCTGAACCGTGCGCGTCTGCCATTCCGCCACTTCCCCCAGGCGCCCGCGGGCTTACCCCCAGCTGCCGTGGTGGCCAAACTGGGTTACGCTCCGCAGCGCCTGGGAAGAGTAGCACGGCCCGCCGGATCGGTGCCCATACAGGGCGTGCGGCGGCCGGATACCATCATGTCCTCGGAACCCGAGGAGGAGCCGGTGAGTGTGCTGCAACGCTTCGAGAAGCGCCTGGAGGGCCTGGTTGAGGGGGCCTTCGCCAAGGTCTTCAAGGGGGTCGTCCACCCCGTGGAGATCCTCAACGCCATGCAACGGGAGGCGGAGGCGCACAAGGCGATCCTCGCCGGCGGGCGCACCCTGGTGCCTAACCGCTACGTAATCGACCTGTCCCCGTACGACCACAGCCGGCTGGCGCCGTACGCTGCGGCGCTCGCCCAGGAGCTGGCCCAGTCGCAGGCCGAGTTCATCGGTGAGCAGGCCTGGACGGTGTACGGCGACGTGATCGTGGAGATCGAGCGCGGGGACGGCCTGGACACCGGCATGTTCCGGGTCACCGCCGAGGTCTACACGGGCGGGGACGTGGCCCCGGCCCCCGCGCCCGCGTACGAGCCGCCGGCGTACCAGCAGTACGACCACGGTGGCTACCCGGGCGGGCAGATGCAGGGCGGGCCGGCCCGCAACGTCCGGCTCGTCTCCGGCGACGGTCGGACGTACCCGCTGGCCATCGGGTCCACTGTGATCGGCCGTGGGGACCAGGCCAACCTCCGCCTGCCGGACGTCGGCATCTCCCGCCGGCACGCCCGGCTGGACTTCGACGGTGCGCAGTGCGTGCTGACCGACCTCGGGTCCACGAACGGCACGATGGTCAACGGCCAGCGTGTCTCCGCGGTCGCCCTGAACCCCGGTGACATGATCCAGCTCGGGACGACTACTCTGACGTTCCGAGTGGATGGCTAGAGACCTTGCCTGAGCTCGTTCTCACGGTTGCCCGGTTCGGGTTCCTCGTACTGCTGTGGATCTTCGTGTTCACAGTGGTCGGGGTGATCCGGCGCGACCTCTTCGCCGGCAGCCGGTCAAGCCGGCTCGTCGCCGCACCCAGGGGGGTGGGTGGAGCGACGACCTCATACACAAGACCGGCCAAGGCCAGACGCGGCCGGTCGGTGCACCAGCTGGTGGTCACCGCCGGCGCCCTCGCCGGCACCCGGATCACACTCGGGGAGGCGCCCATCACGATCGGTCGGGCGGAGGACTCCACGCTTGTGATCACTGACGACTACGCCTCGGCCCGGCATGCGCGGCTCGTCCCGCGCGCCGGGCAGTGGTTCCTCGAGGACCTTGGCTCCACCAACGGCACCTATCTCGACCGGGCCAAGGTCACCGGGCCTACCCCCGTCCCCCTCGGCGTGCCGATCCGCATCGGCCGCACGTCTCTCGAGTTACGGCCATGACCCTCACCCTTCGCTACGCGGCCCGCAGCGACCGCGGCCTCATCCGGGACGGTAACCAGGACTCCGTCTACGCCGGGCCGCGCCTGCTCGCCGTCGCCGACGGCATGGGCGGCATGGCCGCCGGTGACGTCGCCAGCAACATCGTCATCGGCGCGATGGCGCCACTCGACGAGGACGTGCCAGGCGGCGCCCTGGTAGACGCCCTCCGATCCGCCGTCGACCTGGCCAACCAGCAGCTGCGGGACACCGTCGACGCCAACCCCCACCTGGAGGGGATGGGCACCACCCTCACCGCCATGCTCTTCTCCGGCAGCAAGCTCGGCATGGTGCACATCGGCGACTCGCGGGCCTACCTGCTGCGCGACGCCGAGTTCATCCAGATCACCAAGGACGACACGTACGTCCAGATGCTCGTCGACGAGGGCCGGATCAGCGCCGAGGAGGCGAGCAGCCACCCGCAGCGGTCGCTGCTCACCCGGGCGATGGACGGCCGCGACATCGACCCCGACTTCTCGGTGCGCCAGGTCCTGCCGGGCGACCGCTACCTCATCTGCAGCGACGGGCTCAGCGGCGTGGTCAGCGCCGACACCATCGCGGAGACCATGCAGGAGTACCCAGACCCGCACCGCTGCGTCGAGCGGCTGGTGCAGCTGGCGCTGCGCGGCGGCGGTCCGGACAACATCACCGTGATCGTCGCCGACGCGACCGACCAGGACATCGTGGAGGAGTCACCGGTGGTGGGCGGTGCCGCCGCCCGGGACCGGGGGATGGCCACCGCGGCCGACGACTCGACCCCGGCAGCCCGCGCCTCGGCGCTCGCCGCACCCCGCCCCGCCCTGCCTGAGGGCGCCGCACCCGCCGGCCACCGGGCCTCCTCCTCCGATGACGACCCGGACCGCCCGCGCCGGCACCCGGTCCGCGCCTCGCTGATGGCGCTGGTGCTGCTCGCCCTGCTCACCGGCGGTGTGTGGTACGGCTGGGACTACACCCAGCGGCAGTACTACGTGGGCGCCACCGAGGACGGGCACGTGGCCATCTTCCGCGGCGTCCCGGGCCAGATCGCCGGGCTGCGGCTGTCGAGCGTCCACGAGACGAGCCCGACCCGGGTGGACGACCTGACCAGCCTCGCCCAGGACACCGTGCGGCAGGGCATCCCGGCCGCGACCGAGGCCGATGCGCGGGAGAAGCTGGCCGAGCTGACCAGCGAGGACCCGAACAACGGCAACCTCAAGCCACGGTGCCCGCCCAGCCCGACCCCGCAGGTCTCGGGCACGCCCAACGGGACCGCCACCCCGGCTCCGGTGCCGACCCGTACCCCCGGCCCTGCGCCGGTGACGGCGGCGCCGACCGGGAGCTCCAGCCCCACGCAGAGCGTCCTAGTCACCGAGACGCCGGGCGCGCCGAGCCCGGAACCCTGCCGCGAAGACTGACCAGACGGACCTACGTTGACCTCCACCACGGCACCATCTCCACGACCGGTCTCGGGACCGGCGGGCCTGCGCATGCCCGGCGTGGTCGGCCGGCGCAACGCCGAGCTGGCCCTGCTGCTGCTGGCCATGGTGCTGGTCGGGGCGTACGCGGCGACCGTCGAGGCGAACCTGATCGAGCGGGTGACCCCGGACTTCTGGGTGCCGGCCGCGGTGCTCACCGCGATCTTCGTCGGCCTGCACGTGGTGGTCCGGTTCCTCGCGCCCCACGCCGACCCGGTGCTGCTGCCCGCCGTCGCCGCGCTCAACAGCCTCGGGGTCGCGTTCCTGCGCCGGCTCGACCTGGCCCGGGTGCCGGCCGAGCGGCGCGCCGACTTCGAGATCTTCGCCGGGGTCAGCGGCCGGCAGCTGGCGTGGACGGTCAGCGCGGTGGTGTGCGCGGCGGCGATGCTGGCGATCGTCCGGGACCACCGGGCGATCTCGCGGTACGCGTACACCCTG
Source organism: Micromonosporaceae bacterium (assembly GCA_035649895.1). Lineage (GTDB taxonomy): Bacteria > Actinomycetota > Actinomycetes > Mycobacteriales > Micromonosporaceae > DASSUC01. The sequence goes on along the minus strand of DASRIS010000171.1, from coordinate 24,538 downwards.
GGTCTTTTCGGCATCGTCCTGGTGATGCTCCCGGCCGTGCTGCCGCGCCGGTACTCCGAGATCAACGGCGCCAAGCTGTGGATCAGGTTCGGCGACGCGTTCTCCATCCAGCCCGGCGAGTTCGCCAAGCTGGCGCTGCTGTCCTTCTTCGCGTACTACCTGGTGCGCAAGCGCGAGGTGCTGTCGCTGGCGAGCCGGCGCTTCCTCGGGGTGGACTTCCCGCGTGGCCGGGACCTCGGCCCGGTCCTCGTGGTCTGGCTGCTCAGCCTGGTCGTGCTGGTCTTCGAGAAGGACCTCGGCACGTCGCTGCTCTACTTCGGCATGTTCGTGGTGACCCTCTACGTCGCCACCGAGCGGGTCTCCTGGCTGATCATCGGCCTGCTGCTCTTCGCCGGCGGCGCGTTCCTCGCCTACAGCCTGGGCGCCACCGTGGGCGGCCCGTTCTTCAGCTTTGCCCAGCGGGTCGACACCTGGCTGGACCCGTTCGCCGACCCGCACGGCCTGGGCTACCAGCTCAGCCAGTCGCTGTTCGGGCTGGGCACCGGCGGGCTGTTCGGCACCGGTCCCGGCGCCGGCCAGCCGACCCAGGTGCCCGAGGTGAACACCGACTTCATCTTCGCCGGCCTGGGCGAGGAGATCGGCCTGTTCGGGCTGACCGCGCTGCTAGTGATCTACCTGCTGATCGTCGAGCGGGGCCTGCGGGCGGGCATCGCGGTCCGGGACTCGTTCGGCAAGCTGCTCGCCGGCGGCCTCGCGTTCACGCTGGGCCTCCAGGTCTTCGTCATCATCGGTGGGGTGAGCAAGCTGATCCCGCTGACCGGGCAGACCACGCCGTTCCTCTCCGCCGGTGGGTCGTCGCTGATGGCCAACTGGCTGCTCGTCGCGCTGCTCCTGCGGATCTCCGACGCGGCCCGGCGGCCGGCCGCCGGCTCGGTCTCGGCGGCCACGTCGCAGACCGGCGGGGCGGCACCGGCCCCGGCCCAGCTGCACGGCGCCCCAACGGAGGTGATCAAAAAGTGAACGCTCCGCTGCGGCGCGTCGGTGTCGTCGTGATGATCCTGTTCGGTCTGCTGTTCGCGAACCTCAACTGGGTCCAGGGCTACCAGGCCGACTCCTACCGCACCAACGACCTGAACGGCCGGGTCCAGGTCGCCGAGTACGAGCGCCAGCGCGGCACGGTCTTCCTCGCCGCCGGCGGCCTGGTCCTGGCCCAGAGCCGGTCGACGGACGGGGAGCTGAAGTTCCTGCGCACCTACCCGGGCAAGGCCCCGTACGCGCACATCGTCGGGTACAAGCCGGTCAACGGCGCGGCGACCGGCATCGAGAAGCTGGAGAACCCGTTCCTCTCCGGCGCCAGCGACAAGCTCGTGGTGGACCGGGTGCGGGACATGTTCACCGGCAGCACCACGCCCGGCGGCAACGTGCAGCTCACCATCTCCAAGGCGGCCCAGGAGGCGGCCGTGCGGGAGCTGGCCAACAACCAGGTGGACGCGGCCCGCGGCGCCGTGGTCGCGCTCGACCCGCGGACCGGCGCGCTGCTCGCCATGGTGTCGATGCCCTCGTTCGACCCGAACCCGCTGGCCAGCCACGACTCCAACGCGGCCGAGGCGGCGTACCAGAAGCTGGAGGCGGACAAGACCGGCAAACCGCTGCTGAACCGCGCGATCCAGGAGACGTTCCCACCCGGCTCCACGTTCAAGGTGCTCGTGGCGGCGGCGGCCCTCCAGAACGGGCTCAACGACGGGTCGGTGCTCGCCGGTGGCGCGTCGTACACGCCGCCGGAGACGACCACGCCGATCCGCAACGCGCCCGGCGTCAACTGCCCCGGCTCGCTCACGCTGAAGCAGGCGCTCACCATCTCCTGCAACACGGCGTTCGCCCGCCTCGGCGCCGAGCAGCTGGGCACGGACAAGGTCAAGGCGATGGCCCAGGCGTTCGGGTTCGAGACCGAGCCGGCGTTCGTCGACGACGAGGACAACGCGTTCCGGGTGGTGCCCAGCCGCACCGGCGACATCAAGGACCCGGACGGCACCGACGACCGGGCGGCGCTCGCCCAGTCCTGCATCGGCCAGGCCAACGTGCGGATGACCCCGTTGCAGGGCGCGCTGGTCGCCGCGGCCGTCGCCAACAACGGGCGGCAGATGCGCCCGTACCTCGTGCAGCAGCGGCAGGGGCCGGACCTGACCGTCCTCGACACCGCCCAGCCGCGGGAGCTGGGCCGGCCGATCTCGGAGCCGGTGGCGGGCACGCTGCAGGAGATGATGGTCAGCGTCGTAGAGAACGGCACCGGCCGCAGTGCCCGGATCGACGGCTTCGACGTCGGCGGCAAGACCGGAACGGCACAGGTAGGGGAGACGGGTAAGGACCACGGCTGGTTCATTGGGTTCGTGAGAAGAGGTAACGAGCCCATCGCCGCGGTCGCGGTGTTCCTCGAGAACGCTGGATCGGGGGGTAGCGCCGAGGCGGCCCGGATCGCCGGACAGGTGATGCGCGCGGTCATCGGGGAGCGGGGGCTTCGATGATCACTGTAAGGAGCGGACCATGCTGAGCCCGGGGGTTCTGCTCGGCAAGCGGTACCGCCTCGACGAGCGCATCGCCGGGGGCGGCATGGGTGACGTGTGGCGGGGCACCGACGAGGTGCTCGGCCGTACCGTCGCCGTCAAGATCCTGCTGCCGGCGCTGCTGGAGGAGGCCGGGTTCGCCGAGCGCTTCCGTGGCGAGGCGCGGACCATGGCCACGATCAACCACCCGGGCGTCGTCGACGTGTACGACTACGGCAGCGACCGGTCGCTGGCGTACCTGGTGATGGAGTACGTCGAGGGCGACGCGCTCTCCCGCACGCTGGCCCGGGTGGGCCGGCTCACCCCGGCCCGCACCATGGCCCTGGTCGCCCAGGCCGCCGACGCGCTACAGGCCGCGCACGACAAGGGGATCGTGCACCGCGACGTCAAACCGGGCAACCTCCTGGTACGGCCGAACGGCACGCTGGTGCTGACCGACTTCGGCATCGCCCGCTCGGCGATGGTGGGCCAGCTCACCGCGGCCGGCTCGGTGCTCGGCACCGCCTCGTACATCTCGCCCGAGCAGGCGGCCGGCAGCGTCGCGACCGCCGCGTCCGACGTCTACTCGCTGGGCGTGGTCGCCTACCAGTGCCTGGCGGGGCACCGCCCGTTCGAAGGGGAGAACCCGCTCGAGATCGCGCTCAAGCACGTACGGGACGTGCCGCGGCCGCTGCCCGGGGACATCCCACCGGTGGTGCGCTCGATCGTGGAGCGTGCGATGTCCAAGGACCCCACGGCCCGCTGGCCCAGCGCGGCCACGCTCGCGGCAGTGGCCCGCCAGGCCGCGGCCACCCTGGCCGCGAGTGGCGTTCCGCGGGCCGGTCAGGTGGGCAAGCCGACGTCTGGCGCGCCGATGTCGCCTGGGCCGATGTCGCCCGGACCTATGTCGCCTGGGCCCATGCCGCCTGGGCCGATGTCGCCCGGACCCGTGCCGGCCGGGCCGGTGTCGCCTGGGGTGCCTGCTGGACCGGCGTCGCCGGCCCCGGTCGGCCCGACCTGGATGATGCCCGGCTCAGGTGCGGCAGGCGTGGTGGGGGGCCAGCGGGGAGTAGCCGCACCCGCTCCGCCGAGCTCTGGCGGCGCACCCTGGGCCGCGCCCGGTTCGCCCGCTCCGGTCGGCTCCGGTGGGCTGCCGCGTGGTGCGCCTGGGTCCGTCCCACCGGTCAGCCCGGGCGGGTTCGCCCGCGGGGCGGCCATGGTGCCCCAGCCCCGCCCAGCTGGGCAGACCTTCGGGTACACCCCGCCGACCGGTTACCCGCAAGCTGGCCCGGCCGGCACCCGGCCGGCACGGCGCAGCTCCGGCCTGCTGATCTTCACGGTGCTCCTGGTGGCGGCCGCGATCCTGCTCTGCACCGGCATCCTGGCTTACTTCGGCCGGCAGGCCGGGCTGCTCGGCCAGGAGGACGGCGGGCGCGGCGGGCAGTCGAACGGCTCGACCGGCACCTCGGCCCAGCTGGTCACCCTGCCCTGCGACCACCTGCGGCGGGCGACCCTGCGGGAGGCGCGGGATGCCCTGGGGGACCTGGGCATGCGGCCGAAGATCGTGCCTACGCCGGGTGGCCGGGCAGGCAACATCCACGACATCTCCCCCTGCGCGGCGACCCCGGGCTCGGAAGTCACAATAACGGTGCGCACCGGCACGAACAGCACCGTTGGGCCGTACGGCACCTGTAACGTGCCCGGCGGGCCCTTCTGCCTTCCCGGCGACGGCAACGGCGACGACGGCGACTGATCGGCACCGGAGAGGGCAGGATACGCGGTAGCGATGACACCGAGCGAAGGACGACAGACGAGATGACTGCGCAGCCGCGCCTGCTGGGTGGCAGGTACCAGATCGGCGAGCTGCTCGGGTACGGCGGCATGGCTGAGGTGCACCGCGGGCGGGACCTGCGGCTCGGCCGCGACGTCGCAGTCAAGATGCTCCGCACCGACCTGGCCCGTGACGAGACGTTCCAGCTGCGGTTCCGGCGCGAGGCACAGAACGCCGCCTCGCTCAACCACCCGGCCATCGTCGCGGTCTACGACACCGGTGAGGAGCAGGCGCCCACCGGCGAGAAGCTGCCGTTCATCGTCATGGAGTTCGTCAACGGCCGCACCCTCAAGGAGGTGCTGGCGGTCGAGGGCCGGCTGATGCCGCGGCGAGCCCTGGAGATCAGCGCGGACATCTGCGCCGCGCTCGACTTCAGCCACCGGCACGGGATCATCCACCGGGACATCAAGCCCGGCAACGTGATGCTCACCCAGAACGGCCAGGTCAAGGTGATGGACTTCGGCATCGCCCGGGCCCTGGCCAGCGGTGCGACCACCATGACGCAGACCTCGGCGGTGATCGGCACCGCGCAGTACCTGTCCCCGGAGCAGGCCCGCGGCGAGGCGGTCGACGCCCGCTCAGACGTCTACGCCACCGGCTGCGTGGTCTACGAGCTGCTCACCGGGCATCCGCCGTTCGTCGGTGACAACCCCGTCAGCGTGGCGTACCAGCACGTACGCGAGGACGCCCGGCCGCCCAGCGACTCCAACCGGGACGTCCCCCCCGACGTCGACGCCGTGGTGCTCAAGGCGCTCGCCAAGAACCCGATGAACCGCTACCAGAGCGCTGGCGAGATGCGCGCCGACCTGCTGCGGGCAGCGGCCGGGCGCCCGGTCTACGCCACGCCGGTGCTGCGCGACGACGAGGTCGAGTCGACCATCCCGATGGCGCCCCGGATGCCGGCCGGCGCGCGCTCGGCGGGTGCCCGCCACACCGGCACCATGTCCCGCGTCAACGACCGGCGCCGGCGGGCGTCGTCCTGGGTGATCGCGGCGCTCACCGCGCTCGGTGTGCTCGCCGTGGTCGCGCTGACCGTGGGCCTGATCCTGGCCAACCAGCCGAAACAGGTCCTGGTGCCGAAGCTGACCGGCCTGTCGAAGCAGGAGGCCCAGACGGAGGCGGTCCGGAACAAGCTGCGGCTCACCACCGGTGACCCCGTCTTCAACAACACTTGCAAGATCGACACTGTGATGGCGCAGGATCCGCAGGCCAACTCCCGGGCGCCTCAGAACTCCGAGGTCCGGGTAAACCTGTGCGGCGGGCAACGCACCACCAAGGTCCCGGTCGGGCTGGTGGGGAACACCCGGGACAACGCCGAGAAGGCGCTGCGCGAGGCCAAGCTGACGCCGGTGGGCGTCGAGGTGGCCAGCGAACGGCCGGCCGGCGAGGTGACCAAGGTGACGCCCGCGGAACGCACCCAGGTAGCCGAGGGCACCAAGGTGACCTTCGAGTACTCGAACGGCAAGCTGAAAAAGGTGCCCGGCGTCGTGGGTTTCCAGGTAGCCGGGGCCACGGACATGCTCGAACGCGCCGGGTTCAAGGTCACTGTGCGGATGCGGGATGCGACCGACCCGGACGACGTGGGTCGGGTGATGAGCCAGGATCCGCCCAAGGACGCCCTCAAGCAGGTCGGCTCGACCGTCACCATCGTGGTCGGCGAGAAGCCACCCGACCCCACCCCGAGCCCTAGCGGCGGCTAGGCGGCGAAGGCCGCCAGCCGGCGCGCCTCCACCCCGGCGGCGAGTGCTGGTGCGCGGTCCAATGCCTGCCGCCAGCCTGCCGCCGCGAGCCAGTTGGCCAGCATCAGGTGCCCGCCCTGGGTGAGTACGGACTCCGGGTGGAACTGCACGCCCTCGATCGGCAGCGTGCGGTGGCGCATGGCCATCACCACGCCGGACTCGCTGCGGCCGGTCACCTCGATCTCGTCCGGCAGGCTCTCCTCGAGTACGGCGAGCGAGTGGTACCGGGTCGCCGTGAACGGGTCGGGCAGGCCGGACAGGACACCGTTCCCGCAGTGGTGCACCAGGGAGGTCTTGCCGTGCAGCAGCTCGGGGGCCCGCTGTACGGTCGCCCCGAACGCGGCTCCGAAGGCCTGGTGACCGAGGCACACGCCGAGGATCGGCAGGCGGCCGGCGTACTCGCGGATGAGTGGCAGGCAGATGCCGGCGCGCTCCGGCGTGCCTGGGCCGGGGGAGAGCAGGACCGCGGCGGCGCCGCACCGGCCGACTTCGGCCAGCGAGACCTCGTCGTTGCGCCGCACCTCGCACTCCACGCCGAGCTGGCCGAGGTACTGCACCAGGTTGAACACGAACGAGTCGTAGTTGTCGACGACGAGGACCCGCATCGCTCAGCCGCTCCGGCTCGGTGTGGGGACTGGGTTGTTGGTATGGGTGGGGTACGGGATGTCGTGGTCGTCCCCTGGCGTGCCGTAGCCCGGTGGGTCGTGCCAGCTCGGGCCGGAGCCGGGGTCCGGCGGGGCGCCAGGAGCGCCCGGGTCGGTGCCGATCTGCGCGTCGTCGAAGGGCAGGATCGGCTCGGCCCACGGGAACACTACGTACCAGAGCAGGGCCACGACTGTGCCGGCGAGCACGGCCGAGCAGGCGAGCTTGGCGTAGAGGTTGGCCGGCAGGTGCCGCCACAGCCAGGTGTACACGTCATCCTCCCAGGCTGGCTGGCAGCTCGTCCGGCCGGCCGGCCGACACCGGCTGCTGCCGGGCCAGCGTGGCGTGCAGCACCAACCGCTGGTAGTTGTCGTACTTCGGGTTGCAGGTGGTGAGCGTGAGCAGCCGGGACCCCCGGGAGAAGCCGGGTGGGGCCGCGGCGACCACCTCCACCTGGTTGGGCAGCACGATCCTGGTCCGCGCCACGGTGTAGACGTACCAGGTGTTCCTGGTCTCGACCACGATGGAGTCGCCGGTCGCCATCCGGTCCAGGTCCCAGAAGGTGGCCCGGTTGCGGTGCCCGGCGACGGAGAAGTTGCCGACCTGGCCGGGCATTGCCGTCTCCGGATAGTGCCCGGGCGCGTAGCGGATGTCCGACGGCAGCACCCCCTGGACCACCACCCACCACTTGCCCAGCCGCGGGATGTAGAGCTTGGCGATGCCGATGCCGATGCCGATGCCGATGCCGGTGCCGGGACCCGGGGCCGAGGCGTCCGGCCGGGGCGTGGCGGACGGTGCGACGGTCGGGTCGGCCCCACCCCACGCCTGGTCGAGCTCGCGACCCAGCGCACTCTGGTGGTCCTGGATGACCGCGGTGGTCCCCCAGATCTCGTACGCGGCGAAGAGCAGCACCACGAGGCCGATGGTGACCAGCACCTCGCCGGCGCCGCGGGCCACGGCCAGGACCACCGTGACCGGCGTGGGTCTGGTCAGCTCCGAGTGGACGCTGCGGTAGCCCTCGTCGGTGCGCCGAGCGCGCAGCTTGACGATCCGTTCTCCCCAGCGCCGCTTCGGCGGGGTGGCTGGCGGGGCCGCGTCGCGGATGACGGACATCAGCGTGGTCGAGTGGGCCTCCAGCGGAGGTGCGGAGGCGGCGACGGTCGCCCCGCCGTCGGCGGAGCCTTCGCGTGTGGTGCTGCTCCCGGTCCCGGTCCTGGTGCTTTCGGTCGTGGCGGCTCCGGTCGTGGTTCCGATCGTGGCGTTTCCGGCCGCGGCGCCGGCGGGTGCCGGCTCGGTGGCAGGGGCGGCAGCGGTGACGTGCCCGATGGGGATGACGGCGGTGTCGTCGGCGCCGGCCGGGAAGGTGGGGCCGGCCGGGACGGTGCGGGCGGCCGGGACGGTGCGGGCGGCGGTCACGGGCGCAGCCTGCTGCGGCTCCGGCCGGACCGCCGGGATGACGGCGGTAGGCGCCTCCGCCCCCGCCTCAGCCGGTACCGAGGCCCCGGCCGGAGCCACAGCCGGGGCTGGAGCCAGGGGCGAGGGCGGCGGCTCCTCCTCCACCCCGGTCTCGTCCTCGAGCCGCGGCAGCAGGGTGGTCTCGTCCGGGTCGTAGGCGCGGTGCCGGCCTCTGCGTGATGCTCCGGGCGGCGTCGCGACAGGGTCGCGGCTCATCGGCGGGCCTAGTCCGGCATCTGGGCATGGCCCAGCGCGATCGAGCCCTGGTACGCCGGCAGCGTCACGTCGCTCTCCACCGTCACCTGGTAGCCGAGGCGGAACGCCTGGACCGCCTCCAGGAACAGCCGCACGCCTTCCGACGCGTCCAGCGCCCGGCGTAGGGCACCGGGATCGCCGATCGCGGTGACCACGAACGGCGGTGAGTAGACGCGACCATGCAGCAGCAGCGTGTTCCCGACGCAGCGTACCGCGCTTGTGGAGATTACCCGGACATCCATGATGGCCATCGCCTCGGCGCCGCCGGCCCACAACGCGTTGACCACCGCCTGCACGTCCTGCTGGTGGACCACGAGGTCGTCCGGGCGGGCGCCGTTGGGGCGGGTGCCGTCGGTGCCGCGGGGCGCGTCGTCCAGCCGGACGGTCAACCCGGGGCCGTGCACCGCGGTCAGGCCGGCCTCGGCCCGGATGGCGGCCGCACGTTGCTGCTGCTGCGCGATCGGGGCGTCGGAGCCGGCGAGCGCATCGGTCTGCGCCCCGACCTCCGCGCGCAGCCGGGCCGCCCGCGCCTCGGCGTCGGCCACCCGCTGCTCCTGCTTGTCGATCAGCTCGATCAGCTGGGGCCGGCGGTCCTCCCGTAGGTCCGTACCCTGGGCCGTGGTGGCACTGGCGGTGAAGAGCAGGCCGGCGGCGGCCATGATGACCGGCACCCCCCATGACCAGCCAGACCGGCGCCGCAGGCTGGTCCGTGGCAGGAGCACCCGGACCGCCCTGCGCAGCGCCTCACGCCAGGAGGCGGCGCCGGACCCGTACTCCACGACCCCTCCTCGCCTGCCGATTTCGTGCTGGCGTGACTACGCTAGCTGGCGAACATTATCTAGCGTCCTCGTGCCGCCGACCCTCCCCGTGGAGACCACCGTGCCCAAGTCACATGTCCGGAAGAAGAAGGTCTACACGCCCCCGGCGGACATCCGCCCGCTGGACGCCACCGCCACGGCAGGCAAGAAGCCGAGCCCGGTGTGGCTTCCGGCCACCGCTGTCGGGCTGATCGTGGCGGGCATCGCCTGGCTGGTGGTCTTCTACCTCTCCTCGGGGTCGTACCCGGTGCAGTCCTGGGGCTACTGGAACATCGGCATCGGCTTCGGCGGCATGATCGCCGCGCTCGCGCTGCTGACCCGCTGGCACTGACGACCGGGCCGCGACTGTAGCTCCGTCCGGCTCGGCTCTGTCCCGGCTGGCTCCGCCTGTCTGTCCCGGCTGGCTCCGCCTGAGCCGGGCCGGATCCGTGCGCGTACGGCACAATGACCTTGAGGTGATCACGTCATCGACGGCCTGTTGCTGACCGCACTGCCCCTGCTCGTCTTCCTGCTGCTCACCGCCGGCAACGCCTTCTTTGTGGCGGCCGAGTTCGCCCTGGTCACGGTGGACCGGGCCGAGATCGAACGGCAGGTGGCCGAGGGCGACCGGACCGCGCGCACGGTCCGCCGCGCGTTGCGGGAGCTGTCCCTGCAGCTCTCCGGTGCGCAGCTGGGCATCACGATCACCGCGCTGCTCACCGGCTACCTCGCCGAGCCGGCCCTGGCCCGGCTGCTCACCCCGGTCCTCGAGCCGGTGGCCGGCGGCGCCACCCGCGCCATCACCCCGACGCTCGCGCTCGCCGTCGCCACGCTGTTCTCCATGCTCTTCGGCGAGCTGGTGCCGAAGAACGCCGCCCTGGCCCGCCCGATGCCGGTGGCGCGGGCCACGGCAGGGCCGCAGCTGCGCTTCACCCGTACGTTCGGCTGGCTCATCCAGGCGCTCAACAACTCCGCCAACTGGGTGGTGCGGCGGCTGGGCATCGAGCCCCAGGAGGAGCTGGCCTCGGCCCGCTCGCCGGAGGAGCTCGGCCTGCTGGCCGCGATCTCCGCGCAGGCCGGCGCGCTGCCCCGGGAGACCGCCCTGCTGCTACAGCGGACCATCCGCTTCGGTGACAAGCGCGCCGCCGAGGCGATGACGCCGCGGGTGGACGTGGTGGGGCTGCGGGCGGGCGCGACCATCGCCGAGCTCATCGACACGGCGCGGGAGACCGGTCGCAGCCGGTTCCCCGTGTACGAGGAGACCGTCGACCTGGTCACCGGCGTGGTGGCGGTGAACGACGCGCTCGGCGTACCACTGGCGCAGCGGGCGACCACGACGGTGGCCGCGGTCGCCCGCGAGCCCGTCTACGTGCCGGAGAGCCTGGACCTCGACGGCGTGCTGGAGACCCTGCACGCCGCAGGCGCCGACCTCGCCATCGTGGTCGACGAGTACGGCGGCACGGACGGCGTGGTGACCGTCGAGGACCTGGTGGAGGAGCTGGTCGGCGACATCGTTGACGAGCACGACGTGGCGCCCGGGCAGGTCTGGGCCGCGCCGGACCTGACCGGGCCCGGCCTGACCGCGCTGGGCGGCGAGCGCACGTTCCTGGTGGACGGGGTGCTGCGCGAGGACGAGCTGGCCGAGCTGACCGGCTTCCGCCTGCCCGAGGGGCCGTACGAGACGCTGGCCGGGTTCATCATGGCGCGCCTGGGCCACGTGCCGGTGGCCGGGGAGACCGTGCAGGAGCGCGGCTGGGAGTTCACCGTGGTGGAGGTGGACCGGCGCCGCATCGAGCAGGTGCGGGTGGTCCGGCCGGAGGGCCACGATGACTAACCTCCTCATCACGCTCGTCCTGCTGCTCGGCAACGCGTTCTTCGTCGGCAGCGAGTTCGCGCTGATCGCGTCGCGGCGGACCATCATCGAGCCGCTCGCGGCCACCTCCCGGCGGGCGGCCTGGGCGCTGGCCGGGATGAACCAGATCCCGTTGATGATCGCCGGGGCCCAGCTCGGCATCACCGTCTGCTCGCTCGGGCTGGGCGCGATCGCGGAGCCGGCCCTGGCGCACCTGCTGGAGGTCCCCTTCCACGCGGTCCGGCTGCCGGAGCAGGCGCTGCACCCGGTCGCCTTCGTGCTGGCCCTGGGCATCATCGTGTTCCTGCACACGGTGATCGGCGAGATGGTGCCGAAGAACATCACCCTGGCCGGGCCGGAGGCGTCGGTGCTCCTGCTCGGCCCGCCGATGCTCGCCTTCTGCACGGCCACCAAGCCGCTGCTGCAGGCGATGCGGTGGCTGGCCCGGGTCATCCTGCGGATCTGGCGGATCGAGTCGACCGACGCGGTGAAGACGGTCTTCACCGCGGAGGAGCTGAGCGGGCTGGTGGCGCAGGCGCGTACCGAGGGGCTGCTCGACCCGGAGGAGCACGCCCGCATCACCGGCGCGCTCGCGCTCAACCAGCGCACGGCGGGCGACACGCTGTGCCCGTGGGCCCGGGTGACCACGGTCACCGACGACGTGTCGCCGGCGACCCTCGAGGTGCTCGCCACCCGCACCGGCCGGTCCCGCTTCCCGGTGGTGGCCCGGTCCTCCCGGCGGGTGCTCGGCTTCGTGCACGTCAAGGACGTGCTGGGCTACAGCGGCCCGCAGCGACGGGCGCCGATCCCGCAGGAGCTGGTCCGGCCGCTGCTCGTGGTGCCGCCCACCCGGACGCTGGGCGAGCTGCTCCTCGGGATGCGGCGGGAGGGGCGGCACATCGTGCTGGTCAGCGACGGGCGCGCCCCGTTGGGTATTGTCACGCTAGATGATGTATTGACTGCTGTCGTTGGCACTACAGTCAGTGACGTCACGAATGCGTAACGAAGATACGCCATCCGGCGCTTGCCTTACGTACCAGACACTCCATATTGTTGTGCACCGTCCGATCCGGAAGTCGGCTCCTACCCCCAGGGGCCCCGGTCGGGCACCGCCGAGTCCTCTACAGCGAGCCGGGGAACCACTGTTCCACCGGGGTGAGTCCGCGGGTCGCGGCCCGTGGTAGGGCGACCTTTCCGCCCGAACCCGTCAGCTAACCCGGTAGGCGGTCGTGGAGAGGGAGTGCCTCTGTCGTGGGCAACCGTAAATTTCTGCGGGCCCTTGGCGCGGTCTTGGTCGCCTTCACCGTCGCACTGCTCCCCGCCACCACGGCGCGGGCCGAGCCGACGGTGGCGGAGATCGAGGCGCAGATCGAGCAGATCTGGTCGAAGCTCGAGCCCGTCATCGAGCAGTACAACAACATCCACAGCCAGCTGCTGAAGAACCGGGCGAAGTCCGCCGAGCTGACCCGCAAGATCAGGCCGCTGCAGCTGCAGGTGGACCTGGCGCTCAGCCAGGTCGGTAACATCGCGGCCCAGTACTACAAGGGCGGCGGTCCCTCGACGCTGAACGCGATCCTCACCAGCGGCTCGCCCACCACGCTCGCCGACCAGCTCACCCTGCTGGACCAGCTGGCCAAGTCGAAGCAGCGGCAGATCGCCAACGTGACCACGGTGAAGTCGCGCTACGCCGCGGAGAAGCAGAAGCTCGACGAGCTCATCGCCTTGCAGGCAAAACAGGACGCCGACCTCGCGGCCAAGAAGAAGCTCATCGAGACCGAGATGAACCGCCTGCAGCGGCTGCGGATCCAGGCGTACGGCACGAGCACCGTGGGCGGCTCGCTGCGCATCGGCCCGTGTCCGGCCATCTACATCACCGGCAAGGCCGGCACCGCGGTGAAGTTCGCCTGCTCGCAGATTGGCAAGCCGTACGTGTGGGGCGCGACCGGGCCGAGCTCGTACGACTGCTCGGGGCTGACCCAGGCCGCCTGGAAGCAGGCGGGTGTCTACCTGACCCACTACACCGGGGCCCAATGGACCGAGGGCTATGCGGTGAGCCGGGCCAACGCCCGCCCCGGCGACCTCGTCTTCTTCTACAGCGACCTGCACCACATGGGCATGTACGTCGGCAACGGCCTGATGGTGCACGCCCCGCGCAGCGGGGACGTGGTCCGGATGGCCTACATCGACCGCATGCCGATCGCCGGGTTCCGCCGCCCAGGCTGAGCCCAGCCTGGACCGAGCCCCTGGACGAGTCCTGTCGAGAGTCCCACCTGAAGATCGCGATCGTGGCGGCGGATGTGCAGTGCGACTGCATATCCAGCCGCCACGATCGCTGTCACGCCCTTTTCGATGTCGTCAGAGCACCGACGGGTGGATGTCCACGTCGGCCAGGTTCACGAACATCATCCGGTGTCCGAACTGGATCTGCACGTACGTCAGCTCGCCCCGGATCACCGTCCAGTCGCCCGGCAGGGAGCCGTCGAACGTGACCGCCCGGTAGTACTCGCTCGGCGCCAGCATGCCCACCGCGTACCGCTGCCCGGCCGGCAGCGAGTACTGCAACGGCACGATCGCCTGCACCGGCACACCGGCCGGGTACGCCGCCGCCTCGGGGTACGCGCGCCCGTACACCGGGATGCTGGTCCGGCCCGGCTTGGGCGTGACCACGAAGCCGGTCGACCACAGCGCCGAAGGGCTGCCGGCCGGGTTGTAGAACCAGCCCTTCTGCCCCAGGTACCAGATCGCGGTCCAGTCGCCCTGCCGGTCCGCCAAGGCGAACACCTGGCCGGCGTCGACCCGGCTGCCGTGGTCGGAGACGTGCATGGTGGCCGGCCCGGGCCGCAGCCCGACGTCGGTGAGCAGCGGCGCGTCGGCCCGCGGCTCGGTGCGTAGGATCACCGAGGCCGAGCCCCGCGACGGGCACGGCCGCGTCGGCTGGCCGGCGGTGCAGCCGAGGAACGGCGGCCGGTTGGTGGCGAAGTCAGGGTTGATCGTGACCAGCCCGCCCTGCGGTGTCGCCACCCCGCGGAACGGCGCGTGCAGCAGGTCGAAGTAGTGGCCCCAGTTCCAGTACGGACCCGGGTCCCAGTGCATGCCCCGCACGTTGGCCGGGGTGATCCCCGGCACGTTGTCGTGGCCGAGGATGTGGTGCCGGTCGAGCGGGATGCCCAGCCGCAAGGCCAGGTAGCGCACCAGCTTGGCCGAGGTGCGGTACATCGCCTCGGTGTACCAGGTGCCCTGGGCGGCGAAGCCCTCGTGCTCCAGCCCGATCGACTTGGCGTTGACGTACCAGTTGCCGGCGTGCCAGCCCACGTCCTTGGCGAGGATGTGCTGGGCGATGTGCCCGTCCACCGAGCGCAGCGAGTAGTGCCAGCTCACGTACGTCGGGTCGGTGACCAGCCGCAGCGTGGTGGCCCAGGTCGCCTCGGTGTCGTGGATGATGATGTACTCGATCTTCTGCCGCTTCGGCCGGTCGGACAGGTCGTGGTTGCCGTAGTCCCTCGGGTTCGCCGACAGCTGCTGGTAGGGCGCCGGGATCCACTCGCAGGAGATGTCCAGCGGGCACTCGATCCCGTCCGGGCGGGCGAGCCGGCTCAGGCCGAGCCGGTCCAGCCACTCCCGCTGCGGGGCCACCGCGCCGGCCGCCAGGCTGACCAGGTGCCCGTCGTCGGTGAGCCGGTTGGCGCCCTCGCGCATCGTGGCGTACACCTCGTCGGCGAAGGCCGCCGCGGCGTCGGCGCTGTCCGCGCCGCTGTACCTGGCCACCGCGCCGAACCAGGCCGCGGGGTCGCTGCCAGCACCGACCGGGCCGCCCACCCCTTCCTGGTACGAGCGCAGCAGCGCGGCCCCGCCGCGGATGTTGGCGGCCGGGTCGGCGCGCAGCGCCTCCTCGGACTCGCCGGTCAGCGCGGCCGCCCGGTCGAGCGTCTGCAGCGACCCGGCCGGCGGTGCCGCGTCGCTGTCGTGCCCGACGACCAGGGTGGCCCGGCTGTCGTCACCGCGCGGGTCCTCCGCGTCGCCGTCGTGGTGGCCGCCGCCCGCCAGCTCGGCGAGTCCGGCCAGGTAGGCGGCGTCGGTCAGGTGCATCGGGCCGAAGCCCGCGGACGTGCTCGGCGTGCCGGCGTTGGTGTCCCACCGCGACTCCAGGTAGGAGACCGCGAGCAGGACCCGCTCCGGCACCCCGTACGCCGTGGCGGCCTGCGCGTACGCCTCCTGCCGGGTGGCGGGCGCGGCGGTCTCGGCGGTGGGCAGGCTGGCGGCGCCGGGTGCCGGGGCTATCGCCACGGTCACCGCCAGGACGCCGGTTGCGATCAGAACCTTCGGGGGGTGCATCGGACCTCCATTCAGGGAGCTCGCTCGCTCGTCACCATCGCGCGCGCCGCGTCCTGGCGTCAATGGGTTGCACCAGCCCGCGCCCGCCACGACAGAAAGCTTCACCCGAGGTCGACCGGTCGCAGACTCCGTCGGGCGGGTGGCCCAGCCTCCGGGCGGATGGGCGGTGCGCCGGGCACAATTGCCGGAATGTGGCGCGTGCACCGGCGGCTGGCCCGCCTTCTGGCGATCGGCTTTCTCGCCGCCGCTGCTGCGGCAGCGGCCGGCTGCGGCTCCGGCGACGGCGAGCCCGGCTCGCCGTACAGCCCGCTGCCGACCGGCAGCAGCGCGGCACCGTCCACGCAGCCGCCCGCCACGCCCAGCACCGCCCCGACGGCAGAGGTGCGGTACCGGTTCGACTCGGGCCTGTCCGGCGACGTCTACGACGAGGGCCGGCGCCTCCCGCTGCGGGCGCGCGCCGAGGCGGGTGGCGAGCTGCGCGCCGTGCCGCGGGGTACCGGGTACGCCGTACGCTTCCCCGAGCGCTGCGCGGCCGGCCCGCAGGCGCCCGGCTGCCCCCGGGCGATCCTGGAGAGCGGGCCGGCTGGACTGCTCAACCCGGGGACGCGGCCGGTCCTGTTCGGCGCGAGCGTGCGGATCACTCCCGCCCAGGAGGCGGTCGGGGCCAACGTGCTGCAGAAGGGCTTCTCAACCGCGGGCAGCCAGTTCAAGCTCCAGGTCGACCGGGGCCGGGCCAGCTGCGTGGTGGCTGACGCGCGGGACAAGCGCATCCACGTCGCCCAGGCGCCGCAGCCGGTGGTGGACGGCGAGTGGCACACCCTGGCCTGCGAGCGCCGCGGCACCCGGCTGGCCATCGTGGTCGACGGTGCGCAGCGTTACGAGGTGGCGGTACCCGCTGAGCTGACCATCGACAACGACGAGCCGCTGCGCATCGGCGGCAAGAGCCTCGGCCCAGGAAACGACCAGTTCTCGGGCGAGATCGACGACGTGTACGTCGTCATCGAGTAGTCCGGCTCGCACGCCTCAGGTTGCACACCGTTAACACCCGTCACTAGCCTGACCTTGTCGGCCCGGATGTCGGCTACTCACGGGGGTGGCGCCGGGCAGGCACCGCCGAGTCACCACTGTCGGTGAGCCGGGGACCCAGGTTACCGGGGTGAGTCCGCGCGCCACGGCCGCGGTAGGGCGTACCTTCTCCCGCCCGAACCCGTCAGCTAACCCGGTAGGCGGGCGGAAGAAGGAGCTGGGACCTCGTGCCGAGCCATACCAGGCGGCCGTTATGGCCGCGCCTCACCCTCACCACGGCGGTAGGCGCCGCCACAACGCTCGGCCTGCTGGTCGTCTCCGGCGCCACCGCACACGCCGAGCCCACCCTCGGCGAGATCGAGCGCCAGATCGACCAGGCGTGGAACAAGCTTGAGCCGGTCATCGAGCAGCACAACGCCACCCGCATCCAGCTGACCGCCAACAAGGCCAAGGTCGCGCAGCTCACCAAGCAGATCCAGCCGCTGCAGCTGCAGTTCGACCTGGCTACGGCGAAGCTCGGCGACATGGCCGCGCACGCCTACATGGGCGGCCAGGCCGCGACGCTCAGCGCCCTGCTCTCCGGCGGCTCGCCGACCACCCTCGCCGAGCAGCTGGCAGTGCTCGACCAGCTGGCCCGGGCGCAGCAGCGGGAGATCAGCGGCGTCGCCGAGCTGAAACGGCGGTACGAGGAGCAGAAGCGGCCGATCGACGAGCTGGTCGCCAAGCTGGCGGCGACCGAGGCGGAGCTGGCGGCCAAGGCGAAGCAGATCAACACGGAGATCCGGCGGCTGGAGGCGCTGCGCCGTGCGGCGTCCGCCGCGTCGTCTTCGTCGGGGTCGACCGGCTCGACCGGGTCGACTGGCTCGACCGGAGGCAGCAGCTCACTGCGGCCGGTGGCCTGCCCGGCCACCCTCGTCGGCGGGGCCGCCGATGTCGCGACCCGGTTCGCCTGCGCCCAGATCGGCAAGCCGTACGTCTGGGGCGCGGACGGGCCTGACTCGTACGACTGCTCGGGCCTGACCATGGCGGCCTGGGCCAGGGCCGGGGTGTACCTGTCCCACAACTCGGCGGCGCAGCGGCGCGAGACGGCCTATGTGAGCCGGGCCAACCTCCGCGCCGGAGACCTGGTCTTCTACTACAGCGACCTGCACCACGTCGGGATGTACGTGGGCGCCGGCTGGATCGTGCACGCGTCCCAGGCCGGAGTGCCGGTCAAGATGCGCAGCCTCGACGGCGCACCGATCCACAGCTACGGCCGCCCCGGCTGAGCCGGCGCACTGCTAGCTGGTTGGGCTGCTGGTTAGGTGGGCTGCTAGCTGGTTGGGCTGCTAGTTAGGTGGGCTGCTAGCTGGTGGGCCAGGTGCGCCAGTTCTGCCAGGCCCGGCTCGGCGTGGGACCGCGCTGCCCCTGGTAGCGGGAGCCGTAGACGGCCGCGCCGTAGGGGTGCTCCGCCGGCGACGAGAGCCGGAAGATGCACAGCTGCCCGATCTTCATGCCGGGCCACAACGTGATCGGCAGGTTGGCCACATTGGACAGCTCCAGCGTGACATGGCCGGAGAAGCCGGGGTCGACGAAGCCGGCCGTGGAGTGGGTGAGCAGGCCCAGCCGGCCCAGGCTGGACTTGCCCTCAAGCCGCCCGGCCAGCTGGTCGCCGAGGGTGATCACCTCGAGCGTGGAGGCGAGCACGAACTCCCCGGGATGCAGCACGAACGGCTCGCCGTCCGGCACCTCCACCAGCGCGGTCAGGTCGTCCTGCCGGACCGACGGGTCGATGTGCGTGTAGAGGTGGTTGTTGAAGACCCGGAACAGGCGGTCCAGCCGTACGTCGATGCTCGAGGGCTGGATCAGGGCCGGCTCGAACGGGTCGAGCAGTAGGGCTCCGGACTTGATCTCGGCGACGAGGTCCCGGTCGGAGAGGAGCATTGTCGAAGGGTACCCATCCGGGGAGATCCGTCAGGTAGGCTCGCGGCCACGACTACCGATCTCGTACATGTGTTCGATAAACTCTGGCCATGGCATCCTGGCTAGAGTTCGCCAGCACGGCCCCGGGTCTGGCCGAGGCGATCCGTGCCCTGGTCCAGCAGTACGGGCCCGGGCTCGGCTACCTGGCCACGGTGCGGGCCGACGGCGGGCCGAGGGTGCACCCGGTCTCACCCGTGATCACCGAGGATGGCCTCTTCTGCTTCGTCGTCGACTCGCCCAAGCGGCGCGACCTGGAGCGGGACGGGCGCTACGCGCTGCACTCGTTCCCGCCGGAGGAGAGCGACGACGAGGCCTACGTCGCCGGTAGGGCGCGGCGCATCGACGACCCGGTGCTGGTCGAGCAGATAGCCGCGCAGGTGCGGGCCGGCCCGCACGAGGACTGGCGGCTGTTCGAGTTCACGGTCGACGTGGCGATGGTGGCCCGCCACCCCGGCCAGGCCGTCGGTGCGGCGCGCATCCCGGGCGGCGTACGCCCGGTCTACCTGGTCTGGCGCGACCCGGCCGCCGCATAGGCCGGCGCCGACCCCGCGAGCGGAGCCGGCGCCGGGTTGGTGCCTGGTCAAGCCGCGCGGTAGGCGTTCCACGCGTCGATCATCCGCTGGGCCTGGCCCGCGGTGAACGCGTTCATGCACGGGTCGTCGGTGTAGTCCATGAAGTTGTGGATCGGGTCGGCACCGCCGCCGGCGCAGGTGTCCCGCCCGACCGGGCAGCCGAAGGCCGGAGAGGCCTCGGGCGCGGTGTCCGAGACGTAGTCGCCCTTGCCGGCACAGCCGCCCTGGAACGTGTGGTAGAGGTTCAGCCAGTGGCCGACCTCGTGCGTGCCGGTGTCGCCCTCGTCGTACGGCACTGCCGTGCCGCCGGGCAGCGACTCGTGCAGCACCACGACGCCGTCCGTGCTGCTCAGCTTGCGGCTGGGGAACGTTGCCCAGCCGAGCAGGTCGTCGCTGAGCAGGCCGGTGTAGATGTTCAGCGTCCCCTTGCCGCCGACCCGCAACGCGGTCTTCATCTGCCGCTCGGCTGAGGAGCCGTAGATGATCGGGTACCACGCCGGGTTGACCACCCGGTTGATGCTCGCCAGCTGGAACGAGAACTCGGTCGCGGCGCCGCCCGTGGCTCCGGCGAACGACTGGTTGAGCACGCTGATCTGGGCGCTCACCATCGAGTCGGGGATGCTGCCGCCGGCTCGCGTGCTGTCCTCAGAGACAACGTGTACGACGACCGGGATGGTAACCGCGCTGACCCCAGGCCCCTTGCCCTTGGCAGCCCGTTCCCGCAGCGCACCCGCCAGGTCCGCCTCGCGCGCAGCCGCCTCGCGGGCGGACAGCTCGTTCGGGTCGTGCCGGACGAGCCCACCTGGCTTGCCGCGTGCCTCAGCGCCGTGCTCGGCCGGCTCGTAGCACTCCACACCCGGCCCGCCGGCAGCCGCGGCGACGGGTGCGACGCTCGCTGCGGTGGAGCCCAGCAGTAGCACGAGCGATGTGGTGGCTACCCCGGCCGCGCGCAGCGACCAGGGGCGGTTAAGCCTCATCGCCTCACCTCTTCCTCCCCAATCTGACCGGCACGGCGGGGGTGGTGTGCCGGTGTGCGGAGGCTATCGTCGATCGACGCCGGAGGAAATAGATCCGACAAGATGGACTGGAACGGTGTCCGGGTGGCAGGTCTACTGGAGGCCGCCGCCAGTGGTCCGCAAAGACAGCCGGTGCTCACCGCTGGTCCGGGGTCAGCCGGACCCGGCGCAGCAGCTGCGCGTTGAGCGCGACCACGATGGTCGAGGCGGACATGAGGACCGCGCCGACCGCGGGGCTGAGGGTCACCCCCGCCCACGCGAGCACGCCCGCCGCAAGGGGGATCGCGACGACGTTGTAGCCGGCGGCCCAGGCCAGGTTCTGCACCATCTTGCGGTAGGACGCCTTTGACAACCGGATGACGCCGGTGACCCCGCGCGGGTCGGACGAGGCCAGCACCACGCCGGCGGACTCGATCGCCACGTCGGTGCCGGCGCCGATCGCCACACCAACGTCGGCGCGGGCCAGGGCGGGGGCGTCGTTGACACCGTCGCCGACCATCGCCACGGTCAGGCCGCGAGCCTGCAGGTCGGCCACTGCCCGGTCCTTGTCGGCCGGCAGCACCTCGGCGAACACCTCGTCTACGCCGGTTTGGAAGCCCAGGTCAGCGGCGACCGCCTCGGCGACCGGTCGGGCATCCCCGGTGATCATCACAATCTTCTTGACGCCCTGCGCCCGCAGCTGGGCAATGGCCTCGCGGGCCTCGGCGCGGACCTCGTCCTCCAGAGCGAACGCACCGAGCGCCTCCGGCTTGCCATCGCCGCGCTCGGGTAGGCGCAGCAGGTGCAGCACTGCCGCGCCCCGCGTGGACCATGCCCAGGTCTGCTCGGCCAGGTCGACGGGCACGGTGACATCCAGCTCGCGCAGGAGCGCGGGGCCACCGACCGCGTACGCCGTGCCGTCGATGGTGGCCCGCACGCCGCGGCCGGTCAGCGACCGGAAGCCTGTCGCGACGGCTGGCCGCCCGCCGTCAGCCGCGGCGGCGACAATCGCTTTTGCCAAGGGATGTTCGCTGTCCGCCTCCACCCCGCCGGCCAGGCGCAGCACCTCGGCGCGGGTGGCGCCGTCCGCGGCGGCCACGCCGGAGACCACATGTGCGCCCCGGGTCAGGGTGCCGGTCTTGTCGAACAGCACCGCGTCGACGGTGCGCATCCGCTCCAGTGCGAGGCGGTCCTTGACCAGGATGCCGGCCCTGGCCGCCACCGCCGTGGATAGTGCGATCACCAGCGGGATGGCCAGCCCAAGAGCGTGCGGGCAGGCGATCACCAGCACCGTCACGGTGCGGACCACGGACTGGTCCACGTCGCCCAGCGCCCACCACACCACGAAGGTGACCAGCGCGGCGGCGGTGGCGATGTAGAACAACATCGCGGCGAACCGGTCAGCCAGCACCTGTGCCCGGCCGCTGGACGCCTGCGCCTGGGCGACCAGGCGGCCGATGCCGGCCAGTGCGGTGTCCTCGCCGATCGCCTCCACCCGAACCCGGATCGCCGAGTCGGTGGCTACCGTCCCGGCCACCACCCGGTCGCCAACGCCGCGGTGTACCGGCCGCGACTCCCCGGTGATCATCGACTCGTCCAGCTCGGCGGCACCCTCGACGATGCGCCCGTCAGCAGGCACCCGGGCGCCGGAGCGCACCAGTACCACGTCAACTACCCGCAGCTGGCTCACTGGCACCGCCTGCACGTCACCGCTGTCGGTGAGGCGTTCGGCCTCGTCCGGCAGCAGTGCGGCCAGCGCCGACAGCGCACCCTGCGCCTGGCCGATGGCCTTCATCTCCTGCCAGTGCCCGAGCAGCATGATCGTCACCAGCGCGGCCAGCTCCCACCAGAAGTCCAGGTCGAACGCGCCGAGGCTGGTCGCCAGGGACGCGGCGTATGCGACGGTGATCGCCATCGAGATCAGCAGCATCATCCCCGGCGCCCGGTCGTGCACCTCGCGTACGCCGCCGACCAGGAACGGCCAGCCGCCGTAGCCGAACACCACCGACCCGAGCACCGGCCCGACCCACGACATGCCCGGAAAGTCGAGGGTGTAGCCGAACCAGTCCATCACCATGTGGCTGGTAGCTACGACCGGCACGGTCAGGACCAGGCTCAGCCAGAACTTGCGGCGGAACATCTCCGGGTCGTGCCCAGCGTGCTTGTCGTGTCCGGCGTGGTTGTCGTGGTTGTCGTGTCCGGGGGTGCCAGGCGGATGTGGACCGTGGATCCGATGATCCGCGGACCCGCTGGCCACGCTCGCCTGATGCCGGTCATGGTCCGGCGCGGCGTGGTCGTGGTACGCCGGGCGCGTGGTGCCAGTCTCGTTCATCGGTCGCTCCCTCCGTTCCATGGCAATATACCCCCAGGGGGTATGAGTCGCTAGTGTCGGTAGTCATACCGGCGCCGCCGCCTAAGTAGCGTCAGCGCAGCGCGATCTATAGGGACGAGTGGTGGTGCCGCTGGCTCCAGCAGGCGGCTGCGGTGGTCGGGCTCGTGGCCATGGGGGCCGCTGGCCCGCCCGGCTGGGATGACGTAGCCGTGTTGCGGTCTGGTTCGCCAGGGCGGCGGGCGGGCCACGACCTACGTCAGACCGGTACCGGCCGTAGCGCCGAGCCGGGTTCGCGGCGGCGCACCACGCCTACGCCAGCCCGCCCCATTGCTGGTGCACGCCGTCGATATCGGCCACCCGCAGGTGCACCGCTCACACTCTTGGCCGGCAGGGCGAGCCGAAGAGACGCGGCTGGCGGGTCCAGGGACGAATCAGTGCGGAGGGCGCAGCCCCGCCAGGGTAACCGTGACGAGCCGGCGTACCGCCGCCTCGGACGGCAGATCAGCGGCGGCGGTCAGTGCATGCATGCAGAAGCTGGCCAGTTCCTCGGGTGGGACATCGACACGCAGGCCGCCGGTGGCGGCGACCTCGGCCAGCAGATCCCGGATCAGATGCAGAAGCCGCTGCTGGAGTTCGGCCACATTCTCACGCCGGTGCAGCAGCGCGGCGAGCTCGGCGCCGTGGCGGCCCCGGCGATGGCAGATCAAGGCGTAGGCCAACACCACGCGGACGCGCGCGTGGCATAGCCGCCCTACGAGCATGCGCTCCACCCGCAGCAGGGCGAGCCTCCCAGCGATGAGCACGGCCGTGGTGGCTGCTGACGCCACGTTCGGAACCATCAGCGCCCGGCCCGCGCGACCGTAGCTGTGATGACGTAGTCGGATAGGACAGTCCCCGCTCAGCCTGTAGCCGAGACGGACGTCGTGGCACGAGGGCGCCGAGTCGGGTACAGTGATGGCCGCTTGCGGGTGTAGTTCAATGGCAGAACATCAGCTTCCCAAGCTGACAGTGAGGGTTCGATTCCCTTCACCCGCTCCCACACGAAAGCCCTGGTCAGGACCGATGTCCCGCCAGGGCTTCCGCGCTCTTAGGAGGGCTGAAACAGGCGATGGGCCATTAGCGGGCCATTAACTCGCCTCGGCGGCCGGGCCCGTCGCCGGGCCCGTCGCCCTCGGCGGTCCGCTTCGGCTTGCGCTTGCTCGGCTTGCGCCGGGCCGCCTTGACGGCCTGGTCGATGGCGTCGGCGATCCCCTGGTCGGCCTCCCGGTTGGCGTGCTGGTAGATCAGCGCGGCACGCGGGCTGTCGTGGCCCATCCGCGCCATGATGTCCCGCAGGCTTGCGCCCGGCGCACGTGACGCCAGGGTGTTACCGGTGTGTCGGAGGTCGTGGAAGTGCAGACCCGGCACGCCCACAGCGGCCACCGCCTCGGACCACTTGACCAGCTTGTTGAAGTTGCCGCGCCAGAGGTTCCGGCCGCTTTCGCCGGTGAACACGAACGCCTCCGGTCCCTCGCCGACCTGCCCGCTCATGTGCTGTTTCAGCACGGGCAGGGTCGCCTTGGGCAGCGCGACGGTCCGCACGCCCGCCCGCGACTTCGGCGGCCCGAGGATGAGGCCGGTGCCCCGGTGCTCGACGAACGCCTGCCGTACCCGCACCGTGCCGGCCGACAGGTCGATGTCGCACCGTTGTAGGGCCACCACCTCGCCCCACCGCAGGCACCCGAACGTCGTGACCAGGATCAATGCGCGGAAGCGCTCCGGCATCCGTTCGGCTAGCTCGAAGATCTGCGGGACGGAGAGGACCGGCCGCTCTGCGGGCTTCTCCTGGTCAGCGCCGACGATGCGGCACGGGTTCACCCTGATCAACTCGTCTTCCTTCACGGCGGTCATCAGGATCGCGCGCAGCAGCCGGTACGCCTTCGCCGCCATGGTCAGCGACACGCCCTCGGTCAGCAGGCGCGTTCGCCACTCCCGGACCATCGGCGTGTCGAGGCGGTTGAGCGGCATGTCGCCGAGGTACGGCGTGATGTGTCTGCCGAGGGTCCACTGGTAGAGGTGCACGGTCCGGGGTCGCAGGTTCGGTCGCTCGGCGATCCACCGTTCCGCGTAGTCGCGCAGGCGCACCTTGCCGCGCTCGGGGTCGATCCACTCGCCTCGGGCCAGCTGCGCTTCGATTAGGGACAGGTACCGCTCGGCCTCGGCCTTGCG
>DASRIS010000170.1:0-21950 GCA_035649895.1 Micromonosporaceae bacterium | reverse complement strand
CTGGGCGCGGTCCGGCCGGACGAGGCGGCAACGCTGGACCTGAGCTGCTGGCGGGTGGCGCTGAACGGGTCAGAGACGGTGGCCGAGGAGTCCGTCACGTCCTTCCTGGACCGGTTCGCGCCCGCCGGGTTCCGTCCGGAGGCGATGCTTGCGGCGTACGGCCTGGCCGAGGCGACGCTGGCGGTGACCCTGCCCCCGCTCGACCGGGGTCCGGTGTTCGACCGGGTGGACGCCGAGCGGCTGGCGCGGGAGGGGGTCGTGGCGCCCGCCGCCGGCTCGGGCGGCCGGGTCAGGAGCCTGATCGGGCTGGGCCATGCGGTGTCCGGGATGGCGCTGCGCATCACCGACGTGGCCACCGGCGCGGTCCTGGCCGACGAGCGGGTCGGCGAGGTGCAGATCCGCGGTGCGTCGGTGACCGCGGGCTACCTGACCGACGACCCCTCCGGGTCCCAGCCCTCCGCCGACGACGGCTGGCTCCGCACCGGAGACCTCGGCTACCTGCGCCACGGCGAGCTGTTCCTGACCGGGCGGCTCAAGGAGATGATCATTGTCCGCGGCGTCAACTACCACCCCGAGGACGTGGAGGACGTGGTCCGCGCCATGACAGGGGTCTACCGGCGCAGGTGCGTGGCCTTCACCGGGGAGGGGGAGACGATGGTGCTGGCCGCGGAGACGCCCCTCACCGAGCCGGGCGACCGGGGCCGCCTCGCCGCCGACATCGCCACCGAGGTGCGCCGCGCCACCGGGCTGTCCAGCCTGCGCGTCCACCTGCTGCCGCCGCGCTCCATCCCGCGCACCACCAGCGGCAAGCTGCAGCGGCTCGCCACCCGCGAGCTGGTTGACGCCGCCACGCCGGAGGCGACCTGACACCGCCGAGGAGGCAACGCTGTGCATAGCTTCGATATCTTCCTGCGCTATGAGCGCAACCACTGGCAGCTCAAGGACCTCAACTTCGACGCGATCCGGCGCGAGCTGGTGACGCCGGAGTATCTGACGCTGGTCAAGAGCGCGGTCATGGGCGAGTCGAACGTGATCGCGGCGGTGCACGGCTTCCTCAACGAGTTCGTCGACGACTACGACTTCTCGACGTTCGCCACCATCTGGGGCTACCAGGAGGTGCAGCACCACTACGCGTTCAAGGCGTGGCTGCGGGCGGTCGGCGCGGACGTGGACAGCAGGCCGGTCGAGGCGATGCGGCAGCCGTACGCCCCGGGCACCACGCCCGCCGCCACCCTCGCCACCAACATCATCTCCGAGCTCACCGTCAACCACGTCTACAAGGCGGTGGCCAAGTGGGTGGAGGAGCCGGTCCTGCAGGCCATCCTGCTCAACGCCAGCCGGGACGAGGCCGGGCACGCCCGGGAGTTCATCCACTTCACCCGCGCCAGGCTTGAGCGGCGCCCCGCCGAGCTGCCCTCGGTGCTGGAGACTCTGTACGTGTACACCGCCAGTGACAAGATCAAACACCCGGTCAGCGTGTTCAAGGAGGGCCTGGACGAGCTGGCCGGCCACGAGACGATCGACACCGGGTTCCAGTTCTTCCTGGACAAGGTCGCCAAGGACGGCGAGCTGGACGAGCTCCAGTCCAAGATCCGCAGTGCGTTCAGCGGGCTCACCGGCCTGGACCTGTCCACCAACGCCCGGGTGCGCCGCGCGCTGGCGGAGAGCCTGTCGTGACGGCGCAGGAGGGTGGTGCCGGGCCGGAGGGCGTGACGGCAGTGGGAGGCGGCGTCGGGTGGGAGGGCGGCGCGGCAGGCCCGGACCAGGACGGCGACGACTTCGTCGACCTGCCCTGGGAGGCGCTGGTCGACCACAACTGCTTTGGCTGCTCCCCGAAGAACCTGTCCGGACTGCGGCTGCGCTTCTCGCCCCACCCTGATGGGCTGGTGACACGCTTCCGGCTGGGGCGCGCGTTCGAGTCGTACCCCGGGGTGGTGCACGGCGGCATCCTGAGCACCATCTGCGACGAGGCGATGGGCAACCTGCTGGTGCTGCGTACCGGGAAGTCGGCTTTTACCGTGACGCTGCGGATGAGGTTCGTCTCCCCGCTCAAGGTCGACCATGAGTACTCCTGCGTGGCGCGGCTGCGGCCGGAGGAGAGCCGGATGGGGCTGGAGCACGCGGCCGCGGAGATCCTCGGTCCCACCGGACGGCCGATGGCGACCGCGACCGGCGTCTACAAGCCGGTCTCCATGGACCGGGCGCGTGACCACCTGGTCCTCACCGACGACGCGGCCGGCCTGCTACAGGGCGCACTGTCGGAATCATCGAGCAAGCAGAATGGAGCGTGACCGTGCCCAGCCCCGCCCATGACGAGATCCTCACGACGATCACCGAGATCGTGGCCGCCGAGCTCGGCGTACCAGTCTCGGAGCTGCCGCCACAGCGGGACCTGCGCGAGGTCGAAGGCGCCGACTCGGTGAAGATCCTGCGCTCGGTCGCGAAGATCGAGCGCCGGTACGACATCGAGATGGACGACGACGACGTCTTCTCGCTGCACTGCCTGGACGACGCCGCGGCGGTGATCGCCAAGACGCTGGCGCAGAGCCGGGCCTAGCCGTGCAGATCGCGGACACCAACCAGCACTACGACCTGGACCCGGCGATCTTCGGGTCCTTCCTGGACCCGCTGCGCAAGTACAGCTGCGGGCTTTACCAGGCGGACGACGACACGCTCGAGACGGCCCAGCTGCGCAAGCTGCGCTTTGTCGCGGACCGGCTGGGGCTGCGCGGTGGGGAGCGGGTGCTGGACGTCGGCTGCGGCTGGGGGTCGCTGGCGCTGTTCCTGGCCCGCGAGCTCGGCTGCTCGGTGGTCGGCGTCAGCCCGTCGCCGCAGCAGGTCGCGTTCGTGGCCGGGCAGGCGGCCCAGCAGGGCCTGGCCGACCGGGTGCAGGTGCAGCTGGGCCACTTCGAAGTGGTCGACCTGGGGCGCGGCGGGTTCGACGCGGTGACCATGCTCGGCTCGATCGTGCACATGCCGGACCTGGCCGGGGCCTACCGCAGGTCGCGCACCCTGCTGCGCCGCGGCGGCATGCTCTACGTGTCGGAGAGCTGCTTCCGCAGCGCCACGCTGCGCGCCCGCTTCAGCGGCGAGGCCGACGACATCTTCGTGCGCGACAGCATCTTCGGCTGGGGTGACATGCGGCCGCTCTCCGAGCTGGTGTGCGCCGCCGAGGAGGCCGGGCTGTCGATGGTGAGCCTGGACGACCTGACCGACCACTACCGGCGCACCATCTCCGACTGGCTGGCCAACGTGCGGGCACACCAGGAGACCATCGACGCGATCTATCCCGGCATGGCCGTGCGGCTGGTCCGCTACCTGGAGACGGCGAACGCTGGCTGGGGCTACACCACAAAGCACTACGCCCTCGTCTGCCGGGCCGCCCGGTGACCTGGCCAGGCCGCGGCGCCGGACGGGCGCGGAGGGGGGCCCGGTGACAGCCACGGCGGCTGGGCGGCAGGACCCGGTGCGCGGGGACCTGCTCGCCCCGGCCGACATCGACGCGTCGGTGACCGCGTTCATGCAGGCCTCGCCGGTGCCGCGGCGGTGGGATGTGGAGACCGGCTTCGCGTGGGCGGACGCGGACGCCGGCCGGCTCACCGAGGGGCAGCGCTCGGCGGTCCAGTTCATCTCGATCATCGAGGACCACCTGCCCGGCTACTTCGCCGGGTACCAGGGCTACTTCCCGGTGGACGAAAGCGTCGACCGGGAGACCTTCCTGCACAACCGGGAGCTTTACCACTTCACCGTGCGGTGGGCGATGGAGGAGGACAGCCACGCCCGGGCGCTGTTCCGCTACCAGGTCGCGTCCGGCATGGCCGACGCCGGCCAGCTGCGGGCGGACCTCGCCGTCGAGGGCCAGAAGACCTTCCTGCTGCCGTACGAGCACGCCGTCCAGGTGTTCGTCTACCCGCTCGTGCAGGAGAAGGCGACCCAGCTCTACTACCAGCAGCTGCGCGAGGTGGTCGGCGACCCGGTGCTGCGGGAGGTGCTCAACCGGCTCAGCCGCGACGAGGCGCGGCACTTCTCCTTCTTCGCCTCGGTGGTCAGCCGCTACCTGCAGGTCCACGGTGACCGGGTGGTGGAGCCGATCCGCGACGTCATCGCCCGGTTCCGGATGCCGCTGGCCGACACCATGCGCGGCTACTGGCGATGGGCGCTGCGCATCGCCGAGACGGCCCGCTACGACCACACGGACGCGTACGAGCACCTGGTCCGGGTGATGAACCGGGCGGTGGACGCGCCGTCCGACCGGCTCACCGAGCTGACCAGGTTCGTGGCCGCGTGCCGGTCGATCGAGGTTGACCGGACCTAGCGGTGGGACCCACTACTGTCCAGAGTGGACCAGAACAGCAGTGTCCAGGGTGGGCTAGGAAACGGAGGCTGTCAGGTGCGGGATACGGCCGGCGCGCTCGTCGCCCGGGGCATCGGGTTCGTCGTCAACGTCCTCTCGCTGGTGTCACCGCGACTGGCCGGCCGGGTCGCCTTCGCCTTCTGGGGCCGCCCGCGCGGGCGGGCCAGGATCCGCCCGACCGAGCTGGCGGTGCACGGCCAGGCCCGCGTGGACCGGCTGGACATCGACGGCAGCACGGTGGTCGTCTACGCGTGGGGTGACGGGAGGAACCCGGTGCTGATGATCCACGGGTGGGAGTCGCGCGCCTCCCGGTTCGCGCCGTACGTGCCGCTGCTGCTGGGGCTGGGCTTCAGCCCGGTCACCTTCGACACGGTCGGGCACGGCGACTCGGGCGGCCGGACCAACCGGATCGTCGACGACCGCGACGTGATCCACATCCTCCACCGCAGGTACGGTCACTTCAGCGCGATCATCGCGCACTCCATCGGGGTGCTGTCGGCGTTCTACGGGCTGCGTACCGGCGCGAGCGCCAGCCGGCTGGTGGTGATCGGCGGGCCGTCCCGGTTCGGCTACCTCGCCGACGAGTTCAGCCGGCGGCTCGGGCTGCGGGAGCGGGTGCAGCGGGAGCTGCACCGTCAGGTCGAGCGGATGTACCTGCCGGAGACCGACATCTGGGAGCGCTTCTCCCCGCACCACCGCCCGGCCGCTGTCACCATCCCGATCCTGGTCGTCCACGACGAGGACGACGAGATCATCAACTATGCCGAGTCCGGGCTGGTCATGCAGGCGTACCGGGCCAACGCCGAGCTGGTGACAACGCGCGGGCTGGGGCACCGCCGGGTGGTGGGGGATGAGAAGGTGGTCCGGCGGG
This sequence comes from Micromonosporaceae bacterium, assembly GCA_035649895.1. Taxonomy (GTDB): domain Bacteria; phylum Actinomycetota; class Actinomycetes; order Mycobacteriales; family Micromonosporaceae; genus DASSUC01. The sequence continues at coordinate 16,725 of DASRIS010000170.1, read as the reverse complement.
CCGTCGACTTCGTCGCGGAGGCCCGCCATCAACCCTCGGAAGGGGTCCGGCCGTGACCGCCACCATCGACGTGTGGATGCAGCACCCCACGCTCCGGTTCATGAGCCACGAGATGTTCGCCTCGCTGCGCCGGTGGACCGGGGACGAGGCGCCAACGGCGGAGCTTCCGCTGAAGCTGACCATCGCCGCGATGGACGCGGCCGGCGTGGAGCAGGGGCTCATCTGCGCGTGGTACGGGCCGGACGGGCCGCTCATCTCCAACGAGGAGGTGGCCGGGTTCGTGGCCGCCCACCCCGACCGGCTGGTCGGGGTGGCCTCAGTGGACATCCGAACGCCGCACGCGGCAGTGCGCCAGCTGCGCCACGCCGTCCGCGACCTCGGGATGCGGGCGCTGCGGGTGGTGCCCTGGCTGTGGGGCCTGCCCCCGAACGACCGCCACTACTACCCGCTCTATGTGGAGTGCATCGAGCTGGGGATCCCGTTCTGCACACAGGTCGGGCATACCGGGCCGTTGCGCCCCTCCGACGTCGGCCGGCCGATCCCGTACCTCGACGAGGTGGCGCTGGCCTTCCCGGAGCTCACCATCGTGGCCGGGCACATCGGCTACCCGTGGACCGCGGAGATGGTCGCGCTGGCGACCAAGTACCCGCAGGTCTACATCGACACCTCTGCGTACACGGTGCGGCGGTACCCGGCCGAGCTGGTCGAGTACCTCCGCGGCCACGGCCGGCACAAGGTGCTCTTCGGCTCCAACTATCCGATGATCACCGCGGAGCGCGCCCTCGCCGACCTGGACCGGCTGGCGCTCGACGCGACCACAAAGGAGCTGTTCCTGGCCGGCAACGCGCGCCGCGTCTTCGGCCTGTAGTCCGCAGCTCACGGCCAGCGCCGAACGGGCAGGGCGCCGGCCGCCCAGCACGCTCAGGGCGACCAGGAGCAGCAGCGTCCCGAAGGGTCAGGGCTCGAGCCGTGCGACGAGCCGGGTCCAGACCGTCACCACCGGCTCGCCGGTGTCCGTCGCGACGTCCGCGCGCAGCAGCACCGAGCCGAAGAGCCGGCGGTTGCTGACGTCCGCCACCGTCCGCACGTATGTCAGCCGGTCGCCGGCGCGCACCGGCCGCGTGTAGCGGAAGCGCTGTTCGCCGTGGACCACCCGGTCGTAGTCGAGGCCGAGGTCGGGATCGTCGTACACCTGGCCGCTCCCGCCCATCAGGATGACGATGGGGAAGGTGGGCGGTGCGATGACATCGGGGTGCCCGAGCGCACGGGCGGCGTCCGGATCCCGGTAGGCGGGGTCGGTGGCCCCGACCGCGTCGGCGAACTCGCGGATCTTCTCCCGGCAGACGTGGTACGGCGCCGCGGGCGGGTAGCTGCGGCCAACGACGGACAGGTCCAAGGGCATAGCTTCCAGACTCTACGGGAGCGGATGTCCCCGGTAAGCCCGGCACCGGCTGGAGGGCGTCTTGTGCCGTAGCGCCGCTAAGGTAGGGGCTTGACGGTCAACCTTGGGCGATATAAATTCATCGCATAAAGATATCCTCGCCCAGGGAAATCCCGTATTGACAATTTCGTGTGGCCGGACGCGGAGTGTCTATAATGGTCGCCGTTGCAGCTGTTGTCGCGTCGCCTGGCGCGAAGGGACAGACAGGCCTTATTGCGGGTCTCTGCAAGAGCTTCTCCGTCCCTGACCATCCGGCCGACCGCTGGGTTCCCGCCTGCATGCCGGACGGAACGGGCCCACCGGTGCTCAGATCGTCCCGTAAACGCGCCACCAGGTCCAGGCCGCGTGGCCCGGACTTTTCTGTAACCGGAGGGAGCGACGCATGATCGACGAGGTTCGAGGGTCTGTTATCGATGCGCTATTGCAGATGAATTTTGACGTCAGTGATGTGACCGGCGACACAATCTTGGGGCCGGCCGGTCTCGACCTCGACTCGTTGGTCTTCGCCGAGCTATCCGTACAGCTTGAGGACACCTACGGGGTCAGGTTCCGGGACGAGGAGATCGAGCGGCTGGCGACCATGACCCTCGACGAGCTCGCCGCCGAGGTCGCCCTCCGGGTGCGGCCGGCGCTCGCCCGCGGACAGTCGGACTGACCGCCCCGGCCTGGCTCTGGACCACCTCATTGAGCCGCACCCTTGTACCGACCAGACCCGCCTAGCCTGCCGTGTGCCGGGCGCAGCCCGGGCACGGCGGCCCGGCGTCTGGCATAGCTAGACACCTCGACCGGCCGGGTCAACGTGTGACCGCTGCCCGCGGTGGCCACAGCAGGGAGGACGTGCACGATGGGCAGAGCCGCCGATCGGCAGGCGGTGGTGACCGGCATCGGCCTGGTGACGCCGGTCGGTCGGGACGTCGACACGTTCTTCGACGCACTGTGCACCTGCCGGTCCGGCCTGGTACGCCCGCCTGATGGCCATCCGGCGGCCGGGATAGCGGAGGCGGTGGGCATCGCACCCGAGGTCGACCCGACCACCGTGCTGCCACCGGGAGACACCCGCCTGGCAGACCGTTTCCTGCTGATGGCCCTGGCCGCCGCGGCTGACGCGATGGCCGACTCCGGTCTGGTCGTCGGCCGCGACGTGGACCCGTTCCGCGCCGCCGTGGTGATCTCCAGCGGGGTGGGCGGCCTGATCACCTTCGAGGAGCAGGCCGAGCGGCGGCGGAGCAGGGGCCGGGCCGGGGTGAGCGCCTTCCTCTACCCTGGCTTCCTGCCCAACATGGCATCCGCCCGCGTGGCCATCACGTACGGCATCCGCGGCTACAGCTCGACGGCGGCCACCGCATGCGCGGCGAGCGCACACGCCATCGCCGACGCCCTGCGGCTGATCCGCGCGGGCGACGCTGACGTGGTGGTCTGCGGGGGCGCGGAGTCACCGTTGGGCGCGACCGGCATCGTCGGGTTCGCCAACGCCCGCTCGCTGGCCCACGGCTGGGCTGACCCGTCCCTGGCCAGCCGGCCGTTCGACCGGCGCCGCAACGGGTTCGTGCTGGGTGAGGGCGCCGGCGTCATCGTGGTGGAGCGGGCCGACCACGCGGACGCCCGGGGCGCGGCCGGCTACGCCGACCTCGCCGGCTGGGGGGCGACCACTGACGCGTACCATCCGACCCACCCGAGGCCGGACGGGACGGGCGCGGCAGCGAGCATGCGCCGCGCCCTCGACGACGGTGGCGTGTCGCCCACGGACATCGACTACCTCAACGCTCACGGCACCGGCACAAAGGCCGGTGACGCCGCCGAGGCCCGGGCGATCCAGGCCGTCTTCGGGGCTGGCTGCCCTCCGGTCAGCTCGACCAAGGGCGTGACCGGCCACCTGCTCGGCGGCGCCGGGGCGGTAGAGGCGGCGGCTACGGTGCTGGCCATCTCGCGCGGCACGGCGCCGCCGACACACAACCTGGACGACGTGGACCCTTCATGCGAGCTGGACCATGTGCGTAAGGAGCCCCGGGTTGCCGCCGTCCGGGCCGCGCTGTCCAACTCCTTCGGCTTCGGTGGGCACAACGTGAGCCTGCTGCTCACCGTGGCGTCCACCCGCCGGACCCGCCGCGACCAGGCTGGGTGACGACTTTGTCCGGCTACGACGACGCGGTGGGCGAGGCCGTTCGCGGCCCCGCCAGAAGATCGATACATTCAGGTCCAACACAGCCAGGCTGCGCCTGACGCGCTGGAGTCACGGGAGAAGAGCGATGGACGGTACGAAAGCAGCGGCGCCGGGTGCTGGGTGGACGTGGTTGGCGGCGCTCGTCGCGGTGTTCATGGTGGCCATCGACACGTTGGTGGTCACGACGGCGCTTCCGGTGATCCGGGTCGAGCTGGACGCGACGCTGGAGGGGCTGGAGTGGACGGTCAACGCGTACACGTTGACGTTCGCGGTGTTCCTGCTGAGCGCGGCGGCGCTGGGGGACCGGTACGGGCGGCGACGGGTGTTCGGGATTGCGCTGGGGGTGTTCACGGTCGCATCGGCGGCGGCGGCGCTGGCGCCGAGCATCGAGGCGTTGGTGGCGGCCCGGGCGGTGCAGGGGCTGGGGTCTGCGGCGATCCTGCCGCTGAGCCTGACGCTGCTGGCGAGCGTGGTGCCGCACGAGAAGCGGGGGCACGCGTTCGGGCTGTGGGGGGCGATGGTCGGGTTGGGTGCGGCGGTGGGGCCGGTGATCGGCGGGGCGGTTACCGAGGGCATGTCCTGGCAGTGGATCTTCTGGGTGAACGTGCCGATCGGGGTGATGCTGCTGCCGGCGATGTGGCTGGTGCGGGAGAGCCGGGGCGGGGCGGGCCGGCTGGACCCGGTGGGCACGCTACTGGTCACCGTGGGGCTGTTCGGGATCGTGTTCGGTCTGGTGCGGGGCAACGGGCACGGCTGGGGCAGCGGCCAGGTGCTGGCCGGGCTGGTCGGCGGGGGGCTGCTGGTGCTGCTGTTCGTGGTCTGGCAGGCCCGGGCCGCCACGCCGATGCTGCCGCTGCGGCTGTTCCGCAGCCGCGGTTTCAGCCTGACCAGCGTCGCGACGGTGGCCATGCCGCTGGGCGTGTTCGGGTGCGTGTTCCTGGGCACCCAGTATCTCCAGACGGTGCTGGGCTTCTCGCCGTTGGAGGCGGGGGTGCGCACGCTGCCGTGGACGGCGATGCCGCTGCTCGCCGCGCCCATCTCGGGCCGGCTGGCCGACCGGATCGGGGGCCGGCCGCTGGTGGTGGCGGGCCTGGCGCTGCAGGCGGTGGGGGTCTTCTGGATCGCCAGCATCGCCACCCCGGACCTTGGCTACGTCAACCTGGTGGCGCCGTTCGTGGTGACCGGCGTCGGGCTGGGGGTGTTCCTGGCGCCGATCGCGCAGCTGGCGATCGGGTTCGCCCCACCGGACCTGGAGGGCGTGGCGTCGGGCACGTCGAACGCGCTGCGGCAGCTGGGCACCGTGCTCGGCGTGTCGATGGCCGGGGCGCTGTTCGCGGAGTACGGCGGGTACGAGACAGGCCAGGCGTTCGTTGACGGGCTCGTCGCCGCCCACTACGTCGCCGCTGCGGTCCTCGCTGTCGGCGCTCTGTTCGCTCTGGGCATCCCCGCCCGGTTCACCCACCGGCTCCCGCCAGCCGGCGCACCGGCGGTGCCGGCTGCGGAGAAGCTTGAGGTATCCGCCGCCTGACCTGCCGGCCCGGCAAGCGGCGCGCGGGCCTGGCGGTGGTGTCCACAAGGCGAGAGGGGCACCGTTCCTCCTCCCCGGGGACGACTACAGTGCGGCGAGATCCATAGCAGTCAGGAGAGAGGCCGACCGCCCGAGGACACGGGGAAGGACCCGATGGGTACCGTTCGTCTGCCCTGCGCCAGCGCCAGCACGCTGTTCTACGAGCCCGAGGGCCTGTTGCTCAGCTCGAGTCTCGTGCCAGTGGACGAACAGCACTGCCTGCACCTGCTGACGTTCCAGCTCAGCTACCTCGGCGCCGGCGACATCATGGTCCATGTGTCGATGACAGGCGGCCCGACAGATCCGGCTGCCGGGGACGGCAGGGGGCGGGCGAACGGCTCGGCGACGGTGCCGTCGAGCCTCTCCGGCGCCGGTTCGGCGACCCTGACCGGCTCGGGCTATCTCTTGACGAACGGCCGGCGCCCCGGCCGTTCACCAATACCCTCGTCGTCGCCGCGCCGCACCTTCACGGCCGCGGTGCTGCGGGGTGCGACGAGCGGCAGCCGCCCGAGTGTGTGGCTGACATCGGCCGCCGTGCCAGACACCGACGTGCACTACCGGTATACGGTCTGGGGCCAACCCGATGAGGATGAGCTACGCGGTGAGCTCACGGTCGAGGTGTCCGGGCTGGCTCCGCTGCTCACCGCCGCCACGCGAGCCACGGTCACCGACGAGCCGGCCGTGACCACCGTGACACCGGTGCAGGTCAGCCAGGTGCCGCTGCCCACGATGGCCAGCTGAGGCCCCGACCACCCGGCCTACGACATACCCGGCCTACCACCTACCGGCGGTTGCCGGGCCAGACGGCGCGCGGGCGCTCGTCCCGTAGCGGGCGGGTGGCCTCCCACAGCCGGCGCCACTCCGCGGCCGGCGGGCCGGCCGGCCGCACCACCACCGCCTTGGCGTCCTCGCGCAGGGCCTGGTACCAGCCGATGTCCTCCTCGGCCCACAGCCGCGCCACGGCCCGGGTGAGCCGTTCGTTGAAGTGGCGCGCGTCCTCGCCGGCCTCGGGCCACAGTGGACGGCCGTACCGGATGACGATCTTCCGCCGGCCCGGCACCGGCCAGTTCCGACCGCGCGGCATGGCACCGAACGTGCCCCGTAGCGCGATCGGGACGGCCGGAACCCGGCGGGTGCAGCACAGGTGGGCGGCCCCCAACCGGAACGAGGTCATCCAACCGTCCTGCGAACGGCTGCTCTCCGGGAACAGCAGCAGGCTCCAGCCGCGGTCGAGCAGCACCGGCGCGAGGCTGCGCAGCCGCTTGGAGCCGAACCGCTCGATCGGGAACGCGTTGAACACCAACGTGGTGACCAGGGCCCGCCACCGTACGTCGAAGAAGTAGTCGGCTGCCGCGCCCACCGCGAGGCGACGGGCGAAGCGGCGGGGGACCGAGCCCAGGACCAGCGGTGCGTCCAGGTGGCTGGAGTGGTTGGCCACGAACACGGCGGGACCGCGCAGCCCGTCGAGATAGTCCAACCCCTCGACCACCGGGCGGGTCTGTGACCAGGCGACCGACTTGAGCAGGCCACGCTGCAGGCCGAGCCGGACCGCGTTGGCCACCGGCGTGCGCGCCCAGCCGGTGGCGAACTCCTTGCGCGGGGCCGGCTGCTCCCACGCCGTGGCGGAGCGCGGCGTACGGGTGCGGCCCCGCCAGTCCCGGCCCCGGGTGAGCGTCCTTACTTCCTTCATCAGGCTCATCGCGCTCTCCTCGGCCCGGTCATCGCACGTCTCGGCCCGGTCATCGGGCGTCTCGGCCCGGTCACCGGACGTCCGCCAGCGTGAGCGGCGGGGCGTGCAGGTAGGTCAGGCGGGGGCTGGAGCCGACGGTGTCGCTCGCCATCTCCAGGGCGTCGGCGAGGGTGGACGCGGACCGGAAGCCCATCCGGGCGGCCGCCTTGCGGTTGGCGCCCACGAAGATGACGTCGCCGACGTGCTCGAGCGCGTGGGCGCCCCAGTACCACATGTAGAACGGGTGCACGCCGTGGTACGCGTAGCTGTTGCGGTACAGGTGGATGTACCACGGGTCGGTGGCGAACTGCTGCTCGTACTTTGCCTCGATCGCGGCCGGGTCGGTGGTGGCGGCGAGAACCTCGTCGAAGAAGTCGATGTAGCTCGGGTGGTGCACCGGGTGGAACGCGTTGGGCATCGGGTGGTAGAAGATCGCCACCCCGCCACGGCGCACGATCGGCTGGCCGCGGTAGAGGTTGAAGAAGTAGCCCAGGCCCAGGGACATCACCAGGATCGGGTTCATGATCGAGTTGACGTTGTACGGGCAGATGAAGGGCAGCCCCCAGATGCCGATGTCGCTGGGACCGTCCACCTCGGTCAGCTGCTGCCGGTGGACGTTGGCCAGGGTGAGCGGGTGCACCACGGCCGGGTCACCCGCGTGCACCCCGGTCACGCCGTACGGCGCGTAGCTGCGCTGCCAGACCTCCCGCCGCAGCTTCGGCGGGGTCATGTCGTTGGCCCGCTTGAAGCTCAGGTACGACGCCTGGTCCAGCAGCGACCACTCCCACTCGCGCTTGTTCATGAAGCCCACGTGGGAGGGGAACGCCTCGTTGTTGAGCGTCGTCTCGATCGTGAAGATCTTCACGTGCTCACCGAGCACGTCCGCCATCCGGTCGTACGAGTGGTGCATCGCCGAGTTCGGCGGGTCGTTGAAGGAGCGCGAGTGGCGCAGCGTGTGGACGTTGTGGTGGTGCCGCAGGCTGCGGTAGGAGGCGAGCCCGACCGAGACCGACTTGGGGCCGCCGCTCATCGCGGTCAGCGTCACGTTGACGTAGACGATGAGGTCGCTCTCCGCGGCCCGGCGGTTGATCTCCACGTCCTCACCCTGGTTCGTGTGGCCCAGGTGGACCAGCCTGTCCGGGTCCTCCGCGTCGTGGTTGCGCAGGTGGTCGGGGAAGAACGCGCGGTAGACCCGCTCGCCGACGGCCCGCTTGAGCTCGGTCGGCGTCATCCGCCGGTGCAGGGCGTTCGCCGCGACCAGCTCCACGTCATCGACGCCCGCCTCCGCGGCCAGCTCGAGCACCTGCTCGATGATGCGCTGGCGGATGTCGGGGGTCTGCATCTGCGGCAGCGGGATGGAGATGTCGTCGAAGACGATGGTGAGCCGCATGCCCGGGAAGAGCAGCGTCGGCAACGGGTCGCTGCCCACCGGGTTGAACAGCGCCCGGCGGATGGCCCCGTTGACGTCGCGCAGCCCGGGCAGCACGTCCGGCGGGTACACCACGCGGGTGCCGAGCGGGAAGCGCTCGAGGCGGAAGCCGTCACCTTCGTTGACCAGCAGGGAAGGGGTGCGCTCGTCAACCTCGAGGACAAAGCCTGGCCTGCTCACAGTTCTCCCTGGTCACTAGTCGCGGGTGGGGTCGAAGGCGACTTTGACGGTGCCCAGGCGACCGGCGCCGATGGCGTGGCCGATCGCCTCCCGCCACCGGGTCAGCGGGTAGACCGCGTCCACGTACCCGGACAGTGGCGCGTCGCCGGCCAGGCTGACCGCGGTGGCGAAGTCGCTCGGCTGCCCGTCCTGAGGCGCCCCGCCGCCGTCCGACGCGTACGACCCGACCAGCCGCAGCTGCCGGAACCAGACCGGGGTGAGGTCGACGGTGCCGGAGGGCATGCCGGAGAGCAGGACCGTGCCGCCCGCGCGGACCAGGCGCAGCGCGGCGTCGAGCCCGCTGCTGCTGCCGCTGCACTCGAAGGCGAAGTCAACGCCGCCGAGCAGGTACTCCGCGCCGAACACCGGATGCTCCAGGGACCCGCCGGTGGCGCGGCGCATCGCGCGGGGCGCCCGGGCCGGGTCGAACACCTCGGTGGCGCCCAGCTCGCGGGCGCGGGCGCGCTGGTGGCCGTACTTGGCGACGAGGTAGGTCGCGCCGGCCGGGGTGAGCTCGCGCAGGGCGAGCAGGGTCAGCAGGCCGACGGTGCCGGCGCCCACGATGAGCACCGACGCTCCCGGCGGGATGTCCACCCGGCGGACCGAGTGGATGGCGCAGGCGAGCGGCTCGACCAGGACCGCGCGCTCGTTGTCCAGGCGGTCCGGGACGGGGTGCAGCTGGGTTGCGTGCGCCACCATCGTCCGGCTCCAGCCGCCACCGGTGTCGGCGCAGAAGCCGGTCTGCAGGCCGGCCGCGATACGCCCGGTGGTGACCCGGTCGCACCGGCTGTGCTGCCCGACCTCGCACCACCGGCAGGCGGGGACCCCTCGCGCCGCGCAGGCGAGCACGGGGTCCACCACCACCCGGCTCCCCTTGGGCAGGTCCGGCGTTTCGTCGAGGGTCTCCGCGACGATCTCGTGCCCGGGCACGAACGGCATGGACACCACCGGGAACAGGTACGGCGAGGAGCGGCCGGTCAGCATGCCCAGGTCGGAGCCGCAGATGCCGGCCAGCAGCGGGCGCAGCCGGGCCCAGCCCCCGTCTGGAGCGGGCTGGCGGCCGCGGCTCACCAGCCGCAGCGGCGCCACGTTGCTGGCGAGCACGCCGGAGAGCCGGCTGCCGAGCCGGGTCGACGTCGCGCCACGGGCGGTCAGGTAGCGGGCGGGCGCCCGCCGGTACTCCAGTGCCGCGGTCATCGAAGGCCTCCACGCGGCGCGCTGCCGGTCATCTCGAGCAGGGCCGACACCGGCCCCGACGTGTGCTCGCCCCATCGCTCGACCCGCCAGTGGCTGCGCTTGGCGTGCCGGAACAGCTTCGGGTCCGGGTTGACCGCGACCGCGTTGCCCACCGCCTCCAGCAGCGGCCGGTCGGAGTAGCTGTCGCCGTACGCATAGGAGCGGCTCAGGTCGATGTTCTCCGCGACGGCGTACGCCCGGGCCCAGGCCACCCGGGACTCACCCACGAGCGGGGGCGCGGCCAGGAAGCCGGTCAGCACGCCGTCGCGTACGTGCAGCCGGCTCGCCACCACCTCGTCGAAGAGCGGGCGCAGTGGCTCGACCAGGATGTCGGCGGTGCCGGTGATCATCACGGTGCGGTGGCCGGCCGAGCGGTGCGCGCGCAGCCGCCGTACCGCCTCGGGGTAGATCCGCCGCAGCAGCGCGTCGCCGACCCGCTCCTCGACCAGCCGCCGCAGCGCGGCCTCGGAGGCGCCGCTGTAGCGCCGCATGAAGGTACGGATGAACTCCCCCCGGCTGCGGTGCTCGGCGCGCAGGTAGCGGGGCACCGCCGCGGCCAGCTCGGCCAGCTCGCCGGCCCAGGAGGAGTGCGGCAGGTCGAGCAGCCGGGCCCACAGGAAGCCCTCGATCAGGTTGGACGCCAGGACGGTGCCTTCCAGGTCGAAGATGGCGAGGATGTCGCCGCTCTCGGGTAGGTCCAGCTGGTCGTCGCGTGCCACCGGACGGCTGGGGGCCTGCCGCTGCAGCGCTGTGATGGCCGGGCAGTGCACCTCCTGCATGTAGTGCGTCCAGGAGATCTCCGTCACGTCGAAGCCGTGGCGTTCGCGGCGCTCGGGGGGAAGCTGCTCGTGCAGCGCGGCCAGCCTGCGGTCGGTGTAGATCGCCTCCACCTCCGCGTAGACGGAGTAGAGGTCGGACAGCCGGCGCAGCACCTCCAGGCGCTGGGTCTCCTTGTGCACCCGCGACATCCACCGGCGCGTGGACGGCGAGGAGGGCAGCCGCAGCAGCGCGCGCTCTGCCAGCGACACCGCCCGCTCGCCGGTGCGCAGCATCCGCTCGACCTTGTGCGCGCCGGGCAGCCGCCAGGTGGGGACCAGGATGTGGCCACGCCCGCTGTCCGGGATGGGGTGCCGGCGGAAGTAGACGCGGATGTTCTCGTCCAGTGCCCGGATCGTCAGCGGGTTACGGGAGCTGGTGCCGATGTGGTAGTAGAGCGGGCTCCCCTGGGGAGGGACCACCGCGGTGACCGCGAGCATCGCGTTGGTGACCAGGTCGACCGGCACGATGTCGACGACCGAGTCGGGCAGGCCGGCGAACTCAGGCAGCACCCCCCGGCCGTACGCCAGGATGATCGGGTCCACCATCTTGTACGAGTCGAACCAGCCGGGGAACGGGTGCCGCAGCGAGCTCTGCACGATCGCCGGCCGGACGACTGAGACGGACAGGCCGGCCGAGCAAGCGTACTCCTCGGCGACCCGCTCGCTGAGGGCCTTGGTGAACGTGTAGACGTCCGGCCAGCCCAGGCTCTGCGCCCGCAGGCGTCCATAGTCGACGAGCCGCTTGCTCACCCGCTCCCGCCGGGCCCGCTCCGCTGACTGCGCGGTGGACTGCGGGCCGGCCTTGCTCTGCTCCGCCCGGGCGGTGGCGAGCAGCTTGCGCAGCACCTCCGGACGGCGTGACTCGCGCTCAGCCTCGGCCCGCGCGGCCAGCGCCGCGGAGAGCTCGACGCGCCAGTCGGCGGCGTGGTCGAGCGGCGCCTCCGGCACCACGCCCTTGCGCGCGCCGGCCACGTACGCGGTTGACACGTGCACGACGTGTGGCCGGTCGGCCAGCGCCTGCACCGCCTCGTACAGGTTGACGGTGCCCTGCACGTTGATGGCGAAGGCCTCGTCGATGGGCGGGTCGAACGACACGGTCGAGGCGCAGTGGATGACCGCGGTGAGCCCCTCCGGTAGCACCGGGACGGCGTCGGTGAGGTCGCCCTCCACCGCGCTCACCCGCTCGGCCAGCAGGGCGGCCACGCCGCCCGGCCCCAACCGGCGGCGCAGCTCACGGAAGACCGGCTTGCGCGCCAGCCCGGCGAGCCGCGTCGTCGCCGGGATGGTGCCACGGCGCCGGATGAGCATCGTCACCCGGGTGTCCGGGTAGTCCGAGAGCAGGCGCTCGAGCGTCGCCTGGCCGAGGAACCCGGTCCCGCCGGTGAGCAGCACGTGGCCGTCGGTCAGCGTGAAGTCCACCTGGCCGGCGGGTTCGCCAGCAGGTCCTCGGTCTGGCACAGCGCCTCCTGTCGACCTGGCCGGGCTCAGGGTAGCCACACGATAGCGTCTGGCTAGCTAACTCACCAGAAGCGGATATCAGCGGAACTGCCACCCGGGCATGGCTATCGATCGGCTGGCGGGGCTTGCCGGAGCTGGCGGCCTCTCAGGCCGCGGTCTCTGGTGGGTCGGCCCGCGGGGCGCGCGTACCAGCGTCGGTTGAGCCGGACGGCCGCGACGATCGCGATGACCGCTATCGCCACGCCGGCGAGAAGGTCGACGACGTAGTGCCGGCGCAGGTACACAGTAGACAGCAGCAGGCCGAGGCCGATCGGGAGGTACACCCAGAACGCGCCGCGCACGTCGCGCCACATCAGGTAGAGCAGCACGATGGTGAACCCGGTGTGCAGGCTGGGGAACGCGTCCCGGGCGTCACCCTGGATCAGCCGCACCGTCTCGATCAGGAGGCCGGAGCCCGGCATCGGGTCTGGGTAGAGTGACGCCTGGTAGATGTGCGGTCCCACGGCCGGCACGAGCGCGTAGCCGGAGTAGCCGAGCACGCCCAGGAAGGCCACGGACAGGGCGAAGTCGTGGTACGCGGTGCGGTTGCCGCGGTAGTAGTGCCAGGCGGAGTAGACCACGGGAGTGACGAAGTAGCTGAGGTAGCAGAAGGTCATCACCTGGGTCATCGCCGCCGATCCGAGGTGGTCGTTGAGCCACCGGCTGACGTCGGTGCCGAACAGCGCCCGGTCCGCCGCGACCAGCCACCCGTCGACGACCTTCGGGTGCAGTGTCGGCGTGATGTCGTGCAGCACCGCGTAGAAGACCACCCACGCCAGGACCAGTGCCGCGTACCGCAGCGTGAGGACCGCGTCAGCCAGCACCGCGCGCACCCTGCGGACCGCGGCCGCCCGACCGGCCGTACGTACCCGGTCGCTCGCTGTCGCTCGGTCGCCCGCCGCCGTCTGGCCGCCCTCTGCCGCTCGGTCGCCTGCTGTCGTCCCGGCGCCCGCCACGGCGAGCCCGACGGGTCCCGCTGGTACGCGTGGTGCGCGCGTGCGGTAGGCCGCGACGGCAAGCACCAGACCGATCCCGACCCCGACGGAGACGGCAGCCGTCGGGGTGGCCAGCAGCGCGGCGAGTGAGGCGTGGCCCTGTCCGGTGTAGATGGCCAGCCCCAGCAGCGTGAGCGCGAACAGAAGGTAGACGACCTCCTCCGGGCGCAGCCGCTGCCGCAGCCAGCGTCCGCCCAGGGCCGAGCCGACGAAGCCAGTGCCGTAGGCAGGGCTGGCATCGCCGGGAGGGTACGGGTCGTGCGGACCGTGCACAGGTCGCTGCTGGACCTGCGTCCCGGCGCCCGCGCCAGGCGGGGCCGGGTTGATCATGCCAATGTCACTCTCCGTGGCAGCTTGATTCCGCACGCGATGAATTGTATCCACGCTGATCACCATGTCTACCCTTCGATGGCCCTAGCCTCGATGGGCATCCACGCGGGGGCATCCGCCGGGAGGCGGCCGGTGTACCGGGGCGGGGGTCTCCGGCCGGGAGTGTCAGGTGCGCGGCCGTGGGGTGGCCGCCTGCCGCTCGGCGGTACGCCGGACCAGGGCCAGCAGCTGCGGTAGCGCGAGGCCGGTGCGGTGCGCGGCGGCGAGCACGTCGTCGTACTCGGGTTGCACGGTCACCAGCCGGTCACCCAGGTAGCCGCGCTTGACCTGCACCACGGCGTCGCCGACGGGCACCTCGACCGCCTCCCGGCGCAGGCTGAGCCGCTGCACCGCGGAGACCCGCACGCCGAGGGTCGTGGTGCGCTCGAACACCATGCGGCACACCAGGTCCAGCTCAGTGGCTGAGGTGAGCACGCTGAGCACCTGGCCGGGGCGTCCCTTGCGCATCGTCGCCGGGGTGCACCAGGCGTCGGCCGCGCCGGCTTCGCGAAGCGAGTCCAGCAGCTCGGGCCAGAGCCGCGGGTCCATGTCGTCGATCGTGGTGTCGACCCGGTAGAGGGCGGCCGTGGTCCAGTCCGGCGGGTCGCCGCCGGCCGCACCGACGAGGACCCGTACCACGTTGGGGTGGCTGCGGGGGTCGGCGTGGCCGGCGCCGACACCGACCGCCTCCGGGGTGCAGCCAGGCGGCGGGCCCCACCCGGTCGCCAGCGTGGCGAGCAGGGCGGCGCCGGTCGGGGTGCACAGCTCCAGCTCTGCCGGGTGGGCCGCGATCGGGGCACCGGCGCTGGTGAGGATCTCCAGCACCGCCGGTGCCGGCACGGACAGGGCTCCGTGGGCGGTGCGTACCGTCCCGTAGCCCACCCCTACCGGGCCGACCACGCGGTCGGCCGCGTCCAGCAGGCCGAGGTCGTGCAGCGCCACCGCGCAGCCCACCACGTCGGCGACCGCGTCCAGCGCCCCGACCTCGTGCAGGTGCACCTCGGACAGGGCGACGCCGTGCACCCGGGCCTCGGCCTCGCCGAGCCGGCGGAACACGGCGGCGGCGAAGCGGCGTACCGGTTCCGGCAGGTTGGCGCGGGTGACGAGGTCGACGAGTGCGGCCGGGTCGCGGTGGACGTCGCTCGGCGGCGCGGTCACCGACACCAGCGCGGCACGGAACCCGAACCGGCGGACCTGGTCCACCTGGACCGTGACGGCCTCGACCGGCAGGGCGGCGAGGGCGGCGCGGACCGCGCCGAGGTCCGCGCCGGCGTCCAGCAGCGCCGCCAGCAGCATGTCTCCGGCGGCGCCGTGGCGCGGGTCGACCCACAGCGTCCTCATGCCGGCACCTTGCTGCGGCGCGCGATCCGGGCCGCGGCCACCCCAGCACTGAACCCGTTGTCCACGTTGACCGTCAGCACGCCCGGGGCACAGCTGTTGACCGTCGCCAGCCAGGCGGTCACGCCGTCCAGGTGCCAGCCGTACCCGACGCTGGTCGGCACCGCGATCAGCGGGGCGCCCACCAGGCCACCGAGCACCGAGGGCAGGCTGGCCTCCATGCCGGCGATGGCCACCACCGCGTCACAGGCCGTGATCCGGTCGAGCTGGGCCAGCAGGCGGTGCAGGCCGGCGACGCCGACATCGACGATGAGCTCAGGCGACGCGCCGAAGACGGTGACCGTGGTGGCACACTCCCGGGCCACCGGCAGGTCGGCGGTGCCTGCGGCCACCACGGCGACCCGGCCCGACGGTGGGGGCGCGGTGCCGAGCACGGCCAGCCGTCCCAGGTCGTCCACGACCGCCTCGGGCAGGCGCTGCCGGCACCAGGCGCGGGCCTCGCCGGACAGGCGGGTGGCGAGGACCGCGCGGTCCGGGTGCGCGGCGCGCAGGGCGCTCAGCACCGCCACCACCTGCTCGGGCGTCTTACCGGCGCCGAAGACCACCTCCGGGTCACCGGTGCGGTCCGCACGCTGCACGTCCAGGCGGGCAAAGCCGAGGTCCACCAGGCCGCCGTCCGCCGGCTGGGGGTCCACCTTGTACGGTTGAGCCACCTGATCTCCCCTGTACGGCACCCGGAGCGGCGTGTGACCGAGTATGGCCAGGCCCGCGTCGTCGCCGGCCGGTTGGTCGACGAGGTGCGACACTACGGCAGGACGCTGGTCGCGTTCTCCGGCGGTGTCGACTCCAGCGTGGTTCTTGCCGCGGCGGTGCGCGCGCTAGGCGCCGGGCAGGTCGCGGCGGTGACGGCGGCGTCCGCTTCGCTGCCGGCGGCCGAGCTGGAGGCCGCCCGGCGGTTCTGCGCCGAGCTCGGCACGGCACACCACGTGGTGGCAACGGACGAGCTGGCCGTGGCCGGGTACCGGGACAACGGGGCCGACCGCTGCTACTTCTGCAAGAGCACGCTGCTGGACGCGGCCTTGGGCCTCGCTGCTGAGCACGCCTTCGCAAGCGTCGCGACCGGCACCAACGCATCCGATGTGGTGGCCGGCTTCCGGCCGGGCATCCGGGCGGCGGCGCAGCGGGGAGCGCGGACCCCGCTGGCGGACGCCGGCCTCGACAAGCAGGCGGTGCGCGCGGTCGCGCGGCTATGGCAGCTACGGACCTGGGACAAGCCGGCCGCCGCGTGCCTGTCCAGCCGCATCGCGTACGGCATCGCCATCACGCCGGCACGCCTGGCGCGGGTGGAGCGGGCGGAGGTGGCCGCGCGCGACCGGCTGCGTGGCCACAACGTGCGCGACCTGCGGGTGCGCGACCTCGGCGACACAGTGCGGCTGGAGGTGGACGCGGAGCTGGTCGCGTTGGCCCGGGCCGACGAGAGCCTGCACGAGGCCATCCGTGCCGCCGGCTTCGCCGGCCTGCCGGTTGTCGTCGAGGCCTTCCGGTCCGGCTCGCTCAACGAGCTGCTCCCCGCCACGCAGCACCCGGGCTCCGCTGGCTCGCGGCGCCCAGCCTCCCGCTGACCCCCAGCGTCCAGGCTTCGCTGGCTCGTGGCGCCGGGACTCGGCATGGCCGGGGCCGTGACCGGCGCCCACAAATGATCAGAACTACTCCCGGCCGCCACCGGAATAGTTTTTCATCACGGGCTGAGAACCGGGCTGGTCGCAGTTTGTCGCCGCATCAGGGCTGGTGTATATCGCTATACGGGAGTGCGCAACCCTGCGGCAGGCCGGCGGCGGGCGGGGATGACAACGATGGGCGACTATTTCTGGCGCATGTCCACGATCGACAACGACGGCACCGATCTTTTGCTCGCCAAGCCCGCAA
>DASRIS010000169.1:0-6408 GCA_035649895.1 Micromonosporaceae bacterium | reverse complement strand
ATGGGCATCACCGCGCGCGGCGCCTGGGAGTCGGTCAAGCGGCACTTCCGCGAGCTGGGCGTGGACACCCAGACCCAGGACTTCACCGTGGTCGGCATCGGCGACATGTCCGGCGACGTGTTCGGCAACGGCATGCTGCTCAGCGAGCACATCCGGCTGGTTGCCGCGTTCGACCACCGGCACGTCTTCCTGGACCCGACCCCGGACGCCGCGGCCTCCTTCGCCGAGCGCAGGCGCCTGTTCGAGCTGCCGCGCAGCGGCTGGGACGAGTACGACCGGGAGCTGGTCTCGGCCGGGGGCGGGGTGTGGCCGCGCACCGCCAAGTCGGTGCCGATCTCGCCGCAGGCGCGAGAGGCGCTCGGCATCACCGATGCCACCCTCACCTGCCTGTCCCCGCAGGAGCTGATGAAGGCGATCCTCCAGGCCCCGGTGGACCTGCTCTGGAACGGTGGCATCGGCACCTACGTGAAGGCGGCCACCGAGTCGCACGTTGACGTGGGGGACAAGGCCAACGACGGCATCCGGGTCAACGGCACCCAGCTGCGCTGCCGGGTCGTCGGCGAGGGCGGCAACCTCGGGCTCACCCAGCGGGGCCGGATCGAGTACGCGATGGCGGGCGGGCACATCTGCACCGACTTCATCGACAACTCCGCCGGTGTCGACACCTCCGACCACGAGGTGAACATCAAGATCCTGGTCGGCGACGCGGTGTCGGCCGGTGAGCTGACCATGGCCGAGCGGGACGAGCTGCTGGTGGCGATGACCGACGAGGTCGCCGACCTGGTGCTGCAGGACAACTACGACCAGGCCCGCGCACTCGGCAACGCCCGGTCGCAGGCCCGGCCGCTGCTGCCGGTGCACCGGCGCATGATCACCGACCTGGAGCGGGCCGGCCGGCTGAACCGTACGCTCGAGGCCCTGCCCGGCGACGAGGAGCTGGCCGTGCGCGGCGAGGCCGGCACCGGGCTGACCTCGCCGGAGTTCGCGGTGCTGCTGGCGTACGTGAAGATCGTGCTGGAGGACGAGATCGTCTCCTCGTCGCTGCCGGACGAGGCGTGGACGCGTGAGGTGCTGGCGGACTACTTCCCCACCCCGCTGCGCGAGCGGTTCGCCGACCGCATGTCCGAGCACCCGCTGCGCCGCCAGATCGTCACCACCTCGCTGGTGAACGAGGCGGTCAACCGGGGCGGCACGTCGTTCATCTACCGCACCGTGGAGGAGACCGGAGCCACGCCCGAGGACGTGCTGCGGGCGTACGTGATCGTCCGTGAGGTGTTCGGCCTGGGCGAGCTGTGGCTTGCGGTCCAGGCGCTGGACAACAAGGTGGACACCGCGGCGCAGACCGTGGTCTACCTGGAGTCGCGGCGGCTGGTGGACCGCGCGGTGCGGTGGCTGGTGCAGAACCGGCGCTCCCCGCTCGACGTCGAGGGCGAGATCGCGCGGCTGCGGCCCGGCGTGGCCCGGCTGCTGCCGGAGCTGGGCAACCTGTTCCACGGGCGGGAGCGCGAGGCCCTGCGCGCCCACGCGGCGGACCTGACCCGGCGGGGGATCCCGCAGGAGCTGGCGGACTGGGCGACCCGGCTGGTCTACAGCTTCGGCCTGGTGGACATCATCGAGGCGGCGCAGTCCACCGGCCGGGACCTGATGGAGGTGGCCGGGGTCTACTTTGTCCTGTCGGACCAGTTCCGGGTCGACGACCTGCTGTCGAAGATCTCGGCGCTGCCCCGGGAGGACCGCTGGCAGACCCAGGCCCGGATGGCGCTGCGCTACGACCTCTACGCCGCGCTGGCCGCGCTCACCTCCGAGGTGCTCTCCTCCACGTCGGAGGGGGACCCGCCGGAGGACCGGGTCGCCGAGTGGGAGCAGCTCAACGCGTCCGTCATCGCGCGCACCCGCAACGCGATAGGCGAGTTCGACGAGTCCCGGGCCGACCTCGCCGCGCTCTCCGTACTGCTGCGCCAGATCCGCACCCTGGTCCGTACGGCGGCCGCGTAGCGCGTCCCATCGCCGCTCATCCGCGGGTCGACCGGGCCTGTCTTGTCGATCGAGGCAGGGCCTGGTCGGTCCGCCGTACGCTTCGCAGTGCGGTAGGCCGACCGCACCTTAAGGAGACTTTGGGGTTCACCAGATGAGTTCTGAGCGCCGACCGGGGACACCGCGGCTGCTGCGGGCGCTCAACGACCGCGCCGCCCTCGAGCTGCTGGTCGACCGCGGCCCGCTGACCCGGTCCCAGCTCGGCGAGCTGACCGGCCTGTCCAAGGTGACCGCGTCCCAGCTGGTCGAACGGCTGGAGGAGCGCGGGCTGGTCAGCCGGGTCGGCGAGCTCGCCGGCGGGCGCGGCCCGAACGCCCAGCTCTACGCGGTCGTCCCGGACAGCGCGCACGTGGTCGGCGTGGACGTCGGGCCGGACCGGGTGGTCGCCGCCTGCGCCGACATCACCGGCGCGATGGTCGGCCGGGTGGAGCAGTCCACACAGGACAGCGACGACCCGGTCGGCGTGGTGCACGAGGCCGTGGTCCGGGCCGCCGAGCGGGCCCGGGCCGACGTCAGCACGGTCCGCCGGGTCGTGCTGGGCAGCCCGGGCCTGGTGGACCCGGCCACCGGCGACATCGCCTTCGCGGTCGACCTGCCGCGCTGGCACCGCGGCCTGCTCGCCGCCCTCCGCGAGGACCTGCGCATCCCGGTGGTCTTCGAGAACGACGTGAACCTCGCGGCGGTCGCCGAGGCGCACAACGGGGCCGCCCGGGGCGTACCCGACTTCGTCCTGGTCTGGGTCTCCCGCGGCGTCGGCCTGGCCGTGGTGCTCGGTGGCCGGCTGCACCGGGGCTCCGCCGGCGCGGCGGGTGAGATCGGCTACCTGCCGGTGCCCGGCGCGCCCATCCCGCGCGGGCTGACCCGCCGCGGCAAGGGCGCCTTCCAGCAGCTCGCCAGCCTCGAGGCGGCCCGCGCGGTGGCCCGGGAGCACGGCTTCCGCGCCGCCACCGGGGCGGACGCGGTCGCCGCCGCGGTCGCCGCGGGCACCCGTGGCGGCCCGGTGCTGGACGAGGTCGCCCGCCGCCTCGCGCTCGGCGTCGCCTCGGTCTGCGTGGTGCTCGACCCGGAGCTGGTGGTGCTCGCCGGCGAGGTGGGCCAGGCCGGCGGGGATGCGCTGGCCGGTCGGGTGCAGCACGAGGTCGCCGCGATCGCGCCGGTGTCACCGCGGGTGGTGGTCACCCGCGCCGAGCCCGAGCCGGTCCTGCACGGGGCGCTGGTCACCGCGCTGGACGCGGTGCGCGAGGAGGTGTTCGGCTCGACCGTGTCGTAGCCGGGCCCGCTACGTCACGTCGCGCCGCCGGAAAGCGAGAAACGCCGTCCCGAGCACGACCATGAGGATCGCGCCGAACACCAGCGCCGCCTGGCTCATGTCGATGGTCCAGGCGTACGACTCGCAGCTGCCTGTGGTGTCGTAGCGGCAGTGCCGCCACTCGTTGAAGGTGACCTTCTTGTTCAGCCACGCCACGGCATAGCTGGACAGGAACCATCGCTCCGGCTTGATCACCTCGGCGATCTCGAGCACGATCCGGGTGCCGATCTCCAGCACGACCACGTACCCGACGGCCACCCCCAGCGCCGTTGCCGTGTTGCGCCCGAGCGAGGCGACGCCGAACCCGACGACTGCGGCCGCCAGCACCAGGGCCAGCGACCGCAGGCTGGTGAGCGCCATCGACTGGACCACGCCCGAGGTGATGGTGCCGGTCCGGCCGCGGAAGGCGGCGATTCCCCACAGCAGGGCCACCCAGCCGGCCACCAGCACCAGCCAGGTGGCGGTCACCGCCGCGAGCAGGGTGACCAGCTTGCCGGTGAGCACCGGGACCCGGCGCGGGCGCCACAGCAGCAGGTTCATGATGCCGCCGGAGCTCCACTCCGCGCCGATGAACGAGGCGCCCACCGCAAAGGCGAACAGCGCCAGCACGCCCCCGAAGACCATCAGCATGGCCGGTGCCTCGTCGCGGAAGCTGAACACGTTCGGCATGAAGTTCTCGGCCGTCGCGTGGTCGTCGCGGAACATCGTCGCGCAGGTCTCCCCGGGCGGCAGCTGGCCGAACTTCTCGTTCGACCCGCCTGACGCACTGCCGCTCTGGGCGGCCTCGCACTGCCGGCGCGCCTCGGCGATCTGCGCCCGTTGCTCGGCGGCGATCCGCTCGGCCTCCGCGACCGCGCCTGGGCCTGGCTGCTGCGTGCTCCCCGCCACGCCGAGCCCGATCAGGCCGAGGATGACCAGGACGGTGACGACCATCAGCCGGGTGAAGCGGCGGGCGAAGAACCGCCGCCACTCGGCGCGTACCAGGTTCATGCCCGCTCCTCCGCGGCTGTCGGGGCGACCGGCCCGGCGGCGGCCGCGGGCAGGGTCGGTGTCGCTGGCTCGTCCAGCTGCGTGTCCGGCGTATCCGGCTGCGTGGCCGGCGCTGCGCCGGGGGCGCCGTTGCCCGGGCGGTACGCCTCGTCGACCTGCCGGGCGTGCCCCGGCTCCGGGGTGGTGCCGGTGAGCTCGAGGAAGACGCTCTCCAGGTCGCGGGTCAGCGGGGTCAGCTCGGTGAGCCACAGCTCGCGCCCCGCGAGCGTGCGGGTGACCCAGGCCGGGTCGGTGAGGTCCGACACCACGAGATGGTCGTCCCTGCCGGCCACCCGAGCCCCCGCCTCGGTGAGGACCCGGACGGCGGCGGCCTGGTCGCCGGCCACCCTGACCCGGTACTCGCCGCGGTCCTGCCCGGCGATCACCTCAGCGACCGGTCCGGACGCGACCCGGCGGCCGCGCGAGATGATCGTGACGGAGTCGCAGATCTGCTGCACCTCGCCGAGGATGTGGCTGGAGAGCACGACGGTCACGCCGGAGGCGGCCAGGCCGCGCATCATGTCGCGCATCTCCCGGATGCCGGCCGGGTCCAGGCCGTTCGCCGGCTCGTCAAGGATCAGCAGCTCCGGTGACTTCAGCAGGGCCGAGGCCACTGCCAGGCGCTGCTTCATGCCCAGCGAGTACGTCCTGACCCGCTCGCCGGCCCGGTCGCGCAGGCCGACCAGCTCCAGCACCTCGTCCACCCGGCGGTCGGCGACACCGCCCGCCGTGGCGAGCAGCCCGAGGGTACGCCGGCCGGAGAAGTTGGCGAAGAACTGCGGGCTCTCCACGATCGCGCCCACCCGGCCGATCACGTCTGGCAGGGCCGCGGGCACCTCCTGGCCGAGGATGCTCATCCGGCCGCCGTTGGGGCGCACCAGGCCCAGCAGCGTACGCAGGGTGGTTGTCTTGCCGGATCCGTTGGGGCCGAGGAAGCCGTGCACCTGGCCCGGCTCGACGACCATGTCGAAGCCGTCGAGCGCGCGGCGAGGGCTGCGGCGCAGGCTCCGGTACGTCTTCCGGAGCCCCTGGATCTCGAGGACTGCTGTCACGGCGCCTCACGATACTTGGCCCCGTCACCCATGGTTGAGGCTGTCACGCATGGTTGGATTGTCGGGTGCCCGTTGCGCGACCCCGTGGCGACCAGAAGGACAGGCCGGTCGACCCAGACCTCGTCATCGCGGCCGACCGGGTCACCGTGCGCCGGGGCGACACGTACCTCCTGCGCGACGTCACCTGGCGGGTCGAGCTGGACGAGCGGTGGGTGGTCCTGGGCCCCAACGGCGCCGGCAAGACCACACTGCTCAACCTCGCCGCGGCCCGCCTGCACCCGAGCGGGGGCACGGTGCACGTGCTCGGCGAGCGGCTCGGCCGTACGGAGCTGGCGGAGCTGCGTACCCGGGTGGGCTTTGCCACCCTCGCCCTGGCCGAACGCGTCCCGCCGGACGAGATCGTGCAGGACGTGGTGCTCACCGCCTCCTGGGCGGTGGTGGGCCGGTTCCGGGAGCGCTACGACCCGGTGGACGAGATCCGGGCCCGGGCGCTGCTCGACCAGCTGGGCGTGGCGTCCGTGGCCGACCGACCGTACGGCACCCTCTCCGAGGGGGAGCGCAAGCGGGTGCAGCTCGCCCGCTCCCTGATGACCGACCCGGAGCTGCTGCTGTTGGACGAGCCCGCGGCAGGGCTCGACCTGGGCGGCCGGGAGGAGCTGCTACAGCGCCTGACCGACCTGGCGTACGACCCGGACGCCCCGGCCCTGGTCCTGGTCACCCACCATGTCGAGGAGATACCCGCCGGGTTCACCCACGCACTGCTGCTGCGGGAGGGGTCGGTGGTCGCGCAGGGGCTGCTCACCGACACCGTCACCAGCGAGCACCTGTCGAAGGCGTTCGGCCTGCCGCTGCGGGTCGAGTATGTGGACGGCCGCTTCACGGCCCGCGCTCGCTGAGGCCCGCGCGCCCGCTGTGGTCCGCCCGCTCGCTGAGGCCTGCATGCCCGCTGTGGTCCGCCCGCTCGCGGGGGCCCGCATGCCTGCT
>DASRIS010000168.1:0-47566 GCA_035649895.1 Micromonosporaceae bacterium | reverse complement strand
GGCGCTGGCCGGCTTCCAGCGGCTCGGCGCCCGTCCCGCCGCGGCGGTCGTGTCGCGGCGGCTGCGCGAGGGCGGCGCGCGCGGCGTCCCACGCGGCCCCCACCGCTCCACCCGGCAGAACCCGGCCGGGCTCACGGCCCGGGAGGCCGAGGTGCTCGCGCTGCTCGGCTCGGGCGCGTCGAACGCCGAGATCGCCGCCCAGCTGTTCCTGTCCGAGCGGACCGTCGAGCACCACGTCGCGGCCGTGCTGCGCAAGCTCGGGGTCGGCAGCCGCGGCCAGGCCGTGTCCGAGGCCGGCCGGCTGGGTCTCGGCTAGCGAACCGATCCGGACCGGGGCTCGGGCGCGGGCTCGCCGCTTCCGCTAGGAGACGACGGGGACGCGCGCCATCGAGGCGCGGACCCGCTCCTCCGGGTAGTCGAAGTCGGTGAGCTCGCCGCGGAAGTAGGCGTCGTACGCGGCCATGTCGAAGTGGCCGTGCCCGCACAGCGCGGTGAGGATCACCTTGGCCTCGCCGGTCTCGGCGCAGCGGCGGGCCTCCCGGACGGCGGCCGCGATCGCGTGCGTCGGCTCCGGCGCCGGGACGATGCCCTCGGTCCGGGCGAACCGGACGCCGGCCTCGAAGCACTCGTTCTGGCCGATCGCCTCGGCCTCGACCAGGCCGAGCTCGTAGATGTGGCTCAGCAGCGGCGACATGCCGTGGTAGCGCAGTCCGCCGGCGTGGATGGGGTCCGGGATGAAGTCGTGGCCGAGCGTGTGCATCTTCACCATCGGCGCGAGGCCGGCGGTGTCGCCGTAGTCGTAGCGGTATTCGCCCTTGGTCAGGCTCGGGCAGGCCGCCGGCTCGACGCAGCGGATGACCGGGTCGATCTTCCCGGCCAGCTTCTCGCGCAGGAACGGGAACGCCAGCCCGCCGAAGTTCGAGCCGCCTCCGGTGCAGCCGACCAGAAGGTCCGGCCAGAGGCCGACCTGCGCGAACTGCGCCAGGGCCTCCTCGCCGATCACGGTCTGGTGCAGCAGCACGTGGTTGAGCACGCTGCCGAGCGAGTAGTTGGTGTCCGGACGCTGCGCGGCCACCTCCACCGCCTCGGAGATGGCGATCCCGAGCGAGCCGGGCGAGCCGGGGTCGGCCGCCAGCACCGCGCGCCCGGCGGCGGTCAACGGTGAGGGCGACGGATGGACCACGCCGCCGTACGTCTCGATCATGGTCTTCCGGTACGGCTTCTGGTCGTACGAGGCGCGGACCTGCCAGACCTCGCAGTCCAGGCCAAACTGGGCGCAGGCGAAGGCGAGCGCGGTGCCCCACTGGCCGGCACCGGTCTCCGTGGTGAGCCGGCGGATGCCGGCGGCGGCGTTGTAGTACGCCTGGGCCACCGCCGTGTTCGGCTTGTGCGAGCCGGCCGGCGAGGTGCCCTCGTACTTGTAGAAGATCTTGGCTGGGGTCCCCAGCGCGCGCTCCAGGCGGTGCGCCCGGTAGAGCGGGGTGGGGCGCCACAGCCGGTACACGTCGAGCACCTCGTCCGGGATATCGACCCAGCGCTCCCCGCTCACCTCCTGCGCGATGAGCGCCATGGGGAACAGCGGGGCCAGGTCGTCCGGGCCGACGGGCGCGAGCGTGCCGGGGTGCAGCACCGGCGGTGGCGGTGCGGGAAGGTCGGCGAGCAGGTTGTACCGGCGCCGCGGGAGCTCTGACTCGGTCAAGGTGATCTTGGTGGGCTGGTCGCTCATGAACCGACGCTACCGGTCGGGCGCGCCCTGGTCCCGGGCTCAGCCTGTGGTGGTGTCAGACCCTCGGGATACCGTGCGGGCAGCGGAACGAGGCGAAGGCTGAGCGGAGGCTCGGGTGACGGAAGAGGCGATCCCGCAGCAGGTCACGGCGGCGCAGGAGCGGGCGGCGGGCGGTGAGCCGCCGCCGGAGCTGCGCGAGCGGCACGCGGTGCTCAGCCAGGAGGTGGAGGACCACCGCTACCGCTACTACGTGCTCGACGCGCCGACCGTCTCCGACGGGGAGTTCGACGCGCTCATGCGCGAGCTGGAGGAGCTGGAGGAGCGGTTCCCCGCGCTGCGCACGCCCGACTCGCCCACCCAGAAGGTCGGCGGCACCTACTCCACGCAGTTCACGCCGGTCACCCACGCCGAGCGGATGATGAGCCTGGACAACGCGTTCGCCGACGAGGAGCTGGTGGCCTGGGCGGAGCGGGTGGAGCGCGACGCGGGCGGCCCGGTGCGCTACCTGTGCGAGCCCAAGGTGGACGGGCTGGCGATCAACCTGACCTACCGGGCCGGGCGGCTGGTGCGGGCGGCCACCCGGGGCGACGGGCGCACCGGCGAGGACGTCACGCCCAACGTGCGCACCATCCGCGAGGTGCCGGAGCGGCTGGCCGGCCCGGACGTGCCCCGGCTGCTCGAGGTGCGGGGCGAGATCTACTTCCCGATCGAGGCGTTCGCCGACCTCAACGCGAGCCTCGTCGAGCAGGGCCGGGCGCCGTTCGCCAACCCGCGCAACGCGGCCGCCGGGTCGCTGCGGCAGAAGGACCCACGGGTCACCGCCGGCCGGCCGCTGCGGCTGGTGGTGCACGGCATCGGCGCCCGGGACGGCTTCGAGCCGCCCGCCCAGTCGGCGGCCTACGAGGCCCTCGCCGGCTGGGGCCTGCCGGTCAGCTCGCGATGGCGGGTGGTGGAGGACCTTTCCGGGGTACGGGACTACATCGCGTTCTACGAGCAGCACCGGCACGACGTCGAGCACGAGATCGACGGGGTGGTGGTGAAGGTCGACGAGGTGTCCATCCAGCGGCGGCTCGGCTCCACCAGCCGTGCCCCACGGTGGGCGATCGCCTTCAAATATCCGCCGGAGGAGGTGAACACGAAGCTGCTCGACATCCGGGTCAACGTGGGGCGCACCGGCCGGGTCACGCCGTACGCGGAGCTGGCGCCGGTGCGGGTGGCCGGCTCGACGGTCACCTTCGCCACCCTGCACAACCAGCACGAGGTCGAGCGCAAGGGCGTGCTCATCGGCGATACCGTGGTGCTCCGCAAGGCCGGCGACGTGATCCCGGAGGTCGTCGGGCCGGTGGTCGAGCAGCGGGACGGGACGCAGCGGCCGTTCACCATGCCCGAGCACTGCCCCGAGTGCGGCTCGCCGCTCGCCCCGGCCAAGGAGGGCGACGTCGACATCCGCTGCCCCAACAACCGCTCCTGCCCGGCGCAGCTGCGGGAGCGGGTGTTCCACCTGGCCGGCCGGGGCGCGCTCGACATCGAGGTGCTCGGCTACAAAGCGGCGATGGCCCTGCTCACCGAGCACGTGATCGCCGACGAGGGTGACCTGTTCGGGATCGACGCGGAGAAGCTGTCGGGCAGCGAGTTCTTCGTTAACAAGGACGGGTCGCTCGGCTCCAACGCGACCAAGCTGCTCGCCAACCTCGCCGAGGCCAAGCAGCGCCCGCTGTGGCGCATCCTGGTCGCCTTGTCGATCCGGCACGTCGGCCCGACCGCGGCCCAGGCGCTCGCCCGCCACTTCGGGTCGGTGGAGCGGATCGCCGCGGCGAGCGTGGAGGAGCTGTCCGCGGCCGAGGGGGTCGGGCCGACCATCGCGGAGTCGGTCATCGAGTGGTTCACCGTCGACTGGCACCGGGAGATCGTGCAGAAGTGGGGCGCGGCCGGGGTGCGCCTCGCCGAGGAGCGGGCCGAGACCGGACCCCGCCCGCTGGAGGGGATGACCGTGGTGGTGACCGGCTCCCTCGCCCGCTACTCGCGCGACGCCGCGACCGAGGCGGTGACCAGCCGCGGGGGCAAGGTGACCGGCTCGGTGTCGAAGAAGACCGACTTCGTGGTGGTGGGGGACAACCCAGGCAGCAAGTACGACAAGGCGGTCTCGCTGAAGGTGCCGGTGCTCGACGACGCAGGCTTCGACGTGCTGCTCGCCGACGGGCCGGAGGCGGCGCGGGCCGTGGCGCAGCAGGAGGCAATCCCGTCAGATGCGCCTACGCCCGCTGGATAGACTCGCGCAGTCACCACACGTCCCGACAAGGGGGACCCGAAATGGCCGCCATCTCCCGCGAGGAGGTCGCGCACCTGGCGCACCTCGCGCGGCTCGCCGTCACCGAACAGGAGCTGGACACCTTCGCCGGCCAGCTCGACGTGATCCTGCAGGCGGTGGCCCGGGTCGGTGAGGTGGCCGCCGAGGACATCCTGCCGACCTCGCACGCGGTCCCGCTGACCAACGTGCTCCGCGACGACGTGGTGCGCCCGGGCCTGCCCCGCGAGCAGGTTCTCGCCGGCGCTCCGGACGCCGCTCAGGGCCGGTTCCGGGTGCCCCGGATCCTCGACGAGGAGGCGTAGCCGTGACCGACCTGACCAGGCTGACAGCCGCCGAGCTGGGCCGGCGCGTCGGCGCCGGGGAGGTCTCGGCCGAGGAGGTCACCCGGGCCCACCTGGACCGCATCGCCGCGGTCGACCCGCGGGTGCACGCGTTCCTGCACGTGGATGCGGAGGGGGCGCTGGCTGCGGCGCGGGCGGTGGACGCCCGGCGGGCGGCCGGCGGCGCACTCGGGCCGCTGGCCGGGGTCCCGGTCGCGGTCAAGGACGTGCTGGTCACCTGCGGCTCGCCGACCACCTGCGGCTCGAAGATCCTCGAAGGCTGGGTGCCGCCGTACGACGCCACGATCGTGGAGCGCCTGCGCGCCGCCGGGCTGGTGATGCTGGGCAAGACCAACATGGACGAGTTCGCCATGGGATCCTCCACGGAGTATTCGGCTTACGGGCCGTCGTGCAACCCGTGGGACCTCGGCCGCATCCCGGGCGGCTCGGGCGGTGGCTCGGCCGCGGCCGTCGCGGCGTACGAGGCGCCGCTGGCGATCGGCACGGACACCGGCGGCTCGATCCGCCAGCCCGGCGCGGTCACCGGCACCGTGGGCGCCAAGCCGACCTACGGCGGCACCTCCCGCTACGGCCTGGTCGCGTTCTCGTCCTCATTGGACACCCCGGGCCCGTGCGCCCGTACGGTGCTGGACGCGGCCCTGCTGCACGCGGTCATCGCCGGCCACGACCCGCGCGACTCGACCTCGATCCCGGCTCCGGTGCCCGACGTCGTCGGCGCCGCCCGCCGCGGTGCCGGCGGTGACCTGGCCGGGGTGCGGCTCGGCCTGGTGACCGAGCTCGGCGGCGACGGCGCCGAGCCGGGTGTGGCCGCCGCGGTGCGCGAGGCGCTGGAGGCGCTGGCCAAGCTCGGCGCCGACGTGGTCGAGGTGTCCTGCCCTCACTTCGAGTACGCGCTGCCGGCCTACTACCTGATCGCGCCGAGCGAGTGCTCGTCCAACCTGGCCCGCTTCGACGGCGTGCGCTACGGGCTGCGGACCGGTGACGACGGCACCCGGTCGCTGGAGGAGGTCATGTCGCTGACCCGGGAGGCCGGCTTCGGCCCGGAGGTCAAGCGGCGGATCATCCTCGGCACGTACGCACTGTCGGCCGGCTACTACGACGCCTACTACGGGCAGGCGCAGAAGGTGCGCACGCTGATCACGCGCGACTTCGCCGCCGCGTTCGAGTCGGTCGACGTGCTGGTCAGCCCTACTACGCCGTTCGTTGCGTTCCCGTTCGGGTCGCGCACGTCCGACCCGTACCAGATGTATCTTGCGGACCTGTTCACCATCCCTTCCAACCTCTACGGTGGACCGGCCATCTCTGTCCCCTGTGGACTGTCTGAGGGGCTGCCGGTGGGGCTACAGGTGATGGCGCCGACCATGGCCGACGACCGGATGTACCAGGTGGGCGCCGCGCTGGAGTCGGTGGTCGGCACCCTCACCCCACCCGCCCTGTAGGACGCCGTGCTCACCCGGATCGAGATCGACGGGTTCAAGTCGTTCCGGGACTTCACCCTCGACGTACCACCGTTCCTGGTCGTGCTCGGTCGTAACGCCGCCGGCAAGTCCAACTTCTTCGACGCGCTTCATTTCCTGAGGCTGCTGGCCGACCGCCCGGTGCGGGACGCGGCGCTGGACATCCGGGGCGAGCTGGCCGAGCTGTTTCACCGGCACGTCGATGGCACCCTGATGCGCCGCATGTCGTTCGCCGTGGAGGTGCTGCTGGACCGTACGGTGACCGACCCGTTCGGCGAAACGGCCGAGGTCAGGCACTCTCGGGTCCGCTACGAGACAACCATCGAGCTTCGTGGTGACGGCCTCGGCCTTCGGCCGTTTGTGGTGCAGGAGACGGCGAGTCTGATCCGCAAGGAGGACGACCGCTGGATGGACCGCTTCGGCAAGGACCTGCGCCCCCGGCTGGCGGCCTACAGCTCCCGGAGCCCGCAGCTGCTGCAGACGGTCGGCAGCGAGACGGGGCAGCCCTGGTTCCAGATCTTCCCGGGCTTTCTCGGCAAGCCACGGCAGCTGCCTGCGGGTAAGGCCGAAGCCACTGTGCTGTCGAGCCTGACCACGGTGTACGAGTACCCCTTGCTCTTCGCTCTGAAGCGGGAGCTGCAGTCCTGGCGGCTGCTGCACCTCGACCCGGCGGCGCTGCGCAGCCCGGACTCCTACGACGGCCCTGACACGCTCAGCGTCAACGGCGCTCATCTGGCGAACACGCTGCGCCGTATCGGCGCGGAGACCGGCACCGAGGACCGGCCGGACGGCCTGCTCAACGACCTCGCCGCGGACCTCGCCGCGGTCGTCCCTGAGGTGGTGTCGGTCCGGCTGACCGAGAACGACGCGCAGCGGCAGCGCCAGGTGGAGGTGGTGACCCGCAACGAGGCCCCGTTCTCGGCCCGGGTGGCCTCCGACGGCACCCTTCGCGCGCTTGCGCTGCTGGCCGCGGCGTACGACCCGCGCGGCGGCGGGCTGATCTGCTTCGAGGAGCCGGAGAACGGCATCTACCCGCAGCGCCTGGCGCGGTTCGTCCGGCACCTGAGGAGGCTGGTCCAACGCTCACTGGACGCCCGGCACGACGACGAGGGCGCTCCGCTGACCCAGCTGATCTTGAGCAGCCATCATCCGGCGACCCTGCGGGCGCTCGGCCCATCGCCGGATGGGGCGCTGCGCGAGGATGTCGTGTTCCTCGACAACATCACGCGCCTGACGCCAGGCGCGCCGCGCAGCCGGGTGACGTGGCTGCGCCGGATCGCGTCGAGCGGGCATGCCGGGGTTGTTGCCGACGACGTGTCCGTGCTGCCCGAAGCGGAGATCAGGGAGTTCGAGGTGAGTGAGGCGTTGGACGACTGATGCGCTACCTCACGTCGGCCCTGGTCGCGGAGGGCTCTTCCGACGACGACTTCCTTCCGCGAGTGATCGGGCGCAGTCTCGAGGAGATCTGTGCTGTCGACTTCGACGAGTCCATCGACGTTGCGGATGTCACCGTGCTGCGTGCGGCGCACGGCCCGGTTGGCGTCGAGGCCATCATGCGGCTGGTGGCACAGAACGCCGGCATGTTCAACCTGGTGTTCATCCACCGTGACCAGGGGGCTAACCCAGAACGGGTACGGCGGGAGTGGGTCGATCCGCTCCGTGGCGCCTGGGGCGACCGCTCCGAGCGGCTGGTGCCGATCATCCCGGTGCGGGAGACGGAGGCGTGGCTCCTCGCCGATGGCCAAGCTCTACGAGCCGCGTTGGGTGTCCGGTGGAGCGACGATTCGATGGGCCTGCCGCCGCATCCGGCGCACGTCGAACGGGTTGACGACCCCAAACGGGTAACGGCTGAGATTGGTAGACGGGTCCGCCGTCCGCTGTCGAACTATCTGGTTCGCCTGGGCGAGCTGGTCTCGCTGGAGCGGCTCAGCCAGGTGCCGGCGTACCGGGAATGGCGGGCGGCGACGCGGAATGCGCTGACCGATCTGGGCCTGCGCCCAGCGGAGGCCGCGACCGCACGCGTCGGCGGCAAAACCCGCGGGATACGGAAAGCACGAGCGGACTAGGCTGGACAAGCCCAGGTAGCCATGGAGTTGGAGCCCCGATGAGTACGACGGTCCTTTCCTCGGTCGAGGACGTGGTCGCCCGGTACGAGCCGGTGATCGGCCTTGAGGTCCACGTGGAGCTGGGCACCCGTACCAAGATGTTCTGCGACTGCCCGACCGCCTTCGGCGCCGAGCCCAACACCCAGGTCTGCCCGGTCTGCCTGGGCCTGCCCGGCAGCCTGCCGGTGGCCAACCGGGCCGCGATCGAGGCCACGGTCCGCATCGGGCTCGCGCTCAACTGCTCGGTCGCGGAGTGGTGCCGGTTCGCCCGCAAGAACTACTTCTACCCGGACATGCCGAAGAACTTCCAGATCAGCCAGTACGACGAGCCGCTGTGCACGGACGGGTGGCTGGACGTGGAGGTCGACGGCGGCATCGTGCGGTTCGGCATCGAGCGGGTCCACCTGGAGGAGGACACCGGCAAGACGCTGCACATCGGCGGCGCCACCGGGCGCATCCACGGTGCCACCGAGTCCCTTGTGGACTACAACCGGGCCGGCATCCCGCTGGTGGAGATCGTCACCAAGCCGGTGCCGGGCACGGGCGTGCTGGCGCCGGTCGCAGCCCGGGCGTACGTCGCCGAGCTGCGCGACGTGGTCCGCTCGCTGGGCGTCTCCGACGTGCGCATGGAGCAGGGTTCGCTGCGCTGCGACGTCAACACGTCCCTCAACCGGCCGGGCGAGCCGTGGGGCACCCGCACCGAGACGAAGAACGTCAACTCGCTGCGCAGCGTGGAGCGGGCGGTGCGGTCGGAGATGCTGCGCCAGGCGGCCGTGCTCGACGCCGGCCGCACCATCGTCCAGGAGACCCGCCACTTCCACGAGGACACCGGCGACACCACGCCCGGGCGCAGCAAGGAGACGGCGACCGACTACCGGTACTTCCCAGAGCCTGACCTGGTGCCGCTCGCTCCCAACCCGGCCTGGGTGGCCAAGCTGCTCACCGACCTGCCCGAGCTGCCGCGGGTGCACCGGGCCCGGCTGCGCGAGGCGTGGGGCTTCTCCGAGCTGGACATGCAGTCGGTGGTCAACGCCGGTGCGGTGGAGCTGCTGGAGGCGACGGTGGCCGCGGGCGCCTCGCCCGAGGCGGCCCGCAAGTGGTGGCTCAACGAGCTGGCCCAGCGCGCCAACGAGCGCGGCGTCGACCTGGCCGAGCTGGGCGTCACCCCGGAGCACGTGGCCGAGCTACAGCGCCTGGTTGACGACGGCAAGCTGACCGACAAGCTGGCGCGGGGCGTGCTGGCCGGTGTCCTCGCTGGCGAAGGCTCGCCGGCCGAGGTGATGGCGGCGCGCGGCGTGGCCGTGGTCTCCGACGCTGGAGCGCTGGCGGTCGCCGTCGACGCCGCCATCGCCGCCCATCCCGACGTGGCCGACAAGGTACGCGACGGCAAGGTCACCGCGGCCGGGGTTCTGGTGGGCGCGGTGATGAAGGCGACCCGGGGCCAGGCGGACGCCAAGGCGGTACGGGAGCTGGTGCTCTCCCGCCTCGGCGTATCGGCAGGCTGACCTGCTGGCGTAGTTATGGAGCCACACCGATCTTCGATGGCTGCGGGGGCTTTCGGGTAACCGTGAGGATCGATCCGGCGGGCCCAAGGGGTGGCCAGCCCGAGCGACCAGCTCGTCGTGCCAGCTTGTAGGACCTACTACAGCTAACTACAGTGTGGCCATGAGTGCTCCTCGTTCTGTCCGCTTCGACGACGATGTGCTGTCGCGGCTCGACCGGTATGTGCGGGAGCACCCCGGCACGTCGTCGTCATCAGTGGCGAATATGTTCATCGATGAGTCTCTGCGTGCGTACGAGCATCCGGGGATCTTTTTCCGGCCGGGTCCGACAGGCAGACGCGCGGCGTTGTCAGGCGGCCCTGACGTATGGGAAGTCGTGACGGCGCTCAACGCGATCCGGGAGGAGTCGCCCGACCTGGATGGCGAGTCGCTGGTGGCCGAGCTTGCCACCGTGACCGGGCTCAGCCGGGCACAGGTCACCACAACATTGCGCTACTACGCCGCTTATCCCGATGAGATCGACGAACGGGTCAGCAGCAATAGAAATGTTGCTGAGCGAGAGGAGCGGCTCTGGGCGGCGCAGCAGGACCTCCTGCGACGGAGGAAGTCTTGACCGGCATCCTCCTGGATGAGATGTATCCACCGTCGCTGGCGCAACGCCTGCGCGACAACGGTCACGATGTCTTCGCTGTGCTCGACGTCGAGGTTGGCTTGGGATCGAGGTCCGACGACGACGTGCTGGCCTGGGCGGCCAGGAACGACCGATGCGTGGTCACCGAGAACGTGAGCGACTTCGCCCGACTCGCCGCGCTAGGAGTTGAACATGCCGGCATCGTGTTCGTCTCGGCCCAGCGGTTTCCGCGTACGGTCAACGGACTCATCCGACTCTGTGCTGCCCTTGATGCGATCCTCGCCTCGAAGCGGCTCCCGCCTCGGGAAGGCGTAATCTGGCTCAGCCCAAGCGACTAGCGATCAAGGTACCCCCGCTCAGCCATCCCGGGAACTCGCCCGGGAATATCCAGGGCGGTTCCACCACTGGGCCAGCCCGACGGCCGTGAGCACCAGGAGTGCGCCGGCGAGCGCGAACCAGACGGTGATCTCCACGTCCTGCCGTTGCAGCACGATGGAGTTCGGTAGCTCCCGCAGCACCCGGCTGAGCGCCTCAGCATCCTTGGCCTGGAAGTACTCCCCACCGGTCAGCTCGGCGACCTCGGTCAGCGTCGCCTCGTCGAACCGCTGGCCCCGGCCCCGGCCGGGGCCGCGGCCGAACTGGTCCCCCCGGAACGCGGCATCCCCGCTGATCTGGTCGCGGGTGCACACCATCGGGGCGGGCTCGGTAGTGCCGAAGCCGATGGTATAGACGCGCAGGCGCCGCGCCGCCGCCTCTGCCGCGGCCGTGGTCGGGTCCACCCCGTGCGTGTTGCGACCGTCGGTGAGCACCACGATCGTGTCGGCGTGGTACTGCCCCGGGGTCTCCGGACCTGCGGCCGGCACCTCGACTCCGGTAGGTGGCACTTCGGGGTTGACCTCCGCGATGGCGTCGATGGAGGTCAGGATGGCCAGGCCGATCGCCGTGCCGCGGCCAGTACGCAGCTTGTCGATCGCCGCCAGCAGGGCCTTCTTGTCGGTCGTGGGCTCCACCAGCAGGCCGGCGACGCCGGAGAACGTGACCAGGCCGATCCGCGACCCGTCCTCCTGGGCCTCGATGAACTCGCGGGCGGCCTGCTGCGCGGCGGTCAGCCGGTTCGGCGGCACGTCGGTGGTGCACATTGAGCCGGACACGTCCATCGCCAGCATGATCGTCGCGGAGCTGGCGGGCACCGGTACGGAGGCATGTGGCCGGGCGGCGCCGGTGGCCAGGACGATGAGGCCGGCCGCGAAGAGCCAGACCGGGATGCGCCGCCGCCACAGCGACCGCCCGGGCAGCGCGGCTCGGATCAGCGCCACGCTGGACACGCGTACCGCCTCCCGCCGCCGGCGACGGCGCATCCACCACCGGTAGCCCAGCAGCAACGGGAAGGCCAGGAGAGCGGTGAGGGCCCAGGGCCAGGTGAGAGACATTTACACGATCCGTCCGTACCAGGTGGTCATGAGCAGCCCGCCGATCGTGAGGAGCAGCACCGCGATCCCCGCGGCGGCCCCCGTGAGCTCGACCAGCTCCTCCTCTGTCGTGGTCCGCAGGTCGAGCGACTCGTAGACGGCGCCCAGGGCTTCGGTGTCCGGCGCCCGGTGGTACGTGCCGGTGGTCGTCTCCGCGATCTGGGTCAGCAGCTCCTCGTCCAGCGATGTCGCGAGCTGGTATCCGTCGACCTCGACGGTGGTGCCGTCCACGGTGCCGACCCCGACGGTCTCGATGTGGACGCCCGCGACGGCGGCCAGCTCGGCGGCGGCCACCGCGTCCGGCCCGCCGGTGTCCTCCCCGTCGGTGAGCAGCACGATCGTCGCCGAGCCCCAGTACCCCAGGTGGGTCGGCGGCTCTTCCGCGGACGGGTCGGGGAGGGCGACCGCCTGCCCGGTGATGGCGGTCAACGACGCGAGGATGGCCCCACCCAGCGATGTCCCGCCCACGATGCGCAGGCGGTTGATGGCGTTGACGGTCTCCTCGCGCTTGTTGGTGGGCAGGTGGGTGCTCATGGCGCCCTGGTTGAAGGCGACGACTCCGACGTCCACTGTGTCCGGTTGTGCCCGGACGAACTCGACCGCGGCCGCCTGGGCGGCGGCGAGCCGGTTCGGCGCGACGTCCTCGGCGGCCATGCTGTTGGACACGTCGAACGCGAGGATCACGGTGCCGGCCGTCCGCGGCACCGCAAGTGTCGCTTGTGGACGAGCGACCGCCAGCATCAGGAGGGTCAGCGCGGCCAGGAACAGCAGCGGCGGGAGGTGGCGGCGAAGGGCGGCGGCCCGGTCCGGGCGGGCCGGGCTCAGCCCGGCGGCCGCGAGCGCGCCGGCCCGCTGGCGCTGCAGCCAGCGGTACGCGGCCGCGAGGGCCAGGCCGACCAACAGGGCGACCACCAGCATCACGGGGTACCGGAAGGTCATCTCTTCGCCCCCCGCCGGTGCCTGGACCGGCGCACCATGTCGATGAGCGCCTGGGCGAGGTCCTCGTCGGTGCCGATCCGGTGCGCGGTCACTCCGGCGCGGCGCATGGCGGTGGCGACCGCGACCTCCCGGGCGTCCACGTGGGCCCGCAGCCGCCGCTGGAACAGCGGGTCGCTGGTGTCGACGAGCATCTGCTCACCGGTCTCGGCGTCCTCGACCAGCACGACCCCGAGGTCGGGCAGGTCCAGCTCCATCGGGTCCACGATGCGGACCGCGACCACCTCGTGCCGCTGGCCCAGCCGGGTCAGCGCCGGCTCCCAGTCGTCGCCGCCGATGAGGTCGGCGCCGATGAAGTCGGAGATGACGAAGACGAGGCTGCGCCGCCGGGCGGTCGAGGCGGCCAGCCGCAGCATCGCGTCGAGGTCGGTGGTCCTCCCGTCCGGGCGTACGACCACCGGCCTGGTCAGCTCGTGGGTCAGGTGCAGCACGTGGTTGCGTCCGGTGCCGGCGGGGATCACCTGTTGGACGCGGTGGTCGTAGAGGACGGCCCCGACCCGGTTGCCGCCCTGGGCGAACAGGCGGGCGAGGACGACGGCCAGCTCGGTGACGACGGAGTCCTTGCCGTGCTGGGCCGCGCCGAACCGCATCGACGCGGATCGGTCGAGGACGAGCCAGGCGGTGAGGTCGCGGTCCTCTGTGTACTGGCGCACGTGCGGCTCGTCCAGCCGGGCCGTGACGTTCCAGTCGATGTGCCGGACGTCGTCCTCCGGGACGTACTCCCGCACGCTGTCGAAGTCGATCCCGGTGCCGCGGAACACGGTGCGGTAGGCCGCCCGTCCAGGCGGCGGACCACCTGCCACTCCAGGCGCCGCAGCAGACGGTCGGGCGGGCTCGACACGGTCAACCAGCCCGTTGCAGGAGCGCGTCCGGGACGGGCAGCGCGGCCATCACCCGGGTCAGCACGGTGTCCGCGGTGACGTCGTCGGAGAGGGCCTCGTAGGAGAGCACCAGGCGGTGCCGCAGGACGTCGAGGACCAGCTCCGTGACGTCGGGCGGGACAACGTAGTCACGGCCCCGGATGTACGCGAGGGCGCGGGCGGCCAGGATCAGGTTGATCGACGCCCGCGGGCTGGCGCCGAAGCTGACGTACCGGGTCAGCTCGCCCAGCCCGACGCCGGCGGGCCGGCGGGTCGCGTTCGCCAGCCGCACCGAGTACTCGATCAGCGCCGGATCGACGTACACCCGGTCGACCTGGGCCTGCATCTCGATGAGCCGCTCCGGGCTGACGATGGCCTGGCCAGCCGGCGGTGGCACGATGGCCCGCTCGACGACCACGAACTCCTCGGTGGCGCTGGGGTAGCCGACCAGGACCTTCATCATGAAACGGTCGACCTGGGCCTCGGGCAGCGGATAGGTGCCCTCGGTCTCGATCGGGTTCTGGGTGGCCATCACCAGGAACGGCCGGGGTACGCGGTGGGTCTCCCGCCCGATCGTGACCTGCTGCTCCTGCATCACCTCCAGCAGCGCGCTCTGCACCTTCGCCGGGGCGCGGTTGACCTCGTCGGCCAGCAGCAGGTTGGTGAAGACCGGGCCGAGCGACACCTGGAACTCGCCGCTGCGCTGGTGGTAGACGCGGGTGCCGACGATGTCGGCCGGCACCAGGTCGGGCGTGAACTGGACCCGGTGGAACTGGCCGCCGATCGCGCTGGCGAGCGTCTTGACGGCGAGGGTCTTGGCCAGCCCGGGTACGCCCTCGACGAGGATGTGCCCGCGGGCCAGCAACGCCACCAGCAGCCGTTCGAGGAGTACGTCCTGCCCCACAATGACCTTCTTGACCTCGTACAGGACCTGCTCCACCGGGCTGGAGCCGTTGTCCGGCGGTGTGCCCATGGGTCCGTCCTCGCGGGTAGTCGGGGTCACTGTTGAGGTCCGCGGCCGTCGCCGCCCGCGGCCAGGGCCGTGCCGATCGGTACGGCGAAGCCGACACCGATGAAGGTGCCCGCGTCCGTCGGGTTGGCCAGGGCCACCACGATGCCGACGGTCTGACCCTTGTCATTGACCAGCGGGCCACCCGAGCTGCCCGGGTTCACGGCGGCGTCGAACTGGATCAGCCCGCTGAGGCTGGTGCTGTCGACCCCGTTCGCCGCCCGGTTGAGGCCCGAGACGACGCCGGCGGTGGCGCTGCCGGACAGGCCCAGCTGGTTGCCGATGGCGACCACGCCGTCGCCGACCGACATCCGGCCGGAGCTGCCGAACGTCGCGGGAACCACCACGGTGGGCAGGCTGGCGACGCCCAGAACCGCGATGTCGTTCGCCGGGTCGGCCCCCAGGAGCATTGCGGCGGACGGCGTACCGTCGGCGAACCTGACCTGGATGGCGGCCGCGTCCTTCACGACGTGCAGGGCGGTCAGGACCATGCCGTCGCCGTTGGCGACGACGCCGGTGCCGGTGGCACCGGTGCGCCCGCCGCTTCTGGTCACCTCGACAACGACAACCGAGGGCGCCAGGGCGTCGTAGATCTCCGCGGGGCTCAGCGGCCCGGTCGCGGTCGGGCTCGGCGAGGCCGCAGGCGCCGGCTGCGGGGATCCGGAGGAGCCCCACTGGTACGCAAGGAGCGCCGTGACCGTGAGCGCGAGCACCACCACGGCCGCTCCGGCCATCCGGGTTGCTCCACGTCGCGGGGGAGGCAGTGCCGGCGCATCGGCCTCGGTCGCGAGGTCGCCCGGCGCGCTCATACCAGACCGGTCGGCGGCCGAGTCAAGCCTCCCGAGTGGGCGCATGATCCCACGATAACGGCGGTGCCGGTGAGGCCGGCCCGGTCGCGGGGCGGTAGTGGCAAGGTTGTCCGTTCTTGCGTAAGCGTCACGCTTGGTACGGGAGAATCTGGATGACCGTGACGGCAAGGCCAAGGTGTACCAGGTCCGGCAGGTGCTCAGGGCGATCGACAAGAAGGAGGCCATGTGATGCAGACCGTTGCCCGGCCTGAGGTCTCTCACTACACCTACCGCGTTACGTGGTCGGCCGAGGACGGCGAGTTTCTCGCCACCTGCGTAGAGCTTCCGTCCCTCTCGTGGCTAGCCTCCTCTCAGATCGAGGCTCTACAGGGGCTCGAGAGTCTGCTGCCTGAGGTGCTCGCGGACATGGAACAGCAGGGAGAGCAGGTGCCGCAGCCGTTCGCTGACCGCAGCTACAGTACTCAGGCAGGCTCAACCTCCGCGTCGGAGCGAGCCTGCACGGCGAGCTGGCGATCCGCGCCGCCGAGGATGGCATGAGCCTCAACCAGTACGTCCCACGGAAGCTCACCGCCGCCTGAGGGACGCGAAAGGGGGCCCGTGCCTGCGCTGGACGAGGATCAGCGGTCGCGCCAGGCAAGCGGCGACAGGTTGACGGCAGCCTCGGCGACTCGCCGGGCGGTTTCTGTTTTGAGCTCGTTGCGTGCTGACTCGACCCAGCCGTCGACGCGGTGGACACCGATGTCGCGGTACTCGACGGCCTGGAGCAGCATCTCCAGCTTGTCAGCGTCCTTGGCGCACAGCGCCTCGGCGGTCTGCCGCGACTCGTACTCATCAACCGCATCACGGACCATCTCGCGCGACCGCTCGGGCAGCCTCGCCGTCTGGTCGGCGGTGATCTGCCGTGGCTGAGGCTTGGTCAAGTAGTCGTCCGCGGTGTGCGGCAGGTCGCCGGTGCGGGTCTCCTGGCTGTCGTGCCACAGCGCCAGCAACGAGGCTCGGGCCGGATCTGCCCCTTCCTCGACCGCGATGATCGCGGCCAGTTGGGCAACTCGCAGGCAGTGCTCGGCAACCGACTCAGGATCCCGTACGCCAGCGTGCCACCATCCGGCGCGTCGGATGCGTTTCAACAACCCGAGTTCGTAGCCGAACGCGGCAAGTGCCGCGGCGTCGTCTGGCACGTTGTGTCCTTCCTAGCGGGCGGCTATGCGTAGCGCGTACTGAAGCCCTGCAAGCTGGTCACGTCCAGCCCGGCTGAGACAGTCGGTGGACGCGAGCCTTGCGAGCACTTCGGCCAGGGACGCGTGAACCGCAGGCCGCCCGCTGAGGAGCGACGGTCGAGAGGCAACCAGCGCGTGCAGCGTATAAAGGTTCAGCGGAAGGTGAGGCGAGTCCGGTGTGAGGCGGTTGGCGAGGTGCTGTAACAAGCAGACACCCGCCCATGACCGGGTATCAGCATCCAGCATGAACGCGTCGCTGGTCTGCTCGTTGTTCATCTCGCCTATCCAGTGCGCCCAGTAGTTCAGGTTCGCGAGTTCGGCGCGCGTATCCGCCATGTGATCTATAAAGTCGTGAAGGTAGGTACCGTCGCCGGCGGAGGCTAGGGCAACCGATGCGGAGCGCGCCTCCATCAGGCCGGTGATATCTGCGTGCCGCACCGGTCGACGACCGGCACGGCTCCATTCGGCACGAAGCCAGTCGGCTACCTGCGGTCGGCCGTCGAAGCCGAGCAGGTACACCGCCTGTCGACGCAAGAGCGCTTCGTCGGTATGGGCACAGGTCCGCGTCGAGGGATCTTTGATGTGAGCTCGTGTAGGTGCTGTGGCATCTTCCCGACGATCGGCCACGTGATCAGGTTCGTGACTGTCCACCGGTGCACGCTGGCGGCCAACGGATGCGTGTCCGCGTCGACCCACGTACCTCCCGCTGTGATGCCGGTCGACAAGACCTGATCGGCTTCGATGGCTTCGCGGAGATGGCGGCCTGTCGACGCGGGCGCGCCGAGCCGGGGCAGTCGGCCGCACAGTCGCAGGAAGACACCGGCGTTCATCGCTGCGAGCGGGCGCCGTCCGGACTCCCATGCCTGGACAGTTGTGGCGTCGACGGCCAGTGCTTCGGCAAGCTTCTCCTGCGTCAACGCAGCGGACTGCCGGGCGAGCTTGAGCACGTACCCCGACACGACGCCGATCGCCCGCGAACCCTGACCGCCGGTCAGGTTTGCCGGCCCATGCCTCAACGCCCCTCCCGCGCTTCTCCTCCCGCCGCACCGCCACACCCGCACTGCCGGTCGGTTCAACAACTTGCTGCCTGATCGTAGCGTCGGGTTGCGGCCGGGTTAGGGCACCGCTGGCCAAGCCG
This sequence comes from Micromonosporaceae bacterium, assembly GCA_035649895.1. Taxonomy (GTDB): domain Bacteria; phylum Actinomycetota; class Actinomycetes; order Mycobacteriales; family Micromonosporaceae; genus DASSUC01. The sequence goes on along the minus strand of DASRIS010000168.1, from coordinate 29,998 downwards.
AACAGGCGAACGAGCGGAGATAAGCCCGTCCGTAGAACGTCGCTGGCGGCGGGAGCCTCGCCGTGTCGATCCCCCCGAAACGACCAGGAAGAGGTGTTTGATGACTGCTACGGACCTGATCGACCGCGCCGCTGTGGACACTGGGCTGGAGCCCGACCCGCTGTTGGCCGTGACGGTAGACCTGGTGCCGGGGATGCGGGTCTGGGTCGACCGGCACGTCGGCGACGTGCCAATGGGTGTGGTCACCGGCCGTGCGCACCTGGTCGTCAGTCTGGGCGTAGGTCGCGTTCAAGACCTCAGTGCCAAGCACGCCGCAGTGGTCGAAAAGTTCGCCATGGCGGCACGTGTCCTGGCCGATGAGCTGCGTGACCTGGTAACCGCCAAGGAGCAGGAGGACTGACCCGGATCGAGCCAGAGTGGAGCGGGTACCAGCAGCTGGTGCCCGCTCCACGGGCCGCAATGCTTGCTACGGCGTCTTTGGCGGCGCGTATCTCGGAGACGGGCAGGATACGGAAGGGGCCGCAGCAGCCTGTCGTCAGCCATCGCCTTGAGTTCGGCCAACCGCCGAGCTCGCCCGGGGCGAGACGGCCTCCGCCGACGCCCTGGCTGAGACGCTGCGGCGTCGCCGCTGCGCGGTGGGCCGCGCGCCCGAACGCTTCTGCCGCAATAAGCGCGTTCCTGAAAGGAGCGAACCACGAGCCACGCAGGATCCGGGCGGAATGTCTGCCGCTGGGCTGAGCTTTGACGGTGTCGACAAGCCAGCTGGGCTGGCCCAGAGCTGGCGGGGCAAGCTGCTCAGCCGCCGGGCGTGGGAGCTGTGTTCGGGGGCGGCGGCTCCTCGACCACGTGCCGCTCGAGCGTGACGTTGGCCAGCCCGGTGCCGCCTACGCGGATGTCGTCGTACGCGGCGAGGGCGCGGTCCGGCCCGAAGTAGAGCACGGAGAGGGCCAGCGGCAGCGGCGCCTCGCCCTCCAGGCCGCGCAGGCCGGCGCCACCGGTCGAGCCCTCCACCATGAGCAGCGTGCGTGGCGTGCCCGGAGGCGGGTCGATCTGCGGCAGCTCGCGCACCTGGCGTGCATGCGTGTGGCCGGCCAGCACGAGCGGGCAGGAGCCGGCCAGCCCGCCGGCGGAGGTCGGGTCGTGCACCAGGGCGATGTCGACGGACCGGCCGGAGCGGCGGATCGTGTCGGCCAGCCGGCCGCCGGTCTCCAGCACCTCCTCGATGGTGCGCTGTGAGCTGCCCGAGCCGGCCGGTGAGGTGACCTTGTCGGGAGTGAACCGCGGGTCGCCGATGCCGGCGATGGTCAGCCCGCTCACCGCGACCACGGAGTTCTCCAGCACGATCGCATTGCGCTGGCGGGCCACTGCCGCGGCGGTCGCGGACGAGTCGTGGTTGCCGCGCACGAACACGTACGGCACCCGCAGCGCGCCGATCGCCTGCGCGTACGAGTCCTCGGGCTCGCTGCCCCAGTCGGTGATATCGCCGGTGTCGACCACCACGTCGATGTCGAACTGGTCCACCACGGTCTGGATGACGGACCATGCCGACGGGTTCAGGTGCAGGTCGGAGACGTGCAGCACGCGCAGGCTCTCCGGGTCCGGCTCGAACACGGGCAGCGTCGACACGCTGGTGTAGAGCCGGCTCACGTTGCGGACCAGGCGCTGGAGCTGGGCGCGGTACTCGTCGTACCGGTTGGCGATCCGGCGGGCCTCGCCGACCACGGCCGGGGCGTTGACCAGCAGCCCTTCGTAGCGGGGCTCCTCAATGGACCGGGGCCGGAAGGTGCCGACGGCGGTGGCGAGGCTGCCGGCGGTCACGGCCAGAGCGAGCGCGCCCGCCCAGGCGACCCGGCGGGTGTTGCGGAACACCAGCGCGGCCAGGATCAGCGCGCCGGCCAGCGCCGCGCCGAGGGTGCGCAGGACCAGCCGGGTCAGGCCCTGCTCGACGTCGTCCACCGCGGTCTCGCTGGCCCGTACCACCCCGTCCGGGTCGTTGACCAGCCGCTCGGTGCGGCCCGGGTCCAGTGCGCCGAGGCGGATGCTCAGGTGCGCCGGGCCCTCGTGGCTGTCCAGGTGCAGGGCGCCCAGCGGCGGCACGCTCACCTCGGTGTCGCCGTGCAGCGAGGGGGTGAGCGCCAGCTCAGCGTGGAACGGCCCCACGTCCGACCGGGTCGGCCCGGCGGCGATGATCCCGCCGACCACGCCGGCCACGCTCACCAGCAGCAGCGCCGCGCCCAGGCCGAGCCGCCGCCAGGCGGTCGCCGCCGGTGCCCTGCGCAGGGCACCGGCGGTGGTGCGTACCCATGATCGCAGTGTCCGGGCCGCGGCATGGACAGCTCCGCGGAGCTTGCGCCCCGCGGAGACGTCCGTTGGGTTGTGGCCCGCCATGGGTCAATTCTGCCGGATGGCCCCGGCCAGTCTCGATCAGCTCTTTCCGGCTCCGCCCGCGCCGGAGATCACCAGCCGCAGGATCCGGTCGTCGTCGGCGGTCGGGCGGCCCCGGCCGTCGTGGTTGGAGGTGGTCACCCACACTGAGCCGTCCGGGGCGCGCACCGCCGTGCGGAGCCGGCCGTACTCGTCGCGGAGCAGGGCCCGGGGAGCGCCGAAGGTGGTGCCGGCAGGGGTCAGCTCGACCAGCCAGAGCCGCTTGCCGGCCAGGCACGCGGCGGCCAGCAGCGGCCCGGCGACGGCCATGCCCGAACAGGACGCCTCGCTGGGGCGCCAGACCACGAGCGGGTCGACGTAGCGTGGGTCGTCGCCCCGGCCCTCCACCGCCGGCCAGCCGTAGTTCCTGCCGGGCTCGACGAGGTTGAGCTCGTCCCAGGTGGTCTGCCCGAACTCGGTCGCGTAGAGCCGCCGCTGGCTGTCCCAGTCCAGGCCCTGGACGTTGCGGTGGCCGTAGGACCAGACCAGTGAGTTGGGGAACGGGTTGCCCGGCGCCGGCTTGCCGTCCCGGGTCATCCGCAGGATCTTGCCGGCCAGGCTGTTGCGGTCCTGGGACAGGCCGCGTTCTGACGCGTCGCCCGTGGTGGCGTAGAGGAAGCCGTCCGGCCCGAAGGCCAGCCGGCCGCCGTTGTGGATGCCGGAGGCGGGGATGCCGGTCACGATCGGCTGTGGTCTTGCGCCGAGGGTGAGCCGGGCGATGCGGTTGTCGTTCTGGGCGGTGTAGTAGATGAATATGGTCTGATCAGTGGCGTAGTCGGGGGAGACCGCGATGCCCATCAGGCCGCCCTCACCCTGAGGGTCCGCCTCCTCGATCGTCTGGACCGGGGTGACGGCCAGCCCACCTGCCCCGGACTGCGGCCCGACCCGCAGGATGCGCCGGGTGTCGCGCTCTGTGACCAGTGCGGCGCCGTTGGGCAGGAACGCGATGCCCCACGGCACCTTGAGGTTCTTCGCGATGACTGAGGTCGCCACGCTGGCCGGGCCGCGGGTTTCCGGTGCGCTCGCGCTCGCCGACGGCGTGGGGAACCGCGGTGGCTCGCCCGACTCGTCCGGGGGCGGTGACCCGAAGCTGCACGCGGCCAGTGCCCAAGCCGCCGTCGCCGAGGCCGCCAGCAGCACGGTGCCGGCGCGCGCGGGGCGCGGGAGGAAGACCTGCACGAGCCCCAGACTAACCGGGTACGCCAGGCGGGCGAGCGTCGACATGATCAACTCTCTCCTCGGTTGGGGTGGTTGGGTCGTTCGGCGGCCGGGTCGTCTGGTGGCCGGGTCGTGGAGTGGGAGGCGTGCCGTGGGCGGACGGTTCCCACCCGGCCGGCACCGGCTATCGTCGGTCCGCGTGATGGTCTGGATCCCGCACGAGCACGGGCGGGGGTTGCTCGGCGAGCTGCCGTCCGAGGTGTCAGTCGAGGTGTATCCGGGGCTAGTGGACGGGGCTGACCCGGCCCCGCCCGGTGACCCGGCGACCGTGGTCTTCTGGGTGCCACCGTTCCTCGCCCAGGGGCGTGTGGTCGGGCTCGCCCGCCGGATGCCCGACCTGCGCGTGGTCCAGCTGCTGACCGCGGGCGCGGACGCCTGGGTGGGCCGGCTGCCCGACGCGGTCACCCTCTGCGACGCGAGCGGCGTGCACGACTCCTCCACCTCGGAGTGGGTGATGGCGGCGATCCTCGCCCACGTGCGGGACCTTCCGGCGTTCGTACGGGCGCAGAGCCGGCGGGAGTGGTCCTACCAGGCGTACGCGCCAACGGATGAGCTGGCCGGCAAGCGCGTCCTGGTCGTCGGCGCCGGCTCGATCGGGAAGGCGCTGGCCGCCAGGCTGGCCCCCTTCGAGGTCGAGGTGGTCTGGGTGGCCCGCCGGGCGCGGGACGGCGTGCACGCTGTTGACGAGCTGCCCGACCTGCTACCGCGGGCCGACGTGGTGGTGCTCATCGTGCCGCTCACGGCGCAGACCGAAGGGATGGTCGACGCCGACTTCCTGCGCCGCGTGCCAGACGGGGCTCTGCTGGTCAACGCCGCACGTGGCCCGGTCGTGGACACCGCGGCACTCACCAAGGAGCTGGCTACCGGCCGGATCGCGGCCGCCATGGACGTCGTCGAGCCGGAGCCCCTGCCGCCTGACCATCCACTCTGGACCATGCCGAACGCTCTGCTCACCCCCCACGTAGCAGGTTCGGTACGGGGCTTCCTCCCGCGGGCGTACCGGCTGGTGGGTGAGCAGCTGCGCCGTTACTGCGCCGGGGAGCCGCTGGTGAACCAGGTCGCGGACGGGTACTGACCGCAGCCAGGCGCCGGCCAGGTGGTGGGTCTGTGGCCCGGCTCGTTCATCGCCACCTGCGGGTATGGCGCCGGGTGGGGGTGCGGTGAGATCCTTATGCTCTGCCCCATCTGTGCGAGCAGAGTCTTCATGGCTAGCAGAGCCTCCACGCTGACCGGCCGGCCGGCGGTGCCACACCTGCCTGGGCTCTGCTAGCGGCGATGGAGCAGAGCATAAGGACCGCGCACCATCCCTCCCCGGCTGGCCAGAGCAGCCCAGGACCGGTCATGCCCCGGCGGTTGTCTCCTGAGCTGGCTGCCCGGCTGGCTCTTGGGGCGCCAGCGGGGGCCCGGGCTGCCCGGCTGGCTCTTGGGGCGCCAGCGGGGGCCCGGGCTGCCTGTCTGGCTCCTTGGCTGGCTGCCCGGCGGGTGGCTGCTCGGCCGGCTCCGGGGCGGGTGGCTCAGCGGGTGCCCGCGTGGACGGTGCTCGGGCGAGCTCGCCGCCGCTCGCCGCGACCAGGCGGGGCAGATCGGCCGGGGTAACTGCGGGAAGCACGAGATGGCTGCCGTCGGTGAGTGTCGCGGCGACCCGGCGGCGGCCGGCCGGCACCAGCCCGGAGATCCGGGACCAGGGGACACGCCGCTGGCCGAGCAGGGCGCGCACGCGTACCCCGGCGGCGTCCGCGTCCGTGCCGGCGCGCCATGCCCAGCCGGCGACGGCGAGCGGGACCAGCAGGATAGGTGCCAGGTACGGCTGCGAGGCGGCCAGCGGAACCGCTGCGATCGCGGCCACCAGTGCCGCGATCGCGATCGCCGCCGGGTAGCGGAAGGTGGCCGGTCGGGGTGTGTCCGTTGCCGAGGTGCTCACCGACCCATCGTCGCACCGCCTGCACCGCACCCGGCGTACCGGCCCGCTGCGGTAGCCCGCCCTGGAAAGATGGGCGGGAAAGGACAGGCAGAACAGGAGGTACGGGGGATGGCCGTCCTGATGGCTATCGGTACGGGAAAAGGGCTCTTCCTGGCGCGCAGCGAGGACGAGCGCAAGTCGTGGGAGGTGTCCGGGCCGCACTTCCCGATGAGCGGCGTCTACGCGGTCGGCATCGACTGCCGCCGGGCTACGCCCCGCCTGCTCGCCGGCGCGACGAGCTCGCACTTCGGCCCGAGCGTATCCACAAGTGACGACCTCGGCGCATCCTGGCACGAGCCCGATCACGCGCCGCTCGCCTTCCCGGCCGACACAGGCGCGGCGCTCGCCCGGGTGTGGCAGCTCAAGCCTGCCGGTCCGGGAGAACCCGATGTCGTGTACGCCGGGACCGAGCCCTCGGCGCTGTTCCGCTCCGCCGACGGCGGCGTGACGTACGAGATGGTCCGGGCCCTGTGGGAGCACCCGCACCGGGAGCATTGGGCCCCGGGCGGCGGCGGCCAGGCGCTCCACACGGTGCTGCCCCATCCGCACGAGCCGAGCCGGGTGCTCGTGGCGGTGTCGACCGGCGGGGTCTACCGCACCACGGACGCCGGCTCGTCGTGGTCGGCGAGCAACTCTGGGATCAAGGCGTACTTCCTGCCCGACCAGTTCCCGGAGTTCGGCCAGTGCGTGCACAAGGTGGTCCAGGACGCGGGCGACCCGGAGCGGCTCTACCTGCAGAACCACCACGGCGTCTACCGCTCCGACGACGGCGGCGCCAGCTGGCGGTCGATCGCCGACGGGCTGCCGAGCGACTTCGGCTTCGCCATGGTGGCCCACCCGACCCGGCCGGGCGTGGTCTACAGCTTCCCGTTGACGGCGGATGCCATGCGGTTCCCGGCCGACGAGCGGTGCCGCGTCTTCCGCTCGCAGGACGCCGGCCAGACCTGGGAGGCGCTCTCCGACGGCCTGCCCACCGAGCCCTTCTACCCCTCGGTGCTGCGCGACGCCATGTGCGCTGACGACGCCGACCCGGCGGGCGTCTACTTCGGCACGCGCTCCGGCGAGGTGTACGCGAGCGCGGACGAGGGTGACTCGTGGCGGCTGGTCGCCGCGCACCTGCCCGATGTGCTGTGCCTGCGGGCTGCGGTGGTGTGAGATGTCCAGCACTGTCCTGGTGCCCGGTGCCCTGCGGGGCGAGACGGGCGGCGAGTCCCGGCTGGCGATCGGCTCGGCCGGCACCCTCGGTGCCGTCCTCGACGAGGTGGCCCGGCGTTGGCCGCGCCTGGAACGGCGGATCCGGGACGAGCAGGGCCAGCTACGGCGCTACGTCAACGTGTACGTCGATGGTGCGGACTGCCGGTTGACCGGGGGGCTTGCGACCCCGGTCCCGGCCGGCGCCGAGATCCAGGTGGTGCCGTCGGTCGCCGGCGGCTGAGGCCTGGCTGCGAGGATGGCCCCCATGACGCCCGCTGATGGCAGGCGCTGATGGCGGCGGCCGACACCGCGACGGTGGTCGCGATCAGCTCCGCCCGTGGTGGCTACGGCCCGATGACCACCGTGCAGCAGTCCACCACCTTCCAGCGGCCGCTCGTCTCCACCGACGTGCTGGTCGCCGCGCACATCAGCAAGCTCGGCCGGACGCTCGCGTTCGTAGACGTGACCATGACGGCACAGGGCGCCCAGGAGCCCGCGGCCCGGGCCGCGACGGTGTACGCGATCCTCGGTTGACCATCCGGGCGCCAGCCTGGGTGGTATGACCGGTCGCGCCGGTCCGCGGGCACTACTGGCTGTCGATGCGAGGTCACTGTCTGCCGGCTGCGTCACCGGCTGCCCTGCCGAGTCGTTGACGGTCAGTAGATGCCGGGTGGCGGCACGACGAGCTGCCACATTGCCTCTCATCCGTAAGGACCCACCAGCTCGTGTCCGCCAGCTCGCCGGAACCCCCGGCTCCGCACCCGCCCAGCCGGAGGCTGGCTGGGTCCGGACACTGGCTAGCGCTAGCTGGGTCCGGACGCTGGCTAGCTGGGTCCGGACGCTGGCTGGCTGGGTGTGCGGCGCCCGTCGGCGCGGTCGCGGCGCTCGCCGCCGGTGCCGTGGGAGCGCCGGCACTTGCGGCGGTCGCGGTGGCCGGGGCGCTCGGCGCGGTCGGCCCCGGGTGCCGGCTGGTACGGCTGGCCCTGCGCATCCACGCCGCGCACCGTTCGTACGGGCCGTGCCGCGGCGCGGGCTTCCTCGGTGTCGCGGTGCTCTGCGGGGGCCTGACCGCGGCGGTGCTGCCGCTCAGCCCGCCGGCGTGGCGCCTGCCGGTCACCGCTGGCGGGTTCATGCTCACCGTGGTCGCCTACGTGCTCGGGCTGCTGCTGTTGCCCGGCGCCGCTCCCACCGTCGTGGCCCGGCTGCGACGCGCCTTTGACGGGCTGAGCATCGGGGTCAGCCTCGCCTTTACCGCGTGGCTGCTGCTGCCGCACGGGCGCGGCATGCACCCGCTCGGGTACGTGGTCACCCTCGTCGCGGTCTCCGCACTGTCCATTGTGGTCCTGACCGTGCTGCGCGCGGTACGCCACCGGCCCGCGTCGATCCTGTGCGGGCTCGCCGCCAGTCTGGCAATGGCCGGCCTGGCGGTGCTGGCCGTGCTGCTGGCCGTCGCCGTACCGGCGGACGCTGCGCTGCTGGCGGGCGCTGAGCTGTTGGCGGGCGCTGAGCTGCTGGCGGGCGCTGAGCTGTTGGCGGGCGCTGAGCTGTTGGCGGGCGCTGCGCTGCCAGCCGGCGAGGCGCTGGCGGCGACGGGGCCGCTGCTCGCTGCGGCGCTGCCGCTCGTGGTCGCCCCGAGCCTGGCCTGGGCCGGGGCACGCCGCTGGGACACCGCTCCGGTGCCAGCCACCCCGGCGCAGGCGGACGGCACCTTCACGGAGTTTCCGCTACTGACGGTCCCCGCCGGCCTGTGCGGCGCCGCCGCCCTGTGGCACATGGTCACCGTGGGCTCCTTCGACCGGCCCTCGGTGGTACTCGGTGTCTGCGTGGTGACCGCCATGGCCGCGCGGGAGGTTCTCGCAGCGGTGGACCTGCGCCGCTACGCGCGCCGCCTGACCGACCAGGAGGCGCACTTCCGGTCGCTGGTCGCCGACTCCAGCGACGTCACGATGGTGCTCGACGCCGGCCTCGCGGTCCGGTGGCAGTCCCCGGCCGCAGCCCGCCAGCTGGGCCTGTCCGACCAGGACGTGCTCGGCCAGCCGTTTACCAGGCTCGTCCACCCCGACGACGCCGCCGAGGTCGACCGGCAGCTGCGCGCGGTGCTGACCGGCGGCGCCAAGAACGCCGCGACGCAGCCGCCGGTACTGGTGCCGGCGCGCATCCGGGACGGGTTCGGCCAGTGGCGCGACACCGAGTCGACAGTCAGCGACCTGCGGGCCACGCCGGCGGTGGCGTCGCTCGTCGTGCACCTGCGCGATGTCGGCGAGCGGCGGCAGCTGGAGCGCACGCTCCAGCGGCTGGCCCTCACCGACCAGCTCACCGGGCTGCCGAACCGCCGCCAGCTGCTGCGGGCGCTCACCAAGCTGCTCGCCGTGACCGGCGGTGGTGGCGCGGTGCTCACCCTCGACCTGCACGGCATGGCCGGTGTCAACGAGCTTCGCGGGCGGGAGGTCGGCGACGCCGTACTCGTCGAGGTGGCACGGCGGCTGCGGGGTGGGGCCGGCCCGGATGACCTGCCGGCCCGGCTGGGCGGCGACGAGTTCGCGGTGGTCACCGCCGGCGGGCCGATCCAGGCGTACGCCCTGGGGATCCGGCTGCTCACCGCCTTGACCGAGCCTTACCTGCTGCCGGGCGCCACCGTGCACCTGGCGGCCAGCGTGGGCCTGGCCGAGCTGGCGTCCGGGGAGGGCGTCGACGACCTGCTGAACCGGGCCGACCTGGCCCGCCGGCGGGCCCGCCAGCTCGGCCGCAACCGGGTCGAGTGGTACGACGAGTCCATCGAGTCGCTGCTGCGGCGGCGCATGCTGCTCGAGCGCGACCTGCCCGGCGCGGCCGTGCGGGGAGAGCTGGACCTGGTGTACCAGCCGATCCTGGAGCTGGCCGAGCAGCGGCCGGTCGGGGTGGAGGCGCTGCTGCGCTGGCGCCATCCCACGCTGGGCACGGTGCCACCGGGTGAGCTGGTGCCGGTCGCGGACGAGCTCGGGGTGATGAGCGAGGTCGGCGACTGGGTGCTGCGGGCAGCCAGCCGGCAGCTCGCCGGCTGGCTCGCGGACGGCCTGGACCTGTGGGTATCAGTGAACGTCTCGCTGCGGCAGCTCACCGCGGCGAACTTCGTCGCCACGGTCGCCGCCGCGATGAGCGCGTACCAGGTGCCGGCCGACCGGCTGCTGGTCGAGGTCGCGGAGTCGGCCGTCGGCGCCGACGTCCCCACGGCCGTCGCGCGCCTGGCCGAGCTGCGCTCCCTCGGCGTGCGGACCGCGCTGGACCACTTCGGCACCGGCCCGACGTCCCTGGCCTACCTGCGCCAGGTGCCGGCCGACCTGCTCAAGATGGACAGCGTGCTCTTTGCCGAGCCGGAGGGGCGGCCAGAGCTGGCGGTGCCGATCGTCGACGTCGTCGTCGGGCTCGGCCGGCGGCTGGGCCTTGCGATCGTGGCCGAGGGCATCGAGCACGACAGCCAGCTGCACCTGGTGCGCCAGGCCGGCTGCCAGTACGGCCAGGGGCGCCTGTTCGGCTGGCCCGCTCCGGCCGAGCGGGTCGAGGCTTTCCTGGAGCCGTACCGCGCGGCGTCCGGGTGAGCCGACGGCCGTGCTGTTGAGCCCGATGGCCGTACGGGTGAGGCCGCGCAGCCGCTCACCCGCGAGCGCGTAAATGCCCGGGTAAAGGCGGGAACCGCACCGCTATGGGCCGGGTTTGCTACAGCAGGCCGGCCAGGTGCAGCATCCAGAGAAAGAACCCGAGGGCGGCCGTCACCAGCGATATGCCGATCCCGAGGCCAACCGGGGATCCCCAGCCGTGCCAAGCCATCGCCTCTCTGGCGTACTCGTTCATGTGGCTGTCGCCGTTGGCGTTCATGACTATTCCTTCACCGTCGCCTGGAAGAGCGGGAAGAATCGAAAAATATGTTAGTCGGCCGACGAAACAAAGTCAAACATATCTATTGAATATGGAACGAATGGGAGGGCTGGCCAATGGGCTAAAGCGGTCGGCGGTCAGCAACCGGCGCTCGGCGCGGTCAGGGCGCCGGTGCCCACCCGGGCATCGGGTACGCCGACATCAGCTCGCGCACCTCGCCCGCGATCCGCTCCAGCGCAGCCTCGTCGTCCTTTGTCGCGGCCGTGACCGCCTCATCGATCCACGCCGCCACCTGGGGCATCTGCTCCTCGGTCAGGCCCCGGGTGGTCACCGCCGGGGTGCCCAGCCGGATGCCGGACGGGTCGAACGGCTTGCGGGTGTCGTAGGGCACGGTGTTGTAGTTCAGCTCGATGCCGGCCCGGTCCAGTGCCTTCGCTGCCGGCTTGCCGCCGATGCCCTTGCTGGTCAGGTCGGCCAGCAGCAGGTGGTTGTCGGTGCCGCCGGAGACCAGCGTGAAGCCCCGCTCGACCAGCCCGGCGCCGAGCGCCTTGGCGTTGGCGACGACCTGGTGGGCGTACCGGCGGAACTCCGGCTGAGCCGCCTCCCGCAGCGCCACCGCGATGCCTGCGGTGGTGTGGTTGTGCGGGCCGCCCTGGAGGCCGGGGAAGATGGCCTTGTCAACGGCTGAGGCGCGCTCGGCGGTGCTCATCAGCATCGCGCCCCGCGGGCCGCGCAGCGTCTTGTGGGTGGTGGTGGAGATCACCTCGGCGTGCCCGACCGGCGAGGGGTGCGCACCACCGGCGATGAGGCCGGCGATGTGGGCGACGTCGGCGACGAGGATCGCGTCGACCTCCCGGGCGATCTCGGCGAAGGCCGGGAAGTCGATGGTCCGGGGGATCGCGGTGCCGCCGCAGAAGATGATCTTCGGTCGCTCCCGGCGGGCCAGGTCACGCACCTCGTCCAGGTCGACGAGACCGTTCTCGCGGCCGACCCCGTACTGCACCGCCCGGAACCAGCGGCCGGTCGCGGACACGCCCCAGCCGTGGGTGAGGTGCCCGCCCATCGGCAGCGCCATCCCCATCACCGTCTCACCGGGCTTGACGAAGGCCAGGTAGACGGCGAGGTTGGCGGGGGACCCCGAGTACGGCTGGACGTTGGCGTGCTCCACCCCGAACAGCTCCCGGGCCCGGGCCACGGCCAGCTGCTCGATCGGGTCGATGAGCTGCTGCCCCTCGTAGTAGCGCCGGCCCGCGTACCCCTCCGAGTACTTGTTGGTCAGCACCGACCCGGTCGCCTCCAGCACCGCGGTGGAGACGTAGTTCTCCGACGGGATCAGGCGCAGCTTGTCGTGCTGGCGCTCGGACTCCTGCTCGACCAGGCCGGCCAGCTCGGGGTCGGTGGCGCGCAGGTGGGCAAGGCTTGGCTCGTGCATTCGGGGACTCCTCGCGCGTCGGCCGGCGTCACGTCGACGGCGCCAGTCACTAACGGGCTTCGACGGCCTCGATCCTAGTGGCCGCCAGGGTGGCCGCTCAGCCGGCACCCGCTCAGTCCGGCACCCGCCGGTACGCGCCGTCGCTCGCGCTCGTCGTCATCAAGGCGTACGCCCGCAGCGCGGCGGAGACCGTCCGCTGCCGGTGCTGCGGCGTATAGGGCCGGTCCCGTTTCTCCTGGGCGACCCGGCGGGCGGCGAGCTCGTCATCGGGCACCCGCAGCGTGATGGTGCGGGCCGGAATGTCGATCTCGACCAGGTCGCCGTCGCGCACCAGCGCGACCACGCCGCCCGCCGCGGCCTCCGGGGAGACGTGCCCGACCGACAGCCCGGACGTGCCCCCGGAGAACCGCCCGTCGGTGACGAGCGCGCAGACCCGCCCCAGCCCGCGCCCCTTAAGGAACGACGTGGGGTAGAGCATCTCCTGCATGCCCGGCCCGCCCTTCGGACCCTCGTACCGGACGACCACCACGTCACCGGCCCGGACCGCGCCGCCCAGGATGGCCTCTACTGTGGACTCCTGGGACTCGAAGACCCGGGCCGGTCCGGTGAAGCGCAGGCACTCCTCGGGCACGCCGGCGGTCTTGACGACACACCCGTCCGGGGAGAGGTTGCCGAAGAGCACGGCGAGCCCGCCGTCGGCCGAGTACGCGTGCGCGACGTCCCGGATGCAGCCGGCGACCGGGTCCAGGTCCAGCGAGGCCCAGCGGTTGCTGGTGGAGAACGGCTCGATGGTGCGTACCCCGCCGGGGGCGGCGTGGAAGAGCGCGTGCGCGGCCGGCGTGGCCGCGCCGCCACGGACGTCCCAGCCGGCCAGCCACTCGGCGAGTGAGCCGGCGTGCACCGCGTGCACGTCGTCGTGGAGCAGGCCGGCCCGGTGCAGCTCACCCATGATCGCTGGGATCCCGCCGGCCCGGTGCACGTCCTCCAGGTGGTAGTCGGGGCTGTTGGGGGCGACCTTGACCAGGCACGGCACCCGGCGGGAGATCTGGTCGACGTCGGCCACACCGAACTCCAGCCCGGCCTCGCGGGCGGCGGCCAGCAGGTGCAGCACGGTGTTGGTCGAGCCGCCCATGGCCACGTCGAGGGCGACCGCGTTCTCGAACGCGGCCCGGCTGGCGACCGCACGCGGCAGCACCGACCGGTCGTCGCCGGTGTAGTACCGGCGGGCCAGGTCGACCACGAGCCGCCCGGCCGCGACGAAGAGCTCCCGGCGGGCGGTGTGGGTGGCGAGCGTGGACCCGTTGCCGGGCAGGGCCAGGCCGATCGCCTCGGTCAGGCAGTTCATGGAGTTCGCGGTGAACATGCCCGAGCACGACCCGCAGGTCGGGCACGCCGCACGCTCGATCGCGGCGAGCTGGTCGTCGCTCACCGTGTCGTCGGAGGCGGCCACCATCGCGTCGATGACGTCGATGCGCCGGCCGGCCGGTGGCACACCGGCCTCCATCGGGCCGCCCGACACGAACACCGTGGGGATGTCCAGGCGCAGCGCAGCCAGTAGCATCCCTGGCGTGATCTTGTCGCAGTTGGAGATGCACACGAGCGCGTCGGCACAGTGCGCGTTCACCATGTACTCAACCGCGTCGGCGATCAGCTCCCGGCTGGGCAGCGAGTAGAGCATGCCCCCGTGCCCCATGGCGATGCCGTCGTCAACGGCGATCGTGCTGAACTCCCGCCCGACACCACCGGCCTCGGCCACCGCCGCGGCGACGAGCCCTCCGACGTGCTTTAGGTGGACATGTCCGGGTACGAACTCCGTGAAGCTATTCGCGATCGCGACAATAGGCTTGCCGAAGTCGCCGTCGGTCATCCCGGTGGCCCGCCACAAGGCACGGGCACCGGCCATGGTCCGCCCCTGGGTGGAGGTGTTCGACCGCAGCTCAGGCATGGCTGCCAGTCTTCCACCGGCCCGACCTGCGCCGTGCCCCGGCCGGGTGGCGCGGCTCACCCGCCGGGGTGACGGGTGCGACCACCAAGCCGACCTTGGGAAGCTAAAATGTCGCACTTGCTGTCCCCGCGACCAGCTCCGCGCTGGGCACAGTGATCTCGTGACCGAGCGACCGCGAGGTGCGGTGTGACCCCTTCTGCAGGCAGCGCAGTCGCTGCGGTGCTGTGCTTTTCCGTGGCGGCGCTCGTCATGTTCCGACTGGTCCGCGCGGCGTGGCGACCGGGGCATGCGGTCGGGCGGGGTCATGTGCTGCTCGCCGGGGGTGTGGTGGTCACGACGCTCACCGCCCTCGTCGTCGCCATCGTCGTGCAGCTGAGCCCGACGACCGCGGAGACGGCGGCCGGCCGGCTGGTCCTGGCGACGATTGCGGCGATCGGCACAGGTGCCGGGGGCTGCGCCCTGCTCGGCGGGGTGCTGCACCTGCCCGGCGTGGCCCAGTCCAGGCGGGGCCGGTTCCGCCAGCTGCTCGACGGCAGCCAGCTCGCCACCGGTACGTCGTTCCTCGTGTGGACGCTGACCGTCACCTCGGGACGGCTGGAAGGCCAGATGGCCAAGACGGCGACGACGCCGTGGTTCTCCGTGCCGCTGTCGGTGATGGCGTTGCTGGTCGGGGTCCTGGTGGTCGTCGGGGTCCGCTCCGCCCGGCCGCGGGCCGGGCTGCTGCTGGTCTTCGGCGGGGTGGGCGTGGTCTCGCTGGGCGGCGCGGGCCTGGCCCTGTGTCTTGCCATGGGCTATGCCGCCGGGCTGGTGGCCAGCGGCGCGGCCATCGCGGCCGGTGGCGTGCTGGTTGCCTTTACCACGCCGCTGACCGACCGGGTCGGCGAGCCGGACGAGGCGAAGTACCGCAGCAGCATCGTCCACTCTGTCGGCTGCATCGCCGGCTTCATCCTGGGGAGCATGCAGCTCTTCATGATCACGGATGGCTCCCTGGACCCCGGGGCGACGGGCATCGGGCTCGCCGCCGGGCTCGCCCTGGTGGGGCGCCAGCGGATGGCGATCCAGGATGAGCGCCGGGCCGCCCGGTTCTTTGCCGAGCAGGAGAACAAGTACCGCAAGATGGCCCACACCGACGCACTCACCCAGCTGGCGAACCGGCGCGGTCTGATGCAGGTGCTCACCGAGCAGGTCGTGGGCGGTGGACCGTCGTGTGTGCTGGCCGCCTTGGATCTTGACGGGTTCAAGAACATCAACGACATGCGTGGACACGACATCGGCGACCGGGTGCTCGTTGAGGTCGGCCGCCGGCTGAGCGCGAACCTGCGGCGCGGGGACGTGCCGGCCAGGCTGGGCGGCGACGAGTTCGCGGTGCTGATGTGGGCCCGTCCGGACGAGGCGGAGCAGGTGGCCCAGCGGCTGCTCACCGCGCTCTCCGAGCCGTACGCGCCGGACGCCGGCACGGTCTTCCTCACCGCCAGCATCGGGCTGGCCGGCTGCGGCACGGCCCACGACATCCCCACCCTGCTGCGCAACGCCGATGTCGCGCTGCGCGTCGCCAAGCATCGGGGCAAGGGCCGCATCGAGCAGTACGACCCGGCGTACGACCGGCTGCTGCGGCGCCGGATCACGCTCGAGCACGAGCTGCGCGGCGCGATCGCCCGCGACGAGCTGCGGCTGGCCTTCCAGCCGGTGGTGGCGCTGCCTTCGGTACGCCCGATCGGAGTCGAGGCCCTGCTGCGCTGGACCCATCCGGACCTGGGCACCATCGCCCCGGGTGAGTTCATCCCGGTCGCCGAGGAGGCCGGGCTGATCGGCCAGCTCGGGCTCTGGGTGCTGCACCAGGCGTGCCACCAGCTGGCCCAGTGGCTCAACGACGGGCACGACGTCTGGATCTCCGTCAACGCCTCAGTCCGTGACCTGCACTCCCCGACGTACGTGGATCTCGTGGCCGACGTGCTGCGGACGCACAGGGTTCCGCCTCAGCGGCTGGTCATCGAGGTGACCGAGCAGGAGGTCGCGGTCGACCTGGACGAGCTGGCGCTGCGCCTCACCGAGCTGCGCGCCACCGGGGTGCGGGTGGCGCTCGACGACTTCGGGGCCGGCTACTCGTCGCTCGGCCAGCTCCACCGGCTGCCCGTCGACATCCTCAAGATCGACCGTAACCTGCTGGTGGAGTCGGCGCCGGAGGGGCGGGGCAGCGGTACCCCGTTCATTGACGTGGTGGTCCGGCTGGGCCACCGGCTCGGGCTCACCGTGGTCGCCGAAGGCGTGGAAGAGGTACACCAGCGCCGGCTCCTGGAGGAGATGGACTGCCCGCTCGCCCAAGGCAACCTGTTCGGCCGGCCGATGCCCGCCGAGCACGTCGAGGCGATGCTCGCCGCCTCTGCCCCGCCGGTGCGGGCCCTGCCGGCGAGCCCGGCCAGCTCCCCGTCGGCTCTGCTTTCCCTGCAGCCGGTGCCCGACCGGGTGCCTCAGCTTCCCGACCGGGTGCCTCAACCTGCTCATAAAGTGGGACACGTTGACTCAGCGCATGAGATGCGCAACGCTTAGCCCGTGTTTCCTGCCCTGCCAACGACCCCACCCTTGCGAGTAGCCAGCTAGCGCGCTCTCCTGCGAGAGAGCGCGCAGGCCCCGTGCGACGGCACGCGGGCCTTTTTGCTGCCCGCCCTGCCTGCCCTGTCCGACCCGCCACTGTCCGACCCACCCTTTGCGGCCCTGACCTGCCCGACCTGCCCGACCCGCCCTGTGCGGCCCCGACTGTCCGACCCCAGCCGAAGGCCTGATCGCGATGACGAGACCCACCCCGAAGATCCTGGCCCAGCGGCTGCATCCACCGACCAAGCCGGCCGGGTCGGCCACTGCCGGCACGAGCGCCACCGGCGGGAACGGCGTCACGGGCGCGACCGCCGGCACCGGCCCGGCACCGGAGACACCTGAGGCTGGCGCGTCCACCCGTGGTGCACCTGCCGGCGATACGACCGCAGGGGGCCCAGCGGCTGCGGGCCCGGCGGCTGCGGGCCCGGCGGACGTGGGCGGGGCGAAGGTGGGCGGTCCAGCGGCCGGGGCGCCGAGCACCGGCGCTGGCGCCCTGGTGCGGTCCCTTGAGGCGCTCGGCGTCGAGGTCGTGTTCGGCATCCCGGGCGAGGCGATCCTGCCGGCGTACGACCCGCTGCTGGGCTCCCGGGTCCGGCACGTCCTGGTCCGCCACGAGCAGGGCGCTGGGCATGCCGCGACCGGGTACGCGCAGGCGACCGGCCGGGTCGGGGTGTGCGTCGCCAGCTCCGGTCCTGGCGCCACCAACCTGGTCACCGCGATCGCCGACGCGTACATGGACTCGGTGGGCATCGTGGCGGTCACCGGGCAGGTGCCGCGGGGAGCGATCGGCTCGGACGCCTTCCAGGAGGCCGACATCCAGGGGATCACGCTGCCGGTGACCAAGCACAACTACCTGGTGCAGTCGGCGGCGGAGATCCCGCGGGTGCTGGCCGAGGCGTTCCACCTCGCCGGCACCGGCCGGCCCGGCCCGGTGCTGGTCGACATCCCGAAGGACGTGCTGAAGGAGCAGGCCGCCTTCGACTGGCCGCCGGTGCTGGACCTGCCTGGGTACCGGCCGACCCTGCACCCGCATGGCAAGCAGGTGCGGGAGGCTGCGCGGCTGATGACGGCCGCCCGCCGGCCGGTCCTCTACGTGGGCGGCGGCGTGCTCAAGGCGCGGGCGGCCGACCAGCTGCGGAGGCTGGCCGAGCTGACCGGCATCCCGGTGGTGACCACGCTGATGGCGCGGGGGGCTTTCCCCGACTCGCACCCGCAGCACCTGGGCATGCCCGGGATGTACGGCACGGTTGCCGCGGTGTACGCGCTACAGCAGGCGGACCTGGTCGTGGCCCTCGGCGCCCGTTTCGACGACCGGGTGACCGGGCGGCTGGACAGCTTCGCCCCTGGCGCGACGGTCATCCACGCCGACATCGACCCCGCCGAGATCGGCAAGAACCGGGTGGCCGACGTCCCGATCGTGGGAGACGCCCGGCACGTGATCGAGGATCTGGTCGCGGCGGTCACCGCCGAGCCGGCCGCACGCCCGTACGTCGAGCAGGCCGGGGCGCGGCGGGCCGGGCTCGACGAGTGGTGGGCACAGCTGGACGACCTGCGCCGCCGCTACCCGCTCGGCTGGGCGGAGCCCGCCGACGGGACGCTCGCCCCCCAGTACGTCATCCAGCGGCTGGGGCACATCGTCGGCCCGGACGCGATCTACGTGGCCGGGGTGGGCCAGCACCAGATGTGGGCCGCGCAGCTCATCTCGTACGAGCGGCCGTACACCTGGCTCAGCTCGGGCGGCCTCGGCACCATGGGGTACGCGGTGCCGGCCGCGATGGGCGCCAAGGTCGGCCGGCCGGACCGTACCGTGTGGGCCATTGACGGGGACGGCTGCTTCCAGATGACCAACCAGGAGCTGGCCACGTGTGCCCTGGAGGGCATTCCGGTCAAGGTGGCCGTGATCAACAACGGGGACCTGGGCATGGTACGGCCGTGGCAGGCCCTCTCGCGCCAGCAGCGCCGCCCAGCAGCCGCTGACCAGGGCCGCTCAGGCACTGACCAGGGCCGCTCAGGCACTGGCCCCGGGCAGCAGCGGCGGGTGCCCGACTTCGTCAAGCTCGCCGAGGCGCTGGGCTGCGTAGGGCTGCGCTGCGAGACGGCCGGCGAAGTGGACCGGACGATCGAGGCGGCGATGGCGGTCACCGACGCTCCGGTCGTGGTCGACTTCGTGGTCGGCGGGCACGCCATGGTGTGGCCGATGGTCGCCGCCGGCACCAGCGAGGACGAGATCATGTTCGCCCGGGGCATGCGCCCGGTCTTCGACGACGACATCTGACCGACGGCGACACCTAACTGACGGCGACATTTAACTGACGGCGATATCCGACTGACGGCGACATCTAGCCACGGCATGCGGAAGGACGCGATGAGCAAGCACACGCTCTCCGTACTGGTGGAGAACAAGCCGGGCGTGCTGGCCCGGGTGGCCGGGCTGTTCTCCCGGCGCGGCTTCAACATCGACTCGCTCGCGGTCGGCGAGACCGAGCTGCCGGGCATCTCCCGGATCACGATCGTGGTCAGCGTCGAGGGGTCCCCGCTCGAGCAGGTGACCAAGCAGCTCAACAAGCTGGTCAACGTGCTGAAGATCGTCGAGCTGGACCCGGCTGCCAGCGTGCAGCGCGAGCTGCTGCTGGTCAAGGTGCGGGCCGACCGGGCAGCGCGGTCGCTGATACTGGAGACCGTGCGGATGTTCCGGGCGCGCGTAGTGGACGTCGCCCCGGAGACGCTCACCATCGAGGCCACCGGCACCGCTGACAAGCTGGACGCCCTGCTACGCGACCTCGAGCCGTACGGGATCAAGGAGATGGTGCAGTCCGGCCTGGTGGCGATCGGCCGTGGCTCGCGTTCGATCACCGGCCCGGTGCTCCGTGCCGCTGCCTGAAGGGACCGTGATGACCCAGGTCTACTACGACGACGACGCCGACCTGTCCCTGGTCACGGACCGGGAGGTGGCCGTGCTCGGGTACGGCAGCCAGGGGCACGCGCACGCGCTGTCCCTGCGCGACTCCGGCGTCGCGGTGGTGGTGGGCCTGCCGGAGGGCTCGCGCAGCCGCGCCAAGGCGGAGGAGCAGGGGCTGCCGGTCACCACGCCGCAGGACGCCTGCCTAGCGGCCGACCTGGTGGTGATGCTCGTGCCGGACACCGCCCAGCGGGCGGTCTACGCCGAGGCGGTGGCCCCCTCACTCGCCGCCGGCAAGGCGCTGCTCTTCGCCCACGGCCTCAACATCCGGTACGGGCTCATCCAGCCGCCGCCCGGCGTGGACGTCTGCATGGTGGCCCCCAAGGGCCCCGGGCACCTGGTGCGGCGGCAGTTCGTCGACGGCAAGGGCGTGCCCGTGCTGGTGGCGGTCGAGCAGGACGCCACCGGGGCGGCGCTGCCGCTCGCGCTCTCCTACGCCAAGGCGATCGGCGGCACCCGGGCCGGCGCCATCCACACGACCTTCGCCGAGGAGACCGAGACCGACCTCTTCGGCGAGCAGGCGGTGCTCTGCGGCGGCGTGACCGCGCTGGTCCAGGCGGCGTACGAGGTGCTCACCGAGGCCGGCTACGCGCCTGACGTGGCCTACTTCGAGTGCCTGCACGAGCTGAAGCTGGTCGTGGACCTCATGTACGAGGGCGGCATCGCCCAGATGCGCCACAGCATCTCCGACACCGCCGAGTACGGCGGCTACTCCC
The DNA here is from genome assembly GCA_035649895.1 of Micromonosporaceae bacterium. Taxonomy (GTDB): domain Bacteria; phylum Actinomycetota; class Actinomycetes; order Mycobacteriales; family Micromonosporaceae; genus DASSUC01. Next base: position 9,706 of record DASRIS010000168.1, on the reverse strand, counting down.
GCGGCCCGCGCATCGTTGACGCCCGGGTCAAGGACGAGATGCGCCAGCTCCTGGCGGAGGTGCGCTCCGGCGAGTTCGCCCGCGAGTGGGTCGCCGAGGACGACGCCGGCCGCCCCAGCTTCACCAAGTGGCGCGCTGAGGCGGCGGCGCACCCGATGGAGGAGACCGGCCGCCGGCTGCGCGCGATGATGAGCTGGCTGAGCCGCCCGGCCACCGAGCGGGCATAGCGGCGTGGTGTGCCGGCGCGCCGGGTGCCGAGGCCGCGCCGCAGGGGTGCCGGGTGCGCAGGGGTGCTGGATGTCACCCTCTGGCGGCGGCCGGCCGGTTCCCCGCGGTGACCCCGTACCATCCCGGGGGTAGACATGCGGGCGCACCGTTGCGCTCCGCCCGGTCCGTGTCGGCGGCGCACCCGCGCGACCAGCCTCAAGGATGACCGTGACTCCTGTCGTACTCATCGCCGAAGAGCTTGCCCCCGCAGCCCTCGACGTGCTCGCGCACGACTTCGAGGTGCGCCACGTGGACGGCACCGACCGCCAGGACCTGCTGGCCGCCCTGCCCGAGGCGGACGCGGTGATCGTGCGGTCCGCGACCCAGCTGGACGCGGTCGCTATCGCCGCCGCCCCGCGGCTGAAGGTGATCGCCCGGGCCGGGGTCGGGCTGGACAACGTGGAGGTTCCTGCGGCTACCGCGCGCGGGGTGATGGTCGTCAACGCGCCCACCTCCAACATCGTCTCCGCCGCGGAACAGGCGGTGGCGCTGCTGCTCGCGGTCGCCCGGCACACGGCCAGCGCGTCCGCGGCGCTCAAGGCGGGGGAGTGGGACCGGTCCCGCTACACCGGGGTGGAGCTGCAGGGCAAGACCGTGGGCGTGGTTGGCCTTGGCCGGATCGGGGTGCTGTTCGCGCAGCGGATCGCCGCCTTCGGCACCCGGCTGCTCGCGTACGACCCGTACGTGCAGCCGGCCCGCGCAGCCCAGCTCGGGGTACGCCTGGTCGGGCTGGACGACCTGCTGCGCGAGTCGGACTTCATCTCGATCCACCTGCCCCGCACGCCGGAGACCGTGGGGCTGATCGGCGCCCGCGAGCTCGCCCTGGTCAAGCCCGGTGTCCGGATCATCAACGCGGCCCGGGGCGGGCTGGTGGACGAGCAGGCCCTCGCCGACGCGCTCGCCGACGGGCGGGTGGCCGGTGTCGGCATCGACGTGTACGCCAAGGAGCCGTGCATCGCCTCGCCCCTGTTCGCGTTCGACTCCGTGGTCGCCACCCCGCACCTCGGCGCGTCCACTCTGGAGGCACAGGACAAGGCCGGGCTGGCGGTCGCCCGCAGCGTGAAGCTGGCGCTGCAGGGCGAGTTCGTGCCGGACGCGGTGAACGTGCAGGCCGGCGGCGTGGTCGCCGAGGAGGTACGCCCGCTGCTGCCGCTGGCGGAGAAGCTGGGCCGGGTGTTCACGGCCGTGGCCGGCGGCGTCGCGGCGACCGTCAACATCGAGGTGCGCGGCGAGATCGCGGAGCACGACGTGTCCGTGTTGAAGCTGGCCGCGACCAAGGGGCTGTTCGCCGCGGTGGTCGAGGAGCAGGTGACCTACGTCAACGCCCCGCTGCTCGCCGCCGAGCGCGGCGTCGAGGTGCACCTGAGCCGCTACCTGGACTCGCCGGACTACCACAGCCTGGTCACCCTGCGCGGCGTGCTGCCCGACGGCCGTACGGTCAGCGTCTCCGGCACCATCCTGACCACCACGCACCGGGAGGCGCTCAAGCTCACCGAGGTGGACGGCTTCGAGCTGGAGCTGGACGCCGACGGCATCGTGCTGTTCTTCCGCTACGTGGACCGGCCGGGGGTGGTCGGCACGATCGGGTCGATCCTGGGCGCGTCCGGCGTGAACATCGCCGCCATGCAGGTCGGCCGGCGGGAGGCTGGGGGCGAGGCGCTGATGACGCTCACCGTCGACACGCCGGTCGGCGCGGACCTGCTGGCGCAGGCGGCCACTGCGGTCGGCGCGACCGCGTGGAGCACCGTCGACCTCTGCGGTGACTGACCCCAGCCGGGACTGGCCCTCAGCGGGACTGGACCTCAGCAGGGACTGACCGCGCCGAACGGATGCACCGCAGTGACCGTACGGCGTGTTGCGCTTGCGGTCCGTACTTGATGAAGGATAGCGTGCGGATCGGTCCGCAGCCGCCGGCCCGTCTTCGGGTGGCGTGGCCGGCGGCCGTGACCGCCTCGGGTGCATAGAGGGCCCGCCATCCGCACGGATGGCGGGCCCTCACCCACGGTGGCCGCGCCGGCCTCTCGCCGGCTACCGAGGAGACGGCTCACGGAGGCGGTTCAGCTCGGCAGGGTGTTCAGCTCGGCGGGCGGCTCAGGAGGAGGCGGCTCAGCGAGTCGAGGAGGCGGAGTGGCGCGGGTCGCGGTGGTCGCCGGCGACGGTATCGGGCCGGAGGTGGTCGGGCCGGCGGTGACCGTGCTGCGCGCGGCGCTGCCGGGTGTCGAGACCACCGGGTACGACCTTGGCGCAGCCCGCTACCTGCGCTCCGGGGAGGTGCTGCCCGCCTCCGTCCTCGCCGAGCTGGCCGCTCACGACGCCATCATGCTCGGGGCGGTCGGTGACCCGGCGGTCCCGCCCGGGGTGCTGGAGCGGGGCCTGCTGCTGCGCCTGCGCTTCGCGTTCGACCAGTACGTGAACCTGCGCCCGGCCCGGCTCTGGCCGGGCACCACCGGGCCGCTGGCGGCCCCCGGCCCGGACGGGATCGACCTGGTCGTGGTCAGGGAGGGGACCGAGGGCCTCTACGCCGGCGCCGGTGGGGTGCTGCACCGCGGCACCCCGGCAGAGGTGGCGACCGAGGAGAGCCTGAACACCTGGTACGGCGTCGAGCGGCTGGTCCGGGACGCGTTCGCCCGGGCCGCCGCGCGCGAGCGCCGCAGGGTCACGCTGGTCCACAAGACGAACGTGCTCACCCACGCCGGCGGCCTGTGGGCGCGGGCGTTCGCCGAGGTGGCCGCCGCTCACCCGGATGTCGACACGGAGTACCAGCACGTCGACGCGGCGGCGATGGGCCTGGTGACCCGGCCCCAGCGGTACGACGTGATCGTCACCGACAACCTGTTCGGCGACATCCTGACCGACCTCGCCGCCGCGGTGACCGGCGGGATCGGGCTGGCGGCGAGCGCCAGCGTCAACCCGCCGCGCCGGTTCCCCTCCACGTTCGAGCCGGTGCACGGCTCGGCTCCGGACATCGCCGGCCAGGGCGTGGCCGACCCGGTGGCCGCCGTACTCTCGGTGGCCCTGCTGCTGGAGCACCTCGGCGAGCCCGGCGCGGCGCAGCGGGTGACCGCCGCGGTCGCCGCGGAGCTGGCCGGGCGTACGCCGGGCGCCCCGCTGCGCACGGTCGCCGTCGGCGAGCGGCTGGCGACCGCGGTCGCCTGACAGCGGTGGGTCCGGCCGGTGAACCGCATGGCGGCATGGCCCAGCGCCCCGGTGCCGCCACCGGTAGCTCGGAGGGGTCCCACGGCCTACGTTTCCAGCGGTCCTCGCTCGTTGCGTAGTTATGTGGAGATGGAGAATCCTGCCCCTGCAAGGTCGACGATGCTCGGGGTAAGTTGCAGGAACCATCCCACGATGTGACACGAAGGTAGGCGTGATGAACGGCGGCGAGAGCCTAGACTTCGAGATCCGCCCGAACCCGCAGCCGGCGACCACCGCCGACCGTGAGGCGCTGATGAACAACCTCGGCTTCGGCCGGGTGTTCACCGACCACATGGTGACGGTCCGGTACGCCGAGGGGAAGGGGTGGTACGACGCACGGGTGGAGGCCCGCGGCCCGATCCTGCTTGACCCGGCATCGGCCGTGCTGCACTACGCCCAGCAGATCTTCGAGGGGCTCAAGGCATACCGGGCGGCCGACGGCGGGATCACCATGTTCCGCCCGTACGACAACGCCCGCCGCTTCGCCCGCTCGGCCGCCCGGATGGCCATGCCGGCCCTGCCCGAGCGCGTGTTCGTCGACTCGCTGTGCGAGCTGCTCCGCATCGACGAGGCGTGGATCCCCGACGCGGACGAGGCCAGCCTCTACCTGCGCCCGTTCATGTTCGCCACCGAGTGCTTCCTCGGCGTGCGCTCCTCTGCCGAGTTCCTCTACGTGCTCATCGCCTCGCCGGTGGGCTCCTACTTCGCCGGCGGGGTGCGCCCGGTGAAGGTCTGGGTCTCGCGGGACTACACCCGCGCCGCGCCTGGCGGCACCGGCGCGGCCAAGTGCGGCGGCAACTACGCCGCCTCGCTGCTGCCCCAGGCACAGGCCCTCGAGTACGGGTGCGAGCAGGTCGTCTTCCTCGACGCGGTGGAGCGCCGCTACGTGGACGAGCTGGGCGGGATGAACATCTTCTTCGGGTACGCCGATGGCACGCTCGTCACGCCGCCGTTGAGCGGCGAGATCCTGGCCGGCATCACCCGTGAGTCGGTCATGACGCTCGCCACCCAGATGGGTCACCGGGTCGTGGAACGCCCGGTGTCGTACGACGAGTGGCGCGCCGACGCGCGCAGCGGCGCTCTGAGCGAGGTGTTCGCCTGCGGGACCGCGGCGGTGCTCACGCCGATCGGACACGTGTGCTCCGACGACGGCGAGCTCACCGTCGGCGACGGCGGTACGGGCCAGCTCACCGCCCGGCTCCGGCAGCACCTGCTGGACATCCAGCGTGGTCGGGTCGCCGACGACCACGGCTGGGTGTTCCGGGTGCGCTGAGCCGGAGCGGCGGGCTACCCGCGGGCGAGCCCGACGTGAGAGCCCGGATCTGAGAGCCCGGCGGGCGAGCCCGGATCTGAGCCCGACGTGAGAGCCCGGCGGGCTGTCGGGTCAGCCCGCCGGGACACGAATAGCGTCGAACGCGGCGCTATACGCCGGATCGAGCGCTGCTCGTGTCGCTATGTGAGCAGATGATCACGAAGAGTTTCTATCTTGTCGGGTGCGAGCCCGGCGCCGGTGAGGTACCGCTCGACCGAGCCGTACCGGTCGCGGAGCTCGGCCAGGAAGGTCAACATCGCCTCGGGCGGTGTCCTGACGTAGTAGTCGGGCGGCGGCGCCTGCCTCGCCGGAGACGGGTCGTTGCGGCGCAGCCACTCGGTGAACCTCGCGGCCCCGATGCTGGTCAGCGCGTAGTCGGTGGCGATGTCCTCGTCGGCGACGCCGAGCAGGTCGAGGATGAGCGCCGCGAGGACGCCGGTGCGGTCCTTGCCCGCGACGCAGTGCATGACCAGTGGCGCGGCGTCGGCGTCGGCGACCACCGCGACCGCGGCGGCGAACGCGGTGGCACCCTGCTCCGCCAGCTCCGCGTAGCGGTCGGCGAGGTAGCGGGTGACGCCGACGGCCGGGTCGTACGACTCCGGCAGCCACGGCGGATGCTCCGGTGCCACGTTGCGGTAGCGCAGGCCGGGCTGGTCCGGCACCCGCCCCTGCTGGGCCACCTCGGCGGGCCGGCGCAGGTCGAGCACTGTGCGGATGCCGAGCGCCGCGAACGTCTCGGTATCGGTCGGGGTCAGCCGGTGCAGCGAGTCCGACCGGTAGAACCGCTGCCAGGCCACCTGGCGCCCGGCCAGTCCCGGGTAGCCACCCAGGTCGCGGAAGTTGAAGACGGCGGAGAAAGAGAGGTGGCGGCGCACGCATCGAGGCTAGCCGCTATCCGCGGCTGGCCGCCCGCGGCGACCGGTCGGGCTGAGAAAGCCCAGGTACGAAGCAACCGGGTACGAAGCAACCGGCGGGGCCGAAGCCCCGCCGGCTGGAATCATGCCTGACCTGCCGTGCTGTTACGCGATCGGCGGGTAGGCACCGCCGGAGCGGTTGCGGTAGGTGTCGTCGTAGTAGCCACCCACCTTGTCGCGGTAGTCCGGCGTGCGGTACATGTCGGCGTCGAACTCAGGAGAGTTCTTGATCTCCTCCTTTGTCCGGTCGACGTACACCTTGCGGTCTGCGGAGTCCACCCGGGAGACGGTCCCAGCGGGCAGCATGACCTTCTTGCCGAAGATCCACGGCCCGGTGTCGACGACCAGGTAGCTGCCGCCGACGTCGTACGTAGCCTCGTCGACCGAGCCGATGCCACCGTCAGTGGCCTCGACGTCGTAGCCAACGAGGTCCGTACCGGTGCTATAACCGGTCGTCTCTCGGTAGCTCCACGGTTCGAACCTGTCCACCGCGATACCTCCTAATGGATCGACTGCGGTGCTACCAATGCCGTACCCGCTGACCTGCGACGGAAACCAAAACGGCCACTTTTTATGACTGGTTTTCCGCAAAGTGAGTAGATGACCGTCTGCAACCCACGGCCGGTGGCGCGCGGTACGCTGCGCCCGTGCTGCCGGTGCTGGCCACCGTGGGCGGAGCGCCGATCCGCACGCACGACGCATGCGTGGCGCTCGGCATCGCCGTGGCCGGCTGGGTGTTCCACCGCGAGGTGCGGTACTGGCGCGAGCGCGGCCGGGCCGCCGACGAGCGGCTGTGGGCCGTGGTCGCCGGTGCGCTGGCCGGCGGGGCCGTCCTGGCCAAGCTGGGCACCTGGGCGCAGCACCTGGACCCGCGCGACAACGCATCCCTCGCCGAGCAGTGGCTCTACGGCAACCGCAGCATCCTCTCCGGCCTCGTCGGCGCGTACCTCGGCGCGCTGGTGGCCAAGCGGCTCATCGGCTACCGCGAGCACACCGGCGACCTGTTCGCACCAGCGGTGGCCCTGGGCATGGCCGTGGGCCGGGTCGGCTGCCTGCTCTCCGAGCTGCCCGGCACACCGACCACGCTGCCGTGGGCGGTCACGCTGACCCCGCGGGAGGCGGTCGCCATCCCCGGCGCCGTGCCGGGCGTCGGGCTGCACCCCTCGTTCGCGTACGAGATCCTGTTCCACCTGGCCGCGTTCCTGGCGCTGCGGCTGCTACGCGACCGGCTGGACGCGCCCGGCGAGCTTTTCAAGCTCTACCTCGCCGGGTACGCCGTCTTCCGGTTCGCGGTCGAGCTCGTCCGCGGCAACGAGGTCGCCGCGCTGGGCCTGACCCGGCCCCAGCTGTTCCTGCTCGCCTGCCTTCCGTTGCTGGCCTGGCACCTGGTGCGGCAGTGGCGGCTCGGGACCTACGCGCAGGTGCTCCGCCCAGCCAGCCAGGAGGTCCGGCCATGACACCACCGGCCACCCCGCCGTCCGGCTCGCCGCCGATCCGCAGCTCCCGCATTGCGGTCGGCGTTGGCGCGGCTGTCGCCGGCCACCTGCTCACCGTGGTGCTCGGCGTGGCCATCGGCGCGGCGCTCGGCAACGAGGACTACGACGCGGTCGGCACCGGCCTGGCGGTCGCGCTCGGCGGCCAGGTGCTGCTCTTCGTGGCCTGCCTGGTCGCCAGCGTGCTGCTGGTGACCCGCGGCGACCGGGGGCTGGGCCTGGGCGTGATCATCGGGTGGGCGGCGGGGCTCATGGTCACCCCCGTGGTCGGCTTCGGCGTCTGTATCTGGGCTCTGCAACCGACCGGCGGTGCGGTGTGACGGCGGCCGGTGCCGGGATGCCGCTGCGCGGCGACCGGATCCACCGCTACGTCAACGCCTTCTGCCCGCACTGCCACGCCGAGCAGCCGGATCGTGCGCTGCCGGAGGTGGCCCGGCTCTCCGGCTGGCTCGCCGTCCGGCCCGACAGTGCTGTCCGGCCCGACAGTGCTGTCCGGCCCGGCGGCGCCGGCCGGCCCGGCGACGCCGGTCGGGAACGGGTATGGCTGGAACGTGGCTGTCCGAGCCACGGGCTCGTACGCACGCTCTACGACGAGTCGTACGAGATCCTGCGCTACCTGGAGCAGTGGACGGCGCCGACAAAGGCGCACGTGCCGGACCGGCCCGGCAACTTCGCCCCGGTGCCAGCGGCGTACCTGCACGGGCTGCCAGAGATGCAGACCCAGCACACCTGCATCCTGCTCGCCGACCTCACCGACCGCTGCAACCTGCGCTGCCCCACCTGCTTCACCGACTCCTCTCCCGCACTGACCGGTCTCGCCCCGCTGGCCGCCGTGCTGTCCAGCGTGGACACCAGGCTGGCCAGGGAGAACGGGCGCATCGACGTGCTGATGCTCTCCGGTGGGGAGCCGACGCTCTACCCGTACCTGGGCGAGCTGCTGGCCGAGCTGGCGGCCCGGCCGGTGGTGCGGATCCTGGTCAACACCAACGGCGTACGGCTGGCCCGCGACGACGCCCTGCTGGACCTGCTCGCCGGCCACCGCGAGCGGGTCGAGGTCTACCTGCAGTACGACGGCCCATCGGCCGACGCCAGCCGGCACCACCGTGGCGCCGACCTGACCCGGATGAAAGAGCTGGCGGTGGACCGGCTCTCCGGGCGGGGCATCTTCACCACGCTCACCATGACCGCCGCGCTCGGCGTCAACGACGGCGACATCGGCGCGGTGGTGAAGCGGGCGCTCGACACGCCGTACGTGGGCGGGGTGTCGGTGCAGCCGCAGTTCGGCTCCGGCCGGTCGGGGCCGATCGACTGGATGGAGCGGCTGACCCACACCGGGGTCCTGGCGCGGCTGGAGCCGCAGACCGGGGGCCTGGTCACCTGGCGCGACCTGACCGCCCTGCCGTGCTCGCACCCGCACTGCTGCTCGGTCGGCTACCTGCTGCGCGACGACGCGGGGCAGTGGCGCTCGCTGACCGCCCTAGTCGGCACGGAGCGGCTGCTGTCCTGGTTGGACCTGGCGCCGGACGTGCTGGCCAACCGCATAGCCGACACCGACCTGCCGGCCCGGCTGCGAGTGGTCGTGAAGGAGTCGTTGCTCGGGCTGCTCTCCGAGCAGTCGTCGCTGTCGCATCCCCGGGTGGGGGAGCTGTGGCGGGCCGTCTGCGAAAGCTGTGACCTCGGCATCTCGACCCTGCTGGCGCTCGCCTCCCCGGCCCTGCCCGGCGGCGCGGGGCGGCTGCGCCGGCTGCTCGGCGAACGGGTCAAGCGCATCACGGTCAAGCCCTTCATGGACATCGCCACGATGGTCGAGGAACGGCTGGCGCAGTGCTGCGTCCACGTCGCCACCCGCGGGGCGGACGGGGCCCATCAGTGTGCCCCGTTCTGCGCGGTGCAGGCCTGGCCGGCACTGTCCACGCAGCGCCTGCCGGCAGTGGACGCCGGCTGCAGCAGCTAGCACCCACAGTAGACAGGGCCGCCAGCAAACCGTTACACGGCAAAGCGACAGCCTATCATCCGAACGGTCAAAGTCCACAGTACACACACCTGTTGCTGCCGTCGGCTGGCTAGGCTCGCAGGCTGATCTACTTCCCGCCCGCTCCGGACGGGTGGCTACCTAGATTCCTCTCATCATGAGGTGACTCTGTGTCCCAAAAGACTGCCGTGTCTCCCCCTGTAGATGCCCAGACCGAGGCTGATCCTGTCTCTGCCGAGGCTGATCCTGTCTCTGCCTAGGCTGAGACTGTCGAGGCCGAGGCAGGGACCGTTCCCGCCGAGACTGGGACCGTCAAGGCTGAGCCGGTCGAGGCTGAGGCCGGGACGGTTGAGGCTGAGCCGGTCGACGCTGAAGCTGGAACGGTCGAGGTCGAGCCGGCTGGGGTTGACCCGGTCGAGGCTGAGGCTGGGACGGTTACGGCTGATCCTGTCCAAGACGAGGCTGGGACGGTTACGGCTGATCCTGTCCAAGACGAGGCTGGGACGGTTACGGCTGAGCCTGTCCAGGCCGCGGTAGCGGGCGAGGCTGTCCA